>CAZAIB010000018.1:0-70296 GCA_964485095.1 uncultured Planctomycetaceae bacterium | reverse complement strand
CAAAACTAATCTATTTGCCTGCCTGGCGCTACTCGAAAATGAAATGCGCTCTAAGAACTGAACACGAGGGATTGGAATTTACGGTAAAGAAGCGTGCTGCCAAGACGATTCTCGAAGGCGAATTTCGACGCGGACTCTTCAGTGTGCCATACCATGTCGTGTACGAAGATGGCTTGGCCCTCTTTGGGTCCACTGCGGCCGTTTCTTCGGTGAACTCCGCAAAAATTCGCACTCTGATGCGAGACTCATCGCGCGATGAACGTACTGTCCAATTCCGTTTCACCGCGGTACCCGGCTCATTCCGAGAAGAATTGTTCGGTGAAGTCAGACGTGCTTCGGCGACTTTCCTACAGCAACGTAATACTGAAACTGCCAATGGCTACGGGGCCCGCAGGGCACTCGCTGACTTGAAGCTCGAACTTCTGCGGATGGCTGCGGACGATATTGATGAACTCCAATTTCGGACTCGATGGCCCGGGCCCAAGCAGGGCGGATTTGACGCGAATATCAAAATCCAGTGCGTAAAGGGATCCGAACTCCACAAGCTGCTCCGTGAGTTGGTTGTGAAACACCCCGCCATATCTGTAGCTGACCCCCAGCAGCTGGGGGGATGGGCCGAACTTCACCTTGGCGTCCCGAATAGAATCCGCAAGCTGTTGCTGAGTTTGTCAGGCAACAGCAGTCTTCCTGGACAGTTGCTACACACTGCATCGCAGGGGCGTTGTGAACTTGCCTTAGGCATAGACGCATCCGAAGCAGTTCCACATTTTTTTGGGGCCTCGGGATTCGCGGGCGACAAGCTGCCGCTTGAAGGAATGCCTAAACCCGACAACATCTCGGACGCAGGATTTCGCTGGAAGCTTGACTCAGTTTCCGGTTACTCCGAGGTCGCCGGATTGGAGTTATTGGCCGCTGTAGAGAAGAACCGCATCTGGTTCGATGTGTCTCCCGCTCCGGCACAAGCGGCGTTCAGACGTTTCAACTTTGAAACCAATCGAACCCCGACGTCGATCCTGGCGTTCCGATTCGACTTTTCAAAGTGGCAAGGCCGCTTCGACGAAGGTGCGCCCTCGCAGGACGTGCTTCGCGCACTCGAAGATCTCTGCGATTCGGTATATCTGGCCAAGCGATTGCAGCAACAGAAACAGAATCTCGCGAAGATTCGCGCCCACCTGCTTGAATCAACCAAGCGTCTTGACCCTTCCGTACGCGAGCGGATTCTCCAAGCGGGTTTGGACTCGCATCGCAATTCGAGCACGTTCCGCCTGCCCGACGGATTCTCAGAACCCTCGCAATCAATTTTGCAACACACAGATCGGGAAGGCGACTGGACTGCAACTGGCGAGGTTCGTCTCGCAAACGGTGCCCTTGAGGGAAAGCTTCACGTCGGCCGCGAACTGCACAAGCTCTACGTCGCCCGGAGGCTGTTGGCAGCCAAACGAATCATGGTTTTCCGTGGGCAAAAGCCAAAGCGGGAGGACGACAAATAGGGTGACCGCCCGCAGAGGTGTTGAGGCCGGCGCCCGGTCTACGGAAGATTCTTGATGGTTGGTCAACGGCATCATCAACTTCCCTGCCAGAGGGGACATGGCTCCGCGGCTGGCCGTCGCAGCAAATGGCGGTTCGTTATTCAAACGGATAGAGCGTGTTCTGGCTCCGCCAAAGAAATACACGGGAAGTGCATCCACGATCGCCTTGCTGTGCATGGCTGCCGCATTGCTTGCAGTTGTGATCGCACTTGCACCGTTTCAACGCACGATGGAAGACCCGGAAAACAGATCAGAGGAAACTGCAATGAGCAACATCGGACCATCCGGCAACGATTCAACCAGCGGAAAGTTTGAAGCAACGCCCGCTGGTATTTGCGAAGCGGCGCGGGCCGGGGCAATCGATGCGATCAAGAGCATTCTCCACGAGAAACCGGAACTGCTGATCGTCGACAACCCACACAACTGGACGAAGACTATCGACGGTCATGACATCTCCGGTTCGTACAACACGAAGCCGGTCGAAGTAGCCGCGTTCTTCAACCAACCGCAGGCAGTGGCCGTGCTCTTGAAGATTGGTGGTGATTCGAACCTGATCGATGACCAACCAACCGGCAGCTATTTCAACTCACTACGTGTCGCGCTGGCGATGGGGCACGCCGATGTTGTGAAGATCATCGAAGATGACATCCTTGCGCGTGTCGACGCGGCGCCCGAGTTATTACGCAAGCCAGAAGAGAATAGAGACACATTACTCTTCCATGCCGCACAAAAAGGACACGTGTCTCTGGTGCGGAAGCTGCTTGAACGCGGCGCCGACCCGACGGTTCGATCGCGCATCGGCCACACGGTGATCCAAACGATACTCGACGGTTCGGCCGATCCGGAACGTCGTGACGTGGCAAGACTGCTGGTCGAAAAAGGTGCGCCGGTGACGATCTGGGAAGCAACGGCGATGGAAGACGTCGATCGTGTAACGGCGATCCTGGCCGACAACCCCGACATCGCCCGGCAAGCACATCAATGGACGATCAGTTACCCACTTGTCCGAGCAAGCCTGTTGGGCAATCGGGAAATCGTGAAACTGCTGCTCGATCACGGAGCCGACGTGAACGCGACCAACGTGGGTGTTAAGAAGCCGCCGGAGTTCAGCATGCCGCTGTACTACGCGGCATCGCGCGGGCACTATGACATTGCAAACCTGTTGCTTGATCACGGGGCCAGCCCCAACGCGCATGGCAACGCGGTGCCTCCGCTGGTTGATCTGTTGCGAGAACGAATCGCACAGTACGACCCAAGCGGGTTCGGCACCGGTTCACCCGCGCCAAAAACTGAGAACCCCGCTGAGCTGAAGAAGCTGTACGACCGACTGCGTTCGCTTGGCGCTGAACCATTTCTGCACACGCTGATTCGAGTTCGCGACCACATCGAAATCGAACGCTTGCTTCGGGACGAAGCCGACACGATCCGCCACGTCTACGGACGAGGGCAAAAGAAACCAACGTACGACGTACTCGCGCAAGCATCAGCCTGGTTGGGCGACCTGAAGACGACGCAGCTGTGCTTTTCAGTTCATCCGAAAATGCACTCAGTCGAACTGGCCAACGCAATGATCGACTCGGCCATTCGCAGCCACAATCGCGACGGTTCGTACATTGAATACCGGGGCATCATTGAAGCGAACCTTAAGTGGCTGAAGCAGAACAACAAGCTGATCACCGGCGCGCCGCTGTGGAGCCTTGCGACTAACTTTCTTGAGAACTATCGCTACTCGCCAAACCCTGAGCTGCCACAGATGAGCGAACTGATCGAACTCGCTGAACTGTTCCTCGAATACGGCGCGGACATCAACGCCCGCGATCCGAAATCAAACCACTCCGCGCTGTCGCAGACTGTTGTCGAAGGGCACACCGAATACGTCAGTTTCCTACTGAAAAGCGGTGCGTCGACAATGCAAAACGATCCTCCGGAAACACATCCGCTGCTGCTCGCTGAAGAACGCGGGCTGACGGCGATTGTTGAGCTACTTAAGGCTGACGGCGCGAAATTGAAAGCAGAGTTGGCCTCGGGCAGCGCAAAGACAGTTTCAACGACAAAGGACAGTACCGTGCTCACACCAAAACAGTGCCCTGAAAATTGTTCGCCTGACGCGTGGCGGTTGTTTGTCGCTTCGGCGAACGGCGATCTGGCGACGGTGCAGCAGATCATTCGTGACACACCGAAGCTGCTGAATTCGTTCGTATGGTACGAATCACCGCTACACTACGCGGTTCGCGAAAACCAAATTGATGTCGCCCGCGAATTGCTGGCCGCGGGCATCAATCCGGGCTATTCGAACTTCACCTACAGTTCGTGGCAGAGTCTTCTGCCGATTGCGAAGGACCGCGGGTTCGACCAGCTTCATGCACTGCTGGTCGGCGAAATGCAGAAGCGGTTCAACTACGACCCCGGTTACGAACCGTTGTGGCAGGCGATTGTCGATGGCGAAGTTGCTGACGTGAAACAGCTGATCGACGCCAATCCAAAGCTAATCAATATCGGTGACGAACATGGCAACCGGCCAATCCATCGAGCGATTCTGGCTCGGCGACTGCCCGTCATCGAAGTATTGCTCGACGCCGGTGCCGATATCGAAGCCAGGCGAGCCGACATGCAAACGCCGTTGCACCTGGCGATCGAAGGCAGCGACTATCACTACCGCGGAGAGCACAAGCCCGACTCTGGCACCACGCTGCTGCAGGTCGTCGAACTACTTCGCGATCGCGGAGCCGACTACGAGTTTTCGAACGCTGTCGCTTTGAATGATCTCGAACAAGTGCAGTCAGACTTAACCAAGCAACCGGAACTCGCGAAGCAACTGAATCAGGCTCGCCGCAGCCCGCTGTATCTCGCGGCCGTCCGAGGCCACATAGACATGGTGCGCCTGCTGCTCGCGCATGGTGCCGACCCCAACCTTGCAGAACATTGCGCCGGCAGTGGCCGAGCTCTCTTTGAAGCCGCCACGCGACACGACATCGAGATGATGAAACTGTTGATTGCACACGGAGCCAATGCAGACGCGTACGTCGATTCGTCCGGCAACTGTCTTTCGATTGCTCAACACGGTGACAACAACAAAGCCGAAGTCGAAGCGGTTGAACTGCTCAAACAAAACGGAGCAATGCCTGGCGAATGGGAGCTCAAGACAAAAGAACAAATCTCCGCGGCCCTCGACGACGAATCGTTCATTCCCAACCGCGACATGTGGTCCAATGTGCTGGGCAAGATTCTCGAACATGATGACGTTGACCTGCTAAAGAAGTACGTGGCCCGATTCGGGACCGATGCCATTCGCAACATTAACCCGGCAAAAGGTTGGCGCGTTCCCAAATCAGACAAAATGCTGGCCGAATTGATCAGCCATGGCGCCGATGTGAATGCTCGGGACTGGTACGGCCGGACATGGTTGCACTACGCCGCCTTCGATGAAACGCCTGCACGCGCCGACTGGCTACTCACTCGCGGAGCGGACATCGACGTCGTCGATCATGAATCCGGAACGACCCCGTTGGGTCTCGCTGCGTGGAACGGCGGGTTGAAGATCGTCGACTTGCTGTTGAACCGCTCCGCGAACCCACTGCTGCCGAAAAACAACGAATGGACGCAGCCGTTGGCGTTCGCGAAGGCGCAGGGGCATGATGACGTCGTGAAGCGTTTGGAACAGGCGGGCTAAGGAACAACGCGTCGTCAGCCTATCCATCCGGGTCGTCGAGCAACTGTTGCAATCGTTCGCCGTGTTCGGGAACAAGCCGAGCTGGCCAGGTTTCGTCGATCAGACCGACACCGATCATGTCGCGAAGGTGCATACGATCTTTGTCGCGGAATGAGTTCAGCTTCATACTTACCAGTGCTTCCAGCGTGACGACGTCATAGTCGTCTGCTGATTCAACTTCTGTCACCTCCGCCGATGGGACGGGGTAAGTTTCTCGGACCTTCTCGCCAGCGTACAACAAATGCACGGCGTCACGCGGGCCTCCGTCCGGCAGGTCAATGAAGCAATCGACGCCCATTAACTCATGGTGCTCAAAACCGACACCTTCAAGTGCCACCTTGACCGCGTCGAAGTCACTTCGCCGAACCAGAATGTCGACGTCCTGAGTGTTCCGAACGGCCGCCCGGTCGACTCGGGAAACCCAAGCCGCAACCGCGTTTCCACCGGCAACAGCATACGGAATCCCTGCGTCACGCAGCGCGGCCGTCGCTCGCAATGCTCGTTCTCGAACAGCTTCCACGGCTTCAATCATCCTTTGCCAGGAAAATGGTTTGAGTTCCTGTGCCATTGACATCTCTCCTCTGCTGTAAGGATACCAGCGTCCTCGGTCCTGGTCAGCCCCTTTGGAGTGGCGGCCGTTAGCTTCACGGCTTCAAGCAGCGTCTAATGGAGCGGCATTTACTGGGGCCACCCACCTTTCCAAAGCACGACTACAGCTCGTCTGAAACCCCGCGAGGCCATGGTTGATCAAAACAACACCTCATGCCGCTGCTGCAGAACCGAGGCAGCTGGAAGTTGGTGTTCGCCCCGACTACCGGATGTCGTCTTTACTGTCATGAACGGCAAATCAGGCTCAAACAGCCTGAAATACCTGCCAGGCCCTACTGATTCGCGTGTTGCAAGTTGGCAACATGGCTGTGGGCGGCAAAACTTACGCTACCGGGATCTCTTCCCCCCGCGACGGGGTCTGCCCGGTTTCTAATTGACACTTCTTTTTGACCACACATATACTGATTTTTCCGACTTTTCGAGCCGTAAATCGAGACGTCGTAAGCACATCCGAAATATCGAAAGACTTCCGCCTGTCCCCGTCAGCAGGTCATCTGCAACAACAGGTGCGGCTTTCCTCTTCGAACGAAATGGAATCGCGTTCGCGAGGTCAGTTGTCTTTTGGTCTACACCTTCATCGCAATGAAATGCGTGCTGGATCGCGTCGATGACTAATACATTCAACAAGGTGCTGTCGGTTTTCCTTGCCGTAGCCAGCGTTGTGTTCCTGGGCTTCACAGTTGCTTACGTGGCCGGGGGTGTAAACTGGCAGTCGGAAATGAACTCTCCGGACCTCACCGAATACAACTTTCAGCTGAGTGAAGGTGAAGAACCAAAGTGGACAGTCACGGGTGTTGGCGACAAACAAATCGCCACCGTTCCTGAGAGTCAGTTGTCACAGGCAATCGTGAAAGCTCGCAAAGACCTTGATACACGTCAACGAACAAGACTCGGGGCGCTTAACACGCTGATTCCGCAAGTGACCGAACAGCTTGAGGCAGTGCAGTCAATTGAGAAGGTCGATCTGGAAGCACTGAAGAAGAGAGAAACAGAAGTAGAAGCTTACCTGCAACAGATTCACACAGCCGTGTTGGGTGTGTCAGATAGCCTCTCCAAAAAAGTACAAGACACCACCGACACAAGGACGAGGTCGGCTGATCGACGCAGGGACGTGTACCGACTGACAAACGAACTTGAAGTCCTGCGAACTGATCGTGCCCGCCTGGTCGAACTTCGGCGAGAACTGGCTGATGAGTACTTACGGCTTCAGATTACTAATCACAGTTTGAAGCAGCGGGTTGAGCAGTCAATCGACTAACCAACTCTTGCGGAGTACAGCATGAATCAGGTCAGCAAGCTGCTAATCATACTGCAGTTGTTCCTTTCAATTATGTTCATGGCATTTGCTGCTGCCGTGTACCAAACCGGAAACAACTGGAAGCAGCTCGCCGGTGAGACAGCCCAGTCTCTGGACGTTGCGCGGAAGAGTCTGAATGACTCACAGAACAAGCGTACTCAGCTTCTTGAAGAGCACAGGTCTGAAATTAAGGCGATCCGCGAGGAAAGCCAGACCTACCAGGCTCAGTACAACAACACCAAGACCAGGCTCGACGAGCTTCAGGGTACCGAAGGTGGTGACCCAGGTCAGGTGGCCAAGATTCGAACCGAACGCGATGTGGCCCAGGCGGAAACCAAAGTGGCTTCTGACGAAGCGGCTGCTCGAGTTGCCGAAGCCAACGCACTTCGCGACGAAGTCCGCAAGCTGCGAAGCCAGGTTGACACATTAGTTTCCGAGGGACGAATCAAAGACGACAGGGTTCTTGAACTCACTCGACAAATGGCCGCCGCGGTCGGCAAAGATAAGGTCGATCAATCCACAATCGCGCGTTTGTCTGCCATCATTCGCCTGAATGGGCTGGACCCACGTGCCAAAGTCGATCCGAACGGCGAGTTGGTCGCCGAGGGACGCGAGCCTATCGAACTGATCGATGGCGTGGTTTTGAGTTCAAAGAAGAACGGACGAATCGAGTACGTCTCGGTTTCGGTCGGTCAGGACGATGCTGTTGAAGTCGGTAACCGACTGCACATCTATCGTGGCAAGAAGTTTGTGGCAGACATCATTCTGCGAGAAGTAACCAGCGATGGTGCCGTAGGGACCGTCGACGAGCGACTACGGAACGGCACAATTAGGAGAGGCGACAATGTCACATCAAGGCTATAGAACTCCGACTCCGGACATCTACACAGCACTCCTGTTCATTGGGGCTGCTTCGATGCTGACCGCTGTGCTGTTCCTCTGGTTCGCACTGGACGGTTACGGCTGGCAAGTTGCAGCTGGTTAGTCTTGGTTGGTTGGTACGGATCTTCCTTCTTCCACTGAGGTTCCTTCCTTACCCATAGGACCGCACAGTGCAAACCGCTGACCTCATAAACGGTGGCATCTACTTGGTTGTGGCCGGGCTCACGGCCCTGTTCGGAATGGGAGTTATTCCGATGGGTAAGACTGAGGATGAGCGAGCTGCGAATCTACAAAAGCATGGAAAGAACCTGTGCCTAGTAGCGGCCATTATGGTGATAATGGGGGTCTTCAAGCTGTTTGGCGTCATGCGCTGACCACCTCTCTTCGCCGCTATACCCCTTTTTCCCTGTCTGCCATCGCGATCGTGTGTTGCAGGATTTGCCGATTCCGGGCTAAAACACCATGCCTCGCGCGGTTCGTGCGCTCTGTCATCTGAGCGCGTCGGCTTATGGATAAGCCGGGTGGATCGCGGTGACTTCCTTCCTGACGAAACCCCGCACGGATGCTGGACTGGCTGCGTCAACGCCTAAGCCCCGATCTGGCCATTGATCTTGGAACCGCGAACACCCTTATCGGCGTTCCGCGCGAAGGGATCATGGTTGATGAACCGTCTGTCGTTGCGCTCGAACGTGGCTCCAGACGCGTGCTTGGTCGAGGAACCGCGGTCGGCAAGCTGGCTCGACAAATGCTGGGCCGCACGCCGGATTCCATCACGGCAGTCCGGCCACTTCGCGACGGAGTCATCACAGACTTCGCGCTGTGCGAAGAGATGCTGCGATACTTCATCCGCAAAGCGGTTCCCAAAGGGCTGGGCAAACCGCGAGTCATTATCGCCGTGCCCGGTGGAATTACCCCGGTCGAAAAACGCGCAGTGTTTAACAGTGCTGAGCGCGCAGGAGCTGGCAAAGTGTTTCTGATTGAAGAATCACGAGCCGCCGGCATTGGGGCGGGGCTACCGATTTCGGAACCGCTGGCCAGCATGATTTGTGATATCGGTGGAGGAACCACTGAGGTCGCGATTCTAAGCCTTGGCGATATCGTCGTCAGCAAGTCAATTCGCGTAGCCGGTGACGCGATGGATCAGGCCATCGTCGATTACATGCACGATGCGTTCTCACTGCGCATCGGGATCCAAACTGCCGAACAACTCAAAATCGAAATCGGCAGCGCGTATCCGTTGGACGAAGAACTCACCGGTCGCGTAAGCGGCCTGGACACGATTAGCGGGATCCCTCGCAAGGCGTTGATAACAAGCGAACAAATCCGTGAAGCTCTCGCGGGGCCGCTGGAGAGCATTCTCAAAGCGGTGCGATCGGTCATCGAACAGTGCCAGCCAGAACTAGTATCCGACCTTGCCGATACGGGACTAGTCATGGCCGGCGGCGGCGCTCTGCTTCGCGGCATCGACCAGTACCTCCGCGAACAACTGGGCATTCCGATCGTAATTTCAGATGACCCTCGGCGAACCGTGACACGCGGCGTCATGATTTGCCTGGACCACCTCGCACAATGGCAGGAAGGACTCGACGACGGCCAAAGCGACTTCTAGGGCAACATTCTGTTGCATCGGTATCCGGTTGGTGGAGGCACTGGGGTTGGTGCTTGCCTACCCGGATGGGTGTTTGGATTGGCTTTTTGATTAGTGGGATGGGATGAGTTCGGACGGATCGGAAAAAATGGCGTGGAGAACGGCGCTGGGCTGCGGCCTGGTTGCTGTGGCGTGCATGCTGTTGCCGGTTCCGATTCAGTCAGCCATTCGCGCGACTGCGAATGATGCGTTGCGGCCGGGCCAGACAATGGTGCGGCCGCTGTTTGCAGCTGGTTCGGCGGACTCGGAACCGCGGGTGGGCGGTTCGGCTGAGTCGCCGGAACTGGTTCGTCGGGTGCGGGAATTGGAACTGCAGCTTCGACAAGAACGGCTACGCGAAGCGCGGCTTCGGGAAGAACTTAAGTTGGTTCAAAGTACGGGCGTCGCACCGTTTATCGCGAGTCCTTCGTCTCGGTTGATGGTGTGGGAAATGCTAAGCGCACGCGTGCTTGGGCGGGAACGCGATCTGTCAGGAACACCGGCGTTGTTGTTGGATCTTGGGGCATCTAATGGCGCGACGGAAGAAGCGTTTGTTGTTTACGGCGCAGATCCGGTTCTTGATCAGGGAACCGATTCCGGCATCCAACCAGGCCAACCGGTTTACGCCGGTCGATGCGTGCTGGGACGGATTACTCGAGCCGGCCGCAGGACCTGTGCGGTGCGTTTGACGACCGACCCAAAGTACTCCGCCCGCGCGCAGTTGTTGCGTGAAACGGCCAGCGGTGCTCAGTTTGGCGCCGAAGCGATTCTCAAAGGTCGCGGTAACGGGACCTGCGAATTGACCGGCGTTCCGTATACCGAACCGGTGAGCGTTGGTGACGCGGTCTACACCGGCGGTCGTTCGGCCTTGTTCCCGACACCAATGTATTATGGCCGCGTGATCGAAGCGAAACTGGAAGCGGGTCAGCGCTGGTCAATTGTGGTGAAACCAAACTTTGATGTCGATGAGATCCGCGAAGTCGCAGTCCTGCGCGAGAACATGAGTTCGACACGGGTGCTTGGTCAATGAAACACCTGCTACTTGCACTACTGACTTACCTTGCCGCGATTGTGGAAACGACGGCCGCCGGCAATTCGTCGTTCATTGATTCGCTGCCTGTGGACACGTTGGGTGTTCTGGCCGCAGTTGTTTTGCTCACGCAACGGTTCGAACCTGCGGTTGTCTGGCTGTTGGTCCTCGGACTAGTCACAGACACGATCGGTACTGAAACACTGCTGGGCACGCACGCGGTCATTTATGTTGTCGCCGGGTTTGTAGTGAGAACTCTGATCGCTCGGCTTCACGAACGCCAGGTCCATGTGTTGTGTGTTGGCGGACTATGCTTTCTTGCGATCGCGTCGGTGGCCGTCACAGTGGTTCGATTGCGTGTCGTTCCGCTTCAGCCGGATTGGTCGGCCGTCGTGATGACGGTTGCGACCACATGGCTGGCTACGGTTCTGATTGTTGCCAGCTTCCGCGCGGTGTTGTGGCTGGTTCGGCGGTTCCGCAACCCAACGACAAGCGGCGGAGCGATGGGAACCCCCGTTGGTCTCTCGGTGAATTAGCGAGGAGACCACGCATGCAAAACCGACTCCTGCCAAGCTATCAGCGGAACCGCGCCTCAAAAGAAACGCCGGACGAGTCGATTGATTGGAATCGGCGACTCACTGCAATCTTTGTTTTGTTCGCGGTGTGTTTCCTGATCATTGGCGCTCGGCTGGCGTGGATCCAAACGAACCTGCGCGACGAGTACTTGTCTGCGTTCAATCAGACGCGGGTCGAATTCGAAGTGATTCCTGGACAGGATGGCCGCATCTTGACGGACGAAACCGTGTTGGCGGCCGACGTGGCTCGATACAACGTCGAAGTGCACTACCGCTGGCTCCAGACAACACCCAGCGAGAACTGGTTGACCCAAAAAGCCCGAGCCGAGATCCCACGCGGTCAGCGGCGTACTAAGGAACGCGTTGAAGCCGCAAAGAACACGGTACTTCAGCGCCGTGACGAGATGTGGCAGCGGTTGTCCGTTGTTTCGCGGGTCAGTCAGCCACAGTTGCTTCAGCGCCGCATGGACATTCAGAAGCGCGTGCAAAAAATCGCCGCGTCAGTGAATCGCCGGCGAGACGAACGCGAACTGCGGGCGGTTCCTCCATCAGCCGAACCGGGTCTGTCGGGCCTGCTGAAACGCGCGAAGCAAGAAATAACGTCGCCCCCAAGACGCCGTTCGCTGGCTCCGATCATCGTGCAGGAAGAACTGGACTACCATCCAATCGTGACCAACGTCTCGCTGGAAGTTGCGGCCGACATTCGAGCGCATCCTGAACTTTATCCGGGGTTGCAGGTGCATGAAGTGACGGCCCGTGTGTACCCGCAAAAAACGTTGGCGGCTCATTTGGTGGGCAGCCGATCTCGGGACATGGATTCTGAAACACCGCACCGAGTTGGACGATCGGGGATCGAACGTTCGTACGATGGCCGCTTGCGAGGTATCGATGGACGGCGGAAGCTGACGTTCAATCGGCGTGGTGAAGTCATCCGCACTGAGATTGTCAGGCAACCGGTCAGAGGCCAGGACGTGACGCTCACGATCGATTCGGCGCTGCAGCGATCTGCAGAGTCTCTATTGGATCAGGCTTTGCGAACGCAACCGGCCGCCGCTGGTGAAACGGCCGCGTCTCCGACACCACCGGGCGGCTGCATTTTGGTTCTCGATACACATTCGGGAGATGTACTGACCGTCGCCAACGCGCCGCGGTTCGATGTGAACCAGATGATCCGTCCCAGTGGCGACACCTGGAACGCCACGATTACTGACCCACGTCACCCTTTGTTCCCGCGAGCGACGCAGATGACGGTTCCGCCGGGTTCGGTGTTCAAGGTGCTGTCAGCAGCGGCGATGTTGGAGAGTTCTGACATCAATCCGGCCGAGCATCGATTCTGTCAGGGCTACCTTGATCGACCGGACAGGCACCGCTGCTACATCTTCCGGCACTTCGGAACCGGCCACAACCAGGTGACACTTCGCAGCGCGTTGGCTCAGTCGTGCAACGTCTACTTCTTCCAGGCCGCGCGCAGCATGGGGCCGGAGCCGTTTGTGCAATGGGCCGACCGATTTGGGTTTGGGCAGCCGACGGGAATCGATTTGCCGTTTGAACGCAGCGGTCAGGTTCCGTCTCCGGCCAAAACATCAAACGGCAAGCCGCGAACCAACACTCGGTGGTACCCTGGCGACACGTTGGGGCTGGCGATCGGTCAGTCACGACTGACTGTCACTCCGTTTCAGGTGGTCCGGATGATGGCCGCGATTGCGAACGGTGGCTACCTGCTGACGCCACGCGTGGCGGACGACGCCAAAATTGCGAGTAACTCGGCCACACACTTGCGGACAACAGAATACAGTTGGACGCGAAAGCCGCGACGACGCATTCCCGGATTAACGGATGCTTCCATCGCCGAAATTCGGCATGGACTTTTCAGCGCCGTCAATGACATGGGCGGAACCGGCTACAAGAGTGTTCGACTTGATGCGGTTGCGATCGCGGGCAAGACGGGGACCGCCGAAGTTGGCGGTGGAAAGCCGGACCACGCGTGGTTTGCCGGCTACGTACCGGCCGACCGGCCACGTTTCGCGTTCGTTGTGATGTTAGAACACGGAGGATCGGGTGGATCAGCCGCCGGCCCGGTCGCGCGAAAGCTGGTTGAAGCGATGCTGAATCATGGGCTGCTACAGGCGCAACAGTTGGATCAGCAGCAGTTGAGTCAGGCTCGTCGGTGATCACACTGGCCCAGACATTGGGCGACGTCTCTGTCGAAGGGACGTTACTGGTTCTTGATCGACGAGTCGATCTGCAGTTCGTCCAATAGGGTTGGGAACCGCTTCCGAATTCGACTTAGCGGATGGTTTGGAAAGGCAGTGTCCAGTTCTTTGTCGTCCGCCAGCGAGTTCATTGCGGTCGAATCGAACTCGGAATCGTATGGGTCTTTGAAAAAGCCCTTGATGCGTTCCCCTCCTTCCTTGCCGCCGGGCGCGTCTTCTGGGATGTCTTCGAATTCAAGATTCTTTCCCATTCGCAGAGTCGCGGCGGTTTCACGCCCTCCAGTCGCCACGCTCATGCTGATCGCATCCATTCGAATTTCGAACCACTGCTCTCCACAGGGAATCACGCAACGAGCGACATAGCGATAGCCGCGGATGTTGGGAACAATTTGTTTCGAGTAACAAACAACACCGTTCAACCCCTGAACCTGCACTGTCTCGACACTAATGATGCCGCCATTTTCGCTTTTCGTCAGGCGGCGGTAGTGGTTCCGCAGGGCGTCGATGTCGCTTAGGTCCGCGATGGCAAAAGCGCTGCGATGAAGTTTGGTGTAGTACACGTCACCGGGATCTCCGAAGTAGACCCTGTCAAACTTCGGTGAGTGTTTTAGCTGCCAGTGTGGTTTGATCGGCAGGCGAATGGCGTTGCTGTTGAGCGCCGGTCGTGAGTTCTCCGCAAGCTTTGGTCTCGTGCTGCCCCCGGTCTTTGTCGTTGGCGGCGTCTTTTGCGGGCAACCTGTTACCAGTAGTAACAGAAGGCAGGCGATGATCGTTGAGGTGGTTTTGGCCCGCACTGTCGGGTCTCCCAAAGAGTCTGTGGGAGCTATGAGTCGTCGAAGGATCGGCTTATTCCACCTTGTTCGCAAGTTTGCCCGGTGACGGCGATTGAGGCCGGATGCTAATTGTCATTTGGTGGCGGGTCTTTACGTATCGGGGCTGCGTCTTCACCAGCGGACGTTGCTTCCGCGTTGGCTTCGCGACGGGCCTGCCGCCGTCGTTCCTGATCCCACTGGCGAATTGCGTTGTACTCTTCATACATTGCCGTGTTGGCAAGTTCGTCCCTCGACATATCTTCGACCATGGTCCAAGCCTGTTCCTTCTGCCCCTTCTTGAAGGCGATGGCTGCCAAGCCGATCTGGCCCTGTTGCTTCAAGAAAGATTCCTGGTTGGTGCTTTTGACCTGCGAGAACAGCTCACGTGCTCGGTCGTAGCGTTCTGTTTCCAGGTACAGCCGTCCCAGGTGAATTCGAGCCCAACCACCTTCCAGCGGCGCGTCAGAAGGGTGTTCAATCACCGCGCGCCATGCGGCTCGGCTTTCGGGATTAACCAGTGCGAAGCTCATCACGTCTTCTATGGTTTTCTGCGTGTTGGAACTGTTCGCTGCAGGTTTGACGCTAAATGGATCGGTGGGTCTGGTAACGTATCCGATGAGCGCCGCAACACCGCCGACTGACAGGCAAGTGAGAACAAACGCCAGCAGTTGGTTCCTGCCTGATCGTCTGGCAGCAGCCTTGCTTGGAATCGATGGAATTCCCAAAGCTGACAACGACATGTCAATCTGCCCATCGGCTGTTGCCGACTTCGCTTTCAGGACGGCTTCCAGCAGAGTGTTTGCATCAGGGAACCGATCGGCCGGCTCCTTATTCATCATCCGGTCGATGAGACCACAGACGGCTTTCGGCAAGTCGGGCCGCCGTTCTGCAAGTGGTTCGGCATCATCCTGCAGATGCTGGGCCGCCACGGCCATTGCCGTTTCGCCTCGAAACGGCGCGCGGCCGGCGAACATGTGATAGCACGTCACGCCGAACGAATAGAGGTCACTGCGTTCGTCCAGCTTTTGCCCGTTGATCTGTTCGGGGCTCATGTACAGCGGAGTCCCCATTGTGGTTCCACGCTGTGTCAGGTTCAGAGCTTCTGAAGTTTGAGCCAGTTGGGCGAGACCGAAGTCGGCGACTTTGGCTGTGACGACCGATGTGTCGTTGGAGTCATCCTGCGTGAGCATGATGTTTTCAGGCTTGATGTCACGATGGACAATCCCTGCCTGACCGGCCACCTTCAGTGCGGTGGCAACGTGTTCCATGATTCGCAGCCCGGTCTCCGCGTCCGGAGGTCCGTTACGTTTCACGAATTCACTTAGGTTCATACCTTCGACGAATTCCTGCACGATGTAGTGCAGTCCGTTCTGTTCACCAATAGTGTAAACCTGAACGATGTTGGCGTGATTGATTGAACCAGCCGTTCGAGCTTCCTGTTCGAACCGTTTCAACGGCACGCCGTCGGCGTCCTTGAGCATCTCGGGAAGCAGTATCTTGACTGCCACGAACCGCGACAAAGAAGTCTGTTCGGCGAGGTAAACTTCCGCCATCCCACCGCGGCCCAATCGCCGTAGCAGCTTGAACTCGCCGAGTGTTTGTTCGGCCAGATCACCAAGATCCAAGGTAGGCTGCTTGTCCGTCATCCGCAGTCCGGCGTCCAGTTTGAAGGCGTTTCTCTGTTGTCCAGTCAAAGCTGAGTGTACCAGCCAAATCAAGCACACACCAACCCCCACACTTGCGGGATGTACTGAGTGTGGCAATTCGTTGCCTGCCCGAACCACTACCTGTGCAAGGTGTGCCGATTCGAACGGTCAGTCCAGGACCGCTGGTTCTCATGCCTGATGGGGAACCGGGCAACAGAGTGCCTATACACAGCAAAATAGGGTCCTGCCGTTTTTGACCGACCTGCCTGCGTAGGTTATATGCCTATGACGTTGTGTCTTAGCGACATGTTGCAACTACGCAACGTCGAGGCAGCACTTGCTGTCGTCTTCCCCTGAACACACCGCTCGCGGTGGGAGTTGGACTATGTCTCTGATCATCAAGAACACGTTATTGGTTATCGAGCCCGTCGGTCGAGCAATCGACTGCCCGCCCGCCGCGTTAACTCCGGGTGTATACTCTGTTGGTTCGGCAGGTGATTCTGCAATCGTTGTTCCGGCGGATGGCGTTTCGCCGCAGCACTGCAGTTTGTCAGTGGATGAGAACAGCGTTGAGATCTCGGCAATCGCCGCCCACACCTGGTTGAACGACATCCCGGTTCTGAATGAAGAACCATTGCGGGTTGGCGACAGAATCGCGCTGGGCCCGGTTGTGATGCGATTGCGTTACGCGAAAGAGGGTGAGTTCACAGAACTTCAGCCCCAGCGTCAGCCAGAGGCTCCATTTGAAGAGGCACAGATTCTGGACACCCTGGAATCAGCAATCAGCGACGTCGCCAGCGCACAGGCTGACCAGCCGGCCACTCAGCCGCAGGGACAACAGGTTTCGCAGTGGGTCGCAGACGCACTTTCCCAATCAGACAGTGAAACACAGAAGGCACTCGCAGCCACGGACACTCCGGATTTCCGGACTGCTGTCATCGCTCGACATGTTGCGATTCTCAGCGACAAGGCTCGGGACCTCTCATCGCAGACCATCGAATTTGAGATGCGAGCGGCTGAGTTCGAAGAAGAAATCAGCTACCGCGAAACGGCTCTCGCTCGTGAGCATCTCCAGCTGGCAGGCGACGCTCAGGAAGTCAGTCTCCGTCGTCGTCAGTACTCTGCGTTGGTCGCTGAAGCTGATGAAATTGAAACGCAGCGACGGGAAATCGCCGCACAGTGGGCTCTGCTTGAAACGGCTCAGCGTGAGGTTGCTGAAAAGGCTGCGTCCGCTGCAACTGTTGCGGCAGAGCCCGATCTTTCGGCTGAGCGTGCTGAACTGAAGGCTCAGCAGGCGCAGGTTGACGAGCAACGTGAACTGCTGGATGTGCAGGCCGCCAACATCGCGCAGGAACGCCACAAGCTGATAGGGCTTGGCGAACAGATTACTGAAGTTGAGGCTCTTGAAGCTCTGTTGCGAACGCGCGAATCTAATCTCGAAAAGCGTCAGCAGGAACTCAACGATCAAGCCGAATACCTTCAGCAGCAGCAGGCTCAGGTTGACAAGTTCAACCAAGAGAAAGAACAGCTTCAGAACAGCCGCAACGAACTTCAGGCTCAGTGGGACGAACTCAACAAAGCCAGCGCGGCGCATGTCCAACTGCAGAACGATGGTATCGCTGCCGGTGAACTCCAGACATTGCAGCACGAACTGGACCATCGTTCGCGTGAATTGGAAGACTGGAAGAACCAGCTGGAAGGCTGGCAGCACGATCTTGAACAGCGGAAGCAGCAGTTCGGAACCGAAAACGATGAACTGTCGGCGAAGTGGGACGAACTAAACGGTCAAAAAGCTGAGCTGGATGCCCAACGACAGCAGTTGGACGAAGCTCGCCAGCAGCACGAACAGGACACAGCCCGCGTTTCCGAAGAACTCCGCAATCGAGAACAAGAGATCGCTCGACTGGAGGGCGAGTACAAGCAACGGCAGACGGAACTTGAAGCACGTGAAGCGGCGATTGCCGAGCAACTCGATGAACTGGAGACTCTCACCTCAGCAGTAGAATCGCGAAGCTCTGCGAACACCGAACAGGAGAGCGAACTGCAGCGGCAGCGTAATGATTTGAACGCTCGCGAAGCGGCTCTCAACGAACAGGCAAACGCACTGGAAGCGCGTTCTGCGGAAGTCAATTCGCTGTTCGCCAACCACGAATCCGCGGACGCTAATCTTGCCAGCCGAATGGACGAAATAAACCGTCTGGACACCCAACTCAGCGTCCGTGCCGACGAACTTGCCGCTCGTGCACAGGAACTTGAACAGTTGGAGCAACAGGAGTCGCAGGCAGCTGCCGACAACCAGCAGCTTCGCGGCACCATTGACGAACTGCAGCAGGAACTCGAAACACGGAAGACTCAGCTTGAGCAACTTGAGCAACAGCTCGTCGAAGCCAACAATGCCCAACAGCAGGAGCTTCAGAGTCAGCTTGAAAGCCAGCAACAGGAATTCGAAACTCAACGCGCCGAACTGCTGACACGCACCACGGAACTCGAACAGCGAGAAGCCAGCCTCCAAACAGCCACCAACGAAGCGCAACAACTGCGCGACGAAGTGACTGCGTTGGAAGAAACTCTCAACGCTCAACGCGCCGAACTGGATGCTCGAGCTCAGCAGCTTGATGAGCAGGAACAGAATCGCCAGCAGGACTGGCAGCAGCGGTTCGACGATCTCAACAGTGAACAGGACCAGAAGCGTTCTGCCCTGGAGCAATTGCAACAGCAGCTGGAACAGCGTGAGGCCGAACTACAGTCGCGAGGCGAATCGCTTTCTCAGCAGCAGTCAGACCTGTCCGCTCAGCGCGATCAGCTCGAAGCTCTCAGGATTCAGCAGGCTGAAGAAGCTGCAGCGAATCAGGAAGCCGAACAACAGCACCAGGCTCTCAGCGCGCAGCTGCTTGCTGTGCAGGATCGCGATGCAGAACTCGCCAGCAGGGCAACTGCTGTTGAAGCACAGCTTGCTGCTTTGAAGCAGGAAAAAGAAGCCTGGGAAACAGAGAAGGCGCAGCAGCAGGAGCAATTGCTGGAAGAGAACGCCGAACGCTACTCAGAGATCTGCCGTCGCGAGACAGAACTTTCCGCTCAGGAATCGGCTCTTGCGCAACAGCACGCGTCGTTGATTGAGCAAGCCGAACAGCTTGCGGAACAGGCAGAAGCACTGCCGAGCCCCGAGTCGACCGAAAAGCAAGCTGCGTTGGAAGCCGAACTGGAAGAGACGCGAAGTGCGTTCGATGAGGCTCAGGCTTCACTGGCTGAGACTCAGGCTGCTTTCGAAGCGGCTCAGTCCGAGTTGCAAACACTCAACCAGCAGCGGCATGAATTGACTCAGGAAGCGGAACAGCTTCGTGACAAGATTGCCGTACTGAGTGAAGACGACGGCGATTCAGACACAAGCCTGGAAGAGCTGGAACAACTTCGCAGTACGCTGCAGTCACGGGACGAACAGCTGGCAAGTGCCACGGCCGAGCTTGAGTCTCTGCGAGAACAAACAGCCACGGCGGCTCCAGTCGACAAAGATGTAGAAGTACTGAACGAAGAACTTGAACACGTCAAGATGCTTCTTGAGCATCGCAACGTGGAAGTCGGTTCGCTACGCAGCGAGTTGCGTGAACTGGAAGCCGAACAGGAAGAGACAGAAGAAACCAGCACACTTAGGGCTGAGCTTCAGGAACGCGAGCTGGCACTTGCGGAACAGTCTGCTCGAATTCAGATGTTGGAAATCCGATTGCAGACACCGTCTGGTGCGGGTTCGGTTGAAGACATCGAACAGATCTCAGAACTGCGTGAGCAGCTGGAACAGAAAGATGCTCGCATCTCAGAACTGGTTACTTCTCTGCAGGGAGACAATTCTGATTCCCCGCTGGATGCAGTCACGACTTCTGCGATCACAGCCGAATTGGATGAACGGACACGACGTCTCGACGAACGGGCTGAGAAGCTGACCGACCGTGAGATGGACCTCAAACGATCAGAAGACGAGCTCAACTACGAACGCGAAAAAATCCGTGCCGCTCGTCAGGAACTCGAACAAAAACGAGTGGCCTTCCAAAGCGACGTCGCGTCGGCTCCGGCTGAGCCAATGGAAACCGAAGCCGCGATTCCGGTTCCGGTTCCCGTCCAGCCGACAGAAGAAGAAACGGAAGAGCAGCACGCTCACCTCAACGAACTTCGGTCAGAACTAGCTGGCATGTTTGGTTTGGACGCTCCGGCAACCGGCACAACTCGTCCCATGCCAGTCGTTGAGAGCCCTCAGGTCGGCCAGGAAAGTGGTCAGGCAATGGCTACTGAGACATTGCCGGTTCAGCCGCAGGAAGAAGCCGACATTGAAAGCCCGGACTACGTCGCGGCCTACATGGAGCAACTGCTGGCACGGACCAGAGGTGCCGACTCGACCGGCAGCGAGAGTTCGTACTCTGCACCAGCGGCGCCAAAGACTCAACCTGCCGACGAGACTCAGGAACTTATGGCTCCACTTTGGAGCGATGGTGACGAACCAGTCGGCGGCGTTGTTGCTGACCTTAAGCAGCACCAGCAAAACACAAAGGAACGCAGAGCTCAGAAGCTTGATGCGGATGAGATGCGAGCCAACATGCAGTCGTTGCGAGAAGTCGCAAACTACTCTGCGAGATCGGCACTCGCCGACTATGCGTGGAAACGCATGCGAGCTCATCTTGCACTGCGAGCCATCCTGATTGGCCTGGCATTGTTGGCGGGTCTTGCCAGCTACGCGACATACAAGATGGAAATGCACACGTTGCATTGGCTGACGCTGGTTCTGTTCTGTGTCGCGGGGATTGGGTTGGCAGAACTGTGGTACGCCATCAGTCGCGTTAAGCAATTGAAGCCGGAAACGGATGGCACACCAACGGATGCACTTGCCAGGGCGTCACGGTTGTCTATCGCTGCTCAGGCTCCAGCAAAGAAGGTTTCAGCAGCAGATCTACCTCCTGTCAAACCGGAAGCGACTTCAGCAGAACCGGAACCGGCTCCCGCTGAAGCACAGGTTGAAGAACTCATGCCAGAGCCAACAGCATCGACTGAAGAAGCACCGGTGCCTGCCACTACAGCAGCGGATCCTGCATTCGAAGAAGTTAAGGATGCGTAATCCGTAGTGGACGGGGCCACGAGCCCCGTTTGATTGAAGGGGCTACTTTGGTGGCTTCGGATCGGTTTTCAGGGGCAGTGTGACTCGCTTGCCAGTCCACGCTGCTTTGTAGATTGCCAGGATAATCTCGACGCTCTTCCGACCTTCCTCGCCATCGACAGCTGGTTTCGATCCGGTTTTGATGGCCTTCACAAAGTCTTTCAGCTGAGCCAAATGTCCGGCGTAGGAAATGGCTCCCGGGTCAGCCGCTCCGCCGCTGGTTTCGGACCTGGCTCCAAACTTCTTCGTGATCGTTTTGTCTTTGGCCAACTTCTTCTCGAAGTTCCACATCAGCAAATGGTCCTGCTCGATAATCGCAGAACCCTTCGTGCCGTGGATCTCTGTCTTCTTCAGAAGCCCCGGCCACGCCGCCGTCGTTGCTTCCAGAACGCCCATCGCCCCGTTCTTAAACTTAACGCAGGCAACAGCAACGTCCTCGACCTCAATCCGCTTGTGAGCCAGCGTTCCGGACACCGCTGAGACCTCCGCGATGTCGCCCATGAACCAATACAACAGGTCCACATTGTGGATCGCCTGGTTCATGAACGCTCCGCCGCCATCCAGCTTGTACGTCCCACGCCATCCGCCGCTGTCGTAGTATTCCTGCGTTCGCCACCACTTTACGAACGTGTCACCAAGCGTCAGCTTTCCAAACCGACCGGCATCGATCGTGTCCTTCATCAATTGGTTCACTTCACTGAACCGCGACGGGAAGATGGTGCACAGCTTGACTTTGTGTTTCTTGCACGCGTCGATAATTTTGTCGCACCGCTTCAGAGTCACCTCCAACGGTTTCTCAATGACGACGTGCTTCCCGGCTTTCGCCGCCGCAACGCCGGGTTCCATATGAGCCCCGCTGGGCGTGCAGATATTGACAACGTCGACATCCGGATCGGCCAGCATGTCGTCCAGCGATTCGTACGCACGGCAGTCGTACTCTTTCGCGAACGCCTTTGCCTTCTTTGCGGTGTGATTAAAGCACCCAACCAATTTCGCTCCACGCAAATCGGCAATCGCCTTCGCGTGGTAATGAGCAATCATCCCGCAGCCGATGATCCCGAATCCTGTCGCCATGTCTGTCTCTCTCTATGTGTGACGGTGTCGAGACTGTAGCGGATTGCCGGGGACGCCAGAAGTCGCCCGCCAGCTTACCGGGGGTGCCAGTAACTGTTTCCGGTTGCGAGCGATATGAAGAAAGTGACAACGAAGAAAGCGCTAAGCAACCTAAGCGTTGTTCCCTTTGCGGTCTCTGAATATTGATCCACGGTCCGGGTGAGTGCGAGCATCGTGGCACCCACTACCACGGAAACCACCATGCAAGGAAGCCACACCCAGACCCACTCGTACGGGTTAAGTAACATCCTGAGGTACTCTGGTGGTCCTGGGCCAAAAGCCGGCCCGTTATACTCAGCCAGCAGGACGCCACAGGCCATTCCTAAGTAGCTTGAAGCAACGAAACCGATGCACCAGGGAAGGTAGATCCGCGGTGGTTGAAGCCAGCCATGCACTACGCTGTTCGCCTTCATCTTGAGTCCGGCTCCTGCCAGTCGCGGCTATTCAATGTCGCCGCCGAACAGAACCTTCGCTGCCTGCTGATGTGGTCAGGAACCGACAATGTAGCAAACAGCGGAGAACTCTGTAGCCGCACACCTGACCGGGCTAGCTATAGGAAAGCAGGGTCAGAAAATACCAGGCATACACTGCGGAGCCTACCAACGTCGCCAGACAGAAACCCAGCAGAACCCACCCAGGCCGCGTGTGCTGCGTGACTTTTGAGTACCGGCTAATTGTTCCGGCAAACACAGAAACGATCCCACGCGCGAAAGTCGCAGCGATCAAGCACGGCAGCCACAACCAACCACATGCGATTGGGTTCAGTTCAGCCAGTAGCTTGCCAAAGGTCACACTACTCACCGGCTCAGACCGGAGGACCACCAGCATTCCAACAACGGCTCCCACATACGCCGCAGTCGTGAGGCCGACGAAGTACAGTAGATAGATTTGTGGCCGCTTGAGAACTCGATCCATTGAAGCCTCGGTAGAGACTGGCATCCGGCGCATCGCCGTTTCCGCGACGAACCGATCGGTTGCATGTCAGTCTATCCGATTGAGTCCACGTTCGCCCGAATTTTGCAGTGGAAGGTTCACACCAATCGAACCAGCGCGTACTTCTTTTTCCCACGCCGCAACACGATACACGACTCACTCGCCAGATCGTCCAGAGTCAACTTCGCGCCTTCGTCCGTCACGCGCACGTTGTTTACGTTCGCCCCGTTTTCTTTGATCGTACGACGAGCTTCACCCTTGCTCTTGCACAGACCGGCGTCCACAAACGCGTCAATGACGGAATACCCTTCGCCATCGAATTTTGCGCGTTCCATTTCGCAACTTGGGACATCGGCGAAGATCTGTCCCAGAGCCTTGTCATCCATTCCGCTCATGTCGCCGCCGAACAGGACCTTCGCTGCCTGCTGAGCCGACGTGACTCCGGCATCGCCGTGACACAGACGCGTGAGTTCTTCAGCCAACCGCTTCTGGCTTAGCTTCTGACCGGGATCAGTGTCACGGGACTTGTCCAGTTCGACAATTTCTTCTTCGCTTAGCTCAGTCAGGAACCGTAAACATTTGCCCGCATCTTCGTCGGCCGTGTTAATCCAGTATTGGTAAAACTCATACGGGCTGGTCTTGTCAGCATCCAACCAAATCGCGCCGGATTCGGTCTTGCCCATTTTGGTTCCGTCGGCCTTCGTGAGCAGCGGGCTGGTAATGCCAAACAACTGCGCGCTGTGCATGCGGCGGCCGAGGTCAATGCCGGCGGTGATGTTGCCCCATTGATCGCTGCCACCAACCTGCAGTTCGCAACCATGAGCCTGGTTCAGGTGCACGAAGTCGTAAGCCTGCAGCAGCATGTAGCTGAACTCGGTGTAACTGATGCCGGTGTCGCCAGCCAGGCGGCTCTTCACGGAATCCTTCGCCATCATCACGTTGACGGGAAAGTTCTTGCCAATGTCGCGGAGGAATTCCAGGTAGCTGAACTTGCCCATCCAGTCGACGTTGTTGACCAGCTGACACGGATTGTCGCCATCGAAGAGCAGGAACTGGCCCATCTGGTTCTTCAGACCGTCCACGTTCTTTTGCAAAGCGTCTTCATCCAGCAGCGTGCGTTCTTTGCTCTTGCCACTGGGGTCGCCAATCATCCCCGTCGCGCCGCCAACCAGTGCGATGGTCTTGTGGCCCGCTTTTTGGAACCGGCGCAGCGTCATCAGCTGCAGCATACTGCCAACGTGCAGACTGTCGGCCGTCGGGTCGAACCCGATGTACATCGCGCGTGGTGAATCGTTCAGCCACTGCTGCAGGTTGTCATCGTTGGTGGTCTGGTGAATCAGACCCCGCCACTGGAGTTCAGCGAAGATGTCGCTCATAGAAACATTCCGATGCAAAGATCGATAAGCAACGCGCGAACACATCTGTTTGCTGGCAGATCACTCGCGGCGTGTTGAGGAAGAGAGTATCAGCCGGTGGAATTAGCTGCCAACTGTGGCGACCGGGTCTGAACTGGCTGACGACGAGGGCGGACCTGACGGGGCACCGGTTTGAGGCCGGTCGTAACCATACCGCTTAAACGCGTCGTTGCACGTATCGTAGACACGATCCATCCACTCAGAGTCCTGGTCGAATCGGTTCTTTTTGTACCGTTTCATGCCCGCAACTTCCGGAGCCAGAACTTCGCGGGCCGGTCCGAAGTCGCCAAGGTCCAAAGCTGCGTAGGCTTTTTCCACTTCACCCAGCGGGTCGGCTTCCAAAGATTCGAACCGCAGTTCGTGCAAGTTCCCTTCAGGAATCAACTTGCTGTCGCGTTCGTAGACACGGTAGCCAAGCTCCAGGGTTCGCAACGCTTCCTCTTCGTGTCCCAGTAACTTACTGCGTCCGAACTCGTTCTCAACGCACATGGTTTTACGCATGTGGACCACTGAATTGAAGACGTTGTACGGGTTCCGGTAGATGTACAGGAACTTGGCGTCCGGGTAGAGATCCAGCAGATACGGGATCCGAAGCGTGTGACCGGGGGACTTCATGACCAGCGGCTTGCCGGTCTTGTAGGTCAGCTTGCGAATGATGAGTTCTAAAGAGTCTTTCCAAAGCTGGACTTGTTCTGGTGGAGCTCCGTCAAAGTCAAAGCTATCCGCGTGTTTCGAAAAATCGTCCGGGCACGCCGTCACGATGTAGGGCGACAACAGAGTCATGGTCGCCAGAGCGAACTCGTCTTCCTGCGGCAGATCCCAGCCAAACCGGACATTGTCCATTGGCCGAGTCTTAGGAAGCATGAACGCAGTCATCTGCGGCGCGTACAGGCCGGTCAGTAGAAAGTGCTGAGGGAAAAGCATCTGGTAGGAGTTCGGAAACGCCACGCGCGGGTCGCGAGTCATCAGGTTGTGTAACCAGGTCGTCCCGCTGCGCCAGAATCCAATAATGAACAATGGCGGCTGCTTAACTTCCGTCTGTTTTACTTTGCGCGCGAAGATAAGATCTTCGACCAGTGACATGCACGAGTTGTACGCACACATCGGACCCAACAGTGCAATCTTGTGGGCTCGAGACCAATGCATCGGCGGGCGCTTGGCCAGCAGCTTGAACATGGGCTTGAGACTCATCCCATGCCACAGATTCAAAGGCCCCTGATGGGAGTGCTTCGGCTTTGATTTTTTTTCGGTCTCGGCCATGGGTCGGTCTGGGATCAGAAGCGTCGAAGCAGTACCTCATTCTTGCCATCGACGTGGCTGTATGACGACACGACCTTTTCTCCTGGTCGGGTTCAACTGCCAGTCTTGTCATCTCTGATGAACAAGTAAGGTTTTCCGAATAGAGTCTACGAGGTTTGAAGAAGTACGGTAAGTAACAGCATCGTCATGTTGAAGGCCGCGTGGGCGGTCACGACTGCCAGGTAACTATTCGTTCTGTCGTAGAGTACGCCAAGGGCTATTGCCAAAGGAAAAAGCCCCAGCATGTTTGGCCAACCGTGCGCCACACAGAAGATCACCGCAACCACGACAACCGCTTTGTCGCGGTGAATTAGCTTCCTCAGGTGCCCTTGCAGGATGACTCTGTACAGTAATTCCTCCAATAGCGGAGCCGTCACGACAGCGGACGCGCCGACCCACATCGCCGCCTCTGGTGTCTTGTTCTTCTTCATGAACTCCAAAAGTGCGTGGGAAGCCGAGTTCGGTCCCAGGGCGTGCTGAATCGCAAACATCACCAGGAACACCGGCCCAAGGCTGGCCACAAAAGCCACGATCCCCAACGAGACGGCTCTTAATGCGGGTAGCCCGTTCTCCGGTTTTTTGTCGTTTCCGATTGAGTAAACGACAGCCAGCACAAACGCCAGGCAACCCGAAAGGATCACCGACTGTTGGATCCCGGACAGTGAAACGGTTCCCTTGGGTTTCGGTTCCTCGCCGGTCAGTCCCGGTAAGAACTGCATCGCAAGACTAAGCAGAACCCAGCCGACAGCGATCCCGTAGGCGGGCAGACAGACTGTGTCCTGAACACCAGCCGGTTGAACCACCGGCTTGTTTCGCATCTTGCGCACCGCGATCCATGTCCAGACCATGGAGCTAAACAGAATGCTGAAACTGATGACATTTCCTTCCACGCGTATACGGTAGGTCGCCGGACAGTTCCGGTCGAGTCTAACCCCCGGTATCATCGCAGCACACAGGTATCATGGCCGCCCGAGCCGTGAACAGCATCGGCACCCGGCCGATGCGGAGAAGGAACACATGAATCTGCTGGAACAGATTGTCGACCGTAAACGGGGCGAAATCGAAACGACAAGAGCCACGGTTCCACTGTCGGATCTCGAACCGCTGCTCGACACGGCGCCGCAGCCACGCGGGTTTGCCGATGCGCTGGCTGAACCAGGCGTGCGGTTGATCGCGGAAGTCAAGAAGGCTTCACCATCAGTCGGACTCATTCGTGAAGACTTCGACCCGGTTGCAATCGCGAGTTCCTACCAGCAACACGGCGCGGCGTGCGTGAGTGTTCTCACGGACGAAATTGGCTTCATGGGTTCGCTGCAACATCTCAAAGATGTGCGGTCAGCAATCTCACTACCCGTACTGCGCAAGGATTTTATTCTCGATCCATACCAGGTCGTCGAAGCGCGGGCTGCCGGAGCCGACTGTGTCTTGCTGATTGCGGAATGCCTTGATCAGCCGACACTTCAGGTTCTGTTTGACAAGGCGACCGAACTCGGCATGGATGTTCTTATTGAACTCTACGATCGCAACAACCTACAGCGGGTTCTGGATGTCGGCCCGCGTTTGGTCGGCATCAACAACCGCGACCTGCGGACTTTCGAAACGCGACTCGAACACACTCTAGATCTGCTTGAACAGATACCAGACGACGTCACAGTTGTCAGTGAGAGCGGAATCAAGACAAGCCAAGACATCGACCGACTGCGCGACGCCAACGTTGGCGCGGTGCTGATTGGTGAAACACTCATGCGGGCAGACACTCCCGGACACGCAATCCGAGAACTGGGCCTGGCAACGTAAGGAGACAAAGATGACAGCCACCAACGAACAAGTCGAACAGGTTCTGGTCGTTCCCACGTCGGTGTTCCACGAGATCGGACACTTCCAGGGCTTCTGCGGTGACACCGAACCGTACATGAAGGCACTGCTGGATCCGGCCTACACCAGCTATCGGCCGCGGCCCGAGATGGAAGAAGATCCCAGCTTCAAGCAGCTGATCCCGTACTGCATCTTTCGTTGCCAGGGTGAGGTCTTCTATTACCGCCGTGGCAAAGAAACTGGTGAAGCCCGACTGCACGCCAAACGGTCAATTGGGGTAGGCGGGCATATTTCGTCAATTGACGAGAAAGCCGAAGCCGGGGCATACCGCGAAGGAATGCGAAGAGAGATAGAAGAGGAGATCTACCTTGAAGCTGGCTGGACAGAGAACCTTGTGGGCTTAATTAACGATGATGAAAGCGAAGTTGGCCGTGTTCATTTAGGTCTGGTTCACATATTTGACCTCGACCAGCCAAAAGTTCGCGCGCGTGAAGCGTCGATGATAGACACAGGGTTTGCGCCACCGGCACAACTCGTCGGTGAATCTGACGAGTTTGAGACATGGTCAGAGATCTGTCTCCGAAACCTCTTTCCCAACTAGAATCAAAGCTGACGCCGATCCACGGACGGATCGGACATGCCCAAAACAGGGCAGTTCCAAAGGAGTGGACAAATGAAGAATCGCGGATGGACCCGACTGTTTCGAAACGGTCTGTGCGCGGCTGTTGCCGTCGCCATGATCGCCTGTGTTGTTAATGCTCAGAGCGGCGCAAGTTCGGTCGCCGGGCGACTCACGGAGAACCAGCTCGGTCAGACCCTGGACGCCATGGGTTTGAAGCCAGAGAAGGTTGAAAAGCGATACGACTTCGCATTCAAAGCCGTCTACAAGGGTGAAGAGTGGAAACTCTCCATGTCCAGTGTTCTGAGTCAGAACGAAGAGACCCTGTGGGTCATGGCATGGTTGGATCAGATTCCAAGCTCATCATCCGACGTGCCTCGCATGTCGCTACTGCGTCTTCTGGCTGCCAACGACCGTTTGGGTAATGGCAAGTTCTTTGCCTACATCCCAACCAACAAACGTTTCGTTCTACAGCGCGTTGTGAAGAACGAAAACATGAGCTCAGCCAACCTTCGAAACATCCTGAAGGATCTTGGCACAACCGTCATCGAAGAGTACCCAACCTGGTCAGTCGCCGGTTGGAAGGACGCAGGCAGTTCACTTGCCGGCAACCAAAACTCTGCTGCTCCAACACGCACTTCAGCTCAGGATCCAAAGTACGGCGAACGCCGCATCCGCTGAAATGTCGAAGAGCCTGCCGGCTTGGCCTAAGAAATCCGAAAGCCACTCGTAGAAATGCGAGTGGCTTTTTTTCTGCGCGCTCTACCCAAGTCGGAATCATCAAGCCCCATACCGAGCAATCGCAGCCACGGTCGCGTTCACATAATGCCGCCACGTATGAGCGATCCGTTTCTCGTGCGCTTCCGTCACCACGCCAATCTGTTTCGCCGGACAGCCGGCCCAGATTGTCTTCGCCGGGATATCGGTTCCTTCTAGAACCACCGCTCCGGCCGCCACAATGGCTCGACTTCCAACCGTGCACTTGCTCAGAACCGTGGCGCTCATGCCGATTAACGCTTCGTCTTCAACCGTCGATGCATGAACCAACGCGCGATGTCCCAGTGAGACTCGGTTGCCGAGGACGCAAGGTGTGTCCGCATCAACGTGCAGAATACTGCCATCCTGAATGTTGGTGTCGTCGCCAATCTGAATGAACTGACCATCGCCCCGAATCACAGATTGGTACCAAACCGAACTCCGTGCCCCGATACGCACTCGGCCAACAACCACCGCACCGGGTGCAATCCAGGCTGTCTTATGAATGTCCGGATCGCAGTGCAACGCGTTCCAGTCGATCGGCTCGTCGTCACAGGGAAGTGGCGGGCACTCTGGAACAGTGTCGTGAACCAGTTGGTTCCAATCGAATTCAGTCATCTTGCTTCTCGTTATCGACCAACATGATGCCGACAATCGTCAACACACATCCGAGAACCAGCACGCCTGTGACTGGTTCAGAAAACACAAGCACTCCCGCCACCGCGCACATGGCGACCTGCGACGCGTTTAGCAAGTTGGTGCGGTTCACGGGAATCCGGCGTAGTGCTCCGGTGAAGCAAAAGAACCCGGCGGCATTGCAAGTGCCGGCAAATAGAATGGCCGTCCAGTCTGAAGCGGGTGTCGCCAGAATTCGTTCCGCGCCCAATTGTTGATAGCCAACCGTCCCCAACACGACAACGCCCGACGAACAGAACATCACCATCGACGCGACAGCCGGAACGCCTCGAACCACCATGCTGCGAATGATGACACCCGTCATTCCGTAGGTGCAGCCAGCCACCACTGCCGCCAGAATCGCTGCGGCGACGGCGTACCCGGACTTCGACATTTCAGTAGTGCCACCGTCGGTCGCCCGCGACACACCAGCGCTCAACAGAAAAATTGCAACGACCAAAACCAGCATTGCCTGCAGTGTTCGCTTACTAATCGGATCGCCAAGGAACCGCTTCGCCAGGTACGCTCCACTGCCGATAATGCAGGCGAACATCATGGGAACCGTAATCGCCAGGCCAGCAAAACTAATCGCCCATTGAAACAGCACGTTGCCGCCAAACTGCATCACCAGTCCTGCCGCCAACAATGGCAGCACGGACTTCCGCGATGGCAAAGCCTGTTCACCGCGCGAACATTTCCAACCGATGATGGCCCATACAATGACGGTCACCGGAACGCACTTCACCGCGCTCATCCAAATGGCCCAGCCAACATCGCTGCTGGATGCGACCTGTCGCAAACCAAGATTGGCCAGTGTATAGAACACGGCGGAACCCATGCCCATGATGGTTCCGACTCTTACTGAGCTATCCGTTGGCGTCGCAATGGCCGTTGTCATGAATCAGCTCGAACCGCAGCAACCATATCTGCCGCGAAGCTGCCGATGTCAGCAACCGGCGATTCCGATTCGGTAAACCGCCGGACAATTGCCGAACCGACAATCACACCGTCCGCTACACCTCGCAGCGAATCAACGTGTTCAGGCTGGCTGATGCCGAACCCAACGGCCAACGGCAGGTCGGTAATTTTCTTTAGAGACTTCAGGTGATCCAACAGTTCCGGCTGCACTCCGGTGCGTTCGCCCGTGATCCCAGACACCGCGATGCAGTACACAAACCCCGAACATGTCTCGACGATCTTCTTTGTGCGTTCGGGCGTACTGGTTGGAGCCACCAACTGGATGAGATCCAAACCGTTCGACCGAGTGATCTCGGAGAACTCAACCGCTTCATCGCCCGGCAGGTCAGGAACAATCATCCCGGCGAATCCAGACTCGGCCGCCTTCTTAACGAACGCCTCCAACCCGGTTCGAAACACCAACGCGTACGACACCATCGCAATCAGCGGCGGAACATCGTCCAGCGAACCAATCGCTTCAAAGATCGCATCCACCTGAATCCCAGCGTCCAGCGCCCGCGTGTACGACGCCTGAATCACCGGCCCATCCGCAATCGGATCACTGTAAGGAAACCCAATCTCAATCAGGTCCACTCCGCGCGCGGCGAGCTCGTTGATGACGGCTTTGGTGCCATCAAGATTCGGGTCGCCAGCCGTAATGAACGGCATGAACGCCATGCGGCCTTCAGACCTGGCAGTGACAAATACTTCAGAAATTGCGGACAACGCAGTGTGCTCCTGGACGAAAACTGAGAGCTTAGTTGTAGCCAAAGGCGGGCAAACTTTGGAGGACGCCCACAAAGTCGCCGACTCTCCGAGCCCGGTTCCGGAGCGGGACCGAACACGGAGTGTTCGGCAACTATCAGAACGCTTCAGCGTAGATTTTAGCCGTCATGTGTTCCGTCCTACTGATTCGTAGACGGCGATTTCCGTAACGACTTTGTCCATCAAGACATCGTGCGGAGCCACCGGAATGTCATCAAACATTTGTGACTCGTAGCACAGTGCGACCAACGAACAGTCGGGGCGAACGCGTTCCAGTAGTCGGTCGTAGTAACCCTGTCCGTTGCCCATACGGCGTCCGGCGCGATCGAAACCGACGCCGGGAACCAGAACCAGATCAAGGTCTTCCGGTTCCACTTCCTTGTCCGGGTTCCCCCAGAGTTCTTTAGGTGGTTCAAGAATGTTCCACTTACCGACGACCATTTCCTCGAGGCTTTCCATGTGCCATAGCCCGAGTTTGACCTCGCCGTTTTCATCTTCCGTGCAGTAGGGCACGATGATCTTCTTCTCTGCCTTCGCAACCTCTTCCATGAGTTCCGGCTTGGTGCGCGTCTCTGAACGGCAATCCAGATACCACATCGCGACCTTCGCGTTTTGGTATTCAGGCAGAGCCATGAACCGTGCGACCGCGGCTCTGCTGACTTCGTCTTTGTTCTCCTGCGCGTTGCGAGCGTCGTAAGCCTGGCGTCGCATCTTGCCTTTGCGTTCGAGGGTCTGCTCGAGGGATTCTTCCGTCATGATTCTCCCCCGTGGCTCCTTCTAAGCCGGAAACGTGGATACGTGCGAGGCACCCCGATCGTATTGGATTCCTGAACAGAGGCAATCGACGCCGAGCAGACTTGTCGGACCAAGTGAGCCCAGCCGATGGCGAAACGAAAAAAGGGGCACTAATGCAAAGTAAGCACCAGTGCCCCGTGAGATTCAGTCAGCGAGAGTTTTGTTTAAACGTCGAATGGCAACAGGACGCGACTAATCACGTGCATGATGCCGTTTTCCAGATCGACGTCCGAACGGTCTTCGCTAATGGTTCCGTTTGTGATGTCAGGATCGTTGTCGATGAGCCGACTCTGAACTTCAAAGGTCTCGCCGCTTAGCGTTGAAACCGTCTCGCCGTCCAGCCCGGCCAGCTTTCGCTCTCCATTGGCGATGTGGTACAGCAGGATGTCGTTGAGCAGTGGTCCGGCGTCACCGTTGCCAAGCTCAGTCAGAACATCAACAATCGTGTTAAACGCGCCGGTTTCGTCGATGCCTTCGAAGCCCAGTTCCTGAGCCAACACGATGAACGCGTTGTCCGTTGGAGCGAACACGGTCAGCGATTGGTCCGGGTCGGAAAGTGTGTCGCCCAGGCCGGCTGTTTCGACGGCTCTGGCCAGAATGTCAAAGTCACCGCGGTCACTGTCAAACTCGCCGCCGCTGGCTGCCAGCACGTCACCGAATGTGTCTGCAGTTGCCAGATCGTTTGGCAACAGAACGCGATCGATCGTGTGTACCACGCCGTTTTCAGCGAGCACATCAGAGCGGCTTTTGACGATTCGCGGATCGGTCACTTCCGGATCCTGGTCACGCAGCGTTCTTCCACTCGGAGAAATCGTTGAACCGTTAACGGTATTCAGCGAGTTGCTATCAACGATCTCGCTCAGCGATTGCTCGCCGGCCGACACGTGATAAGTCAGGATGCTTCGAAGAACCGGAATTGGATCGCCGCCGCCCATTTCGGCGAACACCTCAACCAGACCATCGAAGGCTCTCTCATCGACTGTCCGCATATCGTCGGCCCGGCCGTCCCCGTCTTCGTCGTCCGGGACGCCATCGCCATCGGTATCGGTCGGATCCAGGCTCACGCCCAGGTCAGTGGCCAGTCTGCGGAACGCGTTGTCGGTCGGAGTGAACACAGTGAGGTCTGCGTCCGGATCGTTAAGAACATCCGCAAGGTTTGTGTCGTCGTCCGCACTGTTATCAACAGCCTGAATGGCGTTTAGCAGGATGTCGAAGTCGGATGCCGTGTTGTCGAACTCACCAGCGTTCTCAAGAATCGTTCCGGTGATCGTGGGCGGGACCAGTAAGTCAATCGGGATCATGACTTCGTTGATCGTGTGAATGACACCGTTCTTCGCAGGGATGTCCGAACGCGATTTGTTAAGCCGCGCGTCGGGCAGGTCGCGATCGACATCCAAAAGGAACCGGCCGTCAGGCGTGATTGTTCCGCCACCAAACGTTTCAATCTCCGCGGCTCGAACAACCTGGCTGAAGCTGAGGCTTTGCTGGTTCGCATCGCTGCGACCACTCAGGCGTTCGAAGTTGCCGCTGGCAAACTGCTGACCCGAACGGTGAGCGACCGTGGTCACGAATCGCTGGTCGTTAAATTCAACTGTGTCGCCAACGTTGTAGTCTGTCCGGCGCAGCCATTGCTGATCGCGCTGGCCGCGGACGATATGCTGTTCCAGAATCGTGTTTAAAACCGGAATCGGGTCACCGTTTCCAAGATCAGCGGCGATGTCCACGATGCTGGCAAAAGCGGCTGCTTCCGTCGAACCGTCGCCGCCCAGATTTTCGGCCAGATTGATGAACGCTCTGTCCGTCGGAGCGAAAACGGTGAACGCAGCCGAGAACCGATCCAGCAGCGCCGTATTGCCGGTCGCTACAACTGCTTCTCGCAGGATGTCGTAGTCACCGTGGTTTCCATCGAATTGAATCAGTGAGTTCAATCGATCAGCAGTGTCCTGAGTGATTCTGTCGTTGCTCACGAAGAAGTCGACTCGGTCCTGGAAGGACTGCAACCTGTTGGCCGCCACTCCGATTCTGCCCTCCGAAGCCGCCTCGAGATACCGGTCATAGCGAACCTGCAGATTCGCTCCGTTGCTTTCGCCAATGTCACCGCTGTCGACAAATCTTTGAATCGCACCGCTGTCGTCGGTCTGAGCAAACAGGATCTCTGTAAGCGTGCTGCCTGCGGTCGTCAGCAGAGTTCGCTGCTCCAACACTTCGGGCGCGAAACTCTTTCCAACACGGCGGTTTTTTCGACGGCTAGTCATACTTGGCCTCACAATTCAGGATCTACTCTATCGGCGTCGGATAACTGGACGCGTTTGTTGGAGGGGAAATTGGCCCTGGGGCTCGAACACAGCCTTCACAATAAAGACGATTCCGAGCGTTAGGGTTAACCAATTTGCGTAAGCACGCGTTTTGCGCACATTTAGCCACTCAGAGCCGCTTAGTTTGGAGCAAACGATGTGTGCCAGATCTCGTTCTCACCCGTTCGGTTGTCTATCCAGGTAGCATGGAAACGCCCATCTGCGGCTGCCGAAAGACCCAGGGTGTGCCCCACGAAAAAAGCCCCCGTGCCTGGCGACGCATTTAGCTGAGTGGAAGGTTGCCAGGTAAGTCCCCCATCAAGAGAGAGTCGAACCCGCACATTCCACCCCTCGATCCGGTAGTTAAAGATGTTTTCTTGTTCGGCATTGGGAACAAGTTCTGCAGGTGGCAAGCCTCTTCTGTCATACCAGACCACGGCAACAACTCCATCACGATTTACTGCGATTGCTGGCCGCGTCGTGATGAAGGTGGTCGATTCCGTGAGCGGCTGTTCGCCTAGCGAGATCGGCCTGGACCAGGTCTTCCCGCGATTGTCAGAGGAGGAAAGAAAAACCCTGGTCTGATTCCGGGCTGCTTCTCCGTCATCCCAGACACAGTAAATCCTTCCGGGACAGGTTTCCGAACGGTCGGTTGCCAACATGGGAAACCAACATCCCCCGATGCCAGACTGAGTCGTGTCGCTCCACCATCGAGTGTTCACAGGCTCCATTGCTGCGAATTCATTGCAGTCGCCGTCACCGACCGCAGTATAGATAACGGGGCGCGGTATCGTCTTGATCTTCTTTTTCAGGTACCGGTCCATGTAGGCAACAAACAGGTCGCCGTTATCCAGGACAAGTGGATTGGCGGGGCGGCAGTTCTTCATTCGCCGACCCGTATGCGGCAGATCGATTGACAAACTTTGAAGACCGTCAAACGAAGAAAACAGTATCGGTTCATCCCATTGCACGTCTGCCGGCGTCGGGTGTTGTCCCAGACAGTAGATTCTGTCGCCTTGCGCTGACCGACGATTAACGGCCAGCCATGGACGATCAACAAATCCATGGTGACGATTCTTTTGCGTCCACAATCGAGTCTTAACCGACCATTGGAGAAACACCAGATCTCCAACGCGATGTTCAGCAGCATCCACGTCCATAAAGACCAGGTAGGCCGCTGAGTTCGCTCCCACCGCGAGTGTTGGGTCACCTAGTCGGTGATCAGGCTCGGGTTCCCAGTATCCACTCTCTGTCCATGACTCGCCGCCATCTTCGGACACAAAAACAGCGATCGCGTTTCTTCTATCCGGGCGCATAACCATTGAAGCAGTGTGAATTACTTCAGCATTCTCAGGATCGCAGGCAGTGACGCATTCCCAATATGGTTGCGACCGTTCGTCCTTCGTCACTCGGACGTTTCGTCCGGTTTCCAATTTTGCTTCGGAAAGCGAATTCGCGCCGGCAAGCAATGGTTCCCAGTCAGACTGTGGAGCATCCGGATCGTATGTCCAACGCCAATAGAGCAGGCCCGCAATCAGCATTGCGGCAACGACAAGGCCAGGTTTTATCCATCTTTTTTTCAAGGTGAATGGTAATTCCTGGTGCGTGCCCTGTGACAAACGCGCTCCCTGCTCGTTCCGACATTTGCATTTCGCCAACGACGATCCATTCTTGGGTCATTGGCGAAACTTTTTGGGCATTCACAAGCGCAACAGCATGCGCGTGCAAGCCCCGCCCCTTAGAGATTCTCTCGCCACGAGTCATGCTCAGGCGGACTCTTAGTGGCGGAAGTGGCGGCGGGCGGTGAAGATCATCGCGATGTTGTGTTCGTTGCAGGCTGCGATAACTTCGTCGTCGCGGCGCGAACCGCCGGGTTCGATGATGGCTGTGATGCCGGCTTTCGCGGCTTCGTCGACACCGTCCCGGAATGGGAAGAACGCGTCTGATGCGAGAACGCTGTTCTTGCTGCGTTCGCCAGCTTTGTGAGCCGCAATGAATGCGGAATCCAGACGGCTCATCTGTCCGGCTCCAACGCCAACAACCGCGCCTTCTTTGGCGAACAGGATCGCGTTGGATTTAACGTACTTACAGACTCGCCACGCGAAGCGCAGGTCGCGGAGTTCCTCGTCGGTGGGCTGGCGTTCGGTGACGACTTTCCATTCGTCTTCCGGGTCAGCCTGATCGTCGCGTTGTTGAACCAACAGCCCACCGGAAACGCGGCGGTAGTCGAGCGTTGACTGTCCGGGTTCTGGTTGCGGGCATTCCATCAAACGAACATTCTTCTTCCACTTCGGCTTTGTGGTGAGAATCTCGAACGCCTCGTCTGAAAACGCCGGAGCGATAATGGCTTCAACGAAGCGGCCTTCGGCCCACAGCCGTTCGGCCGTTTCGGCATCGACTTCTCGGTTCAAACCAACAATCGATCCGAACGCACTAACCGGGTCGCCAAGGAACGCCGCTTCAGTGGCTTCCGCCAGAGTCGAACCAATCGCGCAACCGCAGGGATTGTTGTGCTTGATGACCACGGCCGCAGGTTCGGTGAACTCAGTAGAGATTACGTACGCCGCATCGATGTCCAACAGGTTGTTGTACGAAACATCTTTTCCGTTGCGCTGTTTTGCTCCGGCAAGCGATGCTGGTGGAGCATCGTGTTCGCAGTAAAACGCGGCGGCCTGGTGGGGGTTCTCGCCGTATCGTAGCGAGGCTCGTTTTGAAAACGCCGGTGCGAATGTCGGAGCGAACGTAGTGTCTTCGTCGTCGCTGGTGACGGTCGCCATGTAGTTGGCGATGCCGCGGTCATATGACGCTGTTGTTTCGAACGCGGTTGCTGCCAGCTTGCGTCGGAACGCAGCGTCAAACGAACCATCCTTCATAGCGGCAAGGACTGTGTCATAGTCTTCAGGACGGGTCACGACGCCGACGTGCGCGTGGTTCTTCGCGGCCGACCGAATCATGCTCGGGCCGCCGATGTCGATTTGTTCGATCGCCTGTTCGACCGTGACGTCCGGTTTCGCAATCGTGGCTGCGAACGCGTAAAGATTCACTGCGACGATTTGGAACGGGATAATTCCGTGTTCATCGAAGACCGCTTCGTCGGTTCCCGGTCGCCCAAGCAGGGCCCCGTGAACTTTGGGGTGCAGGGTCTTCAGGCGTCCGTCCATGACCTCCGGAAAACCGGTGTAGGCTGAGATATCGACGACGGGAATACCGGCGTCTTCCAGGAATTTGCGTGTTCCGCCGGTAGAAACAATCTCAAAGCCAAGTTCGACCAGGCCTGCCGCGAATTTGTCGATACCCGTCTTATCAGTCACGCTCATCAAAGCGCGCTGGGGTGCTGAATCGGACGTCATTTGAATACCAAAGACCGTGAAGGTTCGTGAGGCAGGAATCTACCCAGCCATGGACAGAGACGCAAATGCTCCAAACGAGGGGTACGCCAGAACCAAAAGAACACCAATTAGACGATCTCCCAACGAAAATCCTGACCTCACGTACCTAATCGGCAGCACCTTCCCGGACGCGTTTCAGGTTGTCGCCTGGAACCCTGTCAATCAGCAGCGAGAACGGGTCGATGCCGGCTCGGTCGGGCTTGCTGTCCACGACGAATTTGAAGGTGTTCTTTTTCTTAGTGACGTGCACCAGTTCGCGGTGCAGCGTTTTACCGTAGCGGCGACCTGACGGCGGTTCAGCGAATGCTCCGATTTCGATCCATTCGTCCAACTCAGCTTCGGTCTCCAGGCCTTTTGAGTTCGCGTAGAACTTGTGACAGTCCACCTCAATCGTGACTTCGTACTTGCCGTCCGGCTGCTTCACGTACGTCGCTTCTGTTGTGCGGTTTCCGTACAGCGTGATTTTCTCGAACAGATCGCGTAGAACGCCGTGGTACTTCCCAGGAGTCTGTTCTCGGATCGCATCGACCAAATCAACTGACGTGGGGTAGGGGTGGCCCGCGTAGGCAAACTTATCGACAAGGCTGCGTAGCGCGGCGTTGACTTTGTCTTCGCCGATGAGTTCCTTCACGTAGTACATGACAACACTGCCTTTGCGGTAATGGACATAGCCCTGGCTTGGTTCGCACTCCAACAGCGGGCGTTCGTCAAGGCGTTCGTTGCCTCGATTTTCCAGGTAACTGTTCATCTCGTACCGCAGGAACTTCCGCATCATGTCGCGGCCGTATTCCTTCTCCATAACCATCAGCGCCGAGTACTGCGCCATTGTCTCGGACAGCAACGTTGCTCCACGCATGTTGGCACCGATGACCTGGTGAGCCCACCACTGGTGCGCCATTTCGTGAGCGACGACGTAGTAGACCATGTCGATGTCGTCCACGTCTTTGATGTCAGCGATGAAGCCAATGCCTTCGGAGTAGGGCATGGTTCCAGGGAAGGCCTGAGCGAACGTTGAGATGCGAGGGAACTCAATGATGCGAGCTTGCTTGTGTTTATACGGGCCAAAGTGCTGTGTGTAGTACTCAAGCGACTTCTTGATCGAACGCACCATCTTGCCAACGTTCCAGTTGTGATCTTTGTGGTAATAGACCTCAACATCGACGTCGTTCCATGCGGTGCGCTGGACTTCGTAGCGAGCCGAAATGAACGAATAAAAATTCAGCGAGGGGTGATCGACCTTGTAGTGGTAGTGAACCCGCCCGTTCTCTTTGCGTGGCGGTTCCTGAAGCGAACCGGGTGCGATGGCGATCTGGTCGTCGGATGTGCTGATGAATGTCTCAACGTTTAGCCAGTCGCTGTTGTTGCTGATGTAAGTGTTGCGCCGTCCCTTGATGTTGTCCGGATCCAGAGGCAGCGCGATGATGGGTTCGCCGAGTCCGTTTTCTTCGCGATCTTCGCGGTCGGTGATCTGGTTGCCGGGCTGATATCCGATTTGTGGAGCGATGGAGTTATTGAAGAAGGTTCCGTTTTGGACGACCTGCGGAATGCTTACTGCGTTCTCAAAACCGACCGGTTCGTACTTCATAGTGAACGTCATCTTGCGTTGTTCGCCAGGTTCCATGGGTGGATCCAAGGTGTAGGTCTGGTAGTTCAGTTCCTCATCGTGGTCCGACAGTTTGGCTCCATCAATCATCACTTCGGTGTCAAAGTCGTCGGTGAGAACCAGGAAGATGGTGTCGACGGGAACCTCATTCTTGTTAGTGAGTACCTGATCGCCTCGCATCGAAATCGCACGGCGAGCCGGATAGATGTCGATGTGGTACACGACTTCGGTAACTCGCGGCTGCGGTTTTGTTTCGTCAGCTTTGTGTTCTTTCTCGTACTTGACCTGCAGCGCCGTGTCTTGATCGTCGTTGGTGTACGAGTTCAGGACTTTCGTGTTGTAGTACGCCCACGCTCCGGTTCCTGCCCAGCCAAGCAGGAAGGCCAGACTGGCCAATCGCAAACCACCCGTCCATCGAGGCCACGCCATGGCAATTCGTTTGAAGAATCCGCGTTCTCGTCCCCGCACCCACAACATGATGGCAGCCGTGCACAACAGACACGCAAACATTAACCAGTAAGTACCAAACCACTGCAGAGCCAAACTGAATGGTGCGAACCGAAACATATCGGAATAGATGTAGTTGGGAACCTGCCCGTACTTGACGAGTCCAGTCTCAATACCCAAACCACCCCAGGCGAAAGTGTTCGCGATGACCAGAATGATGAAGCCAAAGTAGCCGACATATTTGTTCGGCGAAATCACGTGCACCAACATGGCCAACACGACAAAGCAAAATAGCTGCACGGCGTCGTGGACGAAGAGTTCACGGAAGTAAAGCGGCAGTTGGAGTCGCGTATACCCATTGGCTAGCTGATGAGCGATCCCGCACAGCATGCCGACAAACACGACGCTAAACACAATCAACATGATGGCCGTCAGCTTGCCCAGAAACGAAATCCATGTCGAATGCGGCAACGCGTCATAGACCTCATCCAGCTTTGCGTCACGTTCTTTCCAGACAACGGTCCCCGCATAAAACGTGATGCACACAACGAGGTACAAGTACAGCGAAGTGCGAATTGTGCTGATTTGTTTGTAGGTCACGGGCAACGAAGCAAGTCCAAACCCTTCCGATGAACTCATCGATAGGCTTAGGAACGTCTCAATGATCCCGAACAGAATCACGATGATGAACACAGGACTCTTTATCGTTGTGACGAAGTCGACTTTGATCTGACTAACAAGCTGCGTCAGGCCGGCCCCTATACCGAAACTTCGGTGAACTTTCGGAACCGCCGCCAACGTTGATGGCGCGGCTTCAGTGGGATCGTGGCGGTAGCCGGACAGCAAAGCTAGTGGCAGGGTGATTAACCATAAGAACGCCTGTGCGACGCGGCTGTCCGGAGCAATGCTTCTGACTTCGCTCAAAGTCGAATGTACCCAGCGTCTGAGTTCTCCATGCTCGGCTGAGAATGAGAATCGCCAGCAGGAGACCCCCAAAACTACCAAGCCAACACTCAGCCACAGAACGCGGTTCCACAGCAGCAGACCTGCCAGCGTGACGTACTTGGTGTTCTGGTCAGCAACTGATAGGTACTTCGTCATTTGACCAAACGCGCTTGCGCCGAATGGATGCAGCATCGCGGTCAGCACTTCGTTGTCGAGATCGCTTGTCATCACGTTCGCAATTGCGACGGCAACAAGCAGTCCCAGCACACCAAGGAACGAAGCCATCGTGCTGCGGGTCCAAATGGCGATCGCAAACACAATGCAGCCCACGAAAATCGTGTTGGGAATCGCAAAGCACAGGATGCCCCACAAATGGGCGCCCCACGAAATCGGACCCCATTTAGAGGCATCCACCCAAGGCATGTACTTCGCAAGAATTACACCGACTGAAGCTCCCAGCATTGGAATAACTGCAACTGCCACAGCACCCCAGAAACGTCCCATCAGGTAGCCCAGTTTGCTCATGGGCTTGGTGAAGATCAGTTGATGTGAGTCATACGCAAAGTCGCGCGATGCGGCTCCGTTGACGAAAGCCGTCACCATGAGGCAGGCAAGGATCGAAGAGAACACATAGAAGATCTGCACAACGTGAGGCGCGTTGCGGTTGGTATTGCCGATCGCTCCACCTACCTGAATTTCGTCGACTGAAGCGGCTCCAAACATCATCGCCGAGATGACAAACAGGAATACATAAACCATCATTCCGCGAAGCCAGTAGCGGATTTCGAATTTGAAGAACGTTGAAAACATATCGCGCGTCCGCTGGTAATGGCTGTGTCGTCAGTTGAAAGAAAGAACCAGACTGTCCGGGGTCAGGCCGGAATCGGTTCTACGTTCTTGATCTTTGAGAAAAATACGTCTTCCAGGTCTGGAGCCACCGCTTCGAAAGAATCACCGGGACTGGACTGGCTCAACACATGAATCACGGGCCGGCCAGCAACCAGCTTCTTGGAAATCACTTCGAAGTTTGCTTCGAACTCTGGCAGTTCGCTTTTCGTGACGGATCGTTCCCAAATGCGGCCAGCGAGTTCGGCTTCCGCGTCGGCCGGCGAACCGGCAAACATCAGCTTGCCAAGATTGATGATGGCCATCTGCGTGCACAGCTCTTTGACATCCTGCACGATGTGCGTTGAGAGAATGACAATGATGTTCTCACCAAGTTCTGCCAACAGGTTATAGAACCGATTGCGTTCCCCCGGATCCAGACCAGCCGTTGGTTCATCAACGATGACCAGTTGCGGGTCGCACAACAGTGCCTGAGCGATCCCGAACCGCTGCTTCATTCCGCCAGAGAAACTGGCGATCGCTTTGCGGCGGTGCTGATACAGGTTGACCCGTTGCAGCATCGCATCGACCAGTTCTTTGCGGTCTCGTCGTTTGGTCACACCTTTCAGGGTGGCGATGTGATCCAGCATCGCCACCGCGGATGTCTTTGGGTAGACGCCAAATTCCTGCGGCAGATATCCAAGAATTTTGCGAACCTCCTGCTTCTGGTTCAGGACATCAATGTCGCCCATCGTGATGGACCCGCCGTCCGCTTCCTGCAGGGTCGCGATGGTCCGCATGAGCGTTGACTTACCGGCTCCATTGGGTCCCAGCAGCCCATACATTCCGGTCGGAATTGTCATCGTCACATTGTCTAATGCTCGGACGCCGTTGGGGTAAGTCTTAGAGAGGGCTTGTATCTGTAGGTCCATTGGGCACCGGTGCAGGTTGTGGTTGTGTCTGGGTTAGTCGTCCGTAGCCATCGTGTCTTAACCTGTTTTACGCGTGAAGTGTCCCACTGTTCCAAAAGTGTCACATGGGCCGATTCGCTGTTCAGGTTTGCGTTATCCGACTATTCATGCGGTCTATTGGCCAACGACGGGCTCTGGCCGAGACACTAATTGACCGGATACCGGATCGCTCGTAGACTTAAAAGTAAGGGAAACCGGCGGTTTCGCTGTGTTTCCCGCGCCATTCAGTAGTCGGTTCGTCCAAGAGTTTCTCCGAGATTGCCCCATGCAGATTTCCAAGCCATATCTTCTCGCTCTGCTCGCCTGCGGACTCGTGTTCAGTTCTGTCGCCCAGGGCCAGGAAAAGTCCGCGACCGGCGTTACGCTGACAACGCCGACACGAGTTGCCCTGGTGGGGACTTATTGGGAATCGGCAAATGGAAAGGAATCACCTGTCCTTGTGTTGATGCATGGTGAAGGTGGGAATCGCAAGAAGTGGAAAGCGATTGCTGGCGGCCTGCAGAAGGCGGGCTACGCGGTTCTGACTCTGGACATGCGAAAGCACGGAGATAGCCCCGGCGCCGCAACTGACGATGTCAAGGGTTCCAAGAGCAAGAACGATGGGAACAAGCTTAAGGCGAACGACTACCTTGCGATGATTGGTGACGACATGGAAGCCGTAAAAGTCTTCCTAATGGAAAAGCACCATGCGGGTGAACTGAATATTGCGAAGACGGGGTTCGTGGCCATCGGAGCCATTGGAGCTGTCGCTATCAATGCCGCTGCGATGGATTGGGCTCGCAAAGATTACCCCGATGGACCTCCATCCGCTCGCACGCCGCGAGGCCGGGACGTCAAATCGGTCGTTCTCATCTCACCAGACTCTAGCGTCAAGGGTGTGAAGATGATGAACGGAATGAAAATGACGAAGGCCCATGGGGTCAATTACCTGGTTGTCGTTGGCGCAAAGGACAAAGACAAAAAGAAGTCAGCAGAGAAGATTGTGAAGTCACTCAGGGCTGGCCTGAAGAAGGACGTCAAGGAAGAACAAGTGGTTCTACAGACGTACGACGTCCGCAACAACGGCGAAAATCTGGTCGCCCGGGACAACCTTGAGTTCCTGAAAGTGCTCACCCAGTTCCACGATCGAAAATTAAAAACGGTAAATCAGCCCTGGCGAGATCGCCGTAGCAAGCTGGACAGGTAAACTATTGCCGCCTGCTGCGGCAGCGAACACTTACGGATAAGTGAACTCGCTAAAGTAGAATGATGTTTGGATCACACAGATGAAGACGGTCTTGTTGCTGCGTCACGCCAAGTCGAGTTGGGACAATCCAGCAGTTGACGATCACGAACGGCCACTCAACAAGCGTGGCCTGAAGGCAGCTCCTCGCATGGGTCAGCTAATTGCTGATGAAGGACTGAAACCAGACGTGATCGTCAGTTCCACCGCCGTTCGAGCGGCAACCACCGCTGCGGCGATTGCCGAAGAATGTGGCTACGACGGAGAGATCCACTACACGGACGACTTGTATCTGGCTCCACCATCGGCCTACCTATGGCTACTAAAGGATCTACCAGATCAGTACGACAGCGCGTTGATGGTGGGGCACAACCCGGGGATCTCGGAATTGGTTTCGAACCTGTGCGGCGAGCACGTTGACATGCCCACCGCGGCATTGGCTCACGCTCAATCAGGCAACGAGTCCTGGAAGCAGTTCGAAAGCGAAGCCTCAGCGGACCTGGTCAACTTCTGGCGCCCCAAAGAGCTGAACTAAGCCTAACGGGTAGCACTCATGTGGGACCTCGCCATCCGCGCCACGTAGGGGTACCGAGTTTCAACAGCGGGCACTGACTGGTCAGGCAGTCAATATCCAACGCCCAACAAGGAATCTCCAAGTCTCAAGTCGCTAGCGCGATGGCCGACATGTCACTTCTTACTTGGAGATTCCTTGTTGGATATTGGATATTCCCGCTTGAAGGACTCGTCGCCTCCGGCTGGAGTGCCGGATCGAACCATTACCTGCCACAACAACGACGCCTGGGATAGTACTACTACGTCTCGCGGTCTGAAATTGTGTTCACGAAGGACGTAGGGCCGACAACCGACTACACTTAGTGCTGTCTATTTTTGTGGTCCCAGGTGACCTGATGCAGTGCCCGTTCTGCCGTAAAGGCGAAACCAAAGTTGTCGACAGTCGCACCAGCGATAATTTCGCCGTGCGCCGACGCCGCGAGTGCCTTAGCTGCAATCGTCGGTTCACAACTTACGAACGCATCGAGGAATCACCGCTGAAGGTCATCAAGAAAGACGGGACCAGAGTGCCTTTCGATCGTGAGAGCATTCGTCGCGGCATTGAGAAAGCCTGCTACAAGCGGCCTGTCAGCGACGAACAAATCGACGAACTCATCGCTCGGGTTGAAGCCGACATCTACGAGAGTTTCGAACGAGAAATCCCGTCGCGCAACATTGGTGAACTTGTTTTCAACGCGCTGCGTGAACTTGATCAGGTGGCGTTTGTCCGGTTCGCATCGGTCTACCGTGAGTTCAAAGACGTGAACGACTTTGTAGACGAGCTGGAACCGATGCTCAGAGACGACACACGGTCCTGACCAGTGGCGGAGACGGGCACGCAAGCGACTGAACCGCAAAGTCCCGCGCGACCCCCGCTTCCCTTTCGTCCTGCTCGCGCGCCTGTTGCCGTAGTTGCCACCGCGTTCGCGGCTGGAGTGCTTGCCGATCGGTACAGCCACTTCAAATACTCAGATTGGATTCTGCTTGCGCTGGTTCTTGCACTGACATGGATCGTGTTCGCGTTTGTCAGATGGAACCGAATTGCCGGCGTCTTGGTTGTGAGTGTTTGGATCGCCGTGGGCGGGATGTCTCATCACTCAGCCTGGTCTGTGACCGGCCGCGACGACGTCTTTCGCAGAGCTTCTGAAGATCCATCGCCGACGGAGTTCGTGGGGACCATCGTGTCCCGACCATCAATCCGTCCGGCCGAACAGGCTTCGACATCGGTTCTACCACCAGTCGATCGAACCCAGTGCGTCGTCGAGGTGACACACATTGTAGAAGGTGGCACACTGGTTCCGAGCAGCGGAAAGGTACAGCTTATCGTGGCTGGCCACCTACCGATGGCTCAGCGTGGTGACACGATTCGTGTCCGCGGACAAATCAGCCGTCCGCGACCGCCTGGTAACCCGGGCGAGTTTGACTATCGCGAGTTTCTTCGGCGCAAGGGGATTCTCAGCATCGTTCGGGCGGAAGATCCTGACGCTGTCCAGACTGTCACACCCGTCAGTCGAACCAGTTTCCAGTGGGTCAGGAATCGGGCCCGTTGGATCGCTGGCGACATTCTTTACTCTTCGCTGGACGCCGATGTCTATCCGATAGCCGCCGCAATTTTGCTTGGAGATCGTGACTACGTGACAACCGACTTGCGCGAGTCGTTTACTGAGAGCGGGACGATGCACCTGCTGGCAATCTCGGGTCTACACGTTGGCATCCTGGCGCTCTTTCTATGGCGGATCGCTCGGCTTCTGCACTTCAGGCTTTCGCTTGAAGTAGCCACAGTGATCACGTTCGTGATGCTGTATGTGTTGTTAACCGACGTGCGGCCTTCGGTGCTGCGAGCGGGCGTGCTGGTGATGTGTCTGATGGGTAGCCGACTTTGGTTCCGACGCATCAACGCTGCAAATTCACTGGGTATCGCTGGCCTGGTTGTCTTGCTTCTGAACCCAACCGACCTGTTCGATGTGGGCGCGCAGCTTTCGTTTCTGGCTGTGATTGCGATTGCGTGGACGGCGTCAAACGCAAAGTTGACGGCAACTGTGGATGAGGACAGCGTTCTGGATTCCGCAGCCTGGAGAGCCACCCGGTTTCTGTTCCGTACGTTACTTAGGGACATGCGAGTGATGTTTGTGGTCACGGCCATCACCGCACCGTTGGTGGCCTACGCGTTTCACTTGTACGCTCCAATCGGATTGGCAATCAATGTGGTTCTCATTCACCTGGTCTTCTGTGTGATGATTGCCGGATACAGTTTGCTGCTTGTCGGATACTTCGTCCCAGCCGCAACAGTCGCGCCGGCAGTCGTGTTCTCCGCAGGACTGCGCGTATTGCAGGGTGTTGCTGAAACCGCGGCGTCAGTGAGCGCGGGGCACCACTATGGGCCGGGGCCATCGCTTGGATGGGTTCTGACGTTTTACTGCTTGTTTGGTGTGTCCATCATTGCCCGGGGCCGCCGGGTTCGGCACTACATCCTGTGCAGCATGCTGGCGTGGGTGGCCATCGGACTGGCTTCGACTCTACCCAGCCACGAGCCTGGGTTCCTGCGGTGTACTTTCCTGGACGTCGGACATGGTTCGTCCATTCTGATCGAAACTCCGCAAGGACGAACGCTGCTGGTCGATATCGGATCAATGGACAGCTCAAAGCGCGCGACTCGTGCGGTTCAGGGGTGTTTGTGGGAACGTGGGTTTTACCACTTGGATACGCTGGCAATCACGCACGCCGATCTGGACCACTTCAACGGGGCACCGAAGCTGCTGGAGGAAACAACGGTTGGCTCAATTATGTCCCCGCAGACATTCGTAGACTCTGAAGAACCCGGTGCGATCGAAGTCCGCGAAATCGCGAAAGCATTTGGAACTCCGTTGCAGGCGGTTCAACGTGGACAGCCAATCCACATCGACTCGGACGTCACAATATCCGTCCTGCATCCTGGCGAACCGGCAACGGCTCGGTTTGAAGACGACAATGCTTCCAGCCTGGTGCTGTTAATCGAATACGCTGGCCGGCGGATTCTGCTAACCGGCGATGTAAGCGGAAGCGGTCAGCGTTCGCTGCTCTCCAGGGCCATTCCCAAAGTTGATGTACTGCTTGCACCGCATCACGGTGGCAAAAACGACAACACCATTGAACTTAAGGAATGGGCGCAGCCATCGTTTGTTGTGGCCAGTAGTCGCCGAAAGAGCCCGCTTAAGGTAATGGCGAACATCTACCCGGATGCGGAGGCGTATTTGACTGCTCGAGACGGAGCCGTCAGTTGCGTCATCTCGCCGGATGGGCGGCTGACGGTGACGGCTTTCCGTGATTCGAACGCTGCTTACGACTGAGCCGCAACATTGACCATATCGTGTTCGGCAGTGTCATCAGCTCCGACAACCTGTGCGGCTTGCTGGATGAGTTCGTCCAGGCCTTCCTGTGCGTTGGAAGAGGATCGGACCTTATCCATCATCTCGTTAAACATCGGTGGGACATCGCCGAAGAAGTCGCCATCACGGAACTTCAAAGGCGCGACATCTTTCCCGTCGGCAATCGCTCGAATGTGACCCCGCAACCGAACAATTGGGCCGGCCATGCGGTGAGTCAGCGAAATGGTGTCTTTCACAAAGACGGGCATCATGCACAGCAAAGCAATCACATACGGACCGCTTTGTGACCAGAAGGCCGACACGTGCATTCGCACAGGCTTGAATGGATCGCTTAGGAACTGCAGGAACAGCCCGACCATTGCTCCCACTAAAATAAACATCATGAAGTGGAAGATTACTCGTCGAGCCAGTGTGCCCTGGACCTTCTTGTCCACGTACAACCGACTGCTACGCTTGTTGTCTTCAGTCTTGACCTTACCCATGGCTCGCGCTCTCGAAATGGTGTCTCTGTTGGGACGCAGTTTCATGTAACACAAAAAGCTAGGTCAGACACGGAGTGTCGGTAGGTTGGAAAAAGGAAACGATCGCTGAGTCGATGACAGCTGTGCCGGTTATACTGAATGCTGCTTTAAATCCTGCAACCAGGCACACCTGCCAGGGAGTACATGATGTTGCAAACTTGTCTGTTATTGACCCTAATTTGCGTTCTGCCGACGGCAGCGGCTCAGGAGTCTGAGGAAACCCGCGCGGGTGACAGCAAAGCGGACGCTGCACGGATTCTTGCGATCATCGATTCCGTTGTGGAACATCACATCGACCCTCCCACTCGCCACCAGTTGGTTCATGAGTTCTGCAGGACACTAAGCGGCAAGCTTGGATTGGCTCGAAGAACCTCCAAAGCGCGGTCGAGCGCTGACTTGCGGGGGCTCATTGAGGAAGTGGTGATGTCAAAGTCGCCGAAGCAGGCGACAGATGCGATTTCCGAGGTGTTAGCAAGGCCGCCCATTGGGGTTGGTTTGTCGACCGCCGATAACCACAAAATCAATAAGCAGGTTGCAGAGAACCGATATGTCGGAACTGGCATTCAGCTGGCCATGCAGCCGAAGCCTGTCATGGCAAAAGTGTTTGAGAATGGGCCGGCACACAAAGTCGGTGCACAAGACGGCGACATCATTGAGTCGATCGACGGTGAGTCCACAGATGGATTGAGCATCGGGGATGTTGTGACAAAACTGCGCGGCCCAGCGGGCAGCGAAGTCGAAGTCACTCTACGGCAACCCACTGCCAGCAAGAGTCGCGAGTACACGATCACGCGCGGGCTGGTTCCAATGCGAACCATCTCAAAGCCAATCTACTCCGACGATGACCACACCGCGTACCTGAAGTTTACGAGCATCGCAGCGAGCGCGGTTCATGAGCTTCGGAAGATTGCGTCCAACCTGCGGCCTTCAACCAAACATCTAATCTTCGACTTTCGCGGGCTCAATAACCACAACTTGCATCACGCTAAGCTGCTGGCCAGCGCGTTGTTGGACGATCGGCCGCTGGGTTCGATTCTTCAGCACGACGGTAACGCCACTCCCATACAATCGGAACCCGGCAGCTTGCTGGAATCAATGCAGATTACGGTTGTCATTGGTTCGCAGACGAGTGGTACGCCGGAATGGATTGCCATGGCTCTGCTATCGAATCGCCGAGCGAACCTGTATGGGCAAGCTACCGCGGGATTCGCGTTAGTGACTCAAAGCATTCCTGCTGCAGACGAGATCGTCGCGGAAATCCCCACCGGTTACCTTCAAAGTGTGGAAGGTAAAACACTGGTCGGTGCGGCATCCGTCCGCAAGCTGACCCCACCGATTCAGAGCATGACTCCAGGAGGGGGGGCGTCGAATGTGTGGGATGCTCGGGTGCCCCATCAGGTTCATCCGAATATTTCTTCAGGCGGGCCAGTTGAACGCGTCTCGACGGAAGTTCTTCTGAAACGCGTGGCAAGGCTACCGGATATCCGAACGACGAAAACTCGTAAAGCTGCAGCACAGTGAGTCAACTGTTCCTGGCAACCGTATTGGCGGTTTCACCGCAGTTGGCAAATGGTGAGACAGAGTTCTCTCGTCCGATCAAAGCCGTCGCCACACCGGATGCTGTCTACGTTGCGAACGCGACGACTGGCACAGTGACCGTTCTCGACGCGTCATCCCGCGTCCTTGGCGTTACAAAAATCGCTGACCGGCTGGCCGACCTGGCAATCGTCAGCCCAACAGTTCTGGCTGCGACCGACCCGTCAGCAAATGAGCTAGTTTTCGTATCAACCAATGATTCTCTGGCTCCGGCAGTGACTCAAAGAGTCCCGCTTGCCGGAGCGACCCAGATAGCAGTGGCTCCATCAGCCGAAGTCTGCGCAGTGACCGGCACCTGGGGCAAGCTGGTTTCTGTCGTAGACATCAAAACGGGCGAGGTGCAACGGACTGTCGACCTGCCGTTCGAACCGCTCATGGTTGTGTCTCTGGATGATGACCAGTTCTTCGTTGCGGACGCGTTTGGTGGAATGTCCGCGGTAATTGCGAGCGACGGAAGTGTTCGGTCGACAAAACCGCTGCACGCGCACAACATTCGTGGCCTGCTTGTTGTCGGAGATGAGATCCTGATCAGCCATCAGCGTCTCAGCCAGATCGCTCGAACCGAATTCGCCGACGTGCACTGGGGCACGCTCATGCAAAACGTGATCACGCGACTGCCTGTCGCTGACCTGGGAAGTCAAAAGATTCACCCCAGCACCATTGCCATTGGCGATTTAGACAACGGCTCGGCGGAACCGGGCGCGATGGTGCGGTTAGATGATGGGCGGCTGGCGGTCGTCATCCGTGGAACCGACGAACTGTTGATTTCGCAGATGCCGGACCAACGAGGTCGATTCCAGTTCGCCAAAGGCCAGCGTCTTGAAACGGGGACGCGGCCTGTCAGTGTCGCAGCAACTTCCGACGGGACAAAGCTCGTCGTGGCGAACCAGCTTGCCGACTCACTATCCGTCATCGATGTTCCAACCGGCTCCGACACGCATGCCAAAGCAGCCACGCTCATCACGGCCAAAGCAAAGCCACTCACCGCCATCGAAAAAGGCGAGCGTGCATTCTTCTCTGGCAAACTTTCACACGACGGATGGCTTAGCTGCAACAGTTGCCATATCGATGGCCACACGCCCGGACTGCGTGCAGACACGCTGGGTGACGATTCGTTCGGAGCGCCCAAGGTCATCCCTTCACTGCTGGGCGTCGGTGATACTGCACCGTGGGGATGGTCTGGGAACTTTCAGTCATTGGAGAACCAGATCGCGAAGTCCATTCGCACAACGATGCACGGACCAGCAGACGACCAATCGTCTGCCGATATCGCCGCGTACCTGCGAACGCTGAAACCACGACCAGTTTCCCCGGCAGAGGTCGATGCTGGCCGCAGGGTCTTCACAACCAATGGCTGCAGCAAATGCCACGAACCGGACCGGTTCACTTCCAACAGAGTCGTTGATGTCGGTTTCGAAGACGAAGCAGGCCAACGCAAGTTCAACCCGCCATCACTGCGCGGACTCCGACACCGCCGCGCGTTCTTCCACGATGGTCGCGCCAAGACGATTGACGACGCGCTGCAACTGCACCTTTCCGGGCTTGGTAAGAAACTGCCAAAGCCCGAACGTGAGATGCTGAAACACTACCTGAATACGTTGTAGGTCTACCCATGAAGATCGCCGTGCCAACCGCGCTTGTGCTTCTGACTGTCCACGGATCCGTCATGGCTCAGGAAATGAGCACGGCTGTTGAGCCTCCCATTCGGTTCGCAACATTCAATGTCTCGCTGAACCGAAAAACGGCCGGGCAATTGAAAAAGGATCTCGCGTCGGCCAGTGATCAGGCGCATCAAGTCGCTGAAATTATCCAACGCGTCCGGCCGGACGTCATCCTGCTAAACGAGTTCGATTACGACCCCAGCGGCAAAGCGGTTTCGTTGTTCCTCACACACTATCTTGGTGTCGCACACGGGCAGCAGAAACCAATTGAGTACGCCTACCACTACGCCGCGCCGGTCAACACTGGCGTGCCCTCCGGTCGCGATCTGAACAAGGATGGCAAGATGGATGGTCCTGCGGACGCTTACGGATACGGCGCGTTTCCAGGCCAGTACGGCATGTTGGTTCTGTCACGCTTTCCATTCGACCTGGACAACGTGCGGACGTTTCAGAAGTTCCTGTGGAAGGATATGCCAGGCGCTGACTTGCCGGTCAATCCGGATACGAAGCAACCGTACTATTCAGCAGAAGACATGCGGCACGTTCGGCTCTCGTCCAAGAGTCACTGGGATCTGCCTGTCAGAACCGACAACGGCTTGGTTCATTTCCTTGTCTGTCACCCGACGCCACCCGCGTTCGATGGCCCGGAAGACAGGAACGGTTGCCGGAATCACGATGAGATCCGTTTGTGGGCGGACTACATCGACGCCAGTCGGAGCACCTACATTTACGACGACAAAGAACGCAAAGGAGGTCTTAAGGCTGGTGAGGAGTTCGTGATCGCGGGCGACCTAAACGCTGACCCGCTTGATGGCGGGAGTCGGCCGAACGCGATCGGACAGTTATTGAAACACCCGCTAATCAAAGACCTCAGGCCGAGTAACTCGGGCGGTCGGCTACAGGCGGAGAAGGATGCGGGAGCAAACACGAAACATAAGAGCCCGCCCGAACACGACACTTCAAATTTCTCTGATCGCGTCGTGGGGAACCTGCGAGTTGACTATGTGCTGTCCTCAGACCCTCGCAGCCGGAGCGGAATCTTCTGGCCAACTCCGGGCACAGACGGTGCTGATCTTCTGGACTGCTCAGACCACCGACTGGTGTGGTTGGATCATGGCCCAAGACCTTGAATCAGGACGCGAGCGATTCCTGACAGGACATCAAGGAGCCGCAGCAAGCAAAAACCACACGCTTCGCAGCGTGTCAAACCGGCCCCGCAGCCACCAACGCCTGCCGCCTCCCCTACCGGATACCGATGCAACGGAACGTTGCCTTAGTTCCACTCAGGGTTTCTGACTACGTGCGGGAGGATGCGATTCGCGCGGTGGATCTTTGATAGACAGAAGTCCCAAAGTTCGTACGGGTCTTCGTGGAACGTCGTTTCTGAACACGCGGGCAGAACCAACCAGTCACCGCGCTCGATCTCGCCCTCCAGTTGGTCGGGCGCCCAACCGGCGCACCCGTGGAAGATGCGGTAAGCCAACGGTTCCTGCGCTTCGACAGCACCCAGGACTGACTGAAACTCTTCGGACGAACCGACAGTCACGACACCAGGAACAACGATTTGTTTGCAGCAGTCGCCACGGTCTGCGTTGTGGAGAATAAACAACGCCTCGCGATCAACAGGGCCACCAAAGTGAACCATCTCACTGGACGCTGACAAATCGAATTCATGCGACAAAGCTGCCGCGACACTCAGGCAAGACGGCCGGTTCACAACCAACCCCATCGCTCCTTCGTCCCCGTGATCGATGATCAACACGACGGTCTTGAAGAAGTTGGGGTCGTTCAGGTGCCGGGCGGCAACAAGAAAATGACCTTTGAGTGCTTGTGACATATTCGAACTACAGGATTTGTTTCGATCACGAAGAGACTGGCCCGGTCGCTTCACCCATAGCACGAATTATACGCGCGGTCGGTGGACGGGAACAGGGGATGTTAGCCTGGCTTCGCCTCAAGTTGCACGTCAGTTCGGATTATGAGGGAGGCGGTAGGGGTGAGGCTGTAGGCTGTAGGAAGTCAAACCTCCTCCAGCCTGAGCAAAAGAGTGACTGCACACCAGCCAGCACCACCACACCCAAACAACCGGGTGCGCACCTTCACAACAAAACCACCGTCCCGACCGGATACCGATCGAACGGAACGTTCGCTAGGTGAAGAGTTCTTTGATGGGTTCGCCGTCGTGGGCGATCTTGAAGGGGCGACCGGTGTCGGACTTGAACTCTTTGGAGATGGGCAGCCCGAGTCCATACGCGATGGTTGCGTTGAGGTCGGCTGGGTAGACACCATCGTCTTCGACTGACGCTCCCGTCTTGTCCGTTTTGCCGTAGACGGTTCCGCCCTTCACGCTGCCACCAGCCAACACGCAACTAAACGCACCCGGATGGTGGTCGCGGCCGACGTTTTGATTGATCTTCGGGGTACGACCAAACTCCGTCCCGATGACAATCATCGTATCTTTAATTCGTCCGGACGCCGTCAGATCGTCAAGCAGTGCAGAGACGGCCTGGTCGAGTTCCGCGCAGCGATCGGGCAATGTTGTGAACACATCACGGTGATGGTCCCAGCTGCCATATTCAACTTCGACGCAGCGAACGCCCTTTTCAACCAGGCGTCGAGCCAACAGGCAACCCTGACCGATTTTATTCACGCCGTAGTTCTTTCGAACCTCTTCCTTTTCTTTCTTGATGTCGAACGCAACAAGGTCTTTGCTCTTTAGCAACTTGACCGCTTCGTTGTAGTAGTCGAGGTACGCCTGCACTTCACGATGCTTGTACTTCTTCCAGAAGTCGCGTTCGAACTTCTTGGTAAGCCGCAAACGTTTCTCAAGTTGGTTGTTTTTGATGTAGCCGGGCGACTTCGTATTCTGCAAGCCCGTGGCCGCACTACCAACCGGAGCCGGTGAGAACTCGGCCGACAGGTAACCTGCACCCGGATGCCGATTCGCGCCACCAACCAGTACACTACCGGGAAGATCCTTGTTTAGCTTTCCACCAACCTTGTGCATCCACGCACCAAGAAACGGGTGACGGATCGAACCGATCGCCTTGTAGCTGGTCCGCATCAGGTACTGACCCTGCTCATGCGCGCCGGTTTCGGTGGTCATTGAACGGATGACGGCCAACTGATTGGCTCGCTTCGCCAGTCCGGGCAGTCCGTTACCAAACTGCACACCGGAAACAGCCGTGCTGATGCTTTCTGTTTCACCCTGGGTTTCGGCTCCGGGCTTGGTGTCGAACGTGTCCAGGTGCGACATGGCTCCTTGCATGAACAGGTAAATCAAGTGCTTCGCTTTGCCCGCCATCGGAGGCATTGCCGCTGCTGAGGCCATCGAGCCAACCATCGGCATCACACTAACACCAAGGCAACCTTTGGCGACCGACGCCATGAACCGCCGCCGAGAAAGATCGTCGAGATTTGAATCAGTCATATCGATGTGCCCCCGAGTGAGTCAGCTGATTGGTGTTGCGTTTGCCGGATGTCTCTATTGCTGGAACAGAAACTCTTTCGTGTTGATGAGCGCCCAAATCACGTTTCCGTAACCGGCTCCGACCTTCTTACGATTCGACATAATCTCTTCCTGAGCGATCTTCATTTCCGAAGATGTTGGGAACCGATTCAGAATGCTAAGGAAGATGATTTCGATTCGATTCTTCAACGACGTTCCCTTGAGAACGTTGTCGTAAATCACCGAACCCGGTTCCAGCATCATGTGCGTAATCTGCCCGTTAAACATCGTCAGCACCTGACTGACAGAACCATCGGTCGATGCTGTATTGATGAGCTCACGGTCTCCCTGACCAAACTGGCGGAGGAAGTGGTTCGGCGGAACAGGAAGCGGCAGTTCCGAAGCGCGAGCCAGCGTCATGCCTTTGTACGAATGCGTGCGATCTTCTTTCCGCATCGCGGTGGTGCTGTACTTGTCGCCGAATTCTTTAGAACGCTTCAAGATTTCCGTAGCTTTGACGTTCTTGAGATCGACATCAACAACCTTCGCCACGTCTGAAAAATCCGTTCGGCGGAAGGAGCCAGCGTTGTAAACCGCCAGGGTCAGCAGTGAATCCCAAATCTGCTCAGCTGTCATCCGCCGCAGGACAGGCCCCGGGAAATAGTACGGTTCAGCCAAATCGACATCGGTTGGCGTAGCCTGCCGTTGCCAGGTTCGAGTGTTGTAAATGATCCGCATGAATTCCTTCATATCGAAATCCAGTCGAACCAATTCTTCTGTCAGGAACTTGGTGACAGCCGGTATCGAAGACTTCGTGTTGTCCTGGATGTCGTCAATTGGTTCCATCAAGGCACGGCCCATAGCCTTGGCCCATAAGCGGTTCGCCACAGACTTTGCGAACCGCGGATTGTCGGGAGCCACCATCCAGTCCGCCATTGCTTCACGCGGCGACTGCCCCTTCGCAACAGTGATGGACTTTCCAAGTATCGTGGCTGGCTTAACAACCGACTTGGGCTTGGCGTCGTCGTATTGGTAATCGTGCGGCAGCCGCAGTCTACGGTTCGGTTGCTCAAATACGGTGAAGAAGTTGGACTGGAGGATGCGGTTGAAATTGCCGTTTGTCTTCTGGTCCGGATCGATCTTCTTCATCTCTGCGCGAACGCGAGTGATCGGGTTCTTGCCGTACATCTTGTCGCCGCCACCACGTCGGGTTCGAGTTCCATATGTGAACGCGGCCATTTGGTAGAACTGCTTTTGAGTCCAACTATCAAACGGATGATCGTGACATTGAGCACACCCGATTTGCGTTCCGAGAAACGTGCGAACCATGTGATCGACGGCATCCAGTTCCATACCCGAGTCACGCATGAAGTAACCGACGGCCGGGTTGTCCCAGATCTTGCCTTCCGCGGTCAGCATTTCCCTGACCCAATCATCGTAGTGCTTGTTTTGCCTGATCGATGACTTGATCCATTCATGGTAAGGCTGTGCCACCACGTTGCCATTGTTGTTGGCCAGGCGATCGCGAATTCGAAGCAGGTCGCCCCAGTAATTAAAGTTGGTGCTGACGTAACCTTCTGAGCTAATCAGTTTGTCGATCAGCTTTTCGCGTTTGGCTTTATCCTTCGACTTGATGAAGTCGTAACTCTCTTTGAGAGTTGGAATGGTTCCCGAAATCTCAACGTAAGCTCGACGGACGAACTGCGCGTCGCTGGTCGGCGGGTTGGATTCGATGTTCTTGCGACGCTGAGCCGACTTGACCATCGAATCAATCTTCGCCGCTGACGCTTTCGCGCGGGACAGCTTCGCGGGGTCAACTCCCTTCGGAGTTGGGTACGGAGACTTCCCGCTACCACGAGGGACCTTGCCTGTGTTGGCTTTTTTTTGGCCCGATTTTTGTCCGTCCCCACCGGACCGGTTCATCTGCGACCTTGCGTCTGACGCACACAGCGTCACAACCAGGAAAGCGGCCGCGATTCGAACCAAAGAGTGATGAAAGAGGCACGTCGACGTTGGAACACGGTCAAGCAAAGCAAACCCTCCGAGCACATCAATTATCAGAATCCCAGACTAACGACGATTCCAGCGAATTGCGACACTTCTTCGGCGGGAACAGCAGTCAGGCTGGGTAGATGTTCATGTTGGAACGATTTCTCATGTCCTCCGTTTGCACGAAGCTCTACACGTGCCAGCTACTCACATCGTTGACCGATTTTTTTGATATATCCGGCACGTTCACATCGCTGCCCGGGTAGCCAACGACCAGCAAAATGTAGGCGCGTTCGTTGGTGGGGCGGCCAAGAATCTGGCTTAGAAACTTCATTGGGCTGGGCGTGTGAGTCAGCGTTCCAAGGCCCGCGTTTGTGAGCGCGGCGATTAGGAAACCTGTGGCGATACCGACAGACTCCTGCACGTAGTAGTGCTTCGCCTGCGAGCCGTCTTCGTTAAGTCCGTACGTCTCACCAAAAATCGCGATCAGCCACGGCGCGGTTTCGAGGAATGGTTTGTGGTCGTCTGTCCCGAACGGGTGCAGCGCCTCCAACCATTCGTCCGACGCGCGGCGCTGGTAGAACTCGCGTTCCTCTTCTTCAGCAGCCAACCGGATTTGCTTTTTCGTTTCTGCATCACCCACACACGCAAAGTGCCACGGTTGCTGGTTCGCACCACTCGGCGCCAACCGCGCGGACGCGATGCACTGTTCGATCAGTTCGCGCGGAACCGGCCGATCGGAGAATTCCCGAATCGTGCGCCGTCGTGAAAGCGTCTCGTGGAATTCCGCCGCACGCTGAGTCATTTCAGCTGGTGGGTACTCAACGAATTCTGAGTACGGACGAAATGGTGGTTCTTGTTCGCTCATCACTTCACGCCCGCAAGAGAGATTAGTAGTTGTTCCAATTGGAACCGCGGCGGCATGCGACTGCCGCCCTTCATGTTGCGATCTGCCTTAGCCAGGCGATGCAGAATGAGTTCCGCGCGCGGTCGGCCAATTCTTCGCATGTAAAGTTCGACCGCTCGGGTCTCTTTGTAAAATACACCCGCATCTTTAACCGCCGCGCTAAGAGGTTTGCCTCCGCGGGACGATTCTGTCGCCTGCGCGATTTTGCGGAACGTGTGGTTCAGCCCGCCCAGAATGCGCTGTGGAGCTTCACCCGCACCCAGCAGTTGGTCCAGACATTCAAGCGCTTCGTTGACCTTACCGTCACGGGCCGCGTTCAACATGACCCACGTCGTTTCGGCTTTCCAGCCGCCGACAAGCGTGCGGACATCTTCCGGAGTAATTCGGTCGCGGTCACCGACGTAGTTGGCCAGCTTTTCGACTTCCTGCCCCAGCAACCCAAGGCTGGAACCAGCAAGTTGGACCATCGCTGCGGCGGCGTCTTTCGAAATCTTCTTTTCGTATTCGGTCTCTGCGAGTTCTGTAATCCACCGCAGCAGAACGGCTCCGGTGAGTTCAGTACATTCGATGGTCAGCCCCTTCGTCGACACCACTTTCTTCGCCAGCTTGGTGTTTTTCGGCCACGACTTCACATCCAAAATCAAAGTCGCTTTCCGCGCGGGCTTCTCAACATACTTTTCCAACTGGGGCCGGTTCTTTGAGACGAAGTCGTCGGCGTCTTCAATGACCACGACGCGGTGATCGCCAAACATGGAGACGGTCAGCAGCTCGTCGCTGACCGATTTGTAGTCGGCATCTTTTCCGTTGAAGACGGACAACCCAAGATCCGAATCTTCGCCCGCATCGCCGCACAGAACCGCCGCGAGGCTTTTTCTGGCCCGCGATCGCAGGTGCGTTTCTGAACCAAACAAAACAGCCACGCCGACGTGAGCGTGCTTGTCAGGTTCTTTCAGGAAGTCAGTGGCGTGCATTTGGATTCAGTCAACGGGAGTCTGAGAGACGGATTACAGCAAGAAGAACCGCGATTTTCACCCACGGCGGTCGTTAGAGAAGGCGACAGGCGGCGATCGGCCCGTTTTGTGGGTATTGACCTTCATTTTGCGTCTGGCTTACGCTTCCTGAACTCCCGAACGCCGACAAGTTGCTGCGTTCGGTTCGACTCAATTCTGACCAGGGACGGTCATGCACCTCGAACTCGCAGACGCAAATCAGAAGCTGTACGTCTGCCCTGGCGAGACGATACCGATCTCCCACGCCGTCCATCTGGGGCGACTCGCACAGTGTTATCCGGCGTGCCAGGCCTGCCCGCTAAACTGCGAAACCGGCGCGGCTGAGATGCCGGTCGTCGAGAGACTAAAACAGAAACAGGCGCGACAGCTTGCAGAGATGCAGCGATCGCTCGGACGCATTCGTGGTGTCTACCTGAACCAAATCGATCGTCGTGTCGCCGGCGACATCGTCGGCCAGTTCGCTGCGAACCTATGGAACGACACCCAGCGCGCCGTGCGAACTCATCGTCGCGAAAAAGTCGACGCATGGACCGCGCCGGTCGTTGTGATTGGCTACGACCAACGAACATCCTCGCCCGACATCGTGACCGGAGTCCAGGACCGCCTGCGTTTGATGGGCTGCGCCGTCATCGATCTGGGTCTCACAACTGGCCCCGCACTGCAGTACGCAATCCGGTTCCACTCAGCAACCAGCGGCGTGTTTGTGTCTGGTTCCGGCCACTCACCCGCGTGGACCGGCCTGGACTTCTTCGACGCAACAGCACTCCCGGCTGATATCGAACATCTCCAGGTTCCGCGCGCCGGAGACACACCAATCCAGCACGCTCGACCCGTCCGCTGGTCGGGTCAGCATACCTTCAAACCAATTGCGAGTGACTACGCGTTACGACTTGGCCGGTATGTCCGACTGCGCAGGCCGCTAACGGTTTGTGTTGGTGTGGAAGACCAGGTCGCCCGCGATCTTGTCGAAGCTGTGTTCGAACCACTCGGCGACCGGCTTCAGATTGTGAAGCTCCCCAAACGTCCCCGCAATCTCAGCGATCCGGACGACGCTGACACGATCGCCGTCGGGCAGGCTGTTCTTGAACAGAAAGCCGACGTCGGATTCGTCATCGACGAAGACATGCGGCACTGCGTGTTAATCGACAACTTCGGCGACCCCGCGTTCCCAAAAGAAATCGCGTCGATACTGGACGGCGATGTGCAGTTCTTCCTGGAAGACGTCGAAGGACTCTGGCCCATGCTAAAGACCGCCCGCCGAACCTCAGGCCCGCACATTTTGTGCGACCGAAGTATCTACGCGTTCCCCAAACAATCCATCGCCTGCGACGCGGTTCTAACTCTGGCCCACTTATTGACTCGGTTAAGCCAACAAGGCCTAAGCCTGGCCGACATCGTCGCCGATCACTACCGACCCACCAACCAATAAGCCCAACGCCGCCCCACCCCTGCCACCTCTCCCGCTTGCGGGAGAGGTCGGGCTCTAAGCCCGGGAGAGGGCGAGCATGTCCCCCTCAAGCTACGCGAACTTACCGCAAAAACCATCCGCGTCTCTGAATGTCGAATGTCGAACAAGGAATTTCGAAGGCCGAAGTTCTGTGCTCGCCCTCTCCCGCGGCTGAGACCGCGACCTCTCCCGCAAGCGGGAGAGGTGGCAGACTGGTAACTACTGTGCTTTGTCGCAGGCTTTGTAACCGGCTTCCTTGTGGGCTCCGTCGCAGAAAGGGCGGTTCTTCGTCGCGCCGCAGCGGCACAAAGCGATGGTCTCTTTGCCCTGAAGATCGAACTTATTGCCTTCGTGATCCTCGACGGTAACCGGGCCGGTGACCAACAGCGGGCCGTCTTCGCGAAGTTTGATTGTGACGTCTGACATAGTGCATTCCTGAAAGAACCTAAGAAGTCCGCAACCGTAACGGTGCGATCAAGTTCGATCAATCTTCGGACAGGGTTTTGTCTCACGCCCGGTGCGGTAACATCCGGCATGCGATGTATTCGAGTCACACTGGCCTACGATGGCACCGACTATTGCGGTTGGCAGGTTCAACCAAATGGACCCACCGTGCAGGCCGCGCTTGAGGATGCGATTGAGAAGCTCACGCATCAACGGCTTAGCGTGACGGTGGCCGGTCGAACCGATTCCGGTGTGCACGCTTTGGGTCAGGTGGCCGCGTTCCAAATCGATTCGACTATCGAAATACGAAAGTTCCGGACCGGCCTGCAGGCGTTCCTCCCCGACGACATCGTTGTCGTTGATGCGCGCGAGGCTCACGAACAGTTTCACGCAACCTACTGGGCGATCAAGAAGCGGTACCGCTATGTGTTCCATGATGGAACCGTACTGTTGCCATTCTTGCGCCGCTATGTGCATGACGTCGGCCGTCGTTTGGATGTGGACGCAATGCAGCAGGCCGCGGAGCACTTACTGGGCAAGCACGACTTCCGCTGTTTCGAATCCCACTTTCCGAACAAGGCAACCAGCGTCCGCACGATCCTGGACGTATCAATTAACAGAACCGGACGATGGCCCTGCTGGATGCCGGCGGCGGTGGAGCATAGTCAGGTTCAACTTTCTGACTTTGGCCCGACGGCCGCGGTCGCTTTTGATGACGACTTTGTTTCGCTGGAAGTTGAAGCAGATGGGTTCCTGTACAACATGGTCCGCGCGATTGCCGGTTCGTTATTGCGAGTCGGATTGGGGCAGTGGGAACCGGACCGGATGAAAGAAGTCATCGACGGAATGGATCGATCGCAGGCCGGTCACACCGCGCCGGCCAACGCGTTGTACCTTGTGAATGTGGACTACCGAGACCAACCATGAGAACGGCCCACATCATCACGCGGCTCATCATCGGCGGCGCGCAGCAGAACACGTTATTCAACGTTGATGACCAACATCACATCCATGGCGATGAAGTCACACTGATTACCGGGCCAGGAGTCGGCCCCGAAGGTTCTCTCGAACAACGTGCGATTGATCGGGGGTTGGACCTGCGGATCATTCCGCAGTTCGAACGCAATCTGCACCCGTGGCGCGACTGGAGCAGTTATCGCGCGATTATTCGTGAGCTGAAAGCGTTTAAGCCTGAGATCGTGCACACGCACAGTTCCAAAGCCGGTGTCCTGGGCCGTCGAGCGGCGGCGAAGTTGGGCATCCCGGCTGTGCACACGATCCATGGAGCCGCATTTCATTTCGGGCAGAATCCGATTCTGCATTCGGCTTACAAGATGGCCGAACGCGTGGCCGCAAGGTGGTGCGATCATTTCATATCTGTCAGCGGCGCGATGACAGATCAGTATGTTGCAGCCGGAGTCGCAAAGCGGGAGAAGTTCACCACGATCTTTAGTGGTATGGATGTTGAACCGTTTCTAAGTCCACCAAAAGCACCTGCGGATGTTCGGAAAGAACTCGGCCTGGATCCGCATCACATCGTGGCAGGGAAAATCGCCAGGTTATTCCCGCTTAAAGGTCACGAGTATCTCATCGAAGCTGCGCCGCGAATTTTGGAAGCGCATCCCGATGTTCGGTTCCTGCTGGTCGGCGACGGAATTCTGCGACAGCAATACGAACAGCAACTGGAACAGCTGGGCATTCGCGATCGCTTTGTGCTGACCGGTCTGGTTCCGCCCGCGCGAATTCCGGAACTCATCAACGCAATGGATATTGTGGTTCATACCAGCATGTGGGAAGGGCTCGCGCGCGTGTTGCCTCAGGGGCTGATTTCCGGCAAGCCAGTCGTCAGCTTTGACATCGACGGCGCGAAAGATGTTGTGATTCCAGAAGAGACGGGTTATCTAATCGAACCGCGCGATACCGACGGGTTGGTGAAAGCGATTGCGGAACTGGCCGACGATCCAGGCAAACGCCGGCAGTTGGGTATGACTGGCCGCGAACGGTTTACAAACCTATTTCGGCATGAAACGATGACGGAACAAGTGCGTGAGGTTTATGAAGGCGTGTTAGCCAACCGGCGGCGCTGATCCGCTAAAGTCCGTGCCCAAGTCAGGAACGTAGTTGTGGACTTCCAACATTTGTATTGCTACGTGGCGGTCGGAATTGGTCTTGTGCTCGGCGCGTTGTGCTTCTACTTCACCGGGTACCGAGCGTTTGGATGCATTGGCTTCTTCGTTGGGACTATCGGTTTCGACGTCTATCTCCGGTTGCACAGTTACCACGAAGACCGCTGGCTGCTTGGTGAAGAGGGCGCGGACTACTTCGGTGTCCCAGTGTGGCTGTTGTGCGTTGTGTTGCCGTTGGTATTCGGTTTGCTTGCCTGGCTTGGCTACCTATAACGCCAGATTTTCAGACACTTGCTAGTGCGACCCGTTGAGTTCAGTGACCAGAACGCGGCCGTCAAGCAGATCCTCGGAATCCCGCGCGGCTTCTTCGTCTGACCAGAACCGGATCCAGCGGTGCCAGCGGAGAGGCGACTCAGACAGAATGAGCTCATCGGATTTGATGGCGGGCAGACCGATACGGCGACCGGCGCTGGCGGGTTTGGGAGTGAGCAGCGGACTGCGTTCGAGGTCGTAGATGAACTCCATCTTGAAGCCTTCGCCGGGCCAGACTTTCAGACCGACGTCGGAGATGTCGTAGGCGAGTTCAGAGTCCGCGAGACTGTGACGGATCTGTTCTCGTGACATGTCTACAGCGCCGACTTTGTAGAAGCCAAACAGTGCTGCAAGGAACGAATCACGACGCTCGGAGGTTAGCGTGGCGGCCCAACCAGCCTCCTGTACGCCCGCCAGCAGCCAACCGGATTGTTCCTGGAAGACCAAACGCAATGGGTTGTCGGCGGCGTGTTCCCATTCAATAGCGATGCCAATGCTGTTGGATGTGGCGTCGACTTGATCGACCCACAGAAGTTCATCTTTCCACTCGTCGGTGAGTTCCATGTAGGCGAAGAGTTCGCGTTCGACATGATGCCGGATCGCTTCCTCACAATGATGCAACTTTTCGTAAAGTGCCTGTCGCCGAACAGACCGACGGAACGACGCAGCTTTGCGATCCAGCCGACGGAGTTTGTGATACAGCTTGGGTAGCGTTCCGGAATGAAAACCCGGCTTGAGCAACCGCAGCATCGTCTCGCCGTGGCTGCCCACAGCGACCGGCTTCAGTTTGTCGGAATGGTTGGCTTCGTACAGACGCCAGTTTTCTTTGAGTTCCCAAACAAGGAATCCGAACACGCCTGGAATCGCGGTCGCAATTGTGACCGCAGCTGTTTGAGCGGCCGCTTCGCTACCCAGCAAGCGAACGAGAATCGGCCCGAGCACAACGGGCACAGTTGGCAGCAACAGCTTGTGCGACACGGTCACAACCGGGAAGTGCTTAATCGGATTGACCTGCGGTTCGATAAGCAGGTTCACACAGAACCGAACGACAAAGTCGACTAACGACCACACAACGCCCAGCACAGCCTTCACGCCCAGCGTGACCACGGACTCACCACTGCGGAACCGCAACCATTCATCAATCGCGTACAGGAATCGTTCGATCACCTCCAGCACTTTCTCGAAAGCTTCCCAGATCCAATCAAACAACGCCACAAACACATGTGCGCGAAGCTGGTACCAGCGGGTGGAAACCCAGTCGAAGCTAAGCTCTTCCAAATCGCGGCCAATCCGTGAATTCAGGAACAGGCTGATAAGAACAAACAGAGCGCCCGAGATTGCAAGGCGCGGTGATGCCAGGCCCAGAAGCCGCGGCACTGCATAGCACCCAATAAACACCAGTATTCCCGGAGTTACAAGGTAGCGGTTGACGAGACGAACGGATCGAGTGCGGAGGAAATCGCGGATTTTCTTCCAATTGAGCATCCTCGATGGCAACTCAATAAACGCCCACCGCGCGGCTCTGACAATTTGCTTCGAGACCGAAATCACAGCTTCTCGAAATGCGCGCAGGTGTATCAGTGCCATGAGGAAGAAGCCGAGCAGTAATACCGCTATCGGTAACTCCCACGGGCCCGACGAACCGCGAGTCACAATTCGGTGCAGCAGGTGGTTAATCCCTTCTACAATCAGGAATGCACCACCAAACGGGATTGCGATGTACTTTGTGGCGAACCGGCCGACTCGTGTTCCAAATGCCAGTGAGCTGATGACCTGCAACCAGCGCAGGTAAAATTCGCCGCGGTGGTAGACGCCATCAAGCGCGACATCGAATTTGTCGTCGGCTTTCAGCAACCGGTCGCCTTTGATGATTTGGCCGATAGACGAAACGTCTGGCAGTTTAAGGTTGTTGCGTGAGATTGCGTCGCGGAGGTATCCCATCGTGAGATAACCGCGATCGGCGATGCAGTCGAGACTTTGCTCAGTCACTTTGTTGAACGCAACACGCTCGGGCAGGTTCCTTGGTTCAAAACCAACTTCGGCAAGCGTTGTTCGAACGGCCGGTCGGAGCCGTTGCCGCATTTGTTGTTCGGCTGACGCGGCGGCGCTGCGGATGAGCGTCGAGAGGCGTTCGCGGTGCAAACCGGATAAGTGAATGAACGGAAGCCGGCCGGCTGCGGTGCGCAGGTGCTTGGCCATCATGGCTTCGCTCTGGTTCGGCAGCGGCCGTTTGATGGGGCGCTGGCCGCGTGAAACGAGCCACTTCACCAGATCGACTTTGTACGTGACGCGTTCGTGATCGGAACAAACTTTCTGCAGGTCGTACAGTAGCTTGCGGTCGTGGTTCCAAAATCCGCTGATCGCGTGCGGCAATATCCGAGTCAACGCCGCGCGCCAGTGGGCGGCTTCGACATCGTCAAAATTCAGGGCGGCGCGCAATCGGTCAATTAGCCGTTCGACTTCAGCGAACGCGGCATCGTTGGACGCCTGCACCTGATCGCCAGTCGCGCATTTCACTGATCGAGCGGCAAGGATGGCAGCCAGAACCGTGTTCCCTCCAACAGACGCTCTGTCGGCTAGCCTTAGCAATCGCTTGTGTCGGCGGGCGCTGGGACGACTGCGGCCCGTAATGTCTAACCGGGCTTCCGCATCAACGTCTTCGGATTCCGCGTCGACGACGCCGGCCGGTTCGGCAGACCCGGCAACACGCGAGTCGGCAAACAAAGCGTCAGCGTTGATTTCGGGAAGTGGCGTCGGCAGGTCCCGGTCGCGCAGCGATGGGAACCAGGTTTGTATCGATCCGGGAGCGAAAAAGTGGAACTCGAAATAGACCGCGGCGAACTCCAACCAGGCGGCATTCGGCGAATCGGTATCCATCAACAGACTTTCTCGACGAAGCACTGTGTGGATTTCGTCGAAAGTGACCTGACCTAATTCATCGATACGGCGGCGAATCTCCGGCGCCGAAAGCGTTCCATTGTCGACCGCCGCGCGGATTGCTGCGTCTAGTTTCCCATGAAACAGCAGTCGCCAGGTGCGCAGTCGGAGTTCTTCGTCAGAGAGGCGTTCCAGTTGCCGTTCAGTTGGTTCCTGAATCAGAATCGCATGCGGGGGCAATTGCGACGGATCGGTCAGTCCGAGTTCGTCAACGTGTACCTCGCGCCGGAGTTCTTCATAGCTGGCGACATAAACGCGTGCATGAGGAACCTTGGTGAACAGCCGCGGGAAGGCGAACTGTTCGCGGATCAATCGACGAATGACACGCGCCTCGACGAGAAACGCTGTCGGATCCGTTCGACGCGTCGCTTCGGCAAGTGCCGTCAGTTTATCCTGAAGGGACTGCTTGTTTGCCACGGATCAATGTCCGTCGGAGGTACTCTTCTGTGACTTCTGAAGTGCAAGATATTCAACAAGGTCCCGCAGGTCGGACTTCGACAGATGCTTCATGAGGTCCGCCGGCATTCCGGAAAGGCCCTTCGCTTCTTCGTCGATTTCGTCTTTCCTGACTGTGATCGTGGCCCCGTTGGCATCCATCAGCTTCATGGTGTTATCGTCTTGTTCCTTGACGACGCCGGTGTAAGTTTTACCGCTATCCATCACAAGAACCACCGTCTCGAAGCCTTTTGCAATCTTTTCGTTGGGAAGAACAATCGATTCCAGCAAGTAGCGGCGATCACGGTCCTTTGCGATCGTGGAAAGGTTGGGCCCAACGGCTCCACCTTCGTTACCCACCTTGTGACATCGTCGGCAGGATGCGGCTGATCGGCCAAAGAAGATCGACCGGCCCCGCGCGGCGTCGCCACCGGCGAGGGACTCAGAGTACTTCGACAGTGGGTCATCTTTCTTACGGGCTGCTTCGAATCGTTGCAGCCGGTCCTTGAACGCATCCGATTCCCCGGCCGCGTTAAGCAGTTCCAGATGTGTTTCAGGAGCCGCTTTGCCGGCCAGCAGCATGTCGAACTGCGACAGCAGAGCCGCTTCGGCTTTTTGGTTCTTACCAGAAGCCAGTGACGTGATCGCAACTTGTTGCTCGGCCGGTTCGCCGGAGGCAAGAACCGCGATCATCATGTCGGTTCCCCTGGCCGGTTCGCGACGCATCACAATTCGCCGAGCCGCACTGCGAAGAAGTCCAGACTCCGATTTGAGCGCGGTTTCGATTCCGTCGTTTAGTTGTTTGTCATCCAAAGCATCAAGTGCTTCGAGTGACGACTTGCGAGTGATCGCTGAAACCGATTTGTCAGCCAGCATGCCTCGAAGAACGGGCACAACTTCGGTAATTCCATAGCGGCTGGCCAGCTTAACACCTGTTGATCGAAGTTCGGGAGACTTGCTGGCCAGGATGCCCCCGAGGTTTGGCCGGATCGCATCGGCGAGGCCTTCTATTTTGCGTTCGCCCACGGGGCGCCAACGACCGTTGACGCGGTCCAGTGGTGGCGGTTCGTTCCAGCTATTAAGGACCGTAACCGCTTCGATGCGGATGGCGTCGGTCTGTGCATCGCTGGCTGCAATCTTTGCGAGCGCCGACGCATGTTCGGTCGAACCAATTCGGAACGCCGCGTTCATCGCGCGTCGCAGCAACGCGTCGGGCAAATCGGGCTTGCTGACCAGAGCAGCCAAGGCAGCCTGACCGGAATCGATGTTCTCATCTTCGATCGCTCGAGCAGCCTCTGTCACGACACTTTGATCAGAGTCGTTTAGGAAGCCAGCCACTGCGTTAGACTTCAATCGACGCAAAGCCACAACAACACCGCGCCGGGTTGCAACACTGCGCGAGGCGGCGGCCTGTGCGAGGTCGGCTGGTTTTTCCGCAGCTGCTTTTTCCAGCCCAACAACCGCCGCATGCCGCAGCACGGGATCTGCATCGTTGTTGCGTTCTAGTAGATCCAACAGTTTTGGGATGTCTTGGCTCGTGCCGACCTTTCCGAACGCCAACGCGGCGAAACTTTGAACGCGAGCACTGTCATCGTTTAGCAAACGTTGAAATGCCGAACGCAACGCCAGCTGAAGCTGAGGCGGTACAGACCGGCCGCAGATATCGGAGATCGTGCGTGTGGCCTGAGCGCGGATCTCAGCATCTTCGTCGGTTAGCCGAGCCATCAGGATTGCTGTTGGAGTGTTCGGCTCTTTGCGTCCGAGTTGCCCGAGAGCCCAGATAGCGTGGATCCTTGTGAGTTGATTTTCTGCTTCAGCGGCAAGGCGTCCAAGGAGTTTTAGGTTCGACGTTTTGGCCAGAGCAAACTGAGCTTCCTGGCGGATTCGTTTGTCCGCGAGGCCCAGCAACTTTGTCAGCTCTTCTATAGACAGCTTGCCGAAGCCAGCTTTCATAATTGGAGCCGATTCAGCAGCTTTTGCCTTATTCGCTGTGTCGACAAACCGGTACAGCCGGCCCTTACCTTCGCCTTCCCAGCCATTCACCCAGTCGGTGATGTACATGCTGCCGTCGTAGCCAAAGTCCACATCCGTGGCGAGAATCGACCAGATGAACTCGTGCGAGTCAGTGAGTTCAAACGACGCGCCTTTCGGTTTGACTGCGAACGATCGAATGCCGCTGTTACCTGCGGTTCCTCGAAAATCTGCCAGGAAAAAGTGGCCCTTGTATCGTTCGGGCAAGCCAACGCCAGGGTAGTAGGTTAGCCCTGACGGACCGTCTCCCAGGTTGATAATCGGCGGCAGAATGTAGGCCGGTTGGACGGCCGTTGTTTCCTCATCAGCCTTGTGTGGGTACCACATTCGTTCTCGGTTCCATGGCCCGCGATCTTCCAGGTATTGGAAATACATCCGCCAGCCAATGTCGGCTCCTTCGACAACATACACCCACCGCGCCATGTCGCCGCTGTCTGAATTGTTGTCGCCGGTAAACAGATTGCCGTAGTCGTCAAACGCCAGTTCCTGCGGATTACGAAGTCCGGTGGCGAAGACTTCCAGGTGAGAACCATCCGGTTCGCAACGGAACACGGCTCCACGATCAGGAGCCAGAAGGTGTTTGCCTTCCTTTGTTGTTACGTTGTAACCGCGGTCACCGATGCTGAAGTAAATTCGCCCGTCGGGGCCCACGACCAGTCCGTGCATGTCGTGTCCGCGGAAGGCGACACGGACGCCGTAGCCATCGGACAAAGCGACGCGTTCGTCAGCAACTCCGTCGTTATCTGCGTCGGCCAACTGGTACAGTTTGGGAATGCAGGTGTAGTACACCTTGTCGTTCCAGTGCAGCACGCCGGCTCCGGTTCCGTCAGCAATATCGTTGAACCCGTCGGCAAACACGGTGGCCTTGTCGAACGTGCCATCGCCATTGGAATCTGTCAGCAGTCGAATGCGATCATGTTCTTTGGTGTATTCATCGGCCTTGTCGCTGAGATGCTTCCGAAACATCCGCACGCGATCTTCTACAGTTTGAGCAGCAAGGTCATCGTTGAGCCAGCCCATGTGGTAGCGGTTGTCCTCGACACCCTTTTGCTGCCGGAACGTCTCGCAAACGAAGACTCTGCCTTTCGAATCGACGTGGAACGCGACCGGGTTGGCCACCAGAGGTTCCGCCGCAGCCAGTGAGACCGTCATCCCCTTGGGTACTCGAAAACGCGGAATGGCCAGTTTGCCCTCATTCGACGCTTCAGCGACCGGGGGTTCGTAATCCTGAGGAACCAGGCAAGCCTCAGCCCCCAAAGGGAGCAAGATGGAAATGACAGCGATAAGTTGGAGGTTCATACGGCAGGAGAATCCCTCTGACGGTGACAGGTTTCCTCCAATTCTGGCACGGTCACCGAGGAACCACAACATAGCCGTTCAAGACTGGAGAAAGACCAGAGCCGAATAGCTCAAGGTACGGTGGGTGCAACAGGTGCTCAAGGTGCTCGACCTCGGCGGCATGATCGGGCCAACTGGTGAGCAGCAGCATGGCGACGCGTGAACCAACTGGGTTACCCGCGTCACTGGGGTCAACGAAAAAAGGGGTGAGCCAGATAGCTCACCCCTTAGTCGTTCGTTAGACGCTAAACGCGTTTAACTTAGTTCTCGAAA
>CAZAIB010000017.1:0-72385 GCA_964485095.1 uncultured Planctomycetaceae bacterium | reverse complement strand
CCCATGTTCGGACCGGACAACTTATTGACGCCTTCGCTCACAACCTTCACAGCGTCACTGTCCAGACCACTGTCTGTTTCGTCCAGGATTGCGAACTTTGGCTGTAGCATCGCGAGCTGGAGAATCTCCATTCGCTTCTTCTCACCACCAGAGAAGCCATCGTTGAGGTAACGACGAGCGAACTCGGTATCCATGTCGAGTTCTTCCATGCGCGACTTCAGTTCCTTGCGGAAATCTCGCATACCCATCAACGCTTCGCCTTCTTTGCGTTCCGGGTTCTTGATGTTCGAAACAGCGTGGCGAAGGAAGTCAGCGACCTTCACGCCTGGAATCGTGACCGGGTATTGGAACGCCAGAAACATTCCCAACCGAGCGCGTTCGTTCGGATCGAGCTCATTTAGTTCGGCGCCGTCGATCTCGACTTTGCCGCCGGTGATCTCATAGTGCGGGTGTCCCGCCAAAGCGTAAGCCAGAGTGCTCTTGCCGGAACCGTTTGGTCCCATCAAGGCGTGGACTTCGCCCTGTTTGATTTCCAGGTCCACACCTTTGAGGATAGGCGTGTCGGCGACAGCGACTTGCAGGTCGCTAATCTTCAGAATGCTGCTCATTGTTCTTCTTTGGTTGCTGTGAGTCGGGCCATCCAGGCCATGATCGTCGATTGCTCCGCAATCAACATTCGGTTCGGTGAACCGCAACAGTTCTAAACGTTAATCTCTGCGTAGCCGCTGTGGTGTGGAACAGGAAGCACTGCTTCGCCCTTCGTCACCGTCTTGCGACTCTTAATCTTGTCCTGAATTCGCATGATGCCTTCCAACAATGCTTCCGGTCGTGGAGGACAACCTGGCACGTAAACGTCAACAGGCACGACAAGGTCGACACCCTTCACGACGTGATAGCCATGCTTGAAGTAAGGACCACCACCGACAGTGCAAGCACCCATGGCGATGACATACTTCGGGTCTGGCATCTGTTCATAGAGCCGACGAACTCGGCTGGCCATTTTGAATGTCACCGTTCCAGCGACAATCATCAGATCCGCCTGACGTGGAGTGGCTCGGAACGCACCGGCACCGAATCGGTCCAGGTCGTATCGACTGGCCCCCACGGCCATCATTTCGATCGCACAGCAAGCGAGGCCAAATGTCATCGGCCAAATGCTTGACTGCTTGGACCAGTTCAGAGCCTGTTCCATAGTCGTCGTGATGACGTTCTCTTCGAATCGTCCTTCGATCCAGGTACTCATTTATTTGCCTCAACCTATGTCTACAACTTCTGTTACAGCAACCGCCGGGCACTGTACCAGTCGCAAATCCCTTTGCAAACGCCGCTAAATGACTTCGTCTATTGTTTCTCAGAGACGGAAAACTCACAGCAGGAATGCCCATCGACACACCGCGCCGTCAGTTCTACGTCGGCTCCCAATACTTCCGCGAACACTTCTCTTTCCAGCTGACAGATGGAATCGTCCTGGGACGAGATGTCCGGATACGGGCAAGAGTGCCCTTTCAAAACCGGCAGTAAGTCCTCGCCGCCGATACCGACATCCAACCCGGCCGACTCCAATGAACCAGCCAGCTTCTGCACCCGATCGCCCAGCGAACCATCACTTCCGGCTCCACCGAACCGAGCCACCAATTTGCTGCGAATGCTAGCGAACACCTGCTCGCGAGTGGGTTCGTGCTGAATCGCAGAGACCTCCGACCACAACAACACTGCTAAGTCAGCGTAGTTACTTCCTAACTCCCTCAGCCCCGATTCCGTAACGCGATAGCGATGGATAGGACGCCCACGTCCGTGAGCCTCCTTCTCTCTCGCCACCAAACCGCTTGCCTGAAGACGAGCGAGACGCTGGCGAATCGAGGTCGCCGTTACGCCAAGCTCATCGCACAGTTCACTAACGGACACCGGCCCGAGCCCTTGGAGGGTTCGCACGAACTGCTGGTCTCGATCTTCAATCTTCACACGCATCACACGATCATAGCTGAAAGTACAGTTTCGACAACAATCGCTGTCAAAAATGCGAGAATGTCAAAGGCTATAGCCGAAACCTCCTGTCGCCTGCTACCAAGACACCGTTTTCATCGCGGAACCGAGTGCTATTTCGAGTTCTTGATCGCAGAAATGTACTTTCGAAGTTCTTCCTTCACCCGTGGAGCAAGGAAGAATAGACCAATCATGTTCGGCACAAGCATCGAGAAGATCATTGCGTCAGAGAAATCGATGACCGATCCCAGGCTCGCGGCGGACCCAATCACAACGAAAACACAAAAGATCGCTTTGTAGACGTACTCCTGAGTCTTGCTTCTGCCGAACAGGTACGACCAAGCCTGATAACCATAGTACGACCATGAGATCATGGTGCTGAAGGCGAACAATGTGACCGCAATCATCAACACCCATGGGAACCAGGAAATGGTTTCAGCAAACGCCCCCGATGTCGCGACGACGGCCTGGGCATTATCACCAACCTTTTTCCCATAGGTCATCACGTCACCGTCGAAGTTGCTGATAACCACCACCAATGCCGTCATCGTGCAAACAACAACGGTATCAATGAAGGGCTCAAGCAGCGCGACAAGACCTTCGCTTGCAGAGTGCCTGGTTTTTACTGCTGAGTGGGCGATGGATGCAGATCCGATCCCGGCCTCGTTTGAGAACGCCGCTCGTTGGAATCCCTGAACGAGTACCCCCACAATTCCGCCACCAATGGCAGCTGGAGCAAACGCGCCATCAATGATCGCCATGATGGCTTTCGGAATCAATGAGGCGTTGAGGACCAGGACCAGGATCGAGGCTGCGACATAGACGCCCACCATCAGGGGAACAATCTTGTCTGTAACATTCGCGATACTCTTGATCCCACCGATGATGACGATTCCAACCAGAACAGCCATGACCAGACCAAACAACCAACCAGAACCTGCACCGACGCCTGTCTGGTGAGCGAACAGCTGAAACGCCTGATTGGCCTGGAACATGTTACCGCCGCCGAACGAACCACCGACGCACATGATCGCGAACAAGAAGGCCAGGACTTTTCCGAGAGGTCCAAATCCTCTCTCTTTCAACCCTTTACTCAGGTAGTACATCGGGCCGCCAAAGACGACTCCCTTGTCATCGACTTCCCGATAGGCCACACCCAGTGTGCACTCTACGAACTTGGATGACATCCCAAGCAAACCACAGATGATCATCCAAAGTGTTGCTCCAGGGCCACCCAACGAAAGTGCAATGGCCACGCCTGCAATATTTCCCAGTCCAACGGTTCCCGACAACGCAGCCGTTAACGCCTGGAAGTGAGAGACCTCACCATCGTGCCCTTCAATTCGAATTGTATCCGGATTGTCACCATCGACGCTGGAAACACTCTCTTCAGAAATTGTTGTGCTACCGCCCTCTTCGAGATCCTCGTACTTTCCTCGGACAATGTTGATCGCGGTTCCAAAGTGCCTGAGGTTCGGGAACCCAAAATACAACGTGAAGAAGATGGCTCCAAAGACCAGAGGAAAAAGCACCCATGGAACGGTCACATCTTTCATGATCGGGACGCCGGCAAAGATCCCACTAACATACCAACCCGTTGCATTGCCGAAGGCCTTGTCGATCTTCTGGTCGAGGCTTTGTGTTTCTTCGCCAGACGCATCTGCTGCGGCAGGGTCAGCAGAACCAGGCTCGGGCGATTCCGTTGCGGCAGAATCGCCTGTTTGAGGAGCGTTCCCGTCCGTCTGAGCAAATACGGGCTGCGTGCAAACGGCTATGGCAAACAGAGCCACGCACAAGGCGCGAAGTGGAATGTGACAAAGATGAATGGTCGGCATGTTTCAGGGGTCCCTGGGCAATTCGAGCAGCAAGTAGAGTCGTGTTGGCCCAGAATACCCACAGATTCCACCGGCGGAAACCCACTCGCCGAGCAACCGCGATCAACCCATGCTCAGAACACGTTCTGCGCAAGTGGTAGCGGTGGCTCCAGGCGTCACCCGGAAGTTAGGCAGGTCACGTAACCCCGCTACAGTGCTGACGCAATTGAACCACTCGGCGGATCACATCGTCGGTGTCGCTGGAGCCCGAAGCACAGTAAAGTGACGGCATGAGCTTTAAATCCAACAGGATCGTTGTCCCAGTCGATTTCTCCGGCGAATCCAAAGGGGCTCTCGAAGCCGCAAGCACATTTGGCGGCGAGATCCATTGCGTCCATGTGCTTTTCCCGCTTTCGAAGATCACTCCCGGGGTCAGCGTTGATGACGTCACGGAGGGCGATCGACGCACGACCACACGCGGAAAACTGGAAGAACTCACTAAGCCCTTTGATGTCACCACTCTGGAAGTCCTGGTCGGCACCCCTGGCCTTGAGATCGCCGAATACGCCAAAAGCGTTCGAGCCGACCTGATTGTGATCCCATCACACGGATACCACGGTGTGAAACGACTCGTCCTCGGCAGCGTCGCCGAACGCGTCATCCGGCACGCTGAATGTTCCGTGCTGGTCCTGCGTCGCTCTGACGCTGAGTAGAAGTAGACTGGACATCCTGTCCGCCCCTTGATTTCACATCAGAGGCTTTCGCACTACGGCCAGCAAGAAGCTCAGCTCCCGACAGACCCGCCCGTCCCCTTCTCCTCTGCCGCGGAACCTTTGCCGGCATCGTCAACCTTCTTCTGCCCATCTGGAGTCCCCCCCTCTTTTACGGGCGGAGTCGCGGGTGGTGGAGGAGTCGCCTCAGTGCCAGCGTCCTTTGCAGCAGGTGCCGGCGGCTGAGCACTTTCCGGTTCTTGCTTTGCAACGGTCGTTGCCGGCGGGGCCACCTTAGTCGGTTCAGGGGTGAACTGCTGAAGCATGAGATTACGGAAATGAACTTCCGATCCTTCTGCCTGCAGAGCAATGAACCCCTTGGCGGGGTCGCAATACTGCAATGGTCCAACCGAGAGACCATTGATTGTCACTTCGACGCGGTCTTTGCGAACCTCAATAGCACAACGGTTCCATGTCTTAGGCTGCAACTCAAGGCCCGCCATCACACGGAAACGTGTCTTGCGATTTCCTGACGGCAAAATGCTACCCGCCGTCGGGCGGTGCAGCTGAATCTGTACTCCGTCAGGCCAGATCTTGTCTTTGCCATCACCGTGCAACAAAACGCCGCTGTTGCCGTTCGGATCCATCGGATATCGAAACTCGAAAGTCAGGCGATAATCGGCATAAGCTCCCACTGTTCGCAGATAGCCCTTCGGCTTACCCGTACAGACTAGAAGAGTCCCTTCGTCCTTCACCTGCCAAACCTCCTGGACCTTCACACCCTCTTCAGCTGCGAACAGCGTCCAGGTCTTCCCGAAGTCGGCCAGCAGATTGACGGGCTTTGGTAGCTTTGGGTTCGCAACCGGTTTGGGCTCCGGCTTCTTCCCGTCCACATCCTTTGCTGGCTCGGTCGCTTGCTTGGTTCCATCTGGCTTCGCTGCCGGCTCGCCAACCTTCTTCTCCTGTTCACCCTTAACCGGAGGTTTTGACTCACTCTTCGGCTTGGGCTTCGCCTTTCCCTGTGTTTCCTGGGTACCGTCCTGTGACGATTTGTCGGGACCTGAATCCTGCCCGAGAACCGGGCCGCCAGCAATCAACGCACACGCACATGCGGCGAAGAAATACTGTCTGGAAGGACGAATGAGAAGTTTCGGGCTAATTGACACGCGGGCTGCAACAGGCGAGAGGTCGTTCAAGAACTGAACACAAGAGTAGTTAGACATCACAAAACACGATTCATGAGGTCGTGAGCAGAACCGGATAGTGTACGACCGAGATCACGCTCACACAACAAGCAGCGACTTTGGGTTAGCTTTCAGACAATGCCGCCACCAACATCGCCCGCACAGTCTTCGGATCAGCACCACCCAACTGCTTCATGACCTGACCGATCATCGGACCAACCGCAGCCTGCTTGCCGCCCTTGAAATCCGCCGCCGGCCCGGGATTCGCCGCAATCACGGAATCAATTATCACTTTCAACTGGCCAGGATCCGACACCACCTCAAGCCCAAGCTCTTCAATAACACTGTCCACGTCAGCCGGAACGACCTCCGCTTTCGACAGCAAAACAGAAAACACCTTGCGAGCACTACTGGTTGTGACCTTCTCGTCTCGAACCCGCAACAGCAACGTTCCCAGAACATCTGCTCCGATGGAGAACTCACCAACCGATATCGACCGCTCGTTAAGTTCTCTCAGAACCTCCTGCGTCGTCCAGTTGGCCGCCAACTTGCCCTCACCACAGACCTTCGCAACGCCGTCAAAATAGTTCGCGAACTCCGCGCCCCGATCCACAACGACCTTGGCATCGTACGCCGACAAGCCAAGCGTTTCCTGATACCGCCGTCGCTTTGCCGCCGGCAGCTCTCCCAATTCCGAACGGAACCCATCTATCTCCTCAGCCGTCATCGTGACGGGAACCAAATCCGGATCCGGGAAGTACCGGTAGTCCGCCGCATCTTCTTTGCCTCGCTGAGCGAACGTGACACCGCGTTCGGCATCCCAGCCACGCGTCTGTTTCGGAACCTCGCCCAGCTTCGCCCCCGTCTCTTCCCACTCAGCAATCTGTCGCGCGACTTCGTGGTCGATGGCCAGCTCGACATTGCTAAAGCTGTTCATGTTCTTGATCTCGACAATCGGCGTCGCGATCGGGTCGCCCTCGCCCGTGTGAACATGCAGGTTCACGTTCGCATCGCAGCGCAGACTGCCTTCCTGCATGTTGCAATCCGAAACAGCAATCGAACTCAACAACAACCGCAACTCTTCCAAATACCGTCGCGCCTCAACGGCAGATCGAATGTCCGGCTCACTCACAATCTCAAGCAACGGCGTTCCCGTCCGGTTCAAGTCAACGCGGCTCCCACCACCCTGCCCGGTTTCGTCGTGCATGTTCTTCCCGGCATCTTCTTCCAGATGCGCGCGGATGATGCGAACTTTCGTGGCGGTCTCGTCGTCTACCTGCACGTCCAACCAACCCGCGCTGCTAAACGGCAAGTCAAACTGACTAATCTGATACGCCTTCGGCAGGTCCGGATAGAAGTACTGCTTGCGATCCCACTTCGTAAACGTCGCAATCTCACAGTTGAGCGCCAAAGCGGTCCGAACCGAAAGATCAAACGCATGCCGGTTCATCACCGGCAGCGCGCCGGGCAACCCCAGACACACCGGGCATGTCTGCACATTGGGATTGTCAGGATTGAACTTATTCGCGCAATCGCAAAACAGTTTGCTGTTGGTCAGCAGTTGAACATGAACTTCCAGGCCAATGATCGTTTCGTACTTCATGGTGATCACCGACCTTCCGTTTCGCGTTCCAGCATCCGTGCTACCCGCAACAACCGGCCCTCATCAAACGCTTTGCCAGTCAGCTGGAACCCAATCGGCAAGCCTGCCGAATCACTTCTAGCAGGAACCGAAATCGCAGGCAAACCCGCCAAATTCGCACTAATTGTGTAGATGTCGTTTAAGTACATCGCCAGCGGATCATCCACCAATTCGCCAATCTTAAACGCCGTCGTGGGCGTCACTGGCGACGCCACAACATCAACATTCGCGAACGCCTTGTCGTAGTCTTCACGAATCAACCGCCGCACCTTCAACGCCTTCGTGTAGAACTGCTCGCTGTAACCTTCGGACAACGCATACGTCCCCAGCATGATGCGCCGCTTGACCTCACTGCCAAACCCTTCAGCCCGACTCGTCGCGTACAAATCCACCAGGTCATCGTAGTCCTCCGCTCGCGTTCCGTAGTGCACGCCGTCGTAGCGAGCCAAATTGCTGGACGCTTCAGACGGAGCGATCAGGTAGTACGCGGCAACGCAGTACTTCGAATGCGGCAGCGAAATCTCCTCTACCTTCGCCCCCAATTTGCGGTACGCATCCAGCGATTTTTCGAACGCACTCCGAACCGAATCGCTAAGCCCTTCTCCCAAATGCTCTTTCGCCACACCAATCCGCAACTCGGACAATGGTTCGTCCAGCGCATTCACATAAGACGGAACCGGTTCATCAACGCTGGTCGAATCCCGCTCATCGTGCCCGGCAATCGCTTCCAGCAAACACGCCGCACCGTGCACATCGTTCGCCAGCGGACCAATCTGATCCAGCGAACTCGCAAACGCCACCAGCCCATACCGCGACACTCGGCCATAAGTCGGCTTCAAACCCACCACGCCACAAAACGCCGCCGGCTGCCGAATAGAACCACCAGTGTCGCTGCCAATCGCCAATGGAACCATCTTCGCCGCAACCGCCGCCGCCGAACCACCGCTCGATCCGCCAGGCGAACGCTCAGTATCAACCGGATTCCGCGTCACCTTGAACGCCGAATTCTCCGTCGACGAACCCATCGCGAACTCGTCCAGATTCGTCTTCCCAACAACCACCGCATCCGCCGCACGCAATCGCTGAACCACATGCGCATCGTACGGCGGCTTAAACGTCTCCAGCATCCGACTGCCGCAAGTCGTCGGCACATCAAGCATGCAAAGGTTGTCCTTAACTGCCACAGGCAAGCCGGCCAACGCACCCACGTTTTCTCCCGCCGTTCGACGAGCATCAACAGCCCGCGCCTGTTCAAGCGCGGCGTCACCATCGACGTGCAGAAACGCGTTTACATTGCCGTCCGCCCGAGCGATCTCATCCAGACAATCCTGGACCAACTGCTCGCTGGAACACTCGCCAGTCTGCAACTGCGATAGTAATTCGGGAGTCGTTTTCTGTAATTCAGACATCAGCCTATTCAGCTTTGAAAGGAACCCGTCTAAGCATCGCGGCGCAGTCAGGCGTAATAGCGACTCGCCCGAAAATCAGCCTTTTTGCAGGATATCCGGCACCAGGAAGCACTCACCGTCCGTCGCCGGAGCATTCTGCAAAGCCTTCTCGCGAGGCAACGATTCCGCGACTTCATCTTTTCGGAACGCGTTGGTCGTCTCCACCGCCTGCACCAACGGCTCCACGTCAGACGTATCAAGTTCGTCCAGGACCGCCACGTACCCAAGCACGCGCGACATCTGATTCGCCAGGTCGCTGAGTTCAGAATCATCCAGTTTCAGCCGCGCAAGTTTCGCGACCTGCTGAACTTCTTCCTTAGTAATCTCATGAGCCATACCGCACCCCCAGTTCTTCCAACCGCGGTATACTAGGCGCGCGCCGACAGCGACAGAAGCCTGAACACAACTCGCATCGCTCGCAAACTTCTACGCTTCTTCCGCAGCTGCCGCCGACTTGCCCATCACGAGAGCCGCCAGGACGGTAATCAAAAGCGTCACACCAGACGCGCCGGCAAATATCCCCCACTCCCGAGTCAATGAAACGTCCAGGACTGCAGCGCGAAGCAGCCGAAGGAGCTTAATCACCAAAATTGGCACAGCACCGACCATCAGACTGGAGATCGCGGAAAGTACAACGCCGCTGCGTCGACCCAAGTGCCTGCTCGCCCGTCCCACCGCAATCAGCGAGACGGCCAACGCTGGACCGAAAATAAGCATGACGCGGACCGGCAGTGTGAAAGAAGCACCCACCGTGGTCAAAAAGGCCCAAGCGAGCGCACCGGTTCCAACTGCCGACACGATCGCAACAGGTAGCGACCGGGCCACACTCTCAGCAACTGTTGCCGTTTGCTGTCTTCGCTGCTCGGCAACCGTATCGTCAACATCCACCAAAGGTTCGTACGGATTGACTCCATCATCCGTATCGCTGTTCCGAACGTGACTCATTTGTTTACCGGCATTGAAACTCACGGCGAATCGGTCACTCTACCAACGTACGCATCAAGATACACAATCAGGGTCCAGGACATGCCAATTCGAGTCACTTGCAGCTGCGGAAAAACTCTCCAGGCCAAAGACGAACACGCAGGCAAGCGACTTAAATGCCCCGGCTGCGCAGAAACCATCGCGGTTCCGCTGACTGGCCCGCCACCGCCGCTGCCCGGTGCATCCATCGACCACGATAGTTCGCCCGACGACAACCGCTACTCGATTGAAGAGTTCATCGAACAAAGCCGGCAGAAAGATCGCGGCGAAGGTCTGTTCGAGATGGAAAGCCCTCGAATGCTGGAGGTCAATCTGGACGGTAGCATCATGATCAAAACCGGCGCCATGGTCGCGCATGTTGGCGACATCAAATACAAACGCGAGGGGTTGCTGGATAAGGGGCTTGGCAAACTGCTTAAGAAGGCCGTCACCGGCGAAGGCATGCGGCTGACGAAGGCCGAAGGTTCCGGACGGATGTACCTGGCCGACTCTGGCAAGAAGATCCAGATTCTGTACCTCGATGGCGACTCACTGTTTGTCAACGGCAACGATTTGTTGGCCCTTGAAAACGGCGTTGAGTGGGACATCAAGATGATGAGAAAAATGACCGCCATGATGGCCGGAGGATTGTTCAACGTAAAGCTGGAAGGAACCGGCATGGTGGCCATCACCTCCCACTACGATCCGATGACACTCATCGTGACACCCGACCAACCCGTCATCACCGACCCGAACGCCACCATCGCCTGGTCCGGTTCTCTTACACCGAACTTCAAAACAGACATCTCACTCAAGACCTTCGTCGGCCGCGGCAGCGGAGAGTCAATCCAAATGGAATTCGTCGGCAACGGTTTCGTCGTCATCCAACCGTTCGAAGAAGTCACCTTCCAGGTCCAGTAGGCCAGGTAGGTATCGGCAATATCCGCCACCCCACTGACTAAAGTGACACACCAACACTCTCGTTCTCATTTCGGTCATGGTCGCGTACACTCCCCCAACCGATACAAGGGGCGACACCGCCACTACTCAGCACTGACGTGACCGGAACTTTCCCGCTGATGACACACGGCCCAAAACGCAAACGAAAGCCATCACGATGGCGATTCCTGCGCGCGGCGGCTGATCAGGCGTTGGCGGTCTTCCTCAGCGGCCTGGTCCGAGTGCTCAACTGGACGCTGCTCCCGGTTAATCATTTCTATGGCACAGTGGCCGGCCTGTTTCTGTGCGTGTTCGGCAAGAACGTCAAACGCATTACTCGGACCAACCTGGCGATTGCGTTTCCTGACCTAAACGAGGACGAACGCGCAAAGCTTGCGAAGAAGAGCATTCTGGAACTTGGCAAGACCATGTCAGAACTTGGACCCGCCTGGTGCGGCAGCAAGCGTCGCCTACTCAGCCTAGTAACAGAAGTTCATGGCGAAGACATCGTCCAGCAGGCAATGCAAGACGGACGCGGAGTCCTGGTGCTCGGTCCGCACTTTGGTGCGTGGGAGATCGCCGGAATGTATCTCTCGATCAAATACGACATCCTCGGCCTGTACCGCCGCCCGCGAGTGGCGGCACTCGAATCACTCACGCGCCGAGCTCGCGTTCGGTTCGGAGCCACCATGGTCCCCGCCGACATGTCCGGCGTCCGAGCTATCTGCAAGGCACTGCGGCAAAAGAAGATTGTCGGCATCCTACCGGATCAGGACCCTGGGGATTCAGGCGGTGTCAACGCACCGTTTTTCGGACGGCCGGTTCGCACGATGCTTTTGGCCTCACGACTGGCCGCAAAGTCTGGTTGTCTCGTGGTCTACTGCGTTGCCGAGAGACTGCCACGCGGCGCGGGTTATCGAGTTCACTTCAGGGAAGCTCACCCCGACATCGCATCAGCCAATGACCTGACCGCCGCAACCGCGATCAACGAAGGCATTGAATCGATTATTGAAATCGACCCGGCCCAATATCTGTGGTCGTACAAACGATATCGAGCCAACGCCCAGGCACCGGTGAATCCCTACAAGCGGAACCGCCCAAAACCAAACGAACCACTTCGCCGCGCCGCATAGCCCGCAGTGGACGAGGCCACGAGTCCCAGCCCACACGCCGATCCGAGCAACCAACCGCGTTCCCGCGAAACCGTTAGCCGTCTTCGCCCGGCAACACATGACCCATCTTGTCGCGCTTGGTCGCCATGTACTGTTCGCGCTCAGCTTTCGGTGGAGCGATAATGGGGACCTGTTCGACAACCTGCAGGTTCACTCCGGAGTACACAAACGCGTTAGTCTTCTTCGGATTGTTGGTCAGCAATCGGATCTCCGACAGACCAAGATCCTTCAGAATCTGCAGCCCCACCATGTAGTCGCGCATGTCGGCTTTGAAGCCAAGTTTGTGGTTCGCTTCTACTGTGTCCGCTCCCTGATCCTGGAGCTTGTACGCCTTCAGCTTGGCCAGCAGTCCGATGCCGCGACCTTCCTGCGGCAGGTAAACCACCACGCCCGCGCCTTCGCTGGCAATCATTTCCATCGCGATCGCCAGTTGGTCACCGCAGTCGCACCTGAGTGAATCCAGCACGTCACCGGTGAAGCACGACGAATGCATTCGCACAAGCGGCGGTTGTTTCGCGTTCTTCAAATCACCCCAGACAATCGCCAGTGGCTCGTGCTTATCATGAGCGACCTCGTAACCAATAACCGTAGGCGATCCAAAGCGTCCCGTCGGAATTTCGACTTCCACTTCGCGAGTCACCAGGCGTTCGCGAATTCTCCGGTAGCGAATCAGGTCTTCAATAGAAACGATCGGGATGCCGTGTTCCGCAGAGATCTCTTTGAGTTCCGCGAAGTCGGCCATGCCGTGACCCTTTTGACTGCAAATCTCAATCAACGCGCCGACTGGCTGTTGCCCCGCCAGCTTCAACAAATCGATTGTCGCTTCAGTATGTCCGGCTCGACGAAGAACACCGCCTTCTTTTGCCAACAGCGGAAAAATGTGACCCGGCCGGACAAACTCATCCGCTGTGCAGGTCGGGTTCGCCAGAGCGTTGATGGTCGTTGTGCGGTTGACCGGACTAACACCGGTGCCCGCATGAATATGATCGATGGCTGTGAGAAACTGAGTTTGGTTCGGCGAATTATTCGCGGTGTCATCAACAGACGCGACAAGACGCAGCTTCTGAGCAAGTTCGCCAGTCACGGGCGTGCACAATGTGCCTTTGCCAACCCTCAGCATGAAATCAACCATCTCAGGCGTCATGGTTTCCGCAGCACAAACGAAGTCGCCCTCGTTTTCACGTTCTTCCGCATCGACCACAATAATCATGCGGCCTTCGCGAAGAGCGTCGATTGCTTCTTCAATTGCGGCGTCGTCGTTGGCGTTTCGGTCTGACATGAACTGGTCCTGTTGCGATTGAGCGGTGACTCATTTTAGACCGACATACCCGAACGGGTACCTCCTGAACCGAACGAATCGCACACAATTCTGAGACGTGGACGATAATCCGGTCCGAGGACGTTATTTCTGTTGTTTCATCGTTTATTATTGGGAAAACGGTCTCACTTCGTCTGTTCGGTGTTCACACACTACGGTCGATGCCCGCCTGATCAAGAAGAACGCCTATGCGAGTCCCCACCTTCGCTCTAAGCCTCCTGCTTGCCTGCCCCGCCATCGTTTCCGCCGAAGCCAACGCCACCGGCCCGGACGTCGATTTCTCTGACCTCCAATCACGTATCCAATCGACGGTTGCCAAAACAATGCCGGCCGTCGTTGGCTGCAACATCAAAGGCAGACCCGGCGGGTTCAGCGCGGTGATTGTCTCCAAAGACGGATACATCCTCACCGCCGCGCACTGTGTGGCGAACGGCAACAAAGCTAAGAAGGCGGAATACGTAGTTCACCTATCCGATGGCCGCAAAACAAAAGCGGAAGCTCTGGGCTTCAACCGAACCCTCGACTGCGCGTTGATGAAGATCACCGAAGAAGGCGAATGGCCATTCGTGGAAATGGGCGATTCCGATCAGATCGTTCAAAACCAGCCCTGCGTCGGCATCAGCCACCCCGAAGGTCACAATGCAAAACGTGGAGCCGTCGTGCGGTTCGGGCGAGTTCGCCAGATTGTCACGCCGCGAGCCGGAATGATTCAGACCACATGCCTCATCGAACCCGGTGATTCGGGCGGACCGGTGTTTGACTTCGAAGGCAAGATCATTGGCATCAACAGCCAGATCGGCAAAGACCTAAACGCCAACTACCAGGTCTCCATCGCCACGTTCGAGAAGTATTGGGAGAAGCTCAAAAAGAAGGGCAGCTTCACACCGAAAGGTACGCCCGGCGTTCCGCTGCTGGGACTCAACATGTCCTCCAGCAGGAAAGGCATCGCAGTCAGCAAAGTCACCGAGGACGGGATTGCAGCCAAAGCCGGCGTCGCCAAAGGCGACCGCATCAAACGCATCAACGACGGCCGCGTAATGAGCAGTCGGCAGTTCATGACACAGTACATCAAGCTCTACCAGGCCGGCGCCAAATCGTTGACAGTCACGATCACCACGGGCGACGACGAACCGCGCGACGTTGTGTTCGAACTGCCCGAACGCGCACCTCGCAGTGGCACGGCCATGCCCGAACTCGAAAATCTCATCCAACAAGCAGCCCGATTGGAAGACGAACTCGATGACACAACGTTGCTTATCGGCAGCAAGCAACTGACGCGTTCTCTTTCAGTCTACGGAACCCTTGTCAGCGACGATGGTTTGATCGTCAGCAAAGCGTCGCAGGTTGGGGACAAAGAGGTTTACGTCAAACTAAGAACCGGCGTGCGACTGGACGCCGAAGTCCTGGCTCGCGACCAGCAAACCGATTTGGTTCTACTGCGATGTGCCGATCTGCCCAGCCAGCGATTCGCATCACTGGAACCACTTAGCGAAGAACCAAAGAACCCAGGGCTCGGCCACATCCTGCTGACCCCGAACTCACGCGGCCCCGGTTGCGTCAGCGTTCTTGGTTCGAAGACGTTCGCGTCAGGCGATTCAGCAAAATCACCACCCAGCGCGTACCTTGGCGTTTATTGGACCGGCAAGCCGATCAAAATTGTTCGAGTCGTGCCGGGCACTCCTGCCGACAAGGCTGGCTTGAGACTGGGTGATACCATCGTCAGCATCAGGGTTCACAACTCCGATGGGCCCGGAGAAGAAGTTCAGGCCAAATCGCTTATCACCATGCAGAAGTTTCTGCAGCCGCTGAAGCCCGGCCAGTATGTTCTACTCAAGACGAAACGTGGTCAGGCAGAGAGTATGAGCCGCATTCAGCTCATCAAGCGACCGTACCGCGAAATCAAACGCCACGCTGCTGACTTCCTGGTCGGCGGCAAAAGCGAACGCAGAACCGGCTTCAAGTCAGCCTTCACACACGACGCCACGATTCAGCAAAAAGAATGCGGCGGTCCCGTGTTCGACATGCAAGGCAACTTCGTCGCATTGAACATCGCGAAACACAGTCGAGCTCAAATTTACGCTGTCCCGGCAGACGTTGTCCGTGCGTTCGTTGAAGAACATACGGAAGATCTGGAGCAGTAGCGCGACAGGCGGAAGCGATACGGTCGATCGCAACGTTTGCTGCACGTCCATCATCGAGACCGCACCAGCGTGTTCACTTCAGCCAGGCTGGCACGGAGTCATTCTCTTTCCACTCCCGGATTCGTCGGTCCAGTTTGTCTGGTTTCCATTTCGTGGTCCCGGCCGGTAGAGCGCTATTCTCGGGAATCCACTTTCTATGCTGCTTGATTATGTCGGCATACGTAGGATCGCCGGCCAGGTTGTTGTGTTCGCCGGCGTCGCTGCGATGGTCGTACAGTTCTTCACTGCCATCGCGGTACAGAATGTATCGCCAGTCATTGCTGCGAACAGCGTGATTGCCGTAGTACCAACTGGAAAGAACAGGCTTCTCGCGCGTCTCCGTCGGGTCCCGCAAAAGAGGAACCAGTGAATCACCTTCAAGCCGCGCGGCCGGCGGCAGTTTGCAAACTTCGACCAGCGTGGGATACATGTCCAGCAGACTCACCACCTGCGAGCTTTTGGATGCGGGCCTGGTCATGCCGGGAACTTTGAAGAACAAAGGAACCCGCGTGGCTTCTTCCCACAGGGTTTGCTTTCGCCAGCGGTGCTTTTCGCCCAGATGCTGACCGTGGTCAGACCACAGCACAACAACTGTGTTCCTGCCGTGTCCGCTTTCTTCCAATGCGGAAATCACTTTTCCAACCTGAGCATCAACAAACGAAACGCACGCCAGGTAGCCCAGCACCATCTCTCGCCAATAGTCGTCGCTGAGTTCCAAAACGGCATTGTGATCGCCGCCCTTGAGCCGCCCATACGCAATCGACTTCCCCATCAGCGGAATGTCTGACATTTCGCCTTCCGGAACGCGTGGGATTTGAATCTGATCCGCCTCGTACATCTCGAAGAATTCGCGCGGCGCGGTGAATGGGACGTGGGGGCGGACAAAACCGACTGCCAGGAAGAATGGTTTCTTGTACTCATCATCAAGCCGATCGACGGCCCAGTCCGCGATCAGTTCGTCATACATCCTGCCGTTGGGCATGTCTTCGCGATCAAGGGCTCCCCATGCCAGCGAGTTGCCGTCTTCGTAGTCCTTACCGAAGTGGCGACTCATCTGAGCCCCGATCTTCGGGAACGGATAAAACATGGTTCCGCCGTAGCCGTCACCTCGCGCTTTTAATCGTTTCGGAACCTTGTACTTCGGAGCGACCTCGTCCCAGAAGTCATCCGTGCGATCTTTGTAGTCCGACGCACCCTTGTGGAAAATCTTCCCCGCGGTCAGAGTCCGATAGCCGTTGTCGCGGAAGTGCTGTGGCAGCATGACATGGTCACCCATGACCTGCTCGTAGGTGGCCCGCATGGATTTGGTCGAGCTATACCAACCGGACGAAGTTGGGTGGATTCCACTGAGAATCGAATTCCGCGACGCGGTGCAAACCGCCTGCGAACAGTGAGCGTTCGTGAACAGAACTCCCTGCTTGAACAGCCGGTCCAGATGCGGCGTCTTCGCCTGCGGATGCCCCTCCAGCGCACCTTCCCAATCGTTCAAATCGTCGATGGCGATGAACAGTACGTTCGGCCGATCGGCGACCGGTTCGTTGGCGGCACAAATGGGTTGGCATGAGCCGAGGATGCAGATGATGCTCGCGCGAAAAAGTGTCACGGGTAAGGGATGTCCTTTGTTAAATCTCTTGTGTGGGCGGGATCGTGACCAAGCCCCAAGGCGCGGTCGGCCGAAAACGTTGGAGCGACGTCAAGAATAGACATAGAACGCTATCGCACAGGGCTATCAGTTCGAACGCTGAGGCTGGCTCGCGTTTGTCTTCTTCAGCCACGCTTCCAAATCCGACCGAAGCTGTTTGGCTTTGTCCGGCATCGCTGCTGCCAGATCGTTTGACTCGCTGATGTCATTTTTCAGGTTGTACAGTTCCACGGAATCATCGTCGTAGAACTTAAGCAGCTTGTAGTCACCAGATCGTATTGCGCTGGCCAGTCGGTTCTTCTTGTGGAAAGCGTAGTTGGGATAGTGAAAGTAGATCGACTCACGTTCTAACTCTGCTTCGCTCGTAAGCATCGGTACCAACGAGGTTCCGTCCGGAACGTTGGATGGGTCCGGTTTGAGGTTCGCGGTTTCAAGAATCGTGGCGTGGATGTCCATGGTAATCACAGGGGTCGCGGTTCGCGTTGCAGGCTTCACTCGACCAGGCCAACGGACAATCATGGGAACTCGAATCCCACCTTCGTACAGGTATCCCTTTTCTGCTCGAAGCGGTTTCACATTCGCGGCGAACGGTCCGTTGTCGGATGTGAAGACAATCAAAGTATCTTTGTCCAACCCCTGATCGTCGATTGCCTTGAGGAGCTTTCCAATCGATGCGTCCATCCCCTCAATCATCGCCGCGTACGTAGGGTTCTCAATGCCGGGGCCTTTTCTCTTTTCATACTTGGCGATCAGATCCTTGGGTGCCTGGAACGGATAGTGAACCGAGTAGTTCCACCAGCACAGAAAGAACGGGCGATCGCTGTCTGTCGCCGATTTGATGAAGTCAATGCATTCATCAGCGCACCGGTCTGGTAGGTATTCGCCGTCCTTCTTTCCAACGAGGTTGGGGATCTTGTACGGACTGAAGTAGCTGGGCGGTCCACCTAAACGAAAACCGCCAACGTTGATGTCGAACCCCTGATGTTCAGCTCGTAGTTCTTCATCCCTGGGCAGCTTGCCCTGCGAATTTGGAATGGACTGCCGACTGTTGGACAGATGCCACTTGCCAACGAACCCGGTCGCATACCCAGCCTGCTTAAGCTGTTCGGCAATGGTCACGCGTTCCAGCGGCAGGTGCCGCAACCAAATCGGCGTGACCAAATCCGTTCCAGGCTTCTTGAAATTCGGAGCATGTCCTCCTGCATGATTAGTAATGTTCAATCGCGCCGGCGCTTCTCCCGTCATCAAGGCGGCTCGCGTCGGAGTGCACACGGCCGCGGCAGAGTACGCATCCGTGAACAGCAATCCCTGCTTCGCTAACCGATCAATATTCGGCGTGTCCAGCTTTTCGTTGCCGTAGCAATGCAGGTCTTTCCAACCCAAATCGTCCGCCATGATCAAAACGATGTTCGGCGTTTTGTCCTTCCCCGGCTCCTGGCCGAATGCGTTCGCCGAGAGCGCGCCGAGGCCGATGATCAGAGCCGCTGAGAAAACAAGTTTTGATTTGAACATTGCATTCACTCTTTATTGATTGGAGCCTCTTACGGCTTACTCTTCGCTTTGTTGCCGCGAGGTTTTCGGTTGTGAGGTGCCTGGCGACGATCTTTTTGGATGATCGACCGGTCAAAGACTTTTCCCGGTCGGAGTGGTTCGTGAGCTTCCCGCGCGTGGGCCTTTAGTTGATCCAGGATTTCCGCATGGTTGGCCGCGATGTCTTGCTTCTCTTCAAGGTCGGTGGCCAGGTCGTACAGTTGCCACTTTCCGTTCCCGCCCTTGTAAGCTTTCCACTGTTTCATGCGGACGGCTTTTTGCTTGCCGTATTCCCAATAGAGATGCGAATGCGTTTGCTGCCCCGGTTTGTTCAGCAGCGTCGGCAAAAAAGAGAGCCCATCGGTTTTGGGGCTGGGCGAGTCCGTCAGTTCTGCCAGAGTTGGCATGACGTCCTGGAAGCACAATAAGTGATCAGAAACTTCACCAGCTTTGATCTTGTTGGGCCAGCGAACCAAATACGGCACCTTCAATCCGCCCTCGTAAAGCGAACCCTTACCCGCGCGGAAGCGTTCGCCGGTTTTGGGGTTTAGATTCGGAGCAAAAAAGCCGTGCGGGCGTTCTTTGGTTTTGAAATAGTCCTGCCCGCCGTTGTCGCCGCACAGGAAGACGATGGTGTTGTCGTCGATCGCCAATTCCTGCAGTAGCGCCAGAATCTCGCCGAGTTGCCGATCGACCATATGCATGAACGCCGCGTACACACGCGCGTCGCGGTCGGTTCGCTGGCCCGCGGTCCACGGTTTGTCTTTGAATAGCTGCCACGACGGATCGTCTTCGTCGATGCCCCACAAACCGTGCGGGGGCGTCCACGGCAGGTAGCAGAAGAATTGTTCGTCTTTGTTTTCTTGAATGAACTTCTTTGCTTCTTTGAAGATCGCCAGCTGAGCGTGCGTGTCTCCCTCAAAAAAGCTGTCGCCCTTGTTACCTGGCAGTATCACTTCCTGACTGTTGCGAATCAGATACTGCGGATAGAAAGTGTGAGCGTGAACCTGATCGTAGTAGCCGAAGAAATCGTCGAAGCCATGTGTCTCAGGAACACCGCTTGTTCCGCGTCCACCGATACCCCATTTGCCGTAACCGCCAGTCGCATAGCCCGACTGCTTTAGCATTGTGGCGAGTGTCGGTTCGTCCGCTCGGATCGGCGAGAACCCGTCGTTGATTCGCATTGATGTGTGACCGGAATGCAGTCCCGTCATCAGCACACAACGGGTCGGCCCACAGACGGGTGCTCCGGCGTACGCGTTCGTAAACCGCATGCCTTCGCTGGCGAACCGATCAATGTTGGGCGTGAGCAGTTCTGGATGCCCCATGTGACCCGATTCGAAGTAGCCCCACTCGTCCAGCATCAGGTAGATCACGTTGGGCTTCTCACCCGCAGACACGTCAACGGGCCACAACGCATTGAACATCAACAAAGTGAGAACGAGTTTTCGATTCATAAACCAGACGTCCAGGATTCTCCAGCTCCGACAACTTAAGACCGCGCCACTGCGCGGAGCTTGTCTTGCTTGCAGGCGGGTAGCTGGAACACGACCGTTTCTGCGTGCGTACTATAGATGAGCCGAGCAGCGGGCGTGTGGCAAAATCGATCGTTTAGTTTCGTTTTGATTGGCGTGCGCGGAGACCGGTTCAGACACCTCGGATTCCGGCAAGCGGCAGAACGAGTTCCAATCTGAAACCGCACCTCATGCCGGATACTTGTTCAGCATCTCAACATAGAACCCGCCCATTGTGAACGGTGTGGTTCGGTTGATAAGATCTGTAAACGAATGCTACTGCCCTGCTATTTGCGCTCCACGACTCACACCCCAAGGCTCACTCATATGCCACTCTTCCTGCGATCACGTCGACAATCTCGTGGTGTTGTTGTCGCTTTGCTGACCCTGTTCGCCGCACAAACCGTCTTCGCACAAACGCAGACATCGTTCCAGTTCAAGAAGGACGATGTTGTCGCGATTTACGGCAACGGGCTGGCCGACCGGATGCAGCACGACCCGTGGGTTGAAGCGGTCCTGCAGACTCACCTGAAGGGCATGAATGTCAGCTTTCGAAACATGAGCTTCTCTGGCGATGTCGTCAACAGGCGACCTCGCAACAAGGGCTTCACCAACGACACTGAGTACCTGCAGCACGTGAACCCGGACGTGATTTTCGTCATGTACGGCTACAACGAATCGCACGCCGGACCAGGCGGAGCAGCCGCGTATCAGAAGGAACTGGTCAAGCTGGTCGAAAAGTACAGCGCACTGCGAAAACAAAAAGGTGTGGACGCTCGCTTCGTTTTGTTCAGCCCGATCGCTTATGAGAACACCGGCAGCCCGCATCTTCCGGAGGGAACCGAACTCAACTCGAACCTCAAAGCATTCACCGACGCAACCCGGAACGCGGCCACAGCCGTCAAAGCCACGTTTGTGGATCTGTACTCACCCACGCTGCAGCTTTTCAATTCGTCCGAAGAGCAATTCACGCTTAACGGAATCCACTTGAACGCAGCCGGGTACAAGCAACTTGCCGGGTTCATTTCTCAGGCGCTACTTGGCAAGTCCGCTCCGTCAGACGATCAGATGTCCGGCGTGTACGCGGCTGTCGAAGATAAGAACTGGCACTGGCACAACCGCTACCGTGCGACTGACGGAAACGACATCTGGGGATCCCGGTCGACCCTGAGTTTCGTCGATGGCCAGACCAACGCAGACGTTCTGGTTCATGAACTCAAGATGCTGGATCTCATGTCGGCGAACCGCGACAAAGCCATTTGGTCGGCAGCCAACGGCAAGAACATCAAACCTGACGACAGCAACGTCCCGGCCCCCGTCAAAGTGACATCCAATGTGGGTGGTGGCAGTCGGAGTTCGAGTGCCGAAAAAGAAGGCAGCACCAACTACCTGGCTCCGGAAGACAGTCTCGCAAAAATCAAAGTCGCGGAAGGCTTCGAACTCAACATCTTCGCGTCAGAAGACATGTTCCCTGACCTCGCCAACCCGGTTCAAATGCAGGTCGACGCCAAGGGCCGACTCTGGGCCGCCAGTTGGAACTCGTACCCCAAGTGGGAACCGGGTGCGGAACTCAAAGACAGTCTAATGATCTTTGAGGACACCGATAACGACGGCGTCGCAGACAAGCGGAAGATTTTCGCTCACGTTCACAACCCACTGGGTTTTGAATTCTGGGGCGGCGGCGTTCTGGTCACCTCTGGTCCTGACCTTCTCTTCCTGAAAGACACTGACGGAGACGATAAGGCCGACGTGCGATACCCGATCCTCCAGGGACTGGGCACATCGGATACGCACCATGCCGCAAACAACCTGGTTTACGGACCCGACGGCGGTATCTACTGGCAGAGCGGTATTTTTCTGGTCCACAACCACGAAACACCGTGGAAGCAGAACCTCAACACGGGCGGTTCGGGCCTCTATCGGTTCGACCCACGTACATTCGCGATCACACCGATCGCGGCAAACAGTCCCAACCCACACGGGACCAGTTTCGACCGCTGGGGCTATTGCTACGCAAACGACGGTACCGGTGGAAAGTCGTACCAGGTTCGCCCGCACAAGAACGGGTTCCGGATGCATACGCTTCTGACCAAGGAATTCCGTCCGGTTCCGGCCAACGAAATTCTGTCGTCTACACACTTCCCCGACCACATGCAGGATGACTTCCTGGTGCTCAACGTGATCGGGTTCCTCGGAATCAAGCAGTACGACCTGGACCGAGGGGATGGTGGCAAACGCCAGTATGGACACGTCTGGGGAACACCCGGCGTTGAACTTGTTAACGGCGACGACCGAAACTTCCGGCCCAGTGACGCGGTCGTTGGTGCTGACGGTGCTCTCTACGTTGCGGACTGGCACAACATGATCATTGGCCATATGCAGCACAACATTCGGGACCCCAGTCGAGACCACAAGCATGGTCGCATCTTCCGCCTGACGGCGAAGGGGCGCCCTCTTCAAAAGCCCGTTGCGATCGCTGGTGAGTCCATCGAGACATTGCTGGAGAACCTAAAGCACCCTGTCAACGGAATTCGACACCGCACCCGTATCGAACTCAGCGGGCGAGACTCAAAGGCTGTCATTGCAGCAACTCAAAAATGGATGCGGGACTTCGATCACAACGACGAAACCGAAGCGCATCATTTGCTGGAAGCACTCTGGATGCACCAGCAACACAACGTGAAGAACGTTGCACTGCTAAACAAACTATTGGAATCCGAAGTCCCCCACGCAGCCGTCGCCGCGCGAACGGTCAAGCACTTCTGGGACAAGGTCAACGTCAAAGGCGCGACTGGCTTTGCCGCGTCGCCTGAACTGAGGTTGGTCAACTTCCGACCGCCACGGCATCTCGACAAGAAGTACCACAACTTGTACAAACGCGGCGCAGGAATCTTCCAGCGCGAATCGCACTGCGCAACTTGCCACCAGACCAACGGCCAAGGCAATGGCATCGTGTACCCAACACTGGTCAAGAGCCCGTGGGTCACAGGCAGCGAAGACCGGCTCATCAAGCTGGCTCTGCATGGCATGTGGGGCAAGCTGAAAGTTCGCGGCAAGACCTACGACCCAGCGCGCGGCGTACCACCGATGACCGCGTTCCGTGACCTCTTGAAAGACCAGGAAGTTGCCGCAGTTCTGACCTTCGTTCGGAACACATGGGGCAATAAGGCTTCACCAATCGATGCCAAGACCGTTGCTCGTGTTCGGGCAGAAACGTCAGACCGCAGCATCTTCTGGAAACCAGATGAGTTGCTTGAGCAACACCCGCTTGAGAAAGAGCTGATGGTGAAAGGCGATCAGACTGAGCAAACCATTTCCAACGTCAGTCTGGAAAACGAACTGCTTGGAATGCCTGCTTCAAAGCTCGCTGAAGTCGCCATCGCTGAAGGCAAAGCTGCTCGCGGCAAAGCGTTGTTCTATCGATCGGCAGCGGCTTGCTTTGCCTGCCACGACCCACCAACGGGCACTCCGCGACTGGGTCCGGACCTGACGAAGCTCGCCACGAAGGCAACGCACGAAGACCTTGTGAACGCACTTCTTAAGCCGTCGGTGAAGATCGACAAAGAGTTCGCTCAGGTCACGGTCGTAACCGACGACGGCAAAGCGATTACTGGAATCCGAGTGTCAGAAACCGACGACGAGATCGTGCTCAGAAATCTGGCCGAACCGAAACCCATCAAGATCCCAACCAGCGAAATTGATGAGATTGTCGAGTCGAAGGTCTCTCTGATGCCAGCCAACCTCGCTCGACTGCTAAAGAACCGGCAGGAGTTCAACGACTTGATGAAGTACATCATCGAAGTTCGCAAACGGTAGGCAGGGCAAACCCTCCGCCCCTGATTTTACATCAGGGGTTTAGCGGCTTCTTCACCACTGGTTGTCTCTTGCGCATCTCAGCAGGGCAAGCCACCGACATAAGTCGGTGGCTGCTTGTGTCGCCAGTAAGCCACCGGGACGTGGGTAGGTAACCGGAGGAAGGTCCGGCCCAACCTTCCAGCAACACACCAACTCGCCCGCCCCTCTCCGGCCGGGTAAGATGGTCTGCTTCCCAACCGCCTGGTTCCGGATCCGGTAATGAAACTCCCACCTCGCTTCACCCGCCTGCTCCCATTACTTTTCGTAATTCACTTGCTGCACGGCCCACCAACCGTCGCGGCAGACAGACCCAACTTCATCGTGTTTCTGGCAGATGATCTGGGCTGGGGCGATTTAGGCTGTTACGGCCATCCCAAAATCCAAACGCCAAACCTGGATAAGTTTGCGTCTGAAGGAGTTCGATTCACACAGGCATATGCTGCATGTGGAGTCTGCTCACCAAGCCGCTCGTCGGTTCTCACCGGACGCACGCCGTACCGAAACGGCGTTTGGCGATGGCTGCCAGTGGGCAACGTGGCACATCTTCGCGAAAGTGAAATCACGATACCCGAAACACTGCGGCCGCTGGGTTACCAAACCATGCACAGCGGCAAGTGGCACTTAAACGGCTACTTCAACAGCGAAGAACAACCGCAGCCTGACAACCATGGGTACGACTGGTGGTTCGCGACTCAAAACAATGCGTCTCCAAGCCACAAAGATCCGACTAACTTTGTCCGCAACCGAAAACCGGTCGGCCCGTTGAAAGGATTCTCAGCCCCGCTTGTTGTCGAAGAAGCCGCCAGCTGGCTGAAGAACCAGCGCGACCCCGGCCAGCCGTTCTTCATCACCGTGTGGACTCACGAACCGCACTTGCCGATCGAAAGCGATCCGAAGTTTCAGGAACTCTACAAAGACATCGAAAACCCCGGCGTCCGACAACACCATGGCAACGTGACTCAGCTGGACCACGCCTTCGGCAACCTGATGAAGACCGTTGACGAACTTGAACTCCGTGACAACACGTTTGTGATCTTCACAAGTGACAACGGACCTGAAGGTTCAGGAAAAGGCAATCTGAAGAAGCCACAGTCGCAACAGAACCGAACCTGGGGATCAACCGGCGGCCTGCGAGGCCGAAAACGGGACAGCCACGAAGGAGGAATTCGGGTGCCAGGCATCGTCCGCTGGCCCGGCAAGATAAAGCCGGGGACAGTCAGCGACGTCCCAATCATCGGTTCGGACATCTTCACCACAGTGGTGGAACTCGCCGGCGCGCCGATGCCGACAGACCGCACGATCGATGGCGTCAACATGCTGCCGGCCTGCGAAGGCAAGCAAGTGCAGCGTCCGGTGCCGTTGTTTTGGCGCACCCATATTGCTCCACCCGCCAGCCACGCCGCAATGCGTATCGGAGACTGGAAGATTGTCGCCGACCAGAAACTGCAGAAATTTCAGCTGTACCAAATCGCAAAGGACTCACAGGAACAGAACGACCTGGCAACCGCGATGCCCGAAAAGCTGGCGGAGATGAAAGCGAAGTTCATGGAAGTCTGGGCGGGAGTAGAAAGGGAAGGCCCCAGCGAATGGTGGGCCAACCAGCCGACCGGCGGCAGGCGCAAGAAGGGTCCGAAGCTATCAAAAGGAAAAGACACCAGCGGTGACTTTGATATCGTCAAAGGCGCAACGGTCTCAAAGAGCGACTTCGGCTACCTATTGGATACCGGCAAGAGCGAGGGCTTTGCTTTGCAGAAACTGGCCACCCCTGTCCAGGAGTCAGCGACATTTACGGTTCGCTATCGTTCTGCGGTCGACAGCACGACCCGCAACGCCGCTTTTTGCTTCGGGGCTGTCCCACAAAACGACCGCCTCCACAAAGCCGGAACCATGATCGGAATGGGGCGCCACGGAGCCTTCGATGGAAGCTGGGTGAACGTCCGAATTGGCGCCAACAAGAAAGATCAATTCGCCCCCAAGGAAACCTTCACCGCTACCGTCACGATTGACCTCGAACACGGCAAGGTAATCCTGAAGGTCAAAGACAAGCGAATCGAGCACCAACTCCCCGCCAGTTTGGAGAGCGTCAACTACGTCGGCATCTATGCCAAAGGCACCAAGACGGAGTTCTCTGAAATCACACGTGTGAAGTAAATCACACGTGTGCGCGTTCAGACGTTTAGTCGGTCTTCGCTTCAACGCGAGTTGCCAGCGATTGCAGGTCCTGACCTCGCAGCGCGCCTTCGACCAGTTCAGGCAGCTTTTGTGGGGTGCAGCCGAAACACGGGATGCCAAGCCGTGCCAGCTTTTTGGCAAGGCCCTGGTCGTAGCTCGGGATGCCACTGTCGGATAACGCCAGCAGGCACAAGACTCGAACGCCCGACGCAACCATCTCTTCCAGCCGACGAACCAGCTGAGCTTCGTTGCCACCTTCGTAAAGGTCGGTCAGCATAATGAAAATCGTTTCAGCGGGATCTGTGATGAACTGTTCGCAATAAGCCACTGACTTATTGATGTCTGTCCCACCACCCAATTGAACTCCGAACAGCATGTCCACGGGATCGTCGCCGCACTGTTCAGTCAGGTCGACGACTTCTGTATCAAACGCGATCACATGCGTCTTCAACGCGGGCAGACTGGCGAAAATTGAACCCACCACCGCGCCGTAGACGACGGATTCAGCCATCGAACCGCTTTGGTCCATGTCCACAATCACCGTCCAGTTGTTCGTGCGTTGTGATCGCGAATAGAAGTACACACGCTCGGGAATCAGCCGCCCAAGTTCTGCGTTGTAGTTTTTCAGGTTCCGACCGATCGTCCATTTCCAGTCAATGTTGCTGACATTTGGGATCGGTGAATGTTCATTTCTGTTTAACGCGCCCAGGACGGCTTGTCGCAGTTTTTGTTCAAGCGCCAGTTTGATTTTGTCCACAACGGCGCGGACAACCATCCGAGCGGTTTCTTTGGTTCGCTCGGGAATCCGGCCCCGCAGCGACATCAATGTTCCGACCAGTTGAACGTTGGGTTGAACGTTTCTAAGCATCTCAGGTTCAAACAGCAATTGCGTCATCCCCTTGCGTTCAATCGCATCCTGCTGAATAACTGTGACAACGTCTTCCGTGAAGTAGGTACGGATATCGCCAAGCCACTTCGCAAGCCGGGGCGAAGACGAACCATGCCCTGCACTGCGTGACTTGTCGTCGCCGTCTTCTTCCGTTTCGTCATAGATGGCGGCCAGTGCTTCATCCATCAGCCCTTGATCGTCACTAAGAGTCAACGGGCCACTGCAGTAGTCCGAAAGCTTGTCTTGAGATTCCTTGCCCAGGATCAATCGCCAGCGGCGCAGCTGTTTTTCATCAATTTTTCCGGTGGGGCTCATACTGGCTGCCTACAGGTCATCAAAGTCGAAGTCGTTGAGTCCATCCAATGACGCTTCTTCCTCTTTCGTCAACGGCTGCGACAAAATTTCACTGGTCAGGTCTCCCGCCACGCCCCACGATTCGCCCAGGCTCTCAGCGATCGATCGCTTTTCGGACGGACTAAAACCACCGAACGCGCGACGCAGGAAGACCAGTGCGCGGGAAAACTGCTCGTCATCAAGTGAATTTACATATTCAGAAAGCTGTTCCCACAACACCTGCCGCGCCAGCAACGCGTATCGATTTCGCATCGACAACCCTTCAAACCAACCCGCGCCAAGATCGGCTTCAATGCCGGGTGACAGGCGGCGTGAGACTTCACGGCCAAGTTGTTCATTCGATAGCTCGTTACGTTCCAGTAACATCGCGCAGGCATAGCCGGATACCAGCGGATTGCGATCATCAGCATCGGCAAGGGCGCGGAGTCTGGCGACCCATGAGGCTTCGTCGACGGTCTCGTGGTATTCAAGTCCAACCTTGTTCAGTTCATCCATGCCTCGAACGATCAGTTTTGCTGCTTCGTTGTCGCAGTTGGCGGCGGACAGCAGAGCAAGTGTGCCCTGGACGAACAATTCCTGAACCAATGGAACCATTGGTTGCGGGTCGAACTTCCGAACGTCGCCATAGCGAACCACGGCCGCCAGTTCGAATGCGGCGTGAGCAACCGCGGCAAATTCGGACGTGTCGGCTGCCAGATGTTGCAGTCGCACGCGTGCCTGCTGCATGGCCTGCATCATCCCGCATTCGCACGCGATGCGAATCATTGCCGCAGCTTCACCTACATTCGAACACGCTTCCAATCTGGTTTTGAACTTAAACGCTGCAGCAAGCTCAACCGTTTCCCCCAGCAGGACGGATTCGACCAACGCAATCTCAGCCTCAGGGGTCCAATGCAGATGCCAGCGTTCTCCCCAGGTTGTCGATTCGTGCCGACTGTTTTTTGACGTTGCGAATGGGACTTCCAGCAGCGCAAGTCGATTCAGGAACGACGACCGGTTGAGGTCAAGATACGCTGCCGCTTCAGTTTTCGCCCGACGGTTTTCGCGCAGGTCGAGTGTCAGTTCCTGCTTCACGCCTTCCCGATACTTGGTCAGTTTTAAGCGATCCAGTTCGCGATCGAAGTCTTCCTGGATCGACGTTTGGCTAACACCTTTCGGTAGCCGACCGATTGCTGTTCCGATTTCGACTCGGGCAAGTGAATCCTGAACGACTGCGCGCTCGCCATGCCCGATTAACGTGATCGCCGCGTCCTGCAAGTCCTGAAGCGTCGGTGCAGAACCGTCTTTCATCGCCGACAGAGTCTTTGCCAGACGAACGCCTTCAATGACTTCGGCTGTCGAACGGTGTGTGCCCGATTTGCGAAGATGCCGGACAACCAGCGACAGGTACTTCGCCGGTAGCTGTTCAAGTTCATTGGCCTCGATCGCTTCCCAAAGCAGTTCGAAGTAAGCCGGCGCTTTGTTTCCCGCCCCATAACCCGATTGCGACGACAGCTTGAAGTAAGAATATGGCATCAACGTCAGCCTGGCTGGCAAACGGCTTAGTGATGCCAGTTCATCGTCCGTCATCGCTGGCTCATCGTGTGTCAGTGCGGGTCCGTGGAAGGCTCCGACAACAGCCACGATTTTTTCAGCTGCTACGCCGCTGGCGATCACTTCATTGATGCGGCGTCGCATGTACGCTTCGCGGACCAAATTCTCAGCATAGAAGAATTTTTCTGAATGGTCGCACTCGCGTAGCCCCCGCCCAAATTCAAACGACGCACGACGGTATGAGTCTGCAGACAGATTGTGTTCGAAGTTGCGTTCCCAATAACTTTCATAGTCATTTTCGCCGCCAAGTTCTGCCAGCCGGGTGTAGGTCGACCAGCCGGACTCCGGGGCGGTCTGAACTTCAGGTGGGTCAATCGGTTCCGGATTTTCCGTTTTGGAATCGGCCTGTTCGGCTTCCTGCTGTTCGGTTTCCTGCTGTTCCGCAGCGCGTGCCTGTAATTCGTCAATCCGCCGCTGTTGTTCTTTCGCCTGTAGTGCAAGAAAGATGTCGGATGGGAGATCGAAGAACTGGACTTTGGCTTTATTTTCTTTGGCCCACGCGATCGCCTGGTACTCAGGGCTGTAGCGAGCCATCGGATAGACCAGTGTTCGGACCGGTACCTGTTCGGTGTAGGCCAGAATCGCGATCGGCGGCACTGTGCCTTTGCGAACGATGTCCTTCAGCAAATCACCCGCATCGTCAAGCCCTTCGACCAGCACGACTTTAGGCCGCACTTCGTCCAGAAATCGGCGCAGCTGCCACGCGCCCATCGGCGACAAATGGCGCACGCCGAAAGTCGGAACCATCGTTTCAATTGTTTCCAGGGTTTCAGGCATTGTGGTCCGAACATGAATCAAACAACGTCCGCCAGTTTGCGCCGCGTTTCTTCATCACGTTTTTCAGGTACTCAGACCACACGTTGCGATCCTTTTCTTCGTCTTTGACAATCGAACCCTGCAATCCGGCGGCGATATCTTCGTCGGTGACGGTGCCACTGCCGAAATTGCCAGCCAGGGCCATGCTGTTGGCCAGCAGCGAGATTGCTTCAGCGGTTGAAAGCACACCTGACGGCGACTTGACTTTGTTCTTGCCGTCCAGCGTTTGACCAAGTCGCAACTCACGAAAGATCGTCACAACTTTTTCAACGGCTTCCGCCGTCGGCACCTCCGCTCTCAGGTCCAGATTGGAAGCCAGTTGTTCTACACGACTGGTGACGATATCGATTTCCGTTTCGATGTTTGCCGGCGATGGAAGAACAATCAAATTGAAACGGCGTTTCAACGCCGCTGACATATCGTTAACACCGCGGTCTCGCGTGTTGGCAGTGGCGATAATCGAAAAGCCTTTTTCGGCCGGGATTTCCGTTTCAAGTTCGGGAACGGAAATGCGTTTTTCCGACAGTAACGAAATCATGGCGTCCTGAACCTCAGACGCACAACGCGTAATTTCTTCGAACCGTGCCACCGACCCGCTTTCCATCGCACGAAACACGGGGCTTTTGATCAACGCGTCGTCGCTGGGGCCCTTCGCGATCAGCATCGCGTAGTTCCACGTGTAGCGAATTTGTTCTTCCGTCGTGCCGGCTGTTCCCTGGACAACCTTTGTTGAATCACCATTAATCGCGGCAGTCAGGTGTTCCGACAGCCATGACTTGGCAGTTCCCGGTTCACCAATCAGCAAGAGGGCTCGGTCGGTGACGAGTGTTGAGATTGCGATTTCGACAAGCCGTTGGTTGCCGACATACTTTGGTGAGATATTCAGCTTGCCCGACTTGCCGCCGCAGATGTATGTCAGAACCGAACGCGGCGACAATCGCCAGCCAGTTGGTTTGTCATGATTGTCGTTCTTGATGAGTTCGTCGAGTTCTTCTGCGTATGCAACTTCGGCTGGTTGACGCAGCATCGAGCTCGCGGATTTGCTGGCAGACTTCTTCTTCGCCATGGGACTATTTCGCCTTCTGCTTCAGTGTCACAAGGTACGGCATGATTTGGTCAATGTAGGATTCAGGCAGGCTGACAACTGCGGCTTCGACTTTTTTTAGTGAAGCCTTCGGCAACTTCGAGATCAGCGGGAAGGCGTGATAGCCCAGCCCGTAGTAACCCTGATTCTTCTTTTTCGCTGCCGCGGCAATCACTTCAAGCAACACGTCTGTCGCATGCTTGTTCTTTAAATCGATAAGCGTCGACACCGCCTGAGACTGTTCCCACACTTCTCTCTTCTTCGTGCCGCGTAAGTATTTCACGAGGAATTCGCCCGCTGCCTTCCGGTTGGTGGTGGCAAGTTGCCGCACAACGTCGACTGATTGATTCGCAATCGCCAGATCCAGCCAGCGCGGATCCCATTTGAGCCCGGACAGTGTCTGTTGGGTTTGATCGTCGGTGTAGTAGTAACGATGCCCGTGGTAAAAGTACCGCTGACGACACAAGACAGCTTCGATGACGTCTGCCTTCGTCCACTTGGAACGGCGTTTGTTCGTATTGATGGTCGCGTAGTAACCGTGCAGTTCATCGTAAGCCTGCTTTGGCGTGCGACTGGCCAGGACCGCAATGACGGCTGCCTGGAAAATGCTGATCGACTTATCGGGAATCTCTGAATGAATGTCGGCGACCGCTTTCAATAACTTCTTGTCCCCTGTTGAAACTATGACATGACACAGTTTTTCGAACAGGACGTCGCCAGACGGAGCAGACATTAGCTGTGAGCGTTTTGAGAACATCGCCATCAGCAGTTCGGCCGTCGTCTTTTCTTTGCGACCGCGGAAGCACTCAAGAAGGATGTCAAGCCGATTGCCGAGCGCGGCCTTTTTCTTTTTGTCCTTGATCGAAAGCAGATCGTCAAAGCAGGCCTGCGTCTGACTTTGCGCAACTGCGACCAACTTCTTGTTGGTGCTCCTGCTGATCGGTTCTGCGACTAGTTCAACGTCTGCTCCGGAAAGAGCCTTCGTAAAGGCCTCTTCAACATCTTTGCCAGTAAAATTTATCAGTCGTCCGAATACGACACGGCGAACATCCTTTGCTCGGGCTTTGACCTGGTCCATCAGGTGCGGCAAATCGTCCTTAGAATCGCCGAGGCATCCCAGCGCGGCGATCTTCATTTCTTTCGAACCGTTTTCGAAGGCTTGCTCAACAATGGGCCGGGCCAGCTTTGGATCCAGCTGGTACAGCAGCTTCAACCGTCGGACATGACCGGCTCGCCCCTTGATGTCGATGCGATCCTTGATCATCGGCACGATCGCCGGACCAAACTTTGGCAGTACGTTGTCTGCCATGAAATCGGCCAGTTCCGGGTAAACATCGTCCATCGCGTTAATGGCCGGGTTGACCAGTCGAAGATCGCTAAACGCGCCGCGGTCGTAGGCTTCACGGACGGCTTCCAGGCGGCCTGAGCCTGTTGTCGACAGCGCTTCCAGGACCGGCTTTAAGACTCGCGAAGAAACCTGCGTGGTGCTGATTCCGACATCCAAAGAATCAATCGCCGTAGCCTTGCCTTTGACCCCGGTCGCGCCCTGCGTGTAAAGAACAGCCAGCACCAACGAACTAAGGTCCAGCAAAGCCTGCGGCGAATCCTTCTCAGTACCGTCAACCAGCTGCTCGATCTGGTCGGCGATCTTTGCGAACACCGGAGCCTTCTGCCCCGACTTTTTCAGCGGATCGATAAGCTTTTTCATTCGGAAATCGCCAACGGCAAGACTACTGCCAGCGATCGTCAACCTTCGCGTTTCATCATAGACCTGATTAAGTATCGCTATACTCATCGATTGGCTGCTTTCTCTTTGGTCGAGATGCGAATTGCCCTATGTTCAATCACCAAAGCCAAACAATTTCTACCGCTAACACAAAACGAATCCACCGCATGTGGCTACAGCGTCAGTCGATAAATCTGTGCCTCGGTCACAATGCTTAGCGGCTTCACCTTTAAGGTGCGTGAATCAAGATCGTGATGGAATCGCGCGATCAGGACCTGATTGCTGTGCATTTCTCTTGGCAACAACCACAGTAGGTGGCAACTGGGTGGTTCGTCGGCCTGGCTGGTTTCAGTAAAGACGATTCGGTTCCCTTCCTGGTCTTCCACCACCAGTTCGTCACCGACCTGAGCAATCGCGGCGTACTTGATTGCGACAATCGGGGACTTATTTGCCAGTGGACCTTTCATATCACCTTTGATTTGCTTCACCAGAGGCCCAAAATCACTGACGCTGTGTTTGTGTATCGTCTGGATATCTGAGACGGCAATCTGGCGCGACGTCGCACCATCCCAGCGGATGCGAGGATTCACTTTGCCGGGGTAAATGCACAATTCCAGCGTTTGCTTGATTTGAAAGAAGCTATCTTCGCTCTTGATGTACTTGGCGGCTTTGTGGGGCCGGAATGTTTGCGTGAGCTGAATATCGCCCGACGCAAGATTCATCCAGACTCCCGTATCGACGAATTCTCGTCGAGCGACGTCGTCGTAAGAATTGAAGGCGAGCTGAATTAACTCAGCGTTTTCCTGCACCAGTGATGCCGCTTTCAGTTCGGCCAGCTGCCATGCATGACCTAACCAGGCCGCGATTGGCGTTTCGGTTTCCGGTGCAAGTTCCGGATCCTCCAACCGGGCAGTCAGATACGTCCGACCCCGTTTTACCAACGCGCTGAGTCTCGCCAACTGGTCCATCGCCTCGCTGTAGATTCGCTCTCGAGCGTTGGCCGACAGGTCCGCGTCGAAGTATCCATCATCTTCAACAAACAACCGTGTGTAGCGATGTAGTGCGGACTGAGCACCAGGCAGGAACGCGTTGCCAAGCTGTTTGGCCTGGTTTTCCACCTGCGAAGCCAGCTTGGCATTCATATTTCCCATGCCAGCTCGAACCAGATCGTGAGTCAACGTTTCCAGCAGATCAAGGCCTTTCAACTGCGCCTTGATTTTCTTCGCTAGCGCCGCCTTGTTGACTTTTTTCGGTTTTGAGTCTCGTTGCTTTTTGTTTTCTGCGCGTTTCTGCACCTTCTCGCGTTTGCCGACAATGTCGTCGGGGACTTCGGCCGTTGAAAACTTCTTGCTGTCAACGAAGGAGTACATCAACCCCAGGCAATGCTTGCATGGGAACTGTCGGCTGGGACAACTGCAGCGATAGACAGGCTTCGCAGGGTCGGCGAAGTCACACGAACACGCGTAGTTCGATTTTCCACTGCCGGAACATTCGCCAAACAGCAGCGTCTTGTCATCGCTGATGTGCAGCGCGACAAACTTGCCTTTCAGAACCAAACCTCGCCCATTTTTTACGGCGTTGCTGTTAGGGGCTTCGCTGTCTACGAAGTTCTCATCGATATCGACCAAGGGGCACCTCACCGAAATGCTGCGTAGACCTGTTCACGTTACAAATAGGTAACTTTGTATCTCTCATAATGCAACACTCAGGAATCTCGGCCGCAGAGCCGGCATACGCGCCGGACAAGCACCACGGGATAGATGCATTTGTTGTGCGGCCCTTTGGTTTTCAAAGACGCCGCGCTTGTCCCCTCTTCCGCTTGCGGGAGAGGTCGCGGTCTCAGCCGCGGGAGAGGGCTGTACCTTGGCGGCCTGGCGGGTTGATGATGCGCCAGGGTACGTCGTTCGCGGTTCTCTTTGGCTTGGGCAAGGTCCCTGGTGTTGGTGGTGGGTTCGGTTCAGTGCGTGGCCCTCTCCGGGCTTAGAGCCCGACTCTCCCGCAAGCGGGAGAGTGGCATGGGTTGGTGGAACCAATCGCTGGGGTCCGCCCGCATCGACGCCAGACATTGTGGGACACCTGCATTCGTTTGCTTGCCGAGACGACGCCGCGTCTCGACTATCCGTTGTCGGGGCGGGAATCTAGTTCTTTCGAGATCGCTGCAACCTGTATCTTTACGGGTAGCCAAACAACGAACATGCCAATTAGCGGGACCACTGACATGGTTCGGTTACTGTTCCACGATCCGCTGAAGACCCAGTATGCGACGAGGATGATGTACGCGATCCCGGCGACAAGCATGATGGTCTGGAAGATGGCCAGAACCTTTCGGTTCGCTTGCAGCTGTTTGGTTGTGAAGTTCTTGAGGTTTCCCGCCATCGGTCGGTCCGTAAAAAAAGCCGGTCTCTGCTTACTGTAACAGAGACCGGCCAGAGTTTGCTGTGGTTCGAATCAGCCGCCAAAGTCGTCAAACGCGACGTTCTCTGGTTCGACACCGAGGTTCTCAAGCATCGTTCGGACTGCTGAGAGCATCATTGGTGGACCACAAATGTAGTATTCGCAGTCTTCAGGAGCCGGGTGCTTGCTGAGGTATTCGTCCAACAGAACCTGGTGAATGAACCCGGTGTAGCCGGTCCAGTTGTCTTCAGGTGCTGCATCCGACAGGGCGATGTTCCACGAGAAGTTTTCGTTTTCTTCGGCCAGCTTATCGAACTCATCGCCGTAGAAGAGTTCGCGTGCGCTACGGCCGCCGTACCAGTAGGAGACCTTGCGGTCTGTCTTTTGTTCTTTGAACAGTTCAAAGATGTGCGAGCGGAGCGGAGCCATTCCGGCGCCACCACCGATGTAGACCATCTCAGCCTTCGTGTCCTTGATGAAGAACTCACCGTAAGGGCCGGAGATTGTGCACTTGTCGCCAGGCTGACGATCGAAGATGTACGACGACACCTTGCCCGGTGGAGTACCTTCGGGAGCTCGCGGGTGCGGTGATGCGATCCGGACGTTGAGCATAATGATGCCCTTCTCGCCCGGATAGTTGGCCATTGAATACGCACGGATGGTCGTCTCGTCGACTTTGGAGTGGTATCGCCAAACGTCGAACTGGTCCCAGTCGCCGTGGTATTCTTCTTCGATCTTGAAGTTCTTGTAGTCAAGTTCGTGCGGTGGCACTTCAATCTGGATGTACCCACCGGCCTTGAATGCCACTTCTTCACCGGGCGGAAGTTCCAAGACGAACTCTTTGATGAACGTTGCGACGTTTCGGTTCGAACGGACCGTGCATTCCCACTTCTTCGTCTCAAAGACCTCTTCAGGAACTTCGACCTTCATGTCCTGCTTCACGGCAACCTGACAGGACAATCGACAACCTTCTCGCGCGTCACGTCTGCTGATGTGACCTGTTTCTGTTGCCAGGATTTCGCCGCCGCCTTCGTGCACTTTCACCAGGCATTGAGCACAGGTTCCACCGCCACCACACGCTGATGAAACGAAGATACCTTCGCCAGCCAGGGCGTTTAGCAACTTCCCGCCAGCGGGGACGGTGATGTTTTTCTGATCGTTGATGGTGATCGTGACGTCGCCCGACTTAACCAGTTGGTTACGAGCCAGCAGAATCACGCCGACCAGCGCCAGCACGATGCCTGTGAACAGCAGAACGCCGAAGAGGATGCTAAGAAAGAAGGTCATAGTGTTGCTTTATCGAGTTCGAGATGTCCGAATTCGTTTTGTGTTTGTCGTCAGCCTTACAGCTGAATACCGCCGAACGCATTGAAGGCCAAAGCCATCAGGCCCACAGTAATGAACGTGATACCAAGACCCCGAAGACCCTGTGGAACGTCGCTGTACTTCATCTTCTCGCGAATACCGGCCAAAGCGGCAATCGCCAGTGCCCAGCCAACTCCCGATCCGAACCCAAACACAACGCTCTCAGGTAGGTTGTAATCGCGTTCGACCATCAACAGCGAACCGCCAAGGATCGCGCAGTTCACGGTGATCAGAGGCAGGAAGATTCCCAAAGCGTTGTACAGCGTCGGGAAAAAGCGATCCAAAGTCATTTCCAAAATCTGAACCATCGCGGCGATGACACCGATGTAGCTAATGAGACCAAGGAAAGTCAGATCGACCTCCTCGAAACTCGAACCCAACCACGACAGCGCGCCGGGCTTGAGGAGGTAGTTGAAGATGACATTGTTGGCCGGGACGGTGATTGTCTGGATTACGATCACGGCCACGCCCAGGCCCAGGGCTGTCTTGACGTTCTTTGACACGGCAAGAAACGTGCACATGCCGAGGAAGTACATCAAAGCCAGGTTGTCGATGAACACTGCCTTTGTAAACAGGGCGAGATAGTGTTCCATGATTTCGTCTTTCGAAGATGTAAGGCAGCAAGGCCGCCGCTACTCAGGACTCAGTGGACGAGTCCACCAGGTCGTTCGTCGTTAGTCCGTTACGCTGAAGGGTCTCGGTCGTACTGGTCTGGCTTCCATGTTCGCAGAGCCCAGATCAGCAAACCGATGATGAAGAATGCACTCGGTGAGAGCAGCATCAGGCCGTTGGGGTTGTACCAACCGCCTTCAGTTATTGGCTTCAGAATTGTGACACCAAACAGCTTGCCGGAACCGGTGAGTTCGCGAATCACTCCGCAGACCAGCAGGATGAGACTGTAGCCCAATCCGTTTCCGATCCCGTCCCAGAAGCTGGTCTTCGGTTCGTTCTTCATCGCGAAACCTTCTGCACGTCCCATGACAATACAGTTGGTAATAATGAGCCCCACGAACACCGACAGTTTTTGGCTGATGTTGAAGGCAACCGCCTGGATTAGCTGGTCAACCACAATCACCAGCGATGCGATGATGGTCATCTGCACGATGATGCGGATGTTGGTCGGAATCGATGTGCGAATCAGCGCGATGGAGAAGTTGGATGCGGCGACAACGAATGTCACCGCGATACACATCACCAACGTGGTTTGCAGTTGAGTGGTCACCGCGAGGGCAGAACAGATACCAAGGATCTGTAGTGCGATCGGGTTATTGTTGACCAGCGGGTCGAGGATGACCTTCTTGGTTTCTGCGTCGGCCATTATTTGTGTTCTCCGCTATTCTCGTTCGCATGCTCTTCACCAGCATGTTCACCTTCAGCGTGTTCTTCGCCACCAGCTTGCGGTTCTGCAGGTGCAGCTCCGCTTGTCTGCTTGAGGTACGGACCGAAACCTTCGTCGCCCAGCCAGTACGTCAACATGCTGCTAACGCCTCGGGAGGTAATGGTGGCTCCGGAAAGAGCGTCAACCTGGTAGATACCTTTGGCTCCCTTGGTGACTTTGACTTTCACGGCCCAGTCTTTGGCAAACGCTTTCTTGCCAACCCACTTGGCCTTCCAAAGTGGGTTGTCAACTTCGCCACCAAGTCCGGGTGTTTCCTTTTGGTCGTAGTACGCCAAACCCTTCACAGTAATTTGATCGGCACCCGAACCGGCGTCCGTCATATCAAGAGCGATAAAGCCCCACAGTGTTGACCAAAGACCGTACCCTCGAACGGGCAGGACAAGAGTTTCCTTGCCGTCGTCATTGATGCGATAGATAACGGTTCGCTTTTCGCGCCGTTTGACGTTAGCGATATCGTCAACAATTTTGTCGCTGAGTTCCGGCTTCTTGCTGTCTTTCTTCGTGTCAATTTTTTCAGGGTCGGCATCTTTTTCAATCACGCCGGTTTCGAGGTTCAGAACCAGCTGCTCGACACGCGACTCAAATTCTGCCTTAGCGTCCATTCCATCAGTCCACAGGCCAGCAGCCTGCAGTACGTTCTTTTGCTGAAACGCTTTCCTGTTCTCGTCCTGGATTGACTTGAGTCCAACCGCAAAAAGCGAGACCAGAACCGAACAGCCCAGGCATAGCAGGATCGCCACACGCAGAGTGTGTTTCACTGAATTGACATCGACCACCGGTTTGCCGGCGTCGGTTGTTGTTACGTCAGACGCCACTTCGAGCGAGCCTCCGATTAATGTTTGCCTGAACGACGAAGTAGTCGATAAGCGGCGCGAATACGTTGCCGAAGAGAATGGCCAGCATGATGCCTTCAGGGAACGCCGGGTTCACCACGCGAATCAGCATGGTCATGATGCCAATCAGGATTCCGTAAACCCATTTCCCCGTGTTGGTCATGGCTGCCGACACCGGGTCTGTCGCCATGAAGACCAGGCCAAACGCCAGCCCCCCCGTCACCATGTGCCATTCGGCTGGCATCTTGAAGATGTGACTGGCAGCCGTTGTTTCAAAACTGTGCAGGAATCCGGCCATGCCAACTGCCCCGATCAGGACTGCTGCCATGATTCGCCAGGAACCGACTCCTGACCAAATCAGAAGAGCCGCACCTAAGATGCAGGCCAGCGTTGAGGTCTCTCCCATCGAACCGGGAATGAATCCAAGGAACGCGTCGTTCCAACTGATATGAATCGACTGCATGTACTGGGTGAAATCGACAGCAACAGCTTTGTCGATTGAAGCCAGACCGGTAAGCGAGGTCGCTCCGGAAACAGCGTCGAAGCTGGCGGTATCGATGGCGGTCCAAACCTGGTCGCCGGTAATCTCACCCGGGTGAGCAAAATACAGAAACGCTCGAGCGGTCAGAGCCGGGTTCAGGAAGTTCTTACCGGTTCCCCCAAAGACCTCTTTGCCGATCACCACACCGAATGAAATTCCGAGTGCGACCTGCCAGAGAGGAATCGTCGGCGGCAGAGTTAGCGGGAACAGCATTCCGGTAACCAGAAAGCCTTCGTTCAAATCATGACCGCGAACACAGCAGAAAATCAGTTCCCAGGTTCCACCAACAATGTTGCACACCAGGAACACGGGGATGAAGTACAGACCGCCGTGAACAATATTCGAAAGGAAACTGTTCGGATCAAAGCCAGTCAGGGACGCCATGATTGAACTACGCCAACCGTCATCGCTTCCGGTTCTGGCCTGACGCTCCACTTCACGATCGACATGGGCCGTAAGTTCTGTCTCAAGTCGTTCAAGCTTTGCTTTGTCGTCTGTAAAGAGACCGGTCAGCGCAAGAACCGCTTTGGATTCTCGCCAGCCCGCTGCGTCGGATAGTGATGAAGGGACGCAGTCGAGTGCTTTGTCGTTCGCGACGGCATCAACCTGATCCTGAGTCATGATCTTTGACTCAACCAGCCCAGCCAGTCCCTGCAGCAGTCGCTGCTTCTCACCCGCAGCTCTTGCGGCCGCGATTTCTTCAGTCGAACCAACACCTGCAGCTGTGATCGCAGCATCAATCGTCGTTGAGCCTGCAGCTTTAACGATTGCTTCTTCCTGTTCAGCGGAAACGGTGGCTCCAACAGTTCGCAGGTTGCCGATGAGCTCAGCGTTTTGAAGCTCCCGGTTACCCTGAACAATTCGGTTCGCCTGGTAGCCGGTGTTGTAGAACGCCATGAAGATGCACGGCATCAACGCGACGACCACGGTGATCATCATGCGCTTCAGGTCCATGCCGTCACGGATGTGAGACGGACCGGTAGTTGTTTCGCCGGGCGTGAACAGGAACGTGTCCACGCCTTCGTATAACGGGTAGAGTCGTTCGAGCTTACCGTCTTTTTCGAAGAGCGGATGCAGGCGATCAAAGAGATTGCGAAGCGGTTTCATGTTTGTCGTCTGGTTCAGGGATGCTCGCTGAGCGGAACCTTATTCACTGTCAGTCAGGTGAGGCGTTAGCCTTCTTTTTCGATTTCAGTCAGCCGCTGGCGAAGCAGCGAACCGTATTCGACCTTGCCCGGGCACACGAAGGTACAAAGTGCCAGGTCTTCTTCGTCCAACTCAAGGCAGCCGAGTTTCTGTGCCTGTTCTGTATCGCCAACAATCAGCGAACGCAGCAGGAAGGTTGGCAGAATATCCAACGGCATAACGTCTTCAAACATGCCGATCGGAACCATTGCCCGCTTGCTGCCGCCCGTGTCCGTTGTGAACGCAAACTTCTTATTAAACAAAGCCGACCCGAAGACGCGTTTGATTGAGAACTTGTCAAAGCCAGGCTTTTGCCAGCCCATGAACTCTCGTTCGCCACCTTCTGAAACCACAGACACCTGCAAGTGGTAGCGGCCAAGGTAACCAGTGGGTTCGACCACCTGGCGTCCGGAAAGAACCGAACCAGAGATCAATCGGTTGGTTCCCACCTTGAGTTCGCCTTCAGTCAGTTCGGCAATGTTGGCCCCAAGTCGTGTTCGAACCAATCGCGGATTCGAAACCTGCGGTCCGGCAATCGAGATAACCCGGGTGGTCATCAACGTGCCTTCGGCAAACAGCTGACCAATCGCGATGACGTCCTGGTAGTTAATGTGCCAAACCACTTTGTTGGCCGACACCGGATCCAGCATGTGGATGTGCGTACCAGGCAAACCGGCCGGGTGCGGGCCGTCGAAGATTTCTTTCTTAACCGCCGAAATGTCCCCGCCAGGCATGACGGTTCCAGCCGGTTGACACAGGTAAACCGGACCATCGTTCAGGTGGGCGATGACCTGCAGACCGTACTCGAACAGCTGTTTCGATTTATCCAGAACGACGGCTGGATCTGGAGCGTGTGGATTTGTGTCGATCGCCTGAACGAAAATCGAACTCGGGTCGTGGGCGGGATTGGCGACCTTGCTGTAAGGCCGTTCTCGAAAAGCCGTCCACAGCCCGGAGCTTAGCAACTGCTGCTTGACGGTCTCTCGATCAAGAGCCGCCATGTCTGTGTGTTTTGGAAATTCGACAGCGTCGTCGCCATCAACTTCGATAACCAGCGACTGAAAGACGCGTCGCTCGCCACGGTTAATTGCCGTAACAGTCCCGCTGGCTGGAGCCGTATACACGACCCCTTCGGTCTTCTTGTCTGAGAACAGAACCTGGCCGGTCTTCACGCGATCGCCAACGGCGACCTGCATGGTCGGTTTCATACCGACATAATCGGACCCAAGAATGGCAACCGTTCGTACAGGCGGACCATCGGAGATCTTCTGTTCCGGATCGCCCTCGATAGGCAGATCCAGTCCCTTGGAGACGCGTCGCATCAGCTTTTGCCGTCATCAATAAGGGCAGAACGTCACAGGACCGGCATCAATTCCGGGACTGGGAGAACGCGGAAGTCGTTCTGCGATTGGAGATTGCGCGGAGCTACGACCTGACCGATTCATGCCGGAAACCCCCCGCGCAGCGGTATCTTAGCTCCGCGCTGCCTGGTGTGAAGAGAAGCCCTTGGCAGCGGGTTAGCTTCCCGATGTTGGCGAGCGTGTTTTTGGGTGTCTCTCAATTGCGGGAATCAACCCTGCCTTACTCATACCAGTGCCATTTACCGTCGCCGCGGTCTTTGGGCAAATTGCGGAGGACTGGCGTGGTTCTCACGCGGTGTCAAAGTGGCACCGGTCTTTTCCACGCCGAACCTCGCATGTCAGACTGGCAACTGCCGATCTTACACCCTGGAGGCGTAACTTCTTTTAGGCAAAAGGCTTATGATTCACGCAAGAGCACAGCTCAGCCCGGTACGAGGTTTGCTGTTTCCTGTGGCATGCCTGTCTTTCGACTCGGACACAACTGGGATCCCTTTAGAGACCTCGAACGCGAGGTAGACCGACTGCTGCGCGATGTGAACCTGACGTTTCAGGGCGTGCGGTTCGATCGTCGCTATCCGTTGATCAACCTGTTCGAATGTCAAGATCGCTTCCTACTCACGGCCGAAGTCCCGGGCACCGAACTCGAGGATCTGGAAGTCACAGTCGCCGACGGTGTGCTGACTTTGAAGGGCGAACGAAAATCATCCGCCGTTTCGCCGGACGCGTTCCGTCGACAGGAACGGTTTCAGGGAGCCTGGCAACGATCATTGCCATTGCCCGATCGAATTGAGAGCGAGAAGTTGTCCGCGTCGCTTAACGACGGCGTGCTCACCATCACGCTGCCAAAAGCCACGCAAACACAACTGCGTCAAATTCCGGTGGTCTCAGATTGATCATGTCCGAACGCGAACAACAACCAGATCCCGGCGCCGGTGAACCAGAACAGCGGCTGCTGTTCAACCCGCCCATCGACATCCACGAATCTGACGACGGTCTGATTCTGGAAGCCGACCTACCGGGCGTTTCGCTGGAGACGTTGGACCTGCAAGTCGAAGACAACAAGCTAACGTTGTTCGGCCGAGTCACGTCAACGCTACCCGAAGGCGCGATGCCGGCTCACCAGGAATATCAGGTCGGCGACTTCCTGCGTTCGTTCATCCTAAGCGACAACGTCGATCACGAACGCATTACCGCGAAGCTAAACAACGGCGTTCTTCGAGTAGAACTACCAAGAACCGAACGCACCGAACCGCGCCAGATCAAAGTCAGCGGCGGCGAGTAGCCGCGTCACAGATCGTTTCGCCGTTTAACCCGTGGCCGAAGGCCAGGCCGCCGACCAAAACCCGCTGAAGTTATTACCCCAGCGACGAACCTGCCTTTGGCAGAATTGCCAATGGTGACTCGCGCGCAGACACCAGTGCCCGGCAGACCAAATCCCCGGAACATTCAAACGTGGAACAAGACTCCGTCCAAAGAGATCCGGCTGCTGCATCCAAGACTTCCGGTGCGTCTGAGCGCCAGGGAAAATCCAACTCGAAGCGACGGCGATTCAAGATTCGTTGGCTGTTACTCTTAGTGTTGTTGGTTGTCCTGGGCCCTTACTTGTATTTTCGGGCAACCAGTTTTTCACGCAAGATTCAAACGTCTGAGCTTCAGACCACTGCACCGGCACGCCAGTTCTCTGGCACTCTCCGTGTTGCGACCTGGAATATTGCTCACGGGCGCGGGGCAATATCTGACAATTGGGCTGCTGGTGGTGACTCAAAGCAGCGGCGGCTCGAATCCATCTCGCAACAGATCGTGGAACTGGACGCCGATCTGGTCGTGCTAAATGAAGTCGACTTCTGCGCCACGTGGAGCGGTGGTTATGACCAGGCCGAAACGATCGCCAGGAAAACCGGTTACCCGTACATGGTCAAGCAAGCAAATCTGGACTTTGGGTTCGTCTACGGGCGGTGGTTCTTTGGAAACGTGTTGCTTAGCCGGTTTCCGATTTCAGAAACCAAGGTCGTCGAATTCGCGCCGGTGAATCAATGGGAAAGCTGGTTGGTCGGGAACAAGCGGGGACTGTCGTGTACGGTTGAGCTTGATCCTGAGGTCCACGTTTCTGTCATTGGTTTGCACTTAGAGTCGCGCGGCGAAACTGTGCGAGTCAGGGAAGTCGCCGATGTCGCCCGATTTGGCGAGCAACTCGCGTACCCGATGATCATCGCGGGCGACTTGAACACGACCCCGCGGGGGGCTCCGCGAGCAAAAGTGAGTGACGATGGGCGCAATGCGTTTGACGAGTTCATCAAAGCAACCGGGCTTTCGCACTTCCCTGCCCTGCCGGCGTCCCCGTCTGAGCTGACGTTTCCTTCGTTGGAACCGGCGACAACAATCGACTGGATTTTGTACGACGAGGCAGCTTTTTCTTTGAATCAGCAGCGCGTTATCGAGACCGAACTGTCGGATCACCTACCGGTCGTCGCCGAGTTTCAAATCCGTTCAAAGTAGGAACTCTTTAGTGCCGTCTGGGGCCGACTGCCAAGACGTCTGGCGTAAACGTCCGGATGAGAAACAAACAAAGCGCCGTGACTTCATTCATCGGAACCGCTGTCAGAGTTCACCTGCAGGCCGCCTTCGTAGTTCAGCAACTTGGCGACAGCGACTGTGTTTTGAATCCAGAAACGGCGGTTCTTCCAACGCGATTCCCCAATAATGGCGACATACTTCTCGCGCGGGATGCCGGCGATCATCAAGTCCGCATCCAGGTGCGAGAGTTTGCGGAGCGGGTCGGGCTGGATGGACTTCCGAAACAATTCAACAAGCTGTTGCAACTGACGTCCGGAGAGTTCGTGTTGTCCGCCCTCATCGATTCGAACCGCAAGCTGTAGAATTTCGGCTTCGTGCTCCCGTTCCATCCGTTCCTGCAGGTCGGCCTGGTACCGCTGGCGTTCCTGCCTGTCGATGATGCCTGGACTGAAGCGGCGCCAAACGGCGTCACTGGAGATGAGCACTCCGGCGGGCAGAAGCGGGATCAATACGAACGCGGAATCCTGGCTCCACCGTCCGCGATCCTGAGCGGACTGGATCTGCTGGTTGGCAAACACTCGTTGTTCCACCAGACGTTTGCCAACTCGCCGACGAAGAACGCGAAGCCGGTCCCGTTCGGCTTCACCGATCGTGTATTCCCGTTGCCAGGATTCAATTCGAAGCTCAAACGCCCGATCAATGTTCTCCTGAAGACCAGCAACGACATCAGCTTCCTCCCGCTTAGGCCACTCGCGAATTTCAGTGCGAAAAGTCGTTTGACGATTCGCGTATTCCGTCAACTGAGTCGCCGTGAGAATACCTTTCAGCGATTGCTCCGGCAGGCCGGAACGCATCAACAGCCCCGATGCTTTCTTCTTAACGCGAAAGGTCTTCATCTCATCCGACGACAGCCAGTCGTGCATCTTTTCGTATTGGCTCTCATCCAATGCCAGCCCCATGTCGAGGCCACTAAGTGTGACCACAACAAACGCTCGATGCAGAATTTGGTTTCGCAACTTCTGGTCAGCGCGATATGTTGCCAGGTGCTCTGGCCCAAGAACGTCGCCGTAGTTTTCTCGCAGAGCCGTCCGGATCTCTGGTGGAATTTTCCAAACGCCAACCGCGTGGTCCCCAAAAAGACTGTCTACTTTCTTCTGCACGTTGGCGTGCACGCTTTGCTTCGCTGCAGCGCGTTCGCCCTCAGTGAGTTCAACGATTTCGTTAAGGTGATCCAGTTCTTCATTCACCTTCGCTTCAATCCGCTGCGTGAGGTCCTCGCGGGACAGGCATCGGTCGAATTCGAGATACGCCCAGTCGCCACGTGCCGCAATGTCCGGGATCTTGTGCGCGTTCTTGAAAGGGCCGAACCCGCCGATCATCCGCGTACCCAAACTCAGGAAACCGCTGCCCGATTCCTGCTTCTCGCCGTCTTTGATCGGACGGGTGTAGTCGAAAAGTAATCGATCTGCCTCGATCCGACCGCGAATCGTAATTGTTTCGTCTTTGGACACGTCCAGCGAACCAACAAGCTCTGCTCCTTCTCGTTGGACACGCAGTAACGTATCACCGTCAGACTTCCACAGCCCAACCACGTCGTCCGGGTCGGCTTGAGCGAAGCAACAGATCAGAACGCAAAGAGCTTGCGGCATGCGTGGACTCCAGCAGATGTTTGGCACACACCCAGTATACCCAACGCGGAGCGGCTCGTAACAACTACCGTTTTATGCTCATTGATTCGTAGACGTGATACTATTTTCCGATTTGGAGGCATCGACCGACGAATACGAACTCCAGCAGGTTTACACGAAGACCAGCAAGTACACGATTGCCAGGATCAATTGCACTACCGCGAATGGCGTCGCGGCTTTTACGAAATCGACGAACGTGAGGCCCAGTTTTTGGCGGTTGATGATGGTCATGGCGACCACGGTGGAGGCTGATCCGATGGGTGTGATGTTGCCGCCAAGGTTGGCTCCGAAGATCACGGCCCACCAGAATGGTGAAGCGGGGTCTGTCTTTAAGGCTCCCAGAATCTGGGCCAGCATGGCGGCCAGTGGGATGTTGTCTGTTACAGAACTCGCAACCGCAGAACTCACCAGTAGCGCGGATGAGTCGATCATGTCGGGCAGAGCCAGCAGGCCGGCAATTGCCTGTCCCAGTACATTCAGGACCTGAGCGTGTTCCATCACGTTAATGACGATGAACAGTGCGGCGAAGAATGCCAGGAGGTCCCAGTCGACTGCGGCGTAGAAGCGATCGACTTCGTGTCGGTAGGCCCACAACACGCCACACGCGAAGAACAACGCGACAAAGCCCATGCCGAGCTCATTCAGGCCCAATGGTAAGTAGGCCTGGCCGGCCAGGCAGGCGATAAACAACACAAGGGCGCCGACTGAGAACCAGAAGAACTGCTTGCTGGGAACACTTTCGGCTGGATCAAAACTCTCAACGAGCCGCTTTGCGTGTTGTTTTTCTTCGTCGGTCTTCAGCCCTTTAATGCCGAACTTCCATTTGGCCATCAATAGCGTGACACACGTCGCGACGGCGACATACGGAGCCGCGACAACAAAGAATTTCCCAAACGAAATCCCGGCCGCGTTGCCAACGATGATGTTCGGAACGCTACTGATGAGCGTCAATAACCCGCCCACGTTTGTTAGCAGACCTTCGGTAATCAGGAAGCCCAATAACAAATCCGTGCGGCTTAGCTTTCTTAGCGACACCGTGGTCAGACTTCCAATGATGATCATCGCGGTCACGTTGTTCAGCACTGCGGAGAACACGACGGTCAGCACGCCGTAGTACATCAGCAACCACCAGGGATCGCCGCCTGATCGGCGAGTGAGGATGATTGCCAGCCACGAAAAGACGCCCGACTTACTGGTCACTTCCACAAACAGGCTGGCGCCCAGGATGATGGTGATTACGCCCCAGTCGATGGCCGGAATATAGATGGGCAGGTTGATGTCGTGACCGTCAGGCAAATGAACCTGGCCAAACGACATGAGGTTGATCATGGTTCCCAGAACCAAACACAGCCCCGCAAACGAACCAACAATCAGCGACTTCTTCGCGTGAATCTTTTCCTCGAACGCCAGCGCGGCGATCATGGCGACCAGGATTAAGCCGAAAAGAACCGTCACCCAGGTGGCGACTTCGTGTTTCCCGTGCGCGTCTTCGTTGTCCGCCTCTTCGTCGGGCGCAGCGGGTTCATCCGCAGCAGCAGGTTCGGCAGCGGCGTCCGGTTCCCCCTGGTCCTGCGGTGCAGCGAGGGCGAGTTGCGTCAGCCCATCGGTGGCGACGAGATTGATCACAGGCGTCAGGTTCGGAAGTTTTACGGTTCCTCCCGAACGCTCCGCGCGTTCCTGTGGCGCGCGGATTGGCGCGGCGATTTCCGTTTGGAAATCGGCAGCGGTTGCGTAGTCGGGTTCGATTCCGGCAGCAAACAGTACAGCAGTCAACAACAGCAACGACATCCGTGAACCTTCCGATTACAGCAGCAGCAACGGGACTTCGGTCATTTCGACACTCAGCGAATACGCCATCCCGTGCATCGCAAGTTGATCGTCATCCTTTGTGTTGATGACGACCAATTCGATTTGATTTTCTTCAACCAGGCTCCGGTACTGTTTCAGATGATGCCCCATCCGGACAACACTCTGGAAACTGATATGCGGGCCTTTTTCTTTTAGCTCTGTGACGCAGTCTTCGATAAACAACGACGCTTCCCGCAACAACTGATCCTTCACCAGATCGCGAGCCGCAGATGTGTTGATCTCAGGAATACGTTCGATCGCGTGCATGTAGCGTTCGTATGTCTTGTCGTCTTCGACGTGGCAGAACCAGATTGTTCCGCCGTTTCGAACGACCCGCACCCCGTAGTTGATTAGCCGGGCGTCTCCGGTGATGTGGTCAGCGACAACCATCACTCGGTCTGCATCCCGACCGGCTACCTTCTTCGGATCCCTGGCGGTTCCCGGGAGAACCAGAACCGGGATCGACGTTGTCTGCGTCAGCACGTCCAGGTACACGCCCAAACTGTGGTGCGGTATCAGGTCTTCTTCCTGCAGGTGGCGATACGTGACGATAAGATCGGTTTGTTCGGCATCGACGCGTTCCTTGAGCTGTGAAACGGTTGAGTACTGATCGCCGGTAATGACTCGAAAACCATTGGCCGATTCCAGTCGAGGCAGCACTTCCAGCAGAACCTTTTTGGTTTCTTCCGCAGCGGCAGCGTCCTGATCTGTCACGATCGCGATCGATTCAATCGGTACGTCGACGTAGTTGAAACGTTCGCGTTCTGTCCGTCTGAAGATCGACTCAAATCGATCGATGTTGTCGCTCATGGCTGCCAGTCTGTGACATTTCTGAAGTCAGAAGTCGTTGCGAGGCGTATTATTCGTGCGATCGACGCTGGAATGCAACGCGGAAGCACGCTTCCTCGTAATTGGCTGTGAGTCTCACAGGCTGTTATCCTGTAACCTGATTGTTCCCAAAATGACGAACCAATCGCCTCGGAGTTGCTGATGTCTTGTTTGCGGGTGTGCTTTGCCCTCTCGATTGCTTCGCTGATTCTGTCGCCCGCTTCAACCGGCGCGCAGGAAATGAAGAAGTTGCCGTTGGGTATTTCGAAGACCAAACCGGCCAAAGGTCCCTTTGTAGAGACCAAGCAGGGCTTCATGGTTCCCTACACAATCAGCATTCCTGGTCGTGAGGATGTGCAGTTTACAATGGTTCCGGTTCCCGCCGGAACGTTCCGGATGGGCAGCCCGTCTTTTGAGAAGGGCAGGAAATCGGACGAAGGCCCGCAGCTTAAAGTGAATGTGGAACCGTTTTGGATGGGCAAGACGGAAGTCAGCTGGGCTGAATACAAAGTGTTCATGGATACGTACGAGATCTTCAAGAATCGCGTGTCAGAACAAAGCCCCAAAGTGGTCACCGACAAGAACCGCGCCGATGCGATTACCGCTCCGACGCCGCTGTACGAACCTGGAACCACGTACCAATTGGGTGAAGACGACGAACACCCGGCCGTCACGATGACTCAGTACGCGGCCAGGCAGTACACGAAATGGATGAGCCTCATGACGGGTTCGTTCTATCGTCTGCCGACTGAATCCGAATGGGAATACGCCGCGCGAGCTGGTTCGGAGGGCCGGTACTTCTTCGGCGACGACGCGACGAAGATGGGTGAGTACGCCTGGTACACAGACAATTCAGAGGATGTCTACCACCACGTCGGAACCAAGAAGGCGAACCCATTTGGCTTGCACGATATTTACGGAAACGTGGCCGAACTGGTTATCGATCAGTATGAAGCAGACGCGTACCAAAAGCTGGCTGGCAAGACGTTGTTGGCGACCGAGACCATCATGCCAACCACGAGAATCTTCCCACAGGTTGTTCGCGGTGGTTCATGGGATTCGTCAACAGCCGATCTTCGAAGCGCGGCTCGATCTCGAACCGGCAACGGTAGCAGTGACGACGGCGAAGACTGGCGCGAGTCTGATCCCAACATCCCGCTGAGTCCGTGGTGGTTTACCGAAGACCCGGCCGGTTGCGTTGGGTTCAGAATGTTAAGACCGCTGAAGACTCCAAAGCGTGACGTGCAGGAGAAGTTCTGGGAACTGTATTCCAGCAAGCTCACGCGAGACGTTCAGGGGCGCATCCTTGGCGGACGTGGAGTCTGGGGCTTTGTCGATCCTTCGCTTGCCAAAGAGATCAAAGAAGCCGGAGAGTGACATGATCGGCCGGACTGCGATCGCGGGAGTGGCACTTGTGCTGTCGGGCATGAGCGCGGCCTGGTTCTGCCAGGTTCCGGTGTTCCGGTACGCTTTGGAGCGATGGGAACCGGACGCCTACGAAGTCCTGATCGTGTCCGACGGCGAACTGTCTGAAAAGCACTCGCAACTTCTCCAGCAACTCGCGCCGGATCCGGTATCGGGAAGCCCGGTTGCGAATCTAAGAGTGCGACGGGTCGATGGTTCGACTGAAGACTCTCGCCGGTTGGTCGATGAGTGGAAGGTGGCTCACCCGGACAGCAAGTTGCCGCAGATTGTTGTGCGTTCGCCCGACATCAAGCAGCAACAACCGATCATCTGGTCCGCCCCGTTGTCGCAGGAAAACCTGGACCAGCTAGTCGATTCGAACATTCGTCAGCAGGTTGCCGAAGAACTAATTGACGGAACCTCCGCCGTCTGGCTGCTGCTGTTGTCCGGCAACGAAGCCGCCGACAAGGCAGCCAAAGACACGCTGCAAAAACGGCTGGAGTACAACGAAGCCAACCTGAAACTATCGATGCCTGACGCTCAGGATATCGCGGACGGGTTCGATCCGAACAAGTTGAAGCTGCGATTCAAACTGCTCACGGTTAGCCGCACCGATGTCGAAGAATCGTTCTTCACTCAATCGCTGATGCACGTCGAACCGGACCTCATGGGCGATGAATACGCCGGTCAGCCGTTAGCGTTCCCGGTGTTCGGTCGCGGCCGGGCGCTGTATGCGTTGATCGGTGAAGGGATCGCGAACGATGTGATTGACGATGCGTGTCGGTTCCTCATTGGTCCGTGTTCGTGCCAGGTGAAAGATCAAAACCCGGGCGTTGATTTGTTGCTGGCCGTCGATTGGGACTCGCTGGTAGAGACATCCATCAATACCGATGTCGAACTGCCGCCGTTGATGGGGCTTTCGCAGTTCGGAAAGCCAAAGACCGAATCCGTCAACGATGCAGAACCGACCGGCGTTGTGGTTGAACGGAAGGACAGTCAGGAAGTTGCAGCTTTGGAGCCGACCGCGTCCAAAGTATCGCCCGCCGAGGCCACGCCACCCGCGCCCGACGTTGCCGCGCCGCAGGCCGCTGAGCAACCGACCGACATCTGGCTGATCCTTTTGGGCGTCGGCGGGGTCGGCATACTGGGAATCCTCGCGCTGACGCTTATGATCATGAAACAATGATCGGCCACTCCCGCTGACTCCGTTCCAACCCAGAATCAGGCCAGACCTGATCTGACCTATCTCGAAGCGCACCATCGTGGCTCAGCAGACCATCGAAGCACGTGGCATTCGTGTTCACAATCTGAAGAACATCGATGTCAGTATTCCGATTGGCGAATTGACGGTCGTCACCGGCGTGAGCGGCTCCGGCAAGAGCAGCCTGGCATTCGATACGCTTTACGCCGAAGGTCAGCGGCGCTACGTGGAATGTTTTTCGACATGGGCCCGACAATACCTCGACCAGATGCCGCGTCCGGATGTGGATCGAGTGGAACACATTCCGCCCGCCGTTGCGATTCGCCAGCACCGCCGCAACACGAACTCGCGAGCAACCGTCGCCACCGCCACCGAAATCGATGAATACCTCCGGCTACTGTTCGCTCGGATCGGCAAACAATACTGCCCAACATGCAACGCGCCAGTCGTATCGCACACACCCGAAGAGGTCGCAGACACTGTGGCTGACTGGGAACCGGGCGAGCGGTTTCAGGTTTGTTTTGAACTGGATGATTCACAGGATCGAGCGGCGTGGCTGGAGATGCTAAAGGCGGAAGGGATTCAGCGACTGGTGGTGGATGGAACGTCGGCTCGAATCGATGACGTGACCACGCTGCCGGACGAAAGCCAGGTACTGATCGTTTTGGACCGGCTGAAGACCGGTTCGACAGAACGCGGTCGGCTGTGCGAAAGCGTCGAATCGGCAATGGACCTCGCTGGCGGCAACTGCATGGTTCTTCGCGCAGGCGACAACACAAGCCACGCAATCACCATCGATGACAAACCGTGGACCGCTCACCGGTTTTTCTCACTGCCAACGTGCCCCGATTGCCACGATCAGTTCGAACCCATCGCTCCGCAGAGCCTCAGTTTCAACTCACCCCACGGTGCGTGCGCAGCGTGCACGGGGTTTGGTTCGCAGACGACATTTTCGTTTGACAAATTGGTTCCCGACACCACCGTCTCACTGGCCGACGGCGCGATTGTTCCGTGGACGACGCCCGCGTATCGGCACGAACTTGATGAGCTGCTAGAACTGGCCGACGACTACGACCTACCCGTTGACGTTCCATTCGCTGACTTAGAACCGCAGCACCTGCGGCTGATTTCAGACGGTGTTCCCGAACGCAACTTCGGCGGCCTGCGCGGGTTCTTCGATTGGCTGCAGCGCAACCGATACAAACGGGGCGTCGGCGTATTGCTGGCTCGGTGGCGTTCGTATGAGACGTGCGAAGAATGTGGCGGCAGCCGTCTAAACGCATCCGCGCGATCGGTTCGGGTTGGGGGGAAGAACGTCAGCGACGTCGCTGGCATGTCGATCCCGCAAGGCATCGCATTCATCGACTCGCTTGAATTAGAAGAACAGCAGCAAAAAGTCGCGCGACCGCTGTTGGCGGAAGTCATTTCCCGGTTGCAGTACCTGGTCGAAAGCGGAGTCGGCTATCTGACTCTGAATCGTTCGATGCGAACGCTGTCGGCCGGCGAATCACAACGCGTGGCACTGACCGCCGCGCTGGGTTCCAGTCTCGTGAACACCCTGTACGTTCTGGACGAACCGACTGCCGGCCTGCACGCAAACGACACGCGAAAAATCATCTCAGCCGTGCAGCGTCTGCGCGACGTGGGGAACACGGTTGTTGTGGTCGAACACGATCCGGACTTCATTCGGTCGGGCGACCAGGTTATCGACATCGGCCCGGGAGCTGGTTCCGGCGGCGGCGAAGTTGTGTGGTCAGGCGCGGTCGGTGATTTGCTGGGCAGCAATGATTCGGCGACGGCAGACTGGCTGCGTTCGGCCGATTCCGGTGACGTGAAGGCGGCGGTTCGCGAACGCCGCGGTTCAATCGCACTGACCGGTGCGCGGACCAACAATCTGAAAGACCTGCGGGTCGAGTTCCCACTGGGTGTGTTGACGGTCGTATCCGGAATTAGCGGCTGCGGTAAAAGCTCGCTCATCGAACAGACGTTGTTCCCCGCGACCTGCCGCGCGCTGGGGCGCGAGTGTTCTGTCGATCAAATCGGCGAATGGGATTCGCTGGAGGGACTGGATCAGGTTGCGAATGTGGTTCTGATTGATCAAAAACCAATCGGCCGAACAGCGCGCAGTGTTCCGGCCACGTACCTTGATGTGTTCGGTGAGATCCGGAAGGTGTTCGCCGAGACGGCCGAAGCGAAGAAGCGAGACTTCACACCGGGAACATTTAGTTTCAATTCATCAACCGGCGGCCGCTGCCCGAAGTGCGAAGGAGCCGGTTCGGTCACTATCGACATGCAGTTCATGGCGGATGTCGAAATGACCTGCCCCGAATGCGACGGCGCCCGGTTCAAGCCGGAGGTTTTGGAGGCTCGGTATCGTGGCTTGAGTATCTCGGATGTGCTGCGGCAAACCGCCGACGACGCGTTCATGCTGTTTCGTGGCAAGAACCGATTGCAGAAGAAGCTGAAGGTTTTGCGAGACACGGGGCTTGGCTACCTGCCGCTGGGGCAACCAGCAACAACGCTGTCCGGCGGTGAGGCTCAACGGCTGAAGATTGCTTCGCACCTGGCTTCGCTGGCCAGTAAGGCAACTCGGCAAACCGCGTCCGATCGGTTCGCTACACTGTTTCTGTTGGACGAACCAAGCGTCGGGCTGCATGGGAAAGATGTCGCGGTTCTGCTGAAGTGCTTTGATTCATTGTTGGAAGCTGGCCATTCGTTGGTCGTGGTCGAACACAATCGCGATATCATTGCTGCGGCTGACCACATCATTGACCTTGGGCCGCAGGCCGGACATGCTGGTGGCTCGGTGGTTGTTGCAGGGACGCCGGCTGACGTGATAGCCGAACCAACTTCACTCACCGGTGCAATGCTGCGAGGTGAAGTGTGATTGAATTTGAAGACAACAACTTCACCATCGAAGTCGCGTGGTTCTATTCCGGAAAGGGTGAACCGGTTCCCAACGTGGCGATGGAAGTTGTGGATGGTGAAATCGCCGATATCCGGTCCATTCGCCACACCGATTCGTCGCTCGCCATCATTCCGCCGCTGGTGAATGCTCACACGCATCTGGAACTCAGCGACGTCTCACCACCCATCCCGGCCGGTAACACGTTTCCCGATTGGATTCGCAAAGTCATCGGCCATCGAGCCTCCCGGGAGAACCCAACGCACGCCGTCGAAGTTGGCCTGCGCGAAGTCGAAGCGGCCGCGACGCTGCGAGTCGCGGACACGGTCCCGATGGCTCAAACCGCGCACCTGCCGGCGACGCGGCTGTACCCGAATCGGTTCGTGGAATACATCGGCCTCGACGATCGGCGTGTGGCCGACGCGATTGAACACGTCAACATCTGGCCGCGCAGCGGGTTCCACTGGGGGGCTCACAGCGGCATCAGCCCGCACGCACCCTACAGCGTTCGACTTGATTTGCTGGACACGCTGGTCGCCACTGCGGCCCGGACCTATCGAGCGGTGATGATGCACATCGCTGAGACGCGTGAGGAATTGGAACTGCTGGAACGCGGCACGGGCCCGATGGCTCAGATGCTGCAGGACTTCGATGTTTGGGAACCGGGACTCTTCCCGACCCGCAGTGTCTGTGAGTTCATCGAATGTCTGTCCGCCGCGCCGCAGGTTCTTTTGGCTCACGCCAACTACTTCAGTGAACGCGAAATTGATTTGGCGGCGTCGCTTTCGAATGTAAACGTCGTCTACTGCCCGCGAACTCACGCTCACTTCGGCCACGAACCGCACCCGTGGCGGCAGATGCTGGAGCGTGGGTTGAATGTGGCTTTGGGAACCGACAGTCGGGCGTCGAATCCGGATTTGTCTATCTGGAACGAAGCCGCTTATCTACACCGCACAACCGATGCGGGGCCAGTGTTGGCTTTAGACATGGCCACGCGACACGGTAGCCTGGCGTTGATTGGTCAGCCAGAACATGTCGTCGTGGATGGCTCAGCAACGTTCTCACTGCTGGAGTGCCAATCGCCGCAGACGGAGTTCTTCGCGGAGCTGTTCGATGCGTTTAGTCCGGTCGCTGTTTGCGACGACGGCGCGTGGGTGCGGCCTGGGAACTCGTAGGCGAAGAGTGCCTGACCGACAGCGTCGCTAGCTGAAATAGGTTTCGGTCCTAGGCCGCAATCGGGGTGGCCGGGGTTGGAGCGACGAAGGAGTGAAACCCCGGAACGTGGTCCGTACGTTTCACTTGGATTGGAACTTTGCTTGGTGATCGAACCGGGGCTTCCTTCGCAGGCTCAGTCCAGCCCCGGCCACCCAGTCGCGTTGCGGTTCCGTCTCGCTCGGGTCCGGGCGCGATCTTAAACCGCATTTTCACAGCCACAAAAAGGGTGAGGGCCGGGGTGACCGAAGTCACTCCGACCCTCAGTTCCCTCTCTCCCTAACGATGCCTGAAAATCCATTGCTCCGCTTACTTCCTCGGGGCTAGGCAGGCGTCGATGGTGAGAGGGATGCGGTTCCTTTTGTGTTTTGTGGCGGTCGAAGGCGTTTGCCTCTGACGCGGGCTAACTTAGTTTCAAACTCGCGATGCCCACAATAGCAAGAAGGGCAGATCCGATCCAAAATCTTGTCACAATTTTGATTTCGTGTTCGCCGCGAAACAGGAAGTGGTTGTGAAGTGGGCTGCACGCGATGAGCCGGTTTCCCGTAAGTCGAAACCACGCAACCTGTAAGATCACACTGAGTGTCTCAACGACGAACACACCACCGATAATCCCAAGCAGCAGTTCCTGCCGAGTTACCAAAGCGGCAAGTCCGAGTAGTGCTCCAACAGGCAGCGATCCGGTGTCGCCCATGAAGACCTGCGCGGGGTAACAGTTGAACCACAGGAACCCCATCATGGCTCCCACAAGCGCGGCGATAACAACTGCCATCTCACCCGCACCAGTAATGAATGGGACGCTGAGGTACTGAGCGATAACTGAGTGGCCGGCAACGTATGACAGTGCGACAAACGCTGTCCCTGCGAAAACGGTGCAGCCTGTCGCAAGTCCGTCCAGTCCGTCGGTCAGGTTGACTGCGTTCGAACTACCGGTCACAAGCAGAATGCACCACACGATGAAGAACCCACCAAGCGGCAAAACGTACCCGCCAATCGGGGTGACTAAATCGATGCCCAGCGGTTTGCTTTGGTGTTCGAAAAACAGAACCAAACCAACGATCAGCGATAACAGCAACTGCGTGATGAGTTTTTGTCGAGCCGAGATGCCGTTCTTATAGGTGCTCAGTTTGACCCAGTCGTCCAGTGCCCCAAGTGCTCCGAAGCTGACGATGACGAACAAACTAAGCTGCACATAATGACTGCTTAAATCGCCAGCGATGAGAATCGATAACAACACAGCCGTCATGACGAACAAACCACCCATTGTGGGAGTGGCATTCTTGGACGCCTGAAGCTGGTTCAAACGTTCTGACGCGCTGTCGATGCGTTCGGTGAAGCGACTTCTGAGCCAGCGAATGGCCGGGTTCCCACCGATCAATGCAAACAAGAATGCCAGCACGCTGGCCACAGCAATGCGTGCGGTAAGGAAAATGCGCGAATCACCCGAGGTCGCTTCCGAGACCTGAGTCAGCAGCGGATCAAATTGTTCCAGCAACCAAATGAGCATTCGTCAGTTGTCAGTGAGTATGTCACCTCTCCCGCTTGCGGGGGAGGTCGCGGTCTCAGCCGCGGGAGGGGGCTTCCTGCATCAAATTTTCAATCCAACTCAGCGTCTACCGATTCCGATAGCCTGTTCGATAGCGCTTCAACAACACGTTCCATTCGAGCCGACCGCGACCCTTTGACCAGAACCGCGTCACCAGGCTGGAACCGGGCTAGCAGCATCTCAACAAGCGAATCGTGATCGTTAGCGGCCACTGCTTCTGTTCCGGCAGATGCTGCGCCCGCAACCAATTGTGAAGCGAATAACCCAACAGCCAGAATCAGGTCAATATCAGCCGCGTTTCCGCAGGCTTTCCCGGTTTCGAGATGCAGCGATTCCGCGTCTTTTCCAAGTTCTGCCATGTCGCCGACCACCAGAATGCGGTGGGCATGCGTCTTGAACTGCCCCAGCGTCTGCGCGGCGGCCTGCATGGATTTGGGGCTGGCGTTGTAGGTGTCGTCGATGACCACGGATGAACCAAATCGTCGAACCTGACACCGGCCAGCAGCGGGTGCAAACGTTGCCAGACCCTCCTGGATTTCATTGGGCAACAATCCCGCCTCGCGACCAACTGCCACCGCCGCCAGAGCGTTGGTCAGATTGTGAACTCCGGCCACGTTAAGCAAATAGTCATGCCCATCCACTTGGAACCGCAACTCGTCGGCGCTGGCCAGAACCGAGGTCGCCCGAATGTCGCAGTCGTCTGTGGTTCCGAAGAACTTCACGCCGCAGTCCGCTCGTTGGGCCAGGCTTCGAACCTCTGCGTCGTCGCCGTTCAGCAGCGCGATTCCGAACGGTGGGAGCGCTTCGACCAGTTCGCCTTTCGCGGTTCGAATGTCTTCCAGTGAACCGAAGCCATCAAGGTGAGCCGGCGCGATTGCGGTAACGACGCCGATTTCCGGCGCGGCGAGTTCTGAGAGCGATCGAATTTCGCCGACGGCTGATGCTCCCAGTTCTAAAACGATGTAGTCGTCCTGACTGGATGCGGACAGCAGGCTAAGTGGAACCCCGAAGTGGTTGTTGAAATTCTTTGGACTCTGAGTCACACCGTACCGCGATGAAAGAACGTCGTGAATCATGCGGCGGCAGGTCGTCTTGCCAACACTTCCCGTGATTCCCACAACGGTCCCCAGCAGCATGCCGCGGTACCAGGCCGCGAATTGCGTCAGCGACTGCTGGACGTTTTCGACACGCAGGCAATTGATTCCAGTCTCACAGTCGCGACTCACAACCGCAGCTGTCGCTCCCGCGTTTTCGGCGTCGGGGAGGAACGAATGACCGTCAAACCGATCACCTTCGATGGCCCAGAAAACTTCGCCGGCTTTGATGGTCCGGGAATCAATACTCACGGCGCCGAACGAACTGGTCACGTCGAGATCGGTTCTCTCAGCCCCCAATACGTCGGCCAATTCGCCGATGGTCACCGCGTCCAAGAGACCGCTCGCGACCGATGCCGTGAATCTGATTCGGGAATGTGGTGCTGTCCGATTGCTTCGGCCGCGACCAATCCATCGTCGAACGGAACAGAAACGTCACCAATTTGCTGAACTTTTTCATGCCCCTTGCCAGCGATCAGAACACAGTCGCCCGCGCGAGCATTCCTGATTGCCCAATCAATCGCCGCACCGCGTTCGACTTCAACATGCGTCTCGTTGGTGCCAATCCCTTCCTGAATTTGCCGGATAATCTCAGCAGGTTCTTCAGAACGCGGACTGTCGCTGGTCACCACGATGACATCCGCGGCCGACGCCGCAGCCCCCATCAGTGGCCGCTTTGCTCGATCACGATCACCACCGGCTCCGAAAACACAAAACAGTCGGCCCGGCGTTGTCGGCCGCAGCGCTGACACAACCTGCGACAACGCGTCGGGCGTGTGAGCGTAATCGACGAACACGCGAAACGGCTGCCCAATATTGACTGGCTGCAGTCGCCCCGGCACAAAGGCGACTCGGTTCAGCCCCTCAGCAATCGTATCCGGCGCGATACCCGACAGAACACCAATAGTCGCAGCGGCGACACAATTGGAAACGTTGTAACGCCCCGGCAGCGCGATCTCACAGTCGAACGCTTCGCCCAGAATCTCGAACCGAACGACAGTGCGGTCCGGATGTGTTTCTAAAATCAAACCACGTGCATCCGCGCCGGGGTTTAAACCGAACTGCACGAGCTTCCGACGACTCCATCGCTGAATGAGTTGTTGGCATCCGCGGTCATCAGCGTTCACCACAACCGGCGCGCCGTACGCGCAGTAGTCGGCGATCCGTTCTTTGGCCGTGAGATACTCGTTCACGCCGCCGTGATAGTCGAAGTGATCCTGAGTGACATTGGTGACGACGGCTGACGAGAGTCGCAGCCCGCCCAGTCGCGATTGATCAAGCGCGTGTGAGGACAGTTCGACAAACGCGTGGGTGGTTTTCTCCTGAACCATCTCACGCAGCAGTCCGGCGAATCGAGCCGGGCCGGGCGTCGTCAGGGTTGCTGGTTCCATTTCAGAACCCGCCGAATAGCCGACGGTTCCGATGACGCCTGTTTTGAATTTTGCCGTTTCAAATATCGAACGCAGCAGCCACGTGACGGTCGTCTTGCCGTTGGTTCCGGTCACTCCGGTAATCGTCAGCGATCGATCAGGACACGACGCCAAAGCCAGGCAAAGCCGCGAGTAAGCCTCGCGAACATTCGGAACCACGCACTGCGGCACGTCCAGATTGTGCAGCGGTTCGCTGACCAAAACAGCCTGAGCGCCGCCCGAGATGGCGGGTTCGATGAACTCACGACCATCATGGCGGGTGCCGGAAATCACGGCGAACAGCGAACCCAACTCACATTGATCGCTACGATCTGTCGCGTGAGTCACAGCGATGTCGCCACAGCCCACGAAACTGGTCGAGGGCAGAATGCGGCGTAAACTAATGGCCCGGAGATTCTGTGACGTCACTCCTGTGGCCTCCTTGCCACGCCCGGTTGGGTTCAGTGTGAAACGTTCGCGAATTCTTGTGATTCGCGTAGTTGGGTCAAGGCGAAGTTCGTCCGCAAAGCCGCCTGTAGTGTTGCCAATCGCGGTTTGTCGCCAATAATCAGCAACTTCACTAAGAAACCCGGTCGGCTGGCGGTTTGCTGGTCGGTCCATCGCCTGCGACTGAAAGTTATCTGTGTCTGATTCCTACGATGCCCTGCTTGTCGTTTCCTTTGGCGGTCCGGAGAAAAAGGAAGACGTCATCCCCTTCCTCGAAAACGTGCTGCGAGGCAAACCGGTTCCTCGCGAACGCATGTTGGAAGTCGCCGAACACTACTACCACTTCGACGGCGTCAGCCCTTTGAACCAGCAAGTCCGCGACCTGCTGGAAGTCTTCAAGCCGGCCCTGGCCAATGGCGGTGTGGACTTGCCGGTGTATTGGGGCAATCGAAACTGGAACCCAATGCTGACAGACACGATTCGAGAAATGAAAGAGGCCGGAGTCAAACGTGGACTGGCGTTGGTTCTCTCTGGCTACAGTTCGTACTCCGGGTGTCGGCAATATCGCGAGAACATCTACGCGGCGTGCGATGCTCTGGGAGAAGGGCCGACCTTCGACAAGATTCGTGTGTTCTACAATCACCCGGACTTCGTCGCCGTGAACGCTCGACGCGTTCAGGAAGCGATGGAAGAACTACCGGCCGAAGTTCGTTCGGACGCACACGTCGTCTACACGGCTCACAGCATTCCAATGTCGATGGCGAACACATCGGACTACGAGAAGCAGTTGACCGAAGCGTGCCGACTGGTTTCTGAGAAGTGCGAAATCCCACAGGAACGATGGAAGCTGGTTTATCAAAGCCGCAGCGGTCGGCCGCAGGACCCGTGGCTCGAACCTGACGTGTGCGACTACATCGGCGAACTCAACGGCGTCGAAGGACTGGTCGTGATGCCAATCGGGTTCCTCTCCGATCACATGGAAGTCATGTTCGATCTGGACGAAGAAGCGGTAGCAGCCTGCGAGGAACGCGGTATTAAGATGGCTCGAGCAAAGACGGCGGGGACAGACCCTCAGTTCGTCAACATGCTGGTCGAACTTGTGAAAGAACGCGTAGACGACAGTGTCAAAAAACAGGCGTGCGGCCAGTTTGGCCCGAACCACGACGTCTGTCCGGTTGACTGCTGCCCTGCACCGCCAAGACGCCCTCGCCCCGCGCCGGCGACCGCTGAGTAGTGTGAGATTGGCGCGTCCGGTGTCGTGGCATCCGCCGCTGGTTTCGTTACCATCGGCGTCGCGGGCGCGTTGATTCGCTCGCGATAGTGGGTTCGAAAAGTTTGCCGCAGAGGCAATCCGGACCAACCATATTCTCAGTAATCGGTGTGCCCTGACACGCCGTGGAGATACGCGTGACCGCTGAAATGACTGAGCTTATTGATAAGCTCGAAAACAATATCTGCTCTGTGGTTCTGGGCAAACGTGACACGGTGCGCATGGCAATCGTCGCGTTACTTGCCGGCGGCCATGTCCTGATTGAAGACGCACCAGGGCTGGGAAAAACGGCGTTGGCCAAAGCGTTTGCGAAGAGCCTGAATTGTGAGTTCTCTCGTTTGCAGTTCACTCCGGACCTGCTGCCTAGTGACATTTTGGGCTCCAACATCTATCGACCTAACGTTGGAGAGTTCGAATTTCGCAAAGGGCCGATTTTCACCAACGTCCTGCTGGCAGACGAAATCAATCGCACAACACCGCGTACCCAAAGCGCGTTGCTGGAAGCGATGAACGAACAGCAGGTCACCGTTGAAGGTGCAACGCTGCAATTGAACGCACCGTTTTTTGTTCTGGCGACTCAAAACCCGTTCGAATTCGAAGGCACTTACCCACTGCCGGAAAATCAGCTGGACCGGTTCATGCTGTGCCTGAACGTCGGCTATCCGGACCGCGAACACGAACGAGAAATTCTCACCAGCCACCGTGAAGGCGAACCGGTCGACAAGCTGGAACCGGTTCTCGACCAAAGCGAAATCATGAAGCTGCAGGAGGCCACGCGAGCGGTCAAGGTGGAAGATTCGATTAGCGACTACCTGCTGGACATCGTGACCGCGACCCGCGAATCCGACGAACTGACTCTCGGAACATCAACCCGCGGCGCGCTGACGCTGTACCGAGCGGTCCAGGGTTTTGCGATGACTGAGAAACGCGACTACGTCGTGCCCGACGACGTCAAACGCATGGCCAGCGCCGTGTTGGCTCACCGAGTTCTCCCCCGCGGCTTCTCGCGCGAAGGTCAGCGGCAACGCGCACAGGAAATTGTCCGACTTATCCTCGACCAGACACCGGTTCCATCGTAAACATGAACCACGACCAACTACGCACTGCGGACAATAGCTTTGTCTGGCACCCGTTTACGCCCATGCAGGCGTTCGTCGAAGAAAACGCGCCCATCATCGAACGCGGTGAAGGCTTCGACCTGTTTGATACAGAAGGCAACAAGTACCTGGACGGCATTTCGTCGCTGTGGTGCAACGTGCATGGACATCAGGTTCCCGAGATCGACGACGCGATTCGGGCTCAACTGAACAAGGTCAGCCACAGCACAATGCTGGGCCTGAGCAGCGTTCCATCCATCGAATTGGCCAAACGGCTGGTCGACATCACCCCCGACGGACTCACCCGCGTCTTCTATTCAGACAGCGGCGCAACGGCGGTCGAGGTCGCCTTGAAGCTGGCGTACCAGTTTCATCAGCAGAAGAGCGAAGGCGCCGGTCGTCGCGATCTTTTTGTTGGCGTATCCAGAGCTTACCACGGCGACACGGTTGGAACCGTCAGCCTTGGCGGGATCGATTTGTTCCACGCGACGTACGGACGTTTGCTGTTCCAAAAACTGGCAGTCCCGTCTCCGGTGACGTACCGCGTTCCCGCCGGTTACGACGAATCATCGTGGATTGAGATCTGTTTTGCCGAACTTGAGAAGACGTTCGAAGAGAACCACGAACAGATCGCCGCGTTTGTGATTGAACCATTGGTCCAGGGAGCGGGCGGCATTTTGGTTCACCCCGAAGGCTACCTGCGCAAGGTTCGCGAGATCACGACGCGATATAGAATTCCGCTCATCGCGGACGAAGTCGCCGTTGGGTTCGGCCGAACCGGAACCATGTTTGCCTGCGAACAAGAAGACGTGCGACCAGACATTATGTGCATGGCAAAAGGCATCACCGGCGGGTACCTGCCGCTGGCCGCCACGATGGCCACGGAAGAAATCTTCGAAGCGTTCCTCGGTGAACCGCACGAAGGCCGCACGTTCTTTCACGGCCACACTTATACCGGAAACCCCTTGGCCGCGGCCGCCGCGCTTGCGTCACTGGATCTGTTCGAATCGAACAACGTCGTCGCCAACGCTAAAGCAAATGCCGACATCATCCGCGCGGCTCTGGCACCGCTTAGCGATCACCCAAACGTTGGCGAGATCCGCCAACGCGGAATCATGGTTGGCATTGAGTTAGTACAGGACCGAAACAACAAAACTCCGTTTCCCGCCGACCTTCGATTGGGACATCGGGTAACACTTGCCGGCCGCCAGCTGGGAATCATCATCCGCCCCCTTGGAGACGTCGTCGTCCTCATGCCAGCGCCCGCCATGCCCGGCGACACAGTCAGGGACCTGTGCGAACGAACGATCCAGGCGATCGACGACGCCATTAGTTCGCTCACCTAGCTCGGATTATTCGCGTTCGTTTCGCAGTTCGGTGAATGTCGCCGAACTCTCCGAGTTCGGTCCCCGTGCCGAAACCGGACTCGGAGAGTCCGGCGACTTTGGTGAGGGACTAACGGCCTGCTAGCGTCCGGAGATAAACGTATTGATGTTCTTGATCTCAACCACTCGATCTCCGTCTATAGTCAACTTCTGCTTAAGCGACTCACTGACGAAAATGTCAAAGTCCTCCAACTCGTCAGGAGGATGGCGGGACCTCATATCTTCAATAGTGTTTTTTGAGTAATTGAAGCCCACGATCACTTCATAGCGGTCGTCGTGCTTCGAGCATTCGAGCACTTCGTGTTTCTCGAAGGGTAGAGTTCTTGCATATAGACCCACGGCATGAACGACTTCTTTGGGAAGAATCACAGGGGCAACCCCCATTTGTTAAGTAACTCTCTCTCGCACATTTTCGGCCAGCCCTTCTACCAGTTCATGATTGATATTGCCCAGCTCTAGTAATTGTTCTTCACTCGTTAGACGCTTCCAAGCAGGCTGATTGCGGAGGCGGCACACAAACGGGGCCATCTAGTCTGTGAATGGTACCCATTGAATGCGTACTCATTCAGTTTTGAAGTCTCGAATGTCGCCGAACTCTCCGAGTTCGGTCCCCGTGCTGAAACCGGACTCGGAGAGTCCGGCGACTTTGTTGCCGCGAATCGCCACCGGTTCACGCATCTGTTAGCTGCCATTGTGAGCGGCCAGCCACTCGCGCAGTTGTTCCGCGAGCCATTCACGTTCCGGCTCTCGGAGTAGATTGCCTATCTCGATTCGATCAGCACCGAAATCTACGCGTAGACGCTGACGCTCGCCAACACGCTCCAATACGAATTGGCTGATGCGATCGCTGCTTTGCGTATGTTTTTTCCGGAACAGATGAGTCGCCGTCATTGTTGTACCGCCCATCATCTGAGGACCGAATAAGAACATCGGTCCAAACCAGAGCATGAGAGGCATCGGCAGAACGCTTGGGCCAGTGTCATATTCAAAAGTATTGTCACTTAGCGTGATCGATTCTCGACCGCGAATACGCAAACCCGAATAGAGAAGGAAGCTACCACCACAAAGCAGTATCGCACCGAAGATCAGTGCGTCGCTCACTGGCATCTGCTCATCTGCTGCAAGAACACCGAGGATCATGACGGGCATGACCACGGCCCCAAAAAGCATGAAACTACCGAAGAACATGGGAATCCACTGCAATGGGTGCCGTGCGGATGGTCGCCAGCAATAGGTGACGGTTTCCGAACCAGCGGTGTGTTCGATAGTCGATCCAGCTGGAGGCTCAGATTTCACGGCTCTGCTCCTATTGCGCAGGATAACGTCTCCCGTAACCGTCACGAACGGAAGACGGCGGGAATGAGTGGTCCGGTTCACGATTTTGGACTTTGTTGTCTGGCTCTATTCTTTGGGACGGGTCAACACTTCAGTGTAATCGATCTCGTCAGCGTATCGCCCAGCGAGTGCAAGCGCAGTGAGGCCGTCGGAATCTGCCAAAGTGGCGTCAGCGCCCGCGGCAAGCAATAGCGGGATGATTTCGTTGTCTTCCGGTTCTTCGTAATCCTCGCATGCGCAAAAAACCGCTTCATGAAGTGCAGTAGAACCGTCGTCACGCTTAGCGTTTACATCTGCCCCCAATTCGAGCAGTCGTTTGGCGACGTTGACAGAAGATGAATTCGCGCATTCCATCAGTGCCGTCCTACCTGCCTCACCTCTGCCATTTATGTCCGCATCTGCGGCGAGAAGAACGTCGACAAGGTGGGTGGGTCACCTTCAGCGCATGCGATCAAGGGCGTGCGGCCTACACCATCGACTTCATTTGCGTTTGCCCCCTCACTCAAGAGCAATCGCACAACGTCAAGGTGGCCTGCCTTTGCAGCATGGTTTAACGCTCTGTTTCCATGGTGATCCTGGGAGTCAACGGCGAGCCCGGAATCAAGACAATGGCGAACAGTATCAACCGCACCGCCTGAAGCAGCAGTCAACATGCGCTGGATGTCTTTCGATTCGGACATGCTTTTTGCCAGCTAACGTCAAACACCACCGGACGGCGGAAGTGATGTGGATTTCAAACTCGGCACCGATCCAGCGTTCCGGTGGTTGTTAGCCAGCCTTGCGTAACGCTCTCCACGTCAGACTAATACGAGGGCCAGCATTTGCGTCTTTTTTGATCGCATGCATCCAATTGTCTTGAACTTTCGAATCCATGTAAAGCAATGAGCCCGTAGCAAGCGGGAACGTGTGGCGAATTTGGGTATCAGCCTTGCTGCGGTAAGTGATTCCGCGCTGGCTGCCGAGGGAGACAATCGCGACGCCAGTGCCGGACTCCAAATCACTGGTGTCGTCGGAATGGAATCCCATTGTGCTGTCGCCCGACAGGTAGAAATTGAGCAGGCAGTTGTTGAATGCGATGCCAAGTTTCTCGCTGAGACGTTCAGCGACAGGGGCGAGTGACGGATGCAGTGGCCGGGGCTCATATGCCATTTGCGAGTAGTTGTACGGCTCACCAAAAGAGGCAGTGTGGCGAGCCGTCATCGACGTGTCCCAATCAACTGAGTCGCGAAGGTTATCGAAGAGCGCCTCTGCGTCAGACAGGAAGCTGTCAACCAGCAAGATGTCGGGTTTTGAAACGGACATGGGACCTATTGCTGGCTGACGTCAAACATCACCGACGCCGGGAGTGATGTGGATTTCGAATTGCGCGCTGACCCGGCGTTCTCATTGACAATGAATTGGGATTTGAGGTTCGTAACCAACACCAGCTTTGTTGAGTGCAGCCATATCGCTGGAGTGTTAACGTCAGCTGAAAGCCCGCGGCTAGTCTCGTCGCCTGAAGATCATTACGAGCGCCCAAATCGTGCCTCCTGCTCCGCCCACTAGCGAACCCCACAGCCAACCCGATTGCCACCCCGCAATGTGGTCGCCGCTGTTTACAAGGTAATAGAGCGACATTCGTGTCGATGCCAGGCCTCCGATTACCACAGCTGCGACCTGTAGTTCCTTTGATCGCGGACGGACTGGGGATTTCTCGAACTTCAGCCCGTTGCGCGTCAGGAGGTGCGTGCCGACGCCAGCACCGACTCCAAAGATCGCCCCGCAAATCGCGACGATGATCGTCTCGGCCGGAATCAATTCGCCATTGCTCGGGATGGTCATTAGCGCGAACAGAAAGCCAGCAAAGGCTCCGACAACGGAACCGCCGAGTGCGAACTCAAATGCACGGCCCGAGGAATGGTCAGGTCGTGGCGGACGCTCTCTGCCACATCCCCAACAATAATTGGCTTTTATGGGCTCGCCGCAACGGGGGCATGAATTGCTCACACGTGTGACCTTTGCTGCACAACGTTATCAATCACGCGTTGCGGCCGAGTGCTTTGCCATCAGGTCCGCAACTCGCGTGTATTGGCTTGTTCTGCCCTCTTGGGTTAGCGAAGGAAAAACACAAAGTACTCCCATCGCTGATTGAGGTCGTCTATGCATTCAAAAAGCTTAACCTTCTTCGACGGGGTATTGATGACAATCCTATCACCGACAGCTGCTGAGTAAAGGACATCAGCGCTTACACCAGGCTCGAGGTGCTTTTTCGAACCGGTTAATACGTTGACAGAAGCCTTCTTCAAGTCCGGCGACTCCGACCGAATAACTTGCCGTTGTTAGCCGGCCATTCAGTGCAGCTTGGAGCTCAAGAGTGAGCGGCCACACGGATGCGAGAACTCACGAAGCCGGAACCCCATAAGAGCCACAGTACTCGTCCTGCAGAATCAGTTCCTCAAGGGCCTCGGATCGATGGTCAGAGCTTGTGTGTGTCGGCCAGCCTTCAGCTTCGGCGATCTTGATCAATTCCGCAACATGACGTGGCCGTATCGCCCCGCCCTCCGGGTAGTCATCAACCATGATTGTGTTAGGAAACTCTGCAGTGGCCACCAACTTGATCCTGTCATCACCGACTGGCTGAACGGTCACCGTGACGTGCAATCGTCGGAAGTACCATGAGGCAGGACTATCGGAAGCCGTAGAAGGCATCGGCGCTTGGGTCGAACTGCGATGCCACTTTTCAGAGGCGGACCAAACGAACCGCTTTCCGTTGACCACGATGGTCCGCCGCCCCTTCTTTGGCATAGCCATATCGAGACACTCGCACTTGCCAGCTAACGTCCAAAATTCCCAGGTCGCGACGAAAGATTGCCCATTTGAAAACGCCCGACATCGCGACTCCGGTGCATTTTTTTGTCATCCGAAGTTTGGCGGTCCGGCGACGATCACTTGCGCGTAAAAATGCACGCTGTCTTCCCGGCCATTTGCAATAAACTTCGCCACTTTGCCGAGCGGGAATACTATCCCCTCTGCCCCATCCCAAAGAACTGCAGCAGTACCAATCGACATCTCTTGCGACGCAACGAAATCGCTCACGTCCGCAGCTTGTTCGTGCGACAACCATACCCATTCGGTTTCTTGGGCGGACAGTCTTCGAATCACTTCTCCAACGTAGGCTCCGGCTCGTAGAATGAACGAATTCCATTCATCGTTGGACAGATCACGGTTCCGCATCTCGTCTATGTGGTCATCCATCACGGACAGGCTATCGATCGTAAAGTCGAATCGTGAAGCGACAATCAGATCATTTCCCGGCGTTGGATTGTCCGGGTTGCTCACGAACATGTGAGACAAGTCTTCTAACGCGGCGTTTTGGTGTTGCACGAAATTGTCCTATTGCCAGCTAACGCCAAACATCACCGGACGCCGGGAGTGATGTGGATTAAGGATTGCGCCCGGATCCGGCGTTTCGGCGCATGTGTTTGTTATCCAGCACTGTGCGAGAAGTTCCATGACTCTGGCAGTTTAGCATCGCACAGTTGGCAGTAGTACCACGCATCCTTGACGATGTTTCGCTGGCCGCACTTTGGGCAGAGTCGAAATACGACAGGGTGCGTGAATTGATCAGGATGTTTGAGTCCTATTCGGTCGAGGACCGACTGAACGATGGGCCATGACTCTGCCTCCGGGCAGAAACCCGTAGATTGATTCGACATCCCCGTGATGGAAAGTTCGGTGTCAAAGGTGACTTCCCCCGCCGAAAGCACTGGGCCACCAGAGGCGCAGGCGACATGTTCCGAGCGACGAGGCGCGAGACGAAGAAGTTTGCGTTCGCAAATTGTGAAGGTGGCGATCCGCTCGTCATCGGGAGTCTGTTCAGTTGGTGACTCTTCCAGCCATGATGCGAGATCGTCTGAATTCCGAATCACAGTTCCAGCTGGCTGACCGCGCGCAAAATCTCGAATGTTTTTTGAGCCAACATATTGGTATTTGCGAACTCCAGTCACGATGCAAGAAGGACACCGAGCCTGGGGAGAGGTTCGCCTACGCGGGATAACGACTACACTCGCCGGCCGCGGACGAGCGGTTGTCAAAAAACAGAGTCACCGGCTATTCGGCGTTCCGGTGCACCGCCTTGACACTCATCATGCCCTTGCCTGAGCAAGTGAGCCTATCCATTACGGTCTAGCCGTAAGACGGGGGTCTGACGGAACAGAGTGGTTCAAACGCGAGTGATGCATGGCCCAGTAGATGGCGGCAACAGTTACGCCACCAAAGAGGGTGGCAAGTGACCAGATTGCGGGGCCGACGAAAATCGGTCTGCGACCACTCGGCAGTCGATTTGCGCTACCAAACACTGCAAGTGCAAAGCAGACATGGATCAGAGCCGTGACAGCCCATGTGGCGACCACAAACAACATCACCGGTTCGGGTGGAAAAAACGACGCGTCGAACTTCATTGTGTCTCACCCATAGCTTCACCGGATGACGTTAAACATCACCGTACGCCGGAGAGTGATGTGGATTTCAATTTCGGCACCGATCCGGCGTCGCGGTGCATGGGACTGTTATCTGCTCTCCGCTGACCGAACAGATATTCCATTGAAGAGAGCGTACGACGACTTACGAGGAGCCCAGGTTTTATCGCTGCCGCCATGAAACGTTTGGAACAACAGCGAGTCGATACCGAAATCCTCGACCGAGCGCCACTCCATTTCCTTTTCACTGACGACACGCTGGTACCGCTTGAGTTTTCGGGTCTTAACCCACACGTCGAGTTTACCGTCGCGGCGCCCCGGTGTATTCATCGAGACGCGGAGCCGCAAGTTGACTGGTTCCCCCACTGGAAAGCGGAACTTGGTGGGAAAAGGAAAACTCTGACCGTACTTCTTCGGTTGATTCATATGGTAAACGTATGCCTCGCCGCGACCATCGGCCCGCCACATGAGCCTCGCTGAAAAGCCGTTCTTTCCGTTTGCTGGCCTGCCACCAGTTACGCTCTTGGGGCCGCCGCCTAATCCGGGGAGCTTTCCTCCCTTAACCCAATCAAAACCCGGGCTAAATTCCACGGTGTAGTTAAGCTCGACCGTGTTTGATCTGGCAAACGGATAACGCCAGCCGACGCCGCCCTTCTCAGGACCGATCTGGCCAAGCGCATAATCGACCCGAAACGCGTTGCCATTCGGCGTATCGACAATCGAAAGGTGCCTCTCCTTGACACCGTCCTCGTACTTGCATCCAGGCCAGGCCTTCTTCCAGGTCTCAACGGTACAAATGCCAGTATTGGATGGCACCGAGACCCGTAGGGTTGGCTCCTGGGACACGAAAACAACTAACAGTAGTGCGCACATTGGATTCGTCGCTTAGCAGAAGCATCACCGGACGCCGGGAGTGATGCTTGGTTTGAATTGACGCCCGGATTCGCCGTTCAACAAGTGCATGCGATTGTTAGCTGGCCCTGTCGATGACAGCGCGGAAGTGTGCGAAGTCCGCCTTCGCTTCCTCGATGGATAGCCCCGGGTTGACTCGCCGATGCTCTTTGACGAAAGCGGTCGCATCATCATTGTACGCATGCCGTGACAAATCGCGAGTCGTGACCTTGGGCGGTGATAAGCGAATGTAGACGTACTCGGGATGCCATGTGCCCCAGTCGAGACCTCGATGGAAGTCGCCCCATTTATCTGCATCCTTAGTGCAGTGAATCCCGTATATCGAGTGCACCGCAACGTATCGACAGGATGCACATTTCCGAGGAATCTCGACCTTTGATTTGACAAACTCGGTCTCGTAGTAGACAGGATCTGTGGGGCCGTCGATGCCACATGGGCCATGGTCGAGATGGAGGTATCCTTGCACTTCTTCGATGTAGCGGGTGCATGAGCCCTCGAATAAGTGTTGGCAGTCGGAACACTTCGTCGGTACAGCCCCATCAGAACTCATGTGGCCGAATGGAACCGGAGGTTCAATTGGTCCATCTACCGGACATGGCGGGAAGTACTGTCGGTGCATTCGCCCTTGCCATTTAAAGTCGAACATCACGGACGCGGACCAGTTGATGTGATTTGCAAATTACGGCACCGACCGCGTTCCGGTGCATGTGGTTGTTAGCACTCAGTCGTCACACATGTCGTCGGCATGTTGATAGCGCCAGTGCCAACAGAGTGCCGTGTCTGTCCCGCTTTCATGGTAAAAGTACCAGCCGTGGTGATAGGTTGCCTGCGCAGCATAGCACCAGGAGATTGACTTGTAATCTTTTGCCGGCGAAATCTTCCACCACGCAGGTTCAGCGTGTCCTGGCTGCCAGCTCTCGGGGATGATCGCAGTGTCTGCCCACTTAATCTCCGATGGTCCGTTGTTTGCTACAGCCACAGATTTCACAAGCGCAGTGAAGTCGGCGCGTGCTATTTGAAATGAGAACCATCGGTCGGACGTGTCGATGTCAGATGCGAGTTGAACTGTGATATCGGAGGCGCCCGTGAGGTCGATAATTTTAGCGTGGTGAGTCTTTGCGTATGTGTCGTGCGTGACGTTTTCGATATCGGATCTGTGTGTGCACCCGTTGGCCACGACTGACATTGCTGCTGCCAGCATTAGTGATGCAAGACGGGGCATGGCGGAAGACTTTGTCTTAGTATCGGTTGGATTCGTTGTGAGTGAAACGAACGCATCAGTAGACACGGTGGAAATTTCGTACCCCATGGGCTCAGTCTTGGTTTAGATGCTTAACGTCCGCGATCACCGAGCCCGAACCAGCGATCGTCCATTTCAAAACACGCGCAAGTCCGGCTTCGCGTGCATCGCGTTGTTCTACCGCGGCTAGTCTGAGTCGCCACGGCGGTTCTGAATATTTCGCGCAAGAACTTCATCTCCATACACAGCGGCGATACACCCAACAAATAGTTCAAAATGACGCTGCTCGGGACGTTCCAGTCCAGACAAGACCAATTTCGCGATCCGATGCCTGTCGCCCCAAATCTGATCCAGGTGGGGTCCGATTACCCCATTGAATGCGAGAATCGAATACGAACAGTACGCTGGAAACGCAATCCAATTGCTGTCAAAGTCAGCTTCGAATGTATCTACCAGGTATGGTGATGCGTAATAGAAGGCGAAGCAGGGGCAGTCAACAAGTTCCGTATCGTCCACAAAGTCGCGTATCAAATTTCCTCGGTGAGCAAGTGGCGCATCTAATATTGCTTGAAGTCTGCTTCTCGCTCCACCTGTCATTTCGAAGCCGCTCTCATCCCACCTCGGCGACGCCAAGGGAAGCCGGTTGACTTTCGGTTTGTCCATTTTCGTGACTACAAGCGGGATAACGACCGCGTTCACCGAGCGGACGAAAAGTGTAAATTGGTGAAAATCAACGGCCAACCGTAGCGTCGTGTCCGCTTTGGCGCAACGCATTGACACTCATCATGCCCTTGCCTGAGCGAGCGAGTCTTTCCATTGCGGTTGAACCGTAAGAAGGTAAGCACATGTGTGCTGCCTCAACCCCTAAAGGTTCGCGGCTTAGGCCCCGCTGGCTCACGAGAAGACACGATGAGTCTACTCAAACAACACCGATTCTACTGCGGTATCGATCGACACGCCAACTCAATGGATGCCTGCGTCCTCGGA
>CAZAIB010000016.1:0-76933 GCA_964485095.1 uncultured Planctomycetaceae bacterium | reverse complement strand
AATTAGAGCAACTAACCCCCAGAATTGCATGAGGTACCGTGGAAACCTGAAGGACTCCAGGACTTAGAGCCGGTGGGTACACACTTACATGTGGCGTCGGACGGTGTTCAGAACGCGCGACTGGGGGACTGGACCCTGTCGGAACAGCCATTTGCCCGTGTCACGCAGTTCTTTGAGTCGCACCCGTCTTCTGAGTCTTCGAACATAGAGATCAGAGAGTCTCGTATTCGTCGTGGTGCCTACCAGAGCCAGGCTGGGTGATGAATTGGATTCCAGGCAGGTGGCTATTTCGTGTGCTCGATTTGTTCAACCTGCGCGAACTTTGGAAAGCCCATGTCGCGTAGCTGAGCGACCAGCAGGTTGGCGCGTTCTGGTTCGGGGACACCATCCATGATGGATTTCACTACGGTGGCGATCGTGATGCTGGCGACCTCGTAAACGCGCTGTGGCAACTTGTGGTACCTGAGATCCGCGTAGATTTCGTCTTCGCTACAGTACTCGCCGAATTTTTCGCCCTGGAACAGGAATTCGACGCCCTCGAAGTCAGGGCTCCACTCGTAATCAAACGGACCGTGAGCGCGGGATCGGTGGACGACCCAAAACGCACTGCCACTTAAGCGTATTCCGGTATGCACAGGTCTCTTCGTGTGAAACTGATGGAGCCCTCTGACTCGAGAGCCGAATCAACCAGAATTCTCGGAACATAGGCCCAACACAACAAGACCGCATTCCCCAACAGGCATCCCTGGTAAGAAGTTGGTGAAACAGGCTCTTGACAAGGAGTTTTCGGTTTAATAATTGACGAAAATTGAGAACGGGGAAATTACTCCCCATCAGTCAGGACCCTGTATTTGAGGTGTAAAGTGAAACTGAGTGGTTGGACGGATCAGTTGCTTGATGATCCCGCCCGGTCATTGGCCGTGGACGAATGGAACGAGCATAAGATTCTGAGTAGCGATGAAGACGAGGACTACGACGACATCGATGACGATGATGAAGACCTCGACGAAGATGACGACGCAGATGAGTACGAGGACGAAGAAGATTTCGACGACGAAGAGGAAGACCTCGACGCGGAAGAAGACCTGGACGACGCCTTCGACGACGATTTCTAAGTCGAACTCTGCCAACAAGTGGCCGGTTTGATTGGTACGTAAAAAAGGCACCGGCCTCCCGGTGCCTTTCTGTTTCTACCGGCCAGGCTGTCTACAGTGTTTTAAGCACTTCCGGAATAAGCCGCGAGAGGCGTTCGCCGCCGCGACCAGCCACTTCGATTATCTTGTCGATATTGGCTTCTTCTAAAGCATCCGGCAGGCACATGTCGGTCACGACAGAGAACGCGACTGCTCGCATACTCGCATGCCGAGCGACAATGATTTCGGGGATGGTGGACATGCCAACGATGTCAGCGCCAATGGTTCGCAACATGCGATACTCAGCGCGGGTTTCGAGGTTCGGACCGGCGACGGATGTCAGCACACCTTTGTGAGCCGGGATGCCAAGCTGCAGTGCTGCTGCGGCAGCAGTACCGATGAGTTCCTGATCATACGGAGCACTCATGTCGGGAAAGCGCGGGCCCAGTGAGTCGTCGTTGACGCCGCGTAGTGGGTTGTCCGGCATCATGTTGATGTGGTCATCGATGATGATGATGTCAGCCAGTTCGTACAGCGGGTTCAATCCACCAACAGCACTTGTGACAACCAGCGTGTCGGCTCCCAACGCCTTCATGACTCTGACAGGGAAAGTCACTTCGCGGAGCGAGTAGCCTTCGTAGTAGTGGAACCGACCTTCCAGAACCACCACCGGAACACCGTTTAGGTTGCCGCAGACCAGTTGTCCTTTGTGAGACGGAGCCGTCGAAACGGGGAAGTGAGGAATCTCTTTGTAGGGAATCTTTGCTTCTGCTTCGATCTTGTCCGTCAGCCCCCCCAGGCCGGTTCCAAGAATCATCCCCGCCCGCGCGGTTCCTGACCACTTTTCGCGGATCGAAGCCACTGCTTCGGCTATTTGATCTGCCAAACCGTCCACACTACACCTCACCTCTGATCGTAGAACTTAACCAAGAGCAAGACGTTACCAGCGACTCGATTCATCCACAACCCGCCCACAGCGCATGAAAAACGGTGGCCGATATCGACCACCGTTTCATTCATCAATGAAGTTAACCTGGAGCCTATTGCGGCTATTGCGTAGGGTTGGAAGGGGTTGCCTGTGCTCGGCCGCCGTCGTCATCAGCAATAATGGCTCCGATCCCGGTTCCAATCGCGCCTCCGAGAAGAACTCCGCTCAGACCTCCGCCGCCAGAGCCACCTCCTCCGCCGCTGCCAACACCGCCTGGTGCACCGGCCGGTGCTCCGCCACCAGGATATCCGCCTGAAGAACCCGCCTCCGGGACAGCTTCTCCCATGGCAAGTTGCTCAGGTGGGGCGACAAAGCCATCAGTTAGCTCGGCCAGGTTCTCCTGATTGAAGTCCAGTGGAGAACACAAGGCTACGTCGATCTGCAGACCAGCTGGCTGCATTCGCATAGCAACCGGAACCAAACCGTTGATCCGAGTGATGTCAGTATCAGCTGATCTCGCAGCCAGAACGTCTATCGAAAACGCCAGGAAGCCATCACGACCGGCAGCGACCAGCGAGTACACTCCTGGTTCGAGGTCTTCGAACGCGAACGTTCCGTTTGGAGCAACATCCTCCTGCGAAGCGATTTCCTGGCCTTTCAGCAGGAACACATTCAGTTGCCTGATTTTGAGATCGCGTCCCGAATCCGGCTGCAACCGACGAATGCGTCCCAGCAAACGACCGTCTTCTGTCAATCGAATCTGATGATGCTTCAGCGATGTCGCTGGATTGGCATCGCGCGGAGGGTTCTCCATTCCTTCCGGGAAATCTTCACCGTCCAGATACAAGGTGGAATCTTCCGACGGCAGATACTCGGTCAAAAGTTGTTTCAGTGGAATGAAGTTTGTCGGTGGTACGGCGACTGCCTGCACATCCAATTCTTCCTTCACGTCCTGACGAAGGAATTTCGCTCGCATGTGCTTTGGCATTTTGGCGACGTCTGGCAGCTTCGGCTTAACGTTCACAGACCAGGCCAGGAACCCGTCCTCACCAGCAACGATCATTGAGTAGACCCCGTCTTCGAGATCCATTGCCACGAACGAGCCATCTGCGTCGGGGCTCAATTCCGCTTTGACCTCGCCTTTACGAACGAACTTAATCTTGACGTTCTGAATTGGTTCGCGGACACCGCTGGACTCGTTAAGAACCGTTAGCTTGCCCCGGACCGCATCGTCGTCACCAAGCCGGACGATGTGGCTTCGCAAACGATCGCCAAGCCGGTCATCGCCATCACCAGCTTGCTTCCAGTTGTTTTTGTATTCGGGCTTCGTCAACTGAACCTCTTCGGGCCCCGGTTCACGAACATCAACTGGTGGAATACCACCCTCCAGGCTTGGAGCCTCAGTTTGATTGGGCACCGTAAGTTCGGGGGATTCCTGCTCCTGAGCAATCACGAAACCCGTGACTACCAGTAGCCCTGCTAGAATTTGTTTGGAAATACGTCTCATCACAACCTCTGACACATGCATGAAGGCATTCGGCCGCAATCCATAGTCTGATAGAGCTACAGACCCGTGTCCAAGATTGGTTCGCACGATTTTCCAACTGCGGGGTAACTGGGCAACAGCCCACATTTGTCCAGATATCAATAAAAACGGCAGGCACCTAAATGCCTGCCGTTTTAAGCTTCTAACTCGCTGTGAGAGCCTACGGCCCCTCGGTATCCGGCTCCTCAGTCCCCGGTCGGTCGGTCGTGGTCTCATCGCCGGTTCCGGTTCCTGTTTCATCAGTTCCCGTCGTCGAACCCGGCGGTTGGGTACCACTGCCTGGGCCAGCCGGGCTACTGATACCTCCGTTGTCATCGTCGTCATCCACAAGGGCACTTACTCCCACCCCAACGGCGGCTGTGGCCAGGACCCGACCAAGACCGGTTCCCGCACTTGGCGGAACACCACCGCCACCCACTCCACCGCCAAACCCACCGGTGGCTGGTGTCCCACGGAACCCGCCTCCGGTCCTGAAGCCACCTCCAACTGGGTCCGCCGCAACGACATCGTCGTCCGTATTGTTTGTGAAGTCGCCTGTGTGACGAGCGAGATTAGTCGCGTTCAAGTCCTCGGGATTGCACAAAGCCATCTCAAGTGACAAGGTGACCTGAGCATCGTCAACTCGGAACGCAGCTGTCTTGACGGGTGTACCTTTGCGAGGAACGGTTGCTTCAGTCTGCGGCGGGTTCAGTACATCGATCGAAAATGCAAGGAAACCATCTTTCCCGGCAGCAACCATTGAATACACACCTGGTCGAAGATCTTTGAAAGCGAACGTGCCGTCCGGGTTAACCTGCTCCTGATCAACCTGTTCGTTGTTTCGAAGCAAGAATGCGTTTAGCTGAATGATCTTAAGGTCGCGCCCCGTATCTGGTTGGAGCTTTCGAATACGACCGATCAACCGGCCGTCTCGAGTCAATCGAACCTGGTGGTGCTTGAGAGTCGTACCCGTTCGCGCACCTGCAGGAGGGTCCTCCATACCCGGTGGCACATCGGAACCGCCCATGGACAGCATCGAACCTTCCGATGGCAGGTAGCCCAGCAAAAGGCTTTTCAGTGGTGCAAAGTTGGAAGGAGGAACTGCCGCCGCTTCAACATCCAGGCGATCGCTCACGCCCTGAGTCAGATACTTCGCACGGATATGCTTTGGCATCTTCGCAACATCAGACGCCTTTGGCTTTACATGAACCGACCAGGCCAGGAACCCGTCGTTTCCGGCAGCGATCATTGAATACACGCCTTCTCGAAGCTTCCGAGCAGTGAACTCACCTCTGCCATCCGGTACCACTTCTTCTATCACTTCACCCTTTCGGATGAACCGAACCGTGACAGCCCCAACTGGCTGCAGGTCACCCGTGACGGATTCGATAATCGTCACGCGGCCAACCAATTGGTCGTCTTCGTTCAGTCGAACAATGTGACTTCGCAGCCGATCGCCAAGCCCGTCCGGGCCAGCCTGTCGCCAGTCGTTCTTGTACTCATTCTTCTGGAGTCCCCCCGGTGCGGGCAGAGCCTGATCCGACATCTGCGTAGGCGGCGAAAGCGGAACCTCCTGCGTAGGAAGCGGAGGAGGCAACTCCTGAGCCTGGGCGAAACAAGTAACCGACAACACTAACCCACAGGCTAGCATCGCCATCTTCGGCAATGAGAGTTTCATTAGTACCTCACGACATAGCGGTGTTCGAAATTAGCAGCACTGATGCGGAGCTACCGCGCCAGATGTTTTTCTTGTGCGCGAGATCTCTTATCTCTCGCGGAACTTCTCGTCAAACATACACCGGCCGAACTCACCTCCTAGCGTGATCTTGAGTTCTTCTTTCATTGTGCGGCGACAGATTCCAAACATCAACAATAATCTGGGCTGCGTAATGCAGGCCGCGCCAGATGAGTTTGCGGGCTGGAACAGCAGTTATGGCGCACTTGTACTACTCAGATTCAGGCAACGTCCGCGCGATGCGGAAGCCAACCCGGTCAGACCGGTTCCGCATGCTGTCCGCGCTGTCATACCGCAGCGATTCAAAGACAAAGTTTTCAGCCTCCTGAAAGCTCCCGCCACGGTAGTCGCGTTGGAAGTAGTCGCCTTTCTTCCCTTCGAAACCGTCCAGAACCCCTCCGATCCTGTGGCCCTCGATTACCTTCGAGGCGCGGTCCTTTTCACTGTGCCACGTCTGACACCACTCGGTCACGTTGCCCAGCGAGTCAAACAGCCCAAACTGGTTTGGTAGAAGTAACCCTGTCTCCTTAGGCCGGGTCAGACTTCGGCTCCCCGTCCATGCATAGGAATCCAACAAGCCGGTTCCGCTGCCGAAATGCCGACGCGTATCGGTTCCGCCGCGCGCCGCATACTCCCATTCCGCGGACGTTGGCAACCGGTACGCAGACCGCTGAACCACATCGGGGTGCGCGTTCCAAGCCGTCTTATCCACAGTGCTTTGCAGATAGCAAAGTGCAGAATCCCGCATGCCTTCGGACTGACTAAGCTGGTTGCAGAAGTACGCAGCGTCCCACCAATTGACGTTGTTAGCAGGATGCTTATCCGTGACGTCGTTGCCGTCCCACTTTCGATTGTCCTTGAACACTCGAAACTGCCCCACCGTGATCTCGTGCATGCTGATTGCAAACGATCGGCCAACCTTACGACTGTGCAGCCTCTCTTCTTCAGGAGCCGGAAAATCTTCGCCGTCCGGAGACCCCATCCGGAACGCCGGCGGATTGCGAAAGATTGAAAATACAATCCCCCCTGGTGAATGATGCCAGCGACGATCGTCAGTCGGCCACTCAGCCGATTGAAGTGCCTTGTTCGTTTCATCAAGTTCGGGGCGTTCCCATTTTCGAAGCAGGTACGAAATCGAAGCATGAACACCGGCATCCGGGTGACTCCGATACAGCCGCAGTAACTCCGTAGTACGATCGTTGCGTTCCAGGTGACCGATGTCGCTTTCTCCATAGCCGGCCAGGGCTAGGATTGCGGTTCGCAAAAGACGAGGATCCGTCTCGGCTCGCAGAAAACGAAACAGTGTGTCCGTGTTGAGCTTCGCCAGACTCGCCCGGTGAATCACATGGCTTCGCACGCCATTGCGTGCCGGCATTGCGAGTTCCTTCTTAGCCAGAGCCGGCTGACCAGCCTCAAGCAAAGCCACAACATGGTTGGCCCGCCGACGATCTTCGGTATCTCGCCGTTCATCTGTCGCCGACTCGGGATACGTCCGCTTCAAACGTCGGGCAAGATCATCTGCGCCATCCATATCCCGAAGCGTTCTAATAAGAACACCCAACTGCCCGGGCTCAGCGTCAGGAATCAGATCGACTAGTTTGGACTTTGAATCCTCGTACAACGTCGCCAGTGCGACAGCCGCGCTGCCCCGATCGCCTTCTTTCCTGAACGACTGCTTCAGCGGCCCAACCAAATGATCGCGAATCGGACGCAATGCCTCGGCCCACTGAGACACTCGAAGGGTGTCTGCCAGCAAAGTACTTTTGACCGCCTCCGCATGCTCGGGCCATTTGTCTGAATGGGCTTCATAAGCGGCCAGCGCCACAGCCGCGCGCAGGCGCCGGTCGTAGCCCTGAGTCGAATCGCCCAACCTGGACCACAAATCGTCACACAAAGTCGCCCTGTCCAAAGCAAGTTCGTCTCGAACAACAAGGAACTCGTCCACGTCCCTTACTTCCAACAGCCACTCAGCCAACTGCTTTGATTCTGCCGATCGTTGGTCAACATCATCAGTAAATCGCCGAACCAGCATCGCCCGTCGTCGCTGCTCACGAACCGGACCAGCAACGTCCTCATCCTGCAATCGTTCCAACAGGTTCACGTCGTCTTTGTAGTTTTCCAACCCGTCCAACAGCGGACGAACCGCACCGGATTCGGCTTTCAAGACCGTCGTCATCTGAATCCCGGCTCGGGCATCGCGTTCCTTGACCAGTTCATCCGCTCTGGTCATCGCCTGATATCCGAACCAGCTCGAAACCGATGCTCCAATTGCCAACGTGACAAAGATGGTCGCCAGCAACCCGGCAACAAGCGGGTTACGTTTCGCCCAGCGAGAAAAACGTTCGCTCCAGCTGATCCGCCGCAGCGTAATGGGCTCGCCCCTGGACCACAGAGTCAACTCGTGCGCCAGTTCTCCGGCTGTTTGGAACCGCTGTTCCTGTTCGCGTTCTAAAGACTTCAGACAAATTGTCTCCAGGTCGATGGGCAGATCCGCGTTGACTGACCGCATAGGTTTCACGGGCTGAGTTTGAACAGCCGTCAGGACCTCCACCACGGTTCCCGAGAACACCCGCCGTCCCGTGAGCATTTCGTCCAACATGACGCCGAGACTCCAAACATCAGAACGCCGATCGACTTTGCTGACCTGTCCTGATGCCTGTTCGGGGCTCATGTAGGCGGGCGTGCCCATGAGCGTCCCTTCGCGCGTACGAGTAGCATCCTTCTCTTCGTTTCTGGCCAGGCCGAAGTCGGCAATATGCGGCTGACCGTCGGGATCAATCAGAATATTGTCCGGCTTGATGTCGCGGTGAATAATCGCATTGGAATGCGCGTAGTCCAACGCGCGGGCGAGGCAAGTCATTAGCTCGACCGCCTCCACCGGCGGGATCGCGCCACGTTCTTTCATCAAAGCCTTCAGCGTGCGGCCTTCGATGAACTCGTAAACAATGTAAGTGCCTCCCTTAATTTGTCCGACTTCATAAACCGGCACAATGTTGGGATGCCGCAGCGACGCGGCCGCTCTTGCTTCTCGATTGAACCGGTCAATGTCGCTTTGTGAGTTAAGAACACCCGTCTTTGCAACTTTGATCGCCACACGCCGGTCCAGTCGCGGATCGCGCGCCAGATAGACGGTTCCAAACGCACCCTGCCCCAGCACGCGTTCGAGTTCGAACCGATCAAGACGTTGAACCGACATTGGCTCGCCAGCGCCACCTGGCACAACGCTCTCTGACAGTAGTGTGTTCTGGGTGTCAGAACCGTCGCTGCTGATGCCGGACACAAGAGTCGCTGCTTCAGCTTGATCGCCGGGCGTGTTCGGGTTCGCTGGCAACCCATCCGCAGCACCCGTTTCCAAAACCGTGTTCTCGCCATCCGTATTCTGAATCACGGTCGCGTCGGTATCAGAACCGTTGTTGGCGGCGATCGTTTGATCGTTGTTCTCATCAGATATTGACGGTTCAACGACGGTGGCGTCCTGTGCCTCCAGTGAGTCTACGACCGTCGCGTCGTCAACACTCAACGGATCGAGCACCGTTTCCGAACCCGACTCCAACGGTTCGATGACCGTGTTGGACTCATCGGATTGATCAATCACAGTTTGATCGGAGTCCGCCTGCGATTTGTCAGGGTTGTTCTCTGCCCCAGGGTACTGCTCCGAATCCGGGATAGTCTTGTCTGAACCGTTTGACTGCTGTGCGTCTGACATGGTGACTCCGAGGAAAAATGGGCCCACCGAACAACGCTGGCTCAAACAGTTCAGCCCGTTGTTCGTCCCCTCGTGAACCCATTCTGCAAAAGCCGCAGGAATGTGGCCACCATGAAAGATATTTCGCCACAGACCGGTTTGACGGATGTACCTGGGCGGGTTCATCTTTATGCTAGTCGTCTAAGTGCTTTCTAATTCGGAGATTTTCAGATGCGTCCTCAGAGAACTGTCCTCACCCTACTCCTCCTCGCCGTGGCGACCGCCGGAGCCGCCGTTTCCCAGGAAGGGAAGAAGATGGATGAGGACGGGTTCAAGCCGCTGTTCAACGGCAAGAACTTCGACGGTTGGGTGCAACAGGGCGGCGTGGCAAAGTACCGCGTTGAGGGCGACGTCATCGTTGGCGAAGCTGTCGCAGGAACCCCAAACAGCTTCATGTGCACGAAGCGGCTGTATCGAAACTTCGTCCTTGAGTACGAATACAAGTGCGACAGCACTTTGAACTCCGGCGTGCAGTTCCGCAGCAACGCCTACCCTGTCGATCAGATTGAACTCGTCGATGATGGCAAAGAGAAGAAAATCCCCAAGGGCCGTGTTCACGGTTACCAGGTCGAAATCGACCCCAACAAACCAGACCGTATGTGGAGCGGCGGCATTTACGACGAAGCTCGACGCGGCTGGTTGTTTCCCGGGGCCCGCGGTGGTGATGCCAAGGCCTTCACCGAAGCTGGCAAGAAGGCTTACAAGACCGGCGAGTGGAACAAGGTTCGCGTCGAGTGCAACGGCCAGCATATTCGCACGTGGCTAAACGGAGTCCCGCGAGCTGATTTCAAAGACAACCTCACAGCCAAGGGCTTCATTGCGTTGCAGGTTCACGGCGTCGGCAAGAGCAAAGACGCTGTCGGCAAGCTGGTCATGTGGCGGAACCTCAAGATCAAAGTTCTGCCAGATTCGATGAAGTAGCAGAACCACGCGTTCAGTGGCTCGGCGTCACTCAGCACGCCGAGTTCCCATTGCACTTTCGCAACGTGTGTCCGTGGGCATTTCCCCTCGACAACGTTCCGGTCAGCCTGCTAAGTAGAAACTTCTACAAGAACCTCCACTGAGCAGATTATGTCTAAGTATCTTGTCACCGGCGCGGCCGGGTTTATTGGCTTCCACACCGCGCAGAAACTCTTGGCTCAGGGCCACGAAGTCGTTGGCCTGGATTGCGTCAACGACTACTACGATGTGACACTTAAAGAAGCTCGCATCGAGCAGCTTGCGGGCGAATCCAACTACCGGCTCGAACGTATCGCGCTGGAAGACGCCGATGCAGTCATGGCTCTGCACAAGTCAGAGAAGTTTGATTGCGTTATCAACCTGGCCGCCCAGGCCGGCGTTCGTTACTCCATCGAGAACCCAAACGCGTACGTTGTCAGCAACCTGATTGGTTTTGTAAACATCCTGGAAGCCTGCCGACACACAGACGTCGGCCACCTGGTCTACGCGTCTTCAAGTTCCGTCTACGGAACCAACACAAAGATCCCGTTCGCGACCGAAGACAGCGTCGATCACCCGATCAGTCTCTACGCTGCCACCAAAAAGTCGAACGAACTGATGGCTCACACCTACAGCCACCTGTATCAGCTTCCGACAACAGGCCTGCGGTTCTTTACGGTTTATGGACCGTGGGGACGCCCCGACATGGCGATGTTCCTGTTCACCAAAGCGATCCTCGAACGCCGTACGATCGATGTCTTCAACCACGGCAAGATGCGCCGCGACTTCACATACATTGATGACATTGTCGAAGGCATCATTCGAACCGCCAACAGCATTCCCGCCGCCCGACCAGAACTCAAAGACGAAGAAATCTGCCCATCAGTCAGCCGGGCGCCGTACCGCGTCTACAACATCGGTAACAACGAACCGGTCGAACTGATGCGGATGATTGAGGTCATCGAAGACTCACTCGGCATGAAGGCCGAGAAGAACATGATGGAGATCCAACCGGGCGATGTCCCTCAAACCTACGCCGACATCGACGCATTGATGAACGACGTCGGCTTCAAACCTTCCACACCAATCGAAGACGGTGTGAAGAAATTCGTCGATTGGTATCGAGAGTTCTACGGAGCCTAACGCGATCTGGGCACTGCCGCAGTCCCCGGATAGCTCGTCAGATCATGTCGCCAGGACAGCGGTTACCCGCAGCACTTCTTGAACTTCCGCCCCGAACCGCAAGGGCACGGTGCGTTTCTTCCGGGGACACCAGGCGTGCTGCCGCTGCGCATGACGCCCGCCGCCGGTCGGCCCGCTTTTAGTTCCGCGGCCATCTTCTTCATCAGCGGATCAATGTAATTGAAGAAAGCTCGGTAGCCTGCGCACAGATAATTCAGACCGTCATCACCGCTGGGTGTCTTGATGAAGCGGTTCTTTGGGCACTCGCCATTGCAGGCGAACTTCACCTCGCAATCCAGACAGTACTGCGGCAGCGTTTCAGACTTTGCATTCGCAAACTGCAATTGCCGTTCGCCATTCGCGAGCTCTAACAGCGGCGTCTCAGCAATGTTGCCCAGTTTGTATTCCGGTTCGACAAAATGATCGCAACTGTAAAGGTCGCCGTTGTGTTCAATCGCGAGCGCGCGCCCGCAATCTTTCTTGAACACACACAGTGACGGTTCCAGCCCCATCCACGCACTTAGCGCCTGGTCGAATATCTGGACGAATACCTTCCCAACATCACGGCGCTTCCACTCATCAAAAATCGCGATCAGGAACCGGCCAAACTGGTCCGGCAACACGCTGCGAGAACTCACAAGGTGCTCATGCGGATGATCGCCCTCAGCAGCAGGTTCCTCAGCATGCTGCCCCACGCCGCGCCGTTCGACAATCGGAATGAACTGAAAAAACTTCGCTCCACAGTCGCGCAAGTACGTGTAAACGCGTTTGCCGTGATCGCCGTTGTGTCGGTTCACGCAAACAAGAACATTGAATTCGACACCAGTCGCCTTGAACTGCTTCATCGCGTTTAGCGTCGCCGCAAATGTCGGATCGCCTTTCTTGTCGTACCGATAGCGATCATGTAGTTCCGCCGGACCGTCCATCGACAGGCCGATCAGGAAGTTGTTGCTCTGAAAGAACTCACACCAACGATCATCAACCAGAACCCCGTTCGTCTGGAACGCGTTCTCAATCTGCACACCGTCTGGACAATACTGTTTTTGAAACTCAACCGCGCGTTCGAAGAATTCGACGCCCAGCAATGTCGGTTCGCCGCCCTGCCAGGCAAACGTAATGGTCTTCGCAGTTGCTGGCTGCGCTTTGATGTACTGACGAACGAACGACTCCAGCTGCTGGTCGGTCATCTTCCAGCGTTCATGATCGTCGTACAGCCGCTCCTTGTGCAGGTAGTAGCAGTACTCGCAGTCCAAATTGCAGATGGGGCCAATCGGCTTGGCCATCACGTGCAGTCCGGAGTTCGTAAAATCAGACGCGTCCATGTCTGCATCGTAGTACAAGCGCCTGAACTTGTATGCCGCTCCCAATGGCCAGTTTTTGAACCGCGGTCCCTGAACCTACGGCGCCGGGATACTCATCGCCGATGGTGAATCTCCCAGGATCACTCGCAGACGCCGCAGCGCTCGCAGGTATCGCATACCGGCGGCGGCAGCGGAAAGACCAAGAGCCTCAGCCACCTCGCCATTGCCAAGCTCTTCGAAGTGCCGCATCAGAATGACATCACGGTCGTCTTCGGACAGCTGTTCAATTGCAGTCAGGAATCGCGCCCGCAGTTCGCGGCGGATATTCTCAGCCGCCGGCGTCAGTTCATTGTCACGTAACTGCGCCGCAAGGTTCATGGACGACCGATCCGCAAACTGCGGACTCTCCAAAGGCTGCTCACGATCAATACTTCGCCGCTGCGCTTCGCGGTGCCGACGGTGCATATCGATAATGCGGTCCTTGGCCAGTTGACGCAGCCAAAGATGGAACGGCATTTTTGGTTCGCGAAGATAGTCGTTCAATCGACGACTGGCCTCGAACATCACGTCCTGAACCACATCGCTGGCATCAACACGTCGAGCCAAAGCCCGATCCATCCGCATGCGAACCAGTCGTTTCAATGCATCGCGGTGACGATTCATGAGCCGGTTCACCGCTCCGGCGTCGCCTTCATCGGCTCCGTTAAGCAACTGCACGGTTTCTTCGGACTGGGGCCACATATCCGGTCATACATCCTTGCTGCTGGATCGACGGAACTCTGGCAGCGGATACTCGTTGATGGGAATCCCGGCTCCCTGCAGCTCCTGGAGCCGCCGCCAACCCCGCGTCATCAATACTTCACGCTGTTCCACGTACTCCGCATCCAACTCACGCTTGTCAAACGCCCCCTCCACGACCACTGGCGCAAACCCATCGTCCACAATGAACTGAGCCTCCGACGGATTGCATCTCAGATGTCGTTCCGGAGCAGCCAATAGCGCTCGGGCGTTTATCTCGCCGATAACGAACCGCAGGTACAGATCGCTGACGGTAATGTTCTCGACTTCTTCGCCGCAGACTTCGCAGATGTAACCCTGATCGCAAAGAACCATGCGGCTACCCGAAGACCATGTAGAGTACGATAATCAGAACCAACGCAATCCCGCCCACGGCCGCAAACGGAACCCAAGTCGGCCCTGCACTTTTCTTGTCGACACTGCCATCGTCAATGGTATACGCGAGGTTCTCGCCAAGCCGCAGTTCATCTCCTGGCGACATGACCCAGTGATCAACCGATCCACCGTTAACGAAGGTTCCATTCCGACTGCCAAGATCGCGCAGGCTCCAGTGCCCCGCATCCCAGCTCAACTGGCAATGCTGACCGGAGATGCCGCGAGCATCGATGGCGATGTCGCAGTTGCCTGTTCGGCCAAGAACGATAGTCGACTTCCGCAGCGGAATCGCAGCTCCTCCGTCCGCCGGCCTTAAGTACCAACCCGCCGGCACGCTGCTCGCCGCCGCTTCAACAGCGGTCGCCGGTGGTTCGTGTGGACGAACAGTAGGTGGCGCCGGAGTTCTGCGTCGCTGAGCTTCGGTAACGGCTGGCGTTTCGCCTTGACCGACCTGGGTATCAATTTCAGCCTGTAGCCCGGTTCCCGACCGTCCGATCAAACCGGAACTGCCCGTGATACTGGAAGATGAACGCCGCTGTTTTGCTTTGCGTTTTTCAGCGTTGTCACGTTTCGCTTTCGCCTGGCGAGCCCGCAATGTGACAATCTTGCGGAAGTCGAAATTCAGGTTCCGCTTAGCCGCGTAAGGATCCAGCGCCTTGGCGACTTCGAGCGCGGATTGGTACCGCTTACGCGGATCCTTCTCCATCATCTTCCGGACAATCGCCGCCAGGTTTTTATCTAAATCCGGCTTGTGTTCCAGGATATCCTTCGGCGGCAACGTCCGGTGCGCTTCCAGCTTGGCGACGGTCGTCTTCTGCGGAAACGGCAACTTACCAGTCAGGGCCAGGTACAGTGTTCCGCCCAAAGAATAGATGTCAGTCGTCGGGTCAACCTTTCCACTATCGAGTGATTGTTCAGGCGAAATGAAGTCCGGCGTCCCGAGACAATCGTGACCGAAAATCATGGCCAGCGAGAACTCATCGGCGGCGTCTTCTTCAACCAGTGCCAACCCAAAATCCAGCAGCTTCGCCGTGCCATCTTTGGCCACAAGAAAGTTCGCCGGCTTGACGTCGCGATGGATGATGCCCTTCTTGTGACCAGCATGCAGCCCCAGCGCGACCTGTTGAATAATCGAACACGCCATGTTGACGGCAACCGGACCGTTAATGGCGACCAGTTCGTGCAGGCTGACACCGCGAACCAGCTCCATCACCATGAACGTCACCGCACCAGTCGTATCGAACCGGTATGTCTTCACGATGTTTGGATGATCCAGCAGCATCCCCGCGCGGGCTTCCATCTCAAGCCGCGTCAGCATGCCGGCATCGAGAGCGTGCTCGTTCGCCAGAATCTTCAACGCAACTTTCTTGTTTTCCTGCGGATCTTCGGCAATGTAAATGGCACCCATTCCACCCACGCCAAGAATCTCGCGGACCTTATAGCGATCAATCAGGAAGCCGCGGTATCGACCTTCCAGCAACCGATCAGCCTGGAACGGCGTAATGACGCGTTCTCGAACAAGCTTGTTAGCCACATGCTTGGCACTCGGCAGGGAATGCAGATCGAATGCCTGACACGCTTTGTCGACCTGCGCAGCACTCAACAACTTGCTGCGTTTAAGCAAATCCAGAAAGCGACTTATTACCTGAACTTCGGGCATGGTGCGTATCAGGGCCCGGTTCCACCGGCCCGGTGAGAAAGTTGTCTCTGAATTCTACGGTACAACGAATTCCATTGCATTAGCAGAGCGTTTGTCTTGGCGGCAAATCTGCTCATCAGCACCGCCAAATCTCGCCCAAACGGGAAGGCCACGGGGAAACGTTGCGAAAAACTACCATCGACGCCCGAGATATTCTGCTATTTTGCCCACCCGTTCTGCCAAGACACAAGATCTCATGCCCCTGGAACTCGAAGACACCATCGCCGCCCTGGCCTCAGCCCCCGGTCCGGCCGAACGTGGAATCATCCGCCTAAGTGGCGACGAGGTAGTTCAAAGCCTCGTCAACCACTTCATTCCAACGGACGAACCGAACCTACCAACCACGCGCCGAGCGAGAACCTATTCGGGCGTGTTCCAACTGAACGCCATCGACGAACAACTACCCACCAACCTGTTGCTGTGGCCCACAAAGCGAAGTTACACAGGCCAACCGATGGCCGAACTGCACACCATCGGTTCGCCCCCGTTACTCGAAGCCATGCTATCGCAGCTGTACGACGCTGGAGTCCGCCCCGCGCAGAATGGTGAGTTCACTCTGCGAGCGTTCCTTTCCGGCCGCATCGATTTAGTCCAGGCAGAAGCGGTCCTGGGCGTCATCGACTCAACCGATCAACAACAAATGCAACGCGCGCTTAAACAACTGGGCGGCGGCGTGTCCGGAAAACTGGCGACGACACGCGCAGAACTCATCACAATCCTCGGCGACCTGGAAGCCGGGCTGGATTTCGTTGAAGAGGACATCGAGTTCATCCCACAGGACGTGATGATCGAGCGTCTCAACATCGCCATCGAACGCCTGCAACAACTCGCGAGTTCGGCCGACAGCCGAATGGAATCGACCAGCACCATTGCCGTCACCCTGGCCGGACTACCCAACGCCGGCAAGAGCACCCTGTTCAACGCGTTGGCTGAATCGGATGTTGCCCTCGTTTCCGAAGTCGCCGGAACCACACGCGACTATCTGACAATCGACATCGATTGCGATGGGTTAAACGTGCGACTAATCGACACCGCCGGTCAGGAAACGACGGCATCCCCAATCATGCAGATTGCTCAACAACATCGCAGCGAACAGCTCCAGGAATCCCAACTCATCGTCTGGTGTTCGGCCGCCGACCTCACTCCCGCCGAACAGGCACAGAACCTGGCACTCCGCACGCAACTGGCCAACGACGGCCAGTTCGTTCTACACATCCGCACAAAAAGCGACCTCCAAAAAGACGACACCCCTGACGGCTCCATCCACATCTGCGCATTCACTGGCGAAGGCCTTCCACTACTCCGCACCAAAATCGCCACCCTGCTGCGATCCCACTCTCCCGAAAGCGAACTCATCGGCTCCACCGGCGCGCGGTGCCACGAATCACTTGGTTCCGCCATTCAATCACTAAGCAACGCCCGCGACGCCGCAGTCGGACATCTTGGCGACGAACTAGTCGCCATCGAACTCCGCGCGGCTCTTGAAAGCATCGGTCTGATTCTGGGAACCGTCTACACCGACGACATCCTGGACCACATCTTCAGCAACTTCTGCATCGGCAAGTAACGGAAGCCGCTGTCCAGGTTGAACGTGAGCGGCAGCCTTACTCTTCTGCTTTCGGTGGCGTTGTATCTATACCGGATGGATGTTCGCTGGCTAGTTCGAAGAGAGCCTTTGGAATCGGACAGACCTCAACCGACATCCACAACGGCTGGTCCTGGCCTGAATCGAGAACATAGAACGGAATCCCCGGGACTTGCCCATCCGGCGGCATGTAGCGTTCACCACGTACCCACAGAAATGGAGTTCCCGCTTCCAGAACCGTACGCGGGCCAAAGTCCCAATCCAACAACCGCAGGTCGCGGCTCAACCCAGTTGGATTCAGCGACATCGAGATCCCGGACCACGGATCCACTTGCTGCAGCTCCGTTGGGAGTCGCCCGTGCTTGAGAAGGTGCTCGACGACATCCAAAACCGCCATCGCCATCCGGGCTCGCATGATGTCATTCACATCCGCTCGCATGGCGTCGGCCGATAGAGGATAGGTCCGACTGTCATGGGCAGCCTGAAGTAGTATCGACCCTTTCCTCCAGGATGCCGGGTAGGAATTGGCTGCCGGCATTACTCCGCCTACGAAGCGCAGAACGGGCTTTTGGTTGCAGAGTAATTCTCGGAACCGATTGGCCTGCCGACGAACCGCAGCTCCTCGCCACTCGAACGCCCGTTCAAACTGAGCCCGTTCACCCAGCCACGCTGACAGGTGGCGTTTGGTATCCCATGGCTTCCTGGACACTTCGTCAATAATCCCGGATTTTGTCTGCAAGCCGCCAATGTCTGATGACCACCACTGCCGGCGCACAAATTCCCGAATCTTCCGCTTCGCAATCTGCACGTCGGCAAGAGTCGCATTTCCAGCGCAGCACATCCTCGCTATCTGCAGGCAAGCGGTTCCGTCCCAGGCTATTCCTGGCTCAATCCGCAGACAAGTGCGTTCGATCGCAGCGGCAATGTTGCCTTCACTCGCCAACCTCAATGCATCGAGCTGAAGTAACCATTTAGCCCGAGCCGGCATATAACTCGCCACGCCCGGAAAACTTGCCAGGTCAACAATCTCCGGGATATCCGCCGCGTGGCGGTCATACCAGGCTCGCTCAACATCCGTGAGCGCCTTCCAGTCTCCCGCCCGATCAAGTGATGCCGACGAGAATTTCGCCGTTCCATCCTCATCTGTTGCCACTGGAAGTTTGCCGAGCGCCGCCAACCTCGCGTCCACTTGATCCTGTTCCAGGCGACCTCGCGTCGAACCAAAACCTGGTGTCTCGGCCCCGGGCAGAAGCAGACGCTCCCGCAACTCAGGCGGTATTGCCTTAGCAACGGGCACTTCCGCAACCGTTGGAACACGGTAAATACGCGTCAGGGTTGGGAGCGCCCAGCAACCCACAAGCCCCGCGCACATGGCAATGCAGACGGGCAGACGAGCCTTTCCATTGAGCCGCCGATTCATCCACGGTTCGAACCAGAACCACGACCCAAGTGTGGCCGCGAGCAACAGTGGAACCAACCCAACGAACGCAGGGATGCCGACACCTAGAACAACCGCCGGCCAACTTAGAATCAGCGGCCAGCTTAGCAGGCCAATACCGATAGCCGCCAGACGTTGCTTTAACCACAACGAACCCAATTGCGCCGTGACGAAGCATGTTTGAAGCAACGTAAGAAAACTGAGGGCCAGCCAGCCCCAATCCCGACGGGTCGCCCCCACGTCTAACGGCCCCAAAGATGCCCCAAATTCGTATTTCACGTCCATGACATACGAAACTGCAGCGGCTGCACCAATGAGAGTGACAATCGAAAACCACAGCGTCTGCTTGCCCAGCCACAGAGACCGCCGGGGTACGCCGCGTTCTGAATAGAACCGAACGCGTTCCTTCGCTGACTCTGATTCAAAACTCATCACGCCGCAAACCGCGGCCAGAAAAGTGGACGTTGTCACCGGGTTCGGCAACCAATCACCGACCAGCCCCGCCCCGACCACAACCATCGCAAGCAGCAAAAAGCCGCCCCGCGCCCGAAGCTCTGTCCGCCAAATCGCCAGAACGTTTCGACATATGGAAGGCACTCGCAGTCTGGCGATCGTCTGTAAGTTTGAACTGAAAAGTCCGCTTGCAACAGAACGCCGCCGGACTGGCAAACTGAAAGCGAGCGGCCTCCACTGCCAACCACAAGGCGACATGCACCAGCATTTCGCCAACCACCAGCACGCAACCAGGAGTCCAACACACAGTCCGGCAACACACGCCGGGACAACCACTGTTTGCATCCGCTCTGTGTGCAGCGATTCATCCAGAAGAACCGGAGTGAAGCACAGAGCGACAGCCGTCAGCAGTACCGCTGCAACCCCAATCGCTCGAACGGTGGTACGACAGACAAGGCCACCAACCAGAAAAAACGGCGGCAGCAACGAGAAGTACATTGAAGCCCTGAGACTGGCCATGACCTCATCCGTGCCGGCAACAATTATCCCGTGTAGAAGTCCTACCCCCGTAACGGCTACGAAGCCACTCCCTGAAGCGATTATCGCGGCGACCAGCAGGTCTCCAGGCGCAGCCGACATCGCCAACAACCGAAGGTCCGTTCCCCGATCACGCTCTCCCGAAAAAGCCAGCAGCGCAGTCGCTGCCGCGAAACACGAGCCGACAAGTACCGCAACCAAAGCCGCAATAGCCGCAGCATCCCGTCCTGCTATCGCTACAGCCAGCCACTGAAGCACCAGCGTCCCGACAATCAACACCAGACACAACGCCCGCATCTCGCGCGCGTGCTTCCAAACCAACTTGCCAATGACCCGTCTGTTTCCCAAGCTCAACTCTCGCTGACCTGCACGTAATTCAACGCCACCAGCATACACCGCCTACGGCAGACATCGCACCAACAACGAACCCCAACAATAGGCAGACGCACAACGCGAAACATTTCGTCTACAAATCTACCTCGGCCCCCGACCTGGTCACCTCTCCCACTTGTGGGAGAGGTCGGGCTCTCAGGCCCGGGAGAGGGCTTCCACAGTCGGGGTAGCCCGGTTCAATGACTGCTCGCCATTGGGGTAGCACAGCCACAAGAGATCCAGAGCCAGCTCAGGCGAACCGCGACCTATTGTGCGTTCGGCACACAGGTTGGCAAGCAATCTGTGCCACCCGCGAAGTTCAGTGGCGGAGCCACGGCATGCGACAGCCTCGGGTTTCAACCCGAGGAAACGTTCCACCTAACACGAACGAGCCGCGGAGCGGCGGCAGGTGTGGTAGTCACCCACGTGTTCCCACCTGTCGCCACTCCGCGGCTTCCGAATTCGGTTTTGCCGGGTTCCTCGGACTGAAGTCCGACGCTGTCGCATGTCGCCACTCCGCGGCTCAATGTAGCCGTTCCTTACTTGCGGGCCTTGCAAGGCGCCATAACGGCAATAGATGCACCACTAACACCTATGACATTTCCAAACCCGCAAGCGTTCCAGTACTCGTAGCGAACTTGTCTGTTTCCAACCCCAAACGCTGCAGGACACTGACAAACAGGTTTGGCAGCGGGTAGTTGTTCTTCTTGTCGAACGCCAGATGCTGGCCGTGTTTGAATCCGCCACCAGCGAACAGAACCGGCATGTTGCGGTTGTCGTGACTGGAAGCATTTCCCAGGTTGCTGGTCAAAAGCACGGAGGTGTTGTCCAGCAAAGTCCCGCCCGGTTCTTTGATCTCAGCAAGACTCCGCAAAAACACACCCCATGAACTCACAATGGCTTCTTCAACCAACGCCAGTTGATCCAGCTTGTCCTCGTCGCGCCCGTGGTGACTGAGCCCATGGTAAGCCTCGCTTACTCCCGGAAGCGGAACCACGCCGCCACCCGTGCCCAGATGGTAAGTAATGAACCGCGATGAATCCGTTTCCAACGCCATCCGAACAACATCGCTCATCAACCGTTGCTGGCCAACAAAGTCGCTGCGGTCACGAATATCGATCGGCTTGGGCGAACTGACTTTTGGCTTTGGACGTTTGGCCCACGCTTCAGATTCCGCCAACCGCACTTCCAAATCGCGGACACTCTCGAAGTACGAATTCAAACGCTGCTGATCGCCTTTACCAAGTTGGCGCGAGAGTTTTTTCGCATCGTCTCGCACAAGGTCCATGATACTGCGGCCCTGACGGACACGTTGAGCGTTCCGTTTTTGATCAGCAGCCGAGTCGTCGATGAACAACCGCGTGAACAGCCGAGATGGCGAGTTCTCCGCCGGAATCATGGAACCGTTTTCGGTGTACGAAGGACTGTTCCCGCTGGAACTACTCAGAACCAACGAAGGGAACCGAGTCTGCCCGCCCAGAAATTTGGCCATGTATTGGTCAACAGAAATCGTGTTCCGACCAGACGAACCAACCGGGTTCGCCGTCAGTAAACTAGCTTCCGCGCGGTGACCGCCTTTGACGCCGGGATGCGAGGAACCCGAAATTACAGTGAACTGATCCTTCAGATCCATCACCGACTTCAAGTACCGACTTGCTTCGTAGTCACGACCAGCCTGCTTCGGATTCAGGTTGTCAGCAACCAGGCCAAGCCCGAGAGTCATCGACACGAACCGGCGTGTCGCCGATGGTTCAGGTTCGCGAGCAAACGCCTGCTGCATCGCAGAGAGCCACGGAATCCCCAACGCAACTCCGGCTCCCCGAAGAACCATGCGCCGCTGAAGTCGCCGACCCGTATTGAAGTGAACTCGCTTTGTCATCATCTGTCCGATCGTCATTGCTGTCACCTCCCCGACTGCGCCCGGCCGCGAAAGGCTTCTCTTCTTATGAGAGCAAACTCGCAGGACATCGCCCAGACTTCAAGAAAAAGAACCGCAATCCGGTCCCAAAGGCCTCTGAAGCGAACGCCACGCGTTAAAAAGGGAAAAGCCGAAGCACTCGCGGGCGAAGTGAAGACTCTTATCCGGACTATCCGCCAGAACAACCCCTCTGGATCAAGTTAAGAACAGTGAACATCGCCAGAAACATCAGCGTGCGACGACTCACCCGTCCTGTGGGACTGAACGGGGGTTCGTCCGAACGAGCGATCAATAGCTTCCTCGCCTCGTCTGGGCCGGGCTTCCAGGATCGCCATTGAACGGCGTCACCGATCGCTGCTCCGACCAATGCTCCAATTGCTGCCCCACCAATAATGCCAGTCAATGGAGTCTCTGGCTTCACATTCCAGATGGAACCGATCACGGCTCCAATCACACCGCCCGTGATAAAGCCAACTATTGTGGGAATGACAGTCACGACGCTCTCCGACAGGAAACAGCATTCCCAACAGGATAGCACGGCAGATGATCTGCTGAGTTGGAGTTTGTTGGTTCGGATGTCATGCTGTTACCAAAAGAATAACTCACCGCAGTGACGGGACAAGACCTTGGAAGACACAAACAATCCTTACGCTGATTTCGAACCACAGGATCCTGACCACGCGACGCCACCTCGGCGGCGCGGCGAGGGAGATGCGACTGGCGGAATCATTCCGTATAAGAACCCACCGGCTCTGATCGCCTATTATCTTGGACTGTTTTCTCTACTCCCACTCGTGGGGCTATTTCTCGGGATACCAGCTTTCATACTGGGAATCATGGGGCTAAAAAACGCAAACAGAACCCCGAAGTCAAAGGCAGCGTTCACGCCTGGATCGGCATCCTCATGGGCGGCTTGATGTCAATCATCTGGGGCTTTCTCATCGTCGTCATGATTATTGGACTAACACAGGCAAGGTAGATAGAAGCCGGCCGAGAAACCCACGCTCATCTGCCGCACAACGCCAGGGCCGCTCGCAAGATGCGGCTACGCCGGGGTTCTTTCTTCTGTCATTCGCACGTTCTCAATCGCCAGCGACCGCGCGCGTTGCCAGTCAGTGTCGCTCTCGAAGTGGCTCACGTGGAAGACAACCAAGGTCATGGGCTGCAAAGCAAAACGGAACCAGACCAGTTCATCAGTGACACCACCACCTGAGAACGCGTCCCAGGAAGCATTGATCTCACCGGAGTCCGTTTGCGAGAGGACGCCGACGTTCGACACGGTGCCACGGACCGGAGTCCGATCAGGTATTTTACCTCGCCTGACAAGCCTCGAGAGTACGAACAACACCAACGCACAAAGACCAACACCCCTCCAGTTTCCATCGACTACAGCAACGACCATTCCACCAATCGCACTGAGTGCGACATACGCCACCGAGGCCAGGCAACCCAGGTCGCCCCACTGTCTTTGCGGCGCTGGTACCACCCCCTTTAGATGCTCCTGCCCCAATTCTCCTGCGAACCCAAAAACGCCGTCAGGAAGTGGTGTATCCAGGACCGGAGGGGCTGCACTTGACGGCGTCGACTGGAAACCCGACAGGTGTTTCTGTGTCTCGGCGTACTGCATGAAAAAACGAGGTGGCAGCACGATCCGGGAACCCGACGCAATGAACGACACACAGTGTTCCGTAACCGTCACCGAGTTCGGCTGGCGGATAATCCGACTGTCGGCGTGAGGTAATCGCAGTTCGATCCAGTCCTTACCAATTCTTCCGTCAACGGGCCCCAGATAGAACTCGCCTCGCGCAACACTTTTGCTGTGCAATCGCAGAGACCATATGCCGAACCAAATAGCGCTTAGTGGAAGACCTGCGAACCAGACAAGTTGAAGAGTGCTAAAGGTCCCGTTCCTCGGGATCACAAGCCAAAACACACCCAAACAGCAAGCACCGATTCCAATGACCTTGCTGTTTTGAGCCAGTTTCAGATCTGGCTCAGTAATCTCGCCATGGAATAAGCCCGGATCGCACTCGGCCGACGCTTCGGATAATGCGTATGGATTTTGATCCACTGGATGGCTCCGGAATCTGGCTCTCAAGAACGAATCAACACGGCTGCTCGAAACAGCAACGACTCTCACACCACGCTTCTCAGCAGCCGTCATTTTTGGTGATGCAGCTTGTTAACGGTGTTGACCTGCGCGTGCAAGCGCAGCCCTTCAACGAGGCGGAAAGTGTCACGTCATTTTGCTCAGCATTTTGCGATGTCGGGCTTCCTGTTTAAACTCTCGCTATGCGGACCGATGACGAACAACAGGTCTTCCAGCAAATCGCTGGTAGCTTCGACGAACCCGCGTTCCTAAGACGCGCTCGCGATACAGAAAACGCGTGGGTATTCCTGCTGGAACGCGCCCGCAAGCAGCGAGCTGAATGGTTAAACATTCCCACGCTGCGACTTGGCCGCCTGGCCACGCTGGCTCCACACTTCCAGGCCTGCGAACCGTTCATCACGGCCGATAGCGCCAGTGAACTGCGTTCGCTTCACTCAAAGTGGAACCCACAACTCAAGCGCATGCTCGCTCCCGCTACGAAGCAATCGCAGGTTCAAGCCGCCATCGACCAGCTCATCGCGGCCTTCGAACGCTTCAACACCCGCTGGTCCAGCTACGTTGCCGACTTGGACTACGACTACGTCAACAACATGCGCCAGCAATACAACCGCTGGTACGTCATCGAGAAAGAATGCGCACTGCAGTCGTTCCGAACAGCAACAACCGGCTTCAAACCGCTACCAATGGTCACCGTCGAAGACGTCACCGCCCTACTCCCCCTGCTGCCCGTCATAAAATAGCCGACCGAGCACCGCGCGCTCCACCTTCCACCTTCCCAACCGCGAGGATACATTGTCGCTAGCGGTAGACTCGGGACGCCGCAGAACTCACCGGAGCCACTTCCAATGATCTGTATTTCTGTCACGCCCGAATCACGTCGCCTCGCCAAGGTCGATATTCTCAATGCCTCGCGTCATGGCGACCTGATTGAAGTTTGCCTGGACAAGCTCATCAAGACACCCGACCTCGGCGACATGTTGACCGGGTTCGACAAACCGATTCTGGTTTCGTGCCGACGCAAAGAAGACGGCGGCAACTGGGAAGGTTCTGAAGAAGATCGCCTGCAGCTATTGCGTAGCGCAATCATTGCGAACCCAGCCTATATCGAACTTGAAATCGACATTGCTGAGAAGATCCCGCGGTTCGGTGATGTGAAACGAGTCATCAGCATCAACAGCATCGATAAGCCGCTGGGCAATGTTGACAACTTCTTCATCCAGGCGAAGCACAACAAAGCCGACGTGGTGAAGTTTACCTGGCCAACTGCGACGCTGGACGAAGCGTGGCCGCTGCTGGCTGCCGTCTCTGCCAAGCGGGAACTCCCCGTTGTCGGCACGGGTTTGGGAGATTCCAGCGTCACCTTCTCACTACTCGGCCGAAAATTTGGTTCTCCCTGGATCTACGCGGCGCTTGAACAAGGCATGCAGGCTCACGAAGGTCAAAAGACGGTCTGGGACCTGACTGAATCGTACGCGTGGGGAGACATCGAACGGAAGACGCGCTTCGTAGGGATCGTTGGTGTGGGAGAAACGGAACTCACATCGATCAAAGTTCTTAACGAAGCGTTCCGAAAATTCGGCGCCGACGTGCGTTGCCTGCCGCTACGTATTGGGAACATGAAGAACGTTGACAAGATGCTATCGACATTGAAGATCAGGGGATTGATTGTCGGAGCGAAGGAGGTCGGCGCCAGCTATCCGCTGATCCAGCACCATCACCGAACGGTCAAAGAATCTCAATATGCCGACCTGCTGCTTCGTCGAGACGACGGCTGGCATGGGCACAACACGTTACGCAAAGCCGCCATCGCTGCCATCAAGGCGACCGGCAAAGACCTGGCCAGACGCCGAGTCATGGTCATCGGCGGAAACTCGATGTCGCGGGCCCTGCTGCCTTTGCTTCAGGAAGCGGACGCGGCGATTAGCATTGCGACACCTGACGACAAACAAGCCAGTGCTTTGGCGCAGGAATACGGAGCGTCGGCCGTGCAATGGGCGGCGATCTACGACACGGTGACCGAGTTCCTCATCTACACAGACCCCGATATTTCCGTCGGCCAGGCATCAACGCGCAGCCTGAACCCATCGATTCTTCGGGAACACATGACTTTGATGGATGTCAGCCGGTTCCCGGATGAATCGGCGCTGACGGACGAAGGTCGAGCTCGCGGCTGTACGGTTGTGGAACCCACAGAAATCTATGTTCATCAGCTTACTAGCCAATTCAAGGCGATCACGGGCAAGGAACTGCCCACAGACGCCTTCCGTGACGGTCTGGCACCGGACAATTAGCGGTGTTGTTTCGCCGGTTTTGCGGCATCTCACGGATTACCCGTGCGACTGGCCCGAACCAAAGCGAACCGATCGGTTTTCACGCTGTCTGAACTACAAAACTCAAGTGTTGTCGGCTTGAGTTCCGATCAAAGCATGACTAAGATCTGCCCAGCGAGGGGCCGTAGCTCAATTGGTTAGAGTACCGGACTGTCGATCCGGGGGTTGCGGGTTCAAGTCCCGTCGGCCTCGCTTACAGAAGTCAAACGCTGGTAGTCATTTATGACTGCCAGCGTTTTTTTCGTTTTGGGTCAAAACGCTTGGTATAGAACGGCCAACATTTGGCTGTGGTCATTGATCTGATTTGCCTCAGGGCAATGATTGAGACGCCACACAATCAATCTTTGCAAGATGCCAGCTTTCAAGCATGGGGCCAGGTACTTGTGGCGGGCAATCGAGTAGTTGCGACCGTCCGTGAACGCCAACTGGGCGAATTAAGAAGCCCTTAAAGAGCAATCACAAACGCCGGATCGGTACCGAATTCGAAATGCACATCACTCCCGGCGTCCAGTGATGTTGACGTTGTTCCGCTTAAACGAAATGCGGTGGTATGCACATTCTCAAGAGCGTTCTGGCAGTCATTCTGAGCATCGCTGCTGCGATCCTTCTTTTTATCGTGATCGAAGGCGTAAGCTCGATACTGCATCCATGGCCTGAAGACTTTGCCGGAACCTTTGAGGAGATTTCGCGTCAGGTTGAAACCTATCCTGCCTGGGTGCTGGCTTTGCTAGGTGGTGTTGGCTACGGGGTCACGATGCTCATCTGCTCCTTCATCGCAACCCGCCTTGGGCACAATAGAAATCCCTGGCACGGCTATGGCGTAAGTGTGTTCCTGTTCTCAATGGTTTTGCTCAACTTGACACAGCTTCCATACCCAACCTGGTATTGGGTCTTGATGTTTACCGTTCTTCCGCTGGCAGCATACTGTGGTACCAGGTGTGGTGCGAAAAGCACAGCACGGTCAGCCACAGAGTAGTGGTCCGTTGCACCGAAGCCGCGAGCCGCGCGGAGCCTGCAATCAACGTCGTTCGCTGCGGCCCGGTGAACACGGTCACTATCACGCAAAGCAGCAGAACTGAGCGAGCGCACCAATCAAATCTATTTGCCTGACGTTGGAGAACACCATCGACAGTAACCCGTACCAGGCACCGACAGTTAGCAGCTCCGGAGAGTCACCCGTTTCCGAGGACACCGCTCGTACTGCCAAGACCCCGCGTCGCGTGGACACTTGCGGTCCTCGCGGTCGCCTGGGTACTGGGCTACTTCCTCCCGAGGTTTGGGTTCACCGCGGTGCCGGGGCTGCCGTTCAACGTCATGGAACCAATTGTCACGCTCACGCCTGCGTTTATTCTGCCTCTCTACTGGGAGGGATACTGTCGCATTTCGAATCGGCGTTTCGCAGTTCCAATAGAAGTTGCAATTTCGATGCTGCGAATTGCCACCATCTACTTGCCGGGCTTGACCTGCATTACGTGGGCTGGTTGGGGCCCCTTGGTTTACCAGTCGTATGCGTTGGCTATCGCGTGTGGCTGCGCCAGCTTAGTCTTCTACGATTGGCTGTCACACAAAATACACACGAAGTTGAAACCCGCGATTTCACCCGGCAGAGCCTCATAACACCAATGTGATTGTTTGCAACATTCTGCGCTCCACGTTCCACAAGTTGTAACGACACCTCGTAGTGATTGAACAATGGTACTCTGAACCTCACCTGATTCGCTTCTGACACGAGGCTACCCATGCGTTACCTTCTCTTCGTCGTCACGTCACTGACCTTCGCCGCAAGCTGCCCGGCAAGTGTGCCGATCATCAACGGCGTCAAAGGCAATAGGCCAACTGTGGATCACGATTGGCCGGCGGGAACGCTACCGCTCGCGAATCTGGAGATTCGACTTGGTTGGTGGGAAGGCCCTTCGTTCGGTGGCGGTCAGTATCACTTTCTCTACCGCGGTGACACAAAGAAGTTTGCCGACGCGCTGGACAAGTTTGGCAAAATCATCGCGCCTCGTAAGGAGTTGATTATTCGTGAGGGTGAGAAACACAGCTTCTGGTTGAAGGAAAAGGACAAGCCAAAAGCGTCGCGTGTTGACTGGCGATTTATTGTGTGTACGCCGTCGAATTGGTACCAACTTTACAACGATCGTGAATCCACATTTCTGGCCGATCAGATCCCGCATTTTCGGCAACCGCTGGCTCCGCCAAAGCTCGAAGTGTATCTCACCGGCACCATCGATTGGTCGAAGATCAAAGTGCCCGCTGGTGTCACCGTGATTGACGAACGACTTTCCAGCGTTGGTCTGACCAAAGATGCCGGCGCAGTTGTGCGGGGGGCTGTGTTCGACATGCAAACGTCGAAGCCCATCCCCAATGCAACCATTCAACTGAAGCCGCGCGATGCCACGATGAAACTAACTTCCGGCGCGACAGACCAACGTGGCAACTTCGATCTGCGCAAGGTTCCGCCCGGCACGTACGGCATCGTTGTTCGAGCGGATGGTTATGTGGCTCGGCGAGTGGGCTATGAAGAAATCGGGCCGCTTACGTTACTGCGGTTCGAGAACGTCCAGTTGGTCAAAGGCATGGAATTTACAGGGAAGGTGGCTGACTCGCTTGGTTCGCCGGTTCCTGAAGCCAACGTGCGCCTGTCTGGGAACATTGCGATGAATGGACTTGGCTATCAGCTTGCGGATTTACCGGAAACGAAGACCGACAAGAATGGTGCGTTTGTGTTTGAGAGTGTCCCGCCGGGCTACTGTCACGTGAGCACTCGCAAACGCGGGTATTCTTCTGTTGGTAGTGCATTCGCGAAGAAGATCGTGGACGGTATGACGGTGTCGATGGAAATCGCGGGAATGTTACGAGTCCGAGTTCGCTATCCGAACAACGAGATGCCGACGGGTGATCACATCGTTGAGGTCACGCCTGAAGGTGGAAACGTTGTCGGCAGTTGGGGTGGTTCGGCCAGGATTAACGCGCGGGGTGAGAAAATCTTCCGCAACGTACCGCCAGGAAAGTACACAGTGAGTGCTTACCCGAACCCACGGAACGGGAACACCAAATATCCCTCACAGGTCGTCGAGTTTGACGGCAAGAAGGCCAAGAGCGTCGAGCTTGTCCTCGGAAAGTAGTGGCCGACAGCGTTCGGATTTGGGACGGTGGCCGGCAACCAACGACTTTGCCGATCACCGCCGCTATTCGCTTCGCGGTGGTCGCATCATCAAGGCGTCGGTGGCGTCTCGTGGGGATTTGCCGTCAAAAAGAACCGCGTGAACTTCGCGGGTGATTGGCATGTCGATGCCTTTCGCTTCAGCCAGTTCGACCACGCTGCTGGTTGTTGTGAGTCCCTCTGCAACGGCGACCATCTCTTCGATGATCTGTTCGCGAGTCTTGCCCTTGCCAAGCATTTCGCCAACACGTCGGTTCCGTCCGTGCGGGCTGGTACAGGTCGTGATCAGATCTCCGATGCCAGCCAGGCCTGCAAACGTAAGTTGCTGCGAACCCATCGCCATTCCGAATCGAGTCATCTCAACCAGGCCGCGGGTCAGCAAAGCGGACTTGGCATTGTCTCCATAGCCAATTCCATCACAGATGCCGGCCGCGATTGCGATGACATTCTTCAGCGCGCCGGCCAGTTCGACTCCCAGTAGATCACTGTTGGTGTAAACACGGAACCGTTCTGTCGTGAACGCCTGCTGGACGGTCTTCCCAAGTTCCTGGTCTTCGCTGGCTGCGACGACCGACGCCGGTAGACCGCGAGCGATTTCTTCAGCGTGACTGGGGCCGCCGAGCGCAACGACAGAGCGGGAACCAAGCACATCGGTGATGACTTCGCTCGGACGCTGGAAGGTTCCGTTCTCGATTCCCTTGATGACACTGACAACGGGAACGTTGGCGGGAACCGACTCGCGAATGGCGGTCAGTCCTTCTCGCAGATGCTTGGTTGGAATCGATGCGACCAGCAGGTTCGCGTCGCTAACCGCATCCGCAATGTCGGATGTAATCTGAATGCTGTCCGGGATTGTGATGCCAGGCAGCAGGCGCTGGTTCTCCCTTGTCTCTCGCATGCTGCGAGCGTAATCGGGGTTGCGAGCCCAGATCGTAACGCGCTGTTCCGGCTTCTCTGCCAGCAGAACGGCACATGCTGTGGCCATGGCCCCACCGCCAAGAATCGTGACTGTTCCGTTCATACCGACCAACCTATCAGTGACCTCGGAGGCTTCCGTTGCACTGTCCTCATATCCGGAAGAACCCGAAAGAGCGCGGGCCGATGGGCGACATTCACCGCGGAGTCTCCGGGGATCTCCGCCAGCGTTTGCAATCTGTCCTACCTTTTAGGTGGACGAGTTTGAGTACCAACAGACCAGCGAGTGTGATTCTAATGCAAGAACTTACTGAGAAGAAGGACGCCGAGTTCGTCGATCGACGGCAGGCCGGCTCAGGGGCGCCTGGCGTTGAGCGACGTCAGTTTTCTGATGCCCACAATTCAGACAATCCGGACATCACCGAACTGGGCAAGGCGATTGACAAGTACAAGCTTGAGAACCGTCGCCGGTTCATCACGATCGAAGAACTCTACAACGTGATCAGCAGCCTCGGATACAAGCGCTAGAACGCGCTTGCGTTGTTGGCTCTCGGTTGAACGGGTTCCGTCCAAGCCGGAACAAAGCGAAACGGGCCAATTGGCACTGCACTGGGAAACCCTCCCCGCTCGTGCCTCGCGACCCTCCCAAAGGGAGGATGACTTCTAAAGTCAGTGCAAAACAAAAAAGCCGTGCGATTGATCGCACGGCTTTTCTTATTGATTCGGTGACAAGTTGTTGGCTTACTTGTCTTCGTCTTCTTCCTTCTTCTTCTTTTTCTTCTTCTTACCAACAACGGTCTTGATGACGCGCACTTTGGGGAGGCCGAGCGGGCTCTGCCCCTCTTCCCAGCGGTCTTCGATTTGCAGTCGAGCAATCCGCTCGCCGCGTTTGAGAACGTTTCGAGAACGGACCAGACGTCCGCCGCCTTTGAGGCTCTTATCGATAGTCACTGTCTTGGTTCCTGTGAGATCACGCTTTTCCGACGGTGCAGAGTGTAAACGGGTCTGCCCACCTATGCAACGGGACGATTGCCTAACTGCTGAAGCCAGCTAAAAGAGGTATCGGCATCGGTGCGATATCCCTCCTGCAAAGCTACAATCCCGCGATGAGTGCGTCTGAGCCGTCTAATTCTCACAAACCCAAGGCCGAATACCAGCGTCGACTGGACGAAGCTGAGGGAACCTTTCAGCGACTAAATACCCGTGATTCGCGTCTCGCCACGCTGCGCTGGCTTAGTTTTGTGGCCATGATTGTCCTGCTGGGACTGGGAGCCAAGGGCTACGTCGAGTCCTGGCTGGTCATCCCGGCTTTCCTGCTTTTCGCCATCGCTGTGATTGTTCACGGCCGCTGCCGGCGTCAAAGGGACCTCAGCCAACGCCGATTTGAGCTCTACGAAACCGGTGTGGCCAGGCTGAACGACCAATGGTCCGGAACCCGCTCATCAGGAGTTCAGTACAGGAATCCGGAACACGTCTACACCGACGATTTGGACCTGTTTGGTGATGGTTCGTTGTTCCAACTGATCTGCTGGGCTCAGACTCCCGCCGGACACGATCGCCTGGCAGCCTGGCTACGAACTCCCGCCGACAAGCCTCGCGTCGAAGAACGCCAGGCAGCGGTCTCTGAACTCCGCGACAACCTGAACCTCCGCGAAGAACTCGCACTGCTTGATGCCGACGTCTCAGAAGATCTCAACCAGGACCAACTGAAACGCTGGGCTTCAGAACCAGCCGAACCGGTTCCCTCCGGCATCCGCATCTTCGCCTACATCCTAACCGCCTTATCGTTGCTGGCGATTGCCGGATGGATGTTCGCCGGGCTCGGCATTACCCCCCTGATACTGGTTCTGCTGGTACAAATTCCATTTCTGTTCTTTCAACAGCGCCGCATCGCTCGAGTCGTCGACGGAATGGACGACGCCCAGGAAGGGTTGGACATCCTCTCCAAGGTTCTGGATCTCATCGAAGAACGCCAATTCAAATGCGAGTTCCTGGGCCACGTGGGCAGACGCCTTGAAGTTGACGGCAAGCCGCCATCGCAAACGGTGAAGTATCTGGCCAAGCGAGTCGGCTATCTCAACAACTCAATGAGGAACCAGTTCTTCCTGCCAATCGGGATCGTGCTGTGTCTGCCCATCCACTTGGCGCATTCGATTGAGCTTTGGCGATCAGCCGTCGGTCGGCACATTGAAACATGGTTGGACGCAGTCGGCGACTTCGAAGCCATCGTGTCACTGGGCGGATACGCTTACGAACACCCGGACTACGCGTTCCCGACGATCAGCGAAGACAAAACAACCTTCCGCGGCGAGCAGATTGGGCACCCTCTGCTGCCCGAGTCCCAGTGCATTCGCAACAGCGTGAGCCTGACGGCGGACGACCGGCTGATGTTGATTAGTGGTTCCAACATGTCCGGCAAAAGCACGCTGCTTCGAACAGTCGGAACCAACACGGTGCTGGCCCTGGCCGGAGCTCCGGTTAACGCGAAGTCGATGGAGGTTTCGTGCATGCAGGTTGGCACGGCGATGCGTGTGAGCGATTCGTTGCAGGAAGGCAAGTCGCTGTTCTTCGCCGTATTGGGCCGACTAAAAAGCGTTGTGGACCTGGCAGACAAAGAACTGCCGCTATTGTTCCTGTTGGACGAAATCCTACAGGGAACCAATTCACATGACCGCCGCATCGGCGCCGAAGCCGTGATTTGTAGCCTTGTCGATCGCAACGCCATCGGCATGGTCACGACGCACGACCTCGCTTTGACAGAGATCGGAACCAGTATTCCGGGAACCGAGAATGTTCACTTCGCTGACACGCTGAAAGACGGCGAAATGACGTTCGATTACAACCTCCGTCCCGGTGTTGTCAAAAAGAGCAACGCAATTGAACTCATGCGTCTGGTCGGCCTCGACGTGTGAAATCTGAGCGAGCATTTTCCTGCCGCCGTTCTATAATCCTGCCGTGACCAATCACAGCTCCGAAGAGCCATGCTATGAGTGATATCCAGGAATCTGCCGCCCTTCCCGAAGCGTCGCAGCCACCCGCCGCCCCTGAAGACCTGCCACCGGTGCAACCGCCGTCGGCCGGCTTCATTATGCAGCTGTTTCTAATCCCCGCCATCATTGTGGCTGCAGTGATTGGCATTTGGGTTTTGTTTGGTCGTATGGCTGGAGCCGAACAGGACTGGCGGCAACTGGTTCAGGATTTGGGCAGCGAGAACGAACACCGTCGCTGGCGAGCCGCATCGGGCTTGGCTCACATGTTGAACGCCGACCGACAGCGCTCTGCCAATCCCGCCGCCAACGCCTTCGATTCGCCGGGAGCAACATCTGCCAATCCTGGAACAAAGCCTGACGGCCCTCTGGCCACCAACCCCGACGTCGCCAAAGAACTGGTCAAACTGTTCTCCGCCCAGCTTGATAGCCGTTCAACAAAAGACGAAGACGTCACCCACCAGGAGTTCCTCGCCAGAACTCTCGGCTCGCTCGACCTCCCGGACGTCGTGCTCCCGTCACTCCAAAAAGCGACTCAGCCCGACTACCACGAAAAGGTCCGAGCCAGCGCGCTAACTTCAATCGCCAACGTTGTCTCTCGAGCCAGCACACAAAACACCGAATTCGATTCCGATGAACTCGTACGAACCCTCATCGATTCATCCGGCGACCAAAGCGTGCTCGTGCGTCAGTTCTCAGCCTACACACTTGGACTGCTTCCGGTTGAATCGTCGCTGGACCACCTGGTCGTAATGCTGTCCGACGCAGACGAAAAAACTCGCGTGAACGCCGCCATCGGCCTCGCCCGAAACGATCGCACCGATGGTTTCGAAGTCTTCGGCGATGTCCTTGTTGCATCGCTGGAAAAACTGGACAAGTCCGCCCTCAGCGCACTCAACGACGAAGAACGCTTGGAGGTCCTCAACCGATACCAGATCGAGCAACCCATGATGCTCAACAACACACTGCGAGCCTTATCCAACCTCGAACCAAAGCTAAGCGCCGACCAAAAAACCAAAATTGCCGGTCAACTAAAACCAATCGCGTCGTCTTACGACCACAAAGCGATCCGCAAAGACGCCCAACTGCTGATTGACGAACTAAAATAGCAAGCCCCCACGTACTCGCGTAGCGAGTGCAAGCGAGACAGTAAAACTGCGGATACCGCGACCACAGACGCAGCGGAACCTAATACCGCAGCATGTCACCATGGTGCGATGGTGACGCCGAGTCGAAGAAACGCAATTTCACTCCGGGCACATTCAGGTTCAATTCCACAGCCGGCATCGATCTGGACGCGGGCGAAGAGGGTGGCAACATCGTCGTGACAGGATCACCCGCGAAAGTCAGGGCACATGCTGATTCGCTAACCGGAAAAATGCTGCGAGGCGAAGTGTGATCGATTTACCCAGCGACGATGACTTTGTTCTCGAAGCAGCTTGGTTCTGGTCAGGCGAGGGCGAACCCATTCAGAACGTCGCCATCGAAGTCGTCGGAGGCGCGGTAATAGCCGACATCAGGCAACTGCGTTCGACCCGTTCGCGTCTCGCGATCATCCCGCCGCTGGTGAACTCGCACACGCACCTGGAACTAAGCGACGTCGCGTCGCCGTTCCCTGCCGGAGAGACGTTCCCCGATTGGATCGAAAAAGTCATCTCGCACCGACGTGAACGAGAAAGCGAACAACCCGCGCTCGATATGGGACTCGCGGAGCTATTATCCAACGGAACCGCCTGCGCCGCGGACACCGTGCCGATGGAACAGAACCCGATCGTAGCCGCCGGCGTCGACGTGTTCTGGTTCACCGAATACATCGGACTGACCGACGAACGCATTCAGAAAGCAATCAAGCACGCGAGCGAGACAACGATGGGGCTTGTTGGCGTTTCTCCCCACGCGCCGTACAGCGTCCGATTCGATCTGCTTGAGGAACTCGTCAGTATCGCCGCCAGTAAGTACAGCCCGGTAATGATGCACCTGGCCGAAACGCGCGAAGAGCTGGAAATGCTTGAGCACGGGACGGGACCGTTTGCTGAGATGCTGAAGTCGTTTGGCGTCTGGGAGCCGAATGCGTTTGGTGGCCGCAGCGTTTGTGACTACATCGATTGCCTGTCAAATGCACCCCGGCAGTTTCACGAGGACTTGCCGACTTCATCAAAGGTGTTGCTGGCACACTGCAACTATTTGGGTGATCGTGAGATTGAGTTGCTGGCTTCCCAGCCGAACATGACGGTCGTGTTCTGTCCCCGAACGCATCATCACTTTGGTCATTCCGAACACCCATGGCGGCAGATGTTGGACAGCGGAATTACTGTTTCGCTGGGCACTGACAGTCGAGCATCGAACCCGGACTTGTCTGTGTGGAATGAGGCAAAGTTTCTGGTGAATCACCACGGCTGTGAGCCACTGCTGGCTCTGCAAATGGCAACGACAAACGAGTACGCTCCGACGCCAACGAAACAGCGGAGGGTGGTTGCAACCAGCATGGCGACGTTCACAGTGCTGGAGATGAACAGAACCACGACAGACTTTACTCGGGACGTGTTCGACGCTTGTGTGCCGATAAACGCCCGACGACATTCGATCGGATGGGCACAGTCCTGAACCGTCTCGGCAGCCCCGGGGAGAAACACGTGTTGTGAGTTCGTCCAACCGGCGTCTCAGCAACAGAGCCTGACATGCACACCCAACTCGCAACCTGCCTCTTCCTCGCTCTAGTCTCCACCGCCCACGCACACCGTCCCGCCAAACCCAACGTCGTTCTGATCCTGGCCGACGATCTCGATTGGCAGGATGTGAAGTGCTACGACATCGACGAACCTTCCCCGTTCGAGACTCCCAACGTCGATCCCGGGATGGCTTTTAAGGCTGACGAGAGCACCAGGCCTGTAGCCCTCTGCGTATCATACGATTCGCCGTCGTGCGGCCACCCAGCCTGGGTCACTGTGGTTGAAACGCGAAGCCGTCTCGGGTGGTCGGTCCGCCACTTCTGTGCGCTGTCAGGTTCCTGTTCGCAGGACGCAATCCAGTCGTGGTATCATGAGTTTTATGAGACTCAGTCGTGATTCTACCATCGACACCCTGCTCATTGTGGCGGGCCTGCTGTTGGGGGCCCGGGAATTCATATCTCTCGTGAAAGGTACGGCCTTCGCCTTCATTAGTTGCGCTGAGCCAAACATGCTTAGTGAAGAACTGGTGAGGGTTCTGCAACGCTTCTCTGGCGGTCCGTCGATTCAGCTTATGGTGGCTGCCGTCATGGTGGTTCGACCGACGTTCATTCGAACGGGCTTTCTGTTGTTATATTCTGATTCGGCACGATTCTTCGATACAGGGGCGAAGGGGTTCTGGCTACGTTGCGTGCAAACTGCGGGTTTCGTCGTGGTGATTCGTTTTGGGGTACCGTTCACCTCTTTCATTTTACGAGGGCACTCTAGCCCTGCGGGTGCCATAGTGTTCGACGCCCTGTACTGTCTCGCGTTCTTCTCCGGTTGTTTTTCGGTGTTGTTCGGAATGCTTGCGGTGTTCGCGCCCGATTGGACGTCAGAGGTGCTTGGGTTGGAGTATGCTGAAGCACCAGTCTCTGACTCCACCGATCTTGGAGACTTGCACCTTCGACGGTCTGGGATTCTGGTGGCGTGTTGGTTGATCCTTTTCAATGCCCTACTTGACTTCGGACCAAGGACAACCTGGCTGCTGCAGAACCGGGATGGCCAGCTTTGGTCAGAAGCCTCGTTTGTTGTAGCGACGCTGGTGACTTTAGCTGGGTTTGCTGTTTGGTGGGTTCGGGGCTGGTTGGCCGATTCCCTGGCCGAACGAGACGCGAGTATCTGTACGGTTTGTGGGTGCAGGTTCGTCGATGCCTGCTCGTCGTGTCCAGAATGCGATGGCGGTACGGTGGGCTTTACCAATTCGATTGAAAAGCCTGACTTGCTTTGGGTTCGCAATTGGGTCGGTCTTCTCACCGCCGCAGTGGTTGTGATTGCCGCGCCCGAATCAGCGCGGACAGTTTACCTTTGGTACGATTATTTGAAGTACAGTAACCTGCCTCTACTTCCCACGGGTTGGTTCGCAGCGTGGTCAGTCGTGGCCGTCGTGCTGTTGAGCCTACTTGTGCCGCTGAGACGCTACGCCGTCCGCCTGCTCCCGCGGTCGACCTTCCATTGCGAGACCCTCTTCCGATTCTGTGGGCTCCTGATTTTGTTTTGGGGTGTTGAGCAGATGTTGTTTAGCGCAGGCATGGCGTGTGCCTGGCACGGACCCATCGTGGGTTGGCAGGCCCACGCTGTTGGTGCAGTTGTTCGCCTGGTAAGCGGACTGCTGCTGTTGCGTTGGCCAGCTGCCAGGTTTCCCGGACGGGGAACCCGCGCCGCTGACGCGACAACCGACTGAGGGCCTCAGTCGGTTACATTTCAGTCGCGAAGCGACGGCATGCGACAGCCTCGGACTTCAGTCCGAGGAACCCGGCAAACCAATGCGAAGCCGCGGAGTGGCGACAGGTGGAAACGCGCCGGTGACGACCACACCTGCCGCCGCTCCGCGGCTCGTTCCTTTGGATGGGACCCCGTTTTCCTCGGGTTGAAACCCGAGGCTCGCGCATGCCGTGCCTCCGCCACTGTAGCTGGTTGGTTTGTAGGCGGGCGGTTCCCCTTGATCCGGCCCGAGGCCTGACAGCTTTCGGCTCACGTTGTTGTGGCGCGGTTCATGTATGTTCCGTTGAGACCGCTGAGTGGCTCACAGTGTTTGAATCGCGGCCACTCGTTCAATCTGCTCTCGCCGACGGATTCACTTTCGGTACAATTGATCGCATCATGAGCAGCGTAACCGTCGAACTCGATCTACCGCGGGACTGGGATGACTTTCAGATGCCTCAGGCTCTGAAGTCGCGACTGACAGATCTGCTGGATCAGCAGGACAATGGGCTGGGGCTTACTGATGCGGAGCGGGAAGAAGCTCAGGCACTCACTGAGTTATCCGAGATGCTGTCGCTCATGAAGCTCCGATCTGAAGTTGCGGCGCAACGACAAAAGTGAGCGGTCACATACCCGCTACACTTGTTCGTGCTGTCATTGATCGAGCCGGCAACCTGTGCGAGTACTGCCAATTGCCTCAGGCAACGCAGGAAGCAACATTCCACGTCGATCACATCCTCCCACGTGTGCAGGAAGGACCGACAACGCTTGAGAATCTGGCTCTGGCCTGCGTCACATGCTCACTGAAGAAATCCGCAAGAACTCACGCCATCGATCCACAGTCGAACGTCGAAGTTCGGCTTTTCAATCCACGTGAAGATGTCTGGGCAGATCATTTCGCATTCGGAGATGCCGGAAGAATCGTAGCTCGGACTGAAATCGGACGAGCAACCGTGGACCTACTGGCAATCAATCGGCCCGCGATTGTGATGATCCGAATCGAGTTGGAGATTCTTGGGCGTTTCCCGCCGTGAGGTTTGACTTAGACTCGTGACCTTTAAGTCGCGGCAGCAACGGCATGCGATAGCCTCGGACTTTAGTCGGTTGAAAACCCCGAGGCTCTCGCATGCCGTGGCTCCGCCACTGGACAAAATCCGTTCTTACTTTGGTTCGTTACGAATGACCATGCGCGCTCTGACTTTAGCCGCTACTTTAGACTCTCGTGGTAGCGAGCAGCTTCATTGAAGAACGTGCTCACAGATTTCGATGCCCCCGCATCCTTCAACTGCTTTACGACAGCACCGGCATCTGCTGATTCGCTTTGAGCCAGCAGCATGGACGCTCGGCGGTAGCGGCGGTGAATGTCGAACGCGAGTTTGACTAGCGTGGACTTCTTGTCTTTGCTCACCGATTCGGTCGATAGTTCTGCACGAAGGATCGGCACGACACCCGGTCCCAGCTCAAATAGCGTCAGCTTCGCTTTTTCGACCCGCGCTTCCTGACCGGAGCCCAGCGCGACAATCTGCTTCCTCACCTCGGCTTTGTCTACGTCCGTTGCGGCAAATGGCTCCAAGCGATCCTGCAGCAATTTGACGGCGCGGTCGGGGTCGGCGTCGAGTTGCTGGAACGCGGCGAAGGCTAGTTTGCCGTTCTTGCCGACAAGGTTCTCGTAAAGCCTGTCGTCATCCCCTGCTGATCGTGGCGCTGGCAATTCCCATAGGTTGCAAATGCCGTCGTCACCGCCGGTCAGAATTGTGCGATCGCGCGGACCGAATTCAATTCGATCGATTCCCTTCCGGTGCGACGCTTCCTGGAAGATTGCGTCGCCCGTGGCAACGTCGTACACGTTGAGTTGCGAGTCGGCGTACGAGACCCAAAGCAAATTTCGCGAGAGCGCAAAGGCTTGCTGGGAAGAACCGGCGTTGGGAATCATCATGACTTCGTTCCAGTCACGATCGTAGAGTCGGATTGAATTGAGCATGTCAGTCGTCGCCACTAGCGAACGGTCTGGTGAAACACCCACCTTGTAGATTCGTTTGTCGTCGGGACCACGAAGTACGCCATCGGGTCCGTAAGAACCGACTTTCAGTGACCGGAGTTCTTTACCCGTTGTCGAATCCCATTCCCTAATACGCATGTCCCAACCCGCGGTCACCAGCTTGCCCTCGTTCAGGCTCAAACCGAACACTTCCTCGTGGCGAACGCTGGTCAATTGTTTGCCGGTCTTCATATCCCAGACATACGCAGCGTATTGTCGGAACACCTCCACCGCGATCTGATCGCCCCAAAACCGGATGTCATCAACCGCTGAATGAGGGTCGCGCCCACGGTCCCATGACCAGTTGTGAAGCTGTTCGCCGTTCGAAATATCCCAAACCACAAGATGGATCTTATCGCCACGAGTTCCTGCCGAAGCCAACAGGGTTCCGTCCGGATTGAACTGCAGGCTTGTCCAACCCGTGTCCGGTATCGCGAGCTTGCGAATTGTGTCGCCCGACGTTTGGTCTGCAATGTGAATCGTGCCTTTCGAATCCTGAAACGCCAGGAGATTGCCTTTGCCGGCAATGGAACACACCGCTGTCGCACGCAGGCCGCCTGGCAATGAGAGAAGTTCGTACTTTGCAGTACTCCAGCGATGAACCCCGCCGGCCCAGCCAGAACTCAACAGCGTATTGCCATCGGCTGAGTAATGCAGCGTCCACGGACGCCAGCCGGGATAATTCAGGTTCCGGATTTCCTTGCCAGACTTCGCATTCAGAATACGCACAGTGCCATCCGGTCCAAGATACGCACCAGCAGCGAGCTCCATGCCATTGGGATGAAAGTCGATGTCTGTCGTGTAGCTTTCGGACACCGGATTCGGCGGCAACTTTGTTTCCCAGATTTGCTTACCGGATTCGATGTCATAAAGCCGAATACCACAATCGCGTTCGGTGGCAGCGATGGTCTTCGAGTCCGGCGAGACGACGAAGCGAACTACGCGGCTCGTCGTCTTAATATCGCGAACGGCAGCGCCCGTTGTCGCGTCGAGGATCTGGAACGTCATCGGTTTCTCACTGTTCACAAGAGCCAACTGGTTCCCATCCGAAGTGAACCGGGCGTAACTGAACTCGCCCGGGAAACCCAGCCGATCTTTTCCACGACCTCTGGGGTCGGGAAGCTCTTCGATATCTTCCTGCGAGTTATTGGTTACGCCGAACAGCTTCTTACCGTCGCGTGTGCAGACGACGGTTTCACTGGATCCGCCTATCGCAATCAGCTTTCCGTCCGGACTGATGTCGATGGACTTGGTGTCCTGATCGGCGTCAGGGAATTCCAGTTCCTCGGACTCGCCGGTCAGCGGATTCCAAAGTGGGATGTTGTTCTTCGTCTTGAGCGACACAATCTCACCGGTTTCACGTGCTTGCGACATGACTCGTAGACCATAGCCGGTGTCCAATCGTGGCCTGCGCGTGGTTCGTTGGTCTCGTTCGACCTGCCAGAGTTGCTTTCCGCTGTTCGCGTCCCATCCGATGACAACACGCCGCCCGTATGTGATAACCGTACGCCCGTCTTTCGACTGACAGACTTCCAGAACACCACTCGGATGCTGGAACCGACGCGTGCCGAACCTGTGAATCACGTGCTTCTCAAGCGGGTCACCCAGTTTGTCGGTCCGTGGTTCGGCAACAGTCACATCATCCTGTTGAGCCAACACGGACGGTGGCGTCGGATGGAACACGCCGCAGAGGAGGATCAGACCTGCCATCAAGATCCCCGTTCCCACCTTCCCGACGCGAGTGGAAGATCCACGTGTCTGGTCGTTACTAAGAACCAAACGCACGCGCGTAAGTAATGGTGGCTCCGCGATGGACACCGCTGCCAGCGGGCGACCGAACCGACTTCGACTCATGCCCAGCAGACATTCCGCGTATTCCGCCGCACCACCGCCGCCGAGCAACACTTGATCGTCACAAGCGATCTCCCGTTCAGATTCCACCAACCGGTAGACTCGCCAGGCCAGCGGATTGAACCACACAACCGCAGACGCCAACTGACAAAGCAATCGCGCAAGCACATCGGACCGCCGTACGTGCGCCGTTTCGTGAGCGAGCACCAGCCACGCCTGCTGGCTATCCCAGTCCGTCGCGCTTTGAGGCAGCAGAATGCAGTGTCGCCACAAGCCTGTTGTGACTGGCACCGGAACGTCGGTCAGGCCAATTTCCAGGCGCCCGTTGTTCCGGGTAAACTGCCTGGCCACGTGCGCAACCGCACCTTGCTCGGGAGCTTGAAGTGTTCTCGCCAACCGACGGGCTCGCATCATCGACAAGCAGATCGCCGCAATGCGCAGGCCTGCAACTAACAGCCAAACCACAACCAAACTGCGCAACGCGAGCGGCATGAGTGCCGTCGGCCGACTCGCGGTCCCGTTGGCAGCCATAGTGGGGCCAGCTACCGGTGTCGGCGCGGAGGCAGAAGTTTGTTCTGTTGATGCGCCTTCAGTTGATGGCGTGGTGACGGCATTCGTTTCGCTGGCGGTAACGAAAGGACGAGCCCCCTGTGTCGAAATCTCCTCCCGGTAATCGAAGTCTCGCAGTGCTGGTTCAGGAGCCGTCGACACATCATGACTCCGCACGGCTGATTGACCTGGTAACAGAAGCGCCAACGGCAGGAACAACACGCCGATGAGCCCCGTCTGCAAAACCAGGCACCGAGTCGCCGCTGGCCCACACCGGTTCCATCGCGCGAGAATCAGCGCAGCACTAAGCAACAAAGAGCTGCCGACAGCCAGTTTCAATAGCAGGGCAGCAAGCGGATACTGAAGCAGAAAGTCTGTCATTTCTTCTCCTTTCGAGCCTGCTGGATCATCTTGCTGATCTCGCGCAGTTGCTCGTCCGTTAAGTCTTCAGATGCCTCATCCAGCAGTGCAACCATTGCGTCCTGAGCCGAACCGCCAAACACGTTCGTCAGCAGTCGCCGAATCGCATTGCTTCGGGTTTTCTCCGGGCTGGCCGCCGGTCGGTACAGATACTTCTGGCCGTCTCGCCGAAACTTCAGCCAGCCTTTTTCAACGAGAAACCCAAGCGTCGCCCGCACCGCCGAATAGCTGGGGGGATCCGCGAGTTCCCGTCGCACCTGTGCCACAGCGGCTTCCTGAAGCCGCACGACGGTCTCGTAGACCTGTCTTTCCCTCTTGCCAAGCTCAAGAGGTGTCTTTCCCTGCCGCGCCATCGGAGCTCCTACAAACATGTCAGACAACTAGCATATGCTAACCTGTTAGCACATTCAACACCAGAACGTACAAACTAAGGGCCTACCAGCACTCGCAACCCAAGGGCCTGGTCAACATTTCTTTGGCTTCCTTGCTGGCTTAGCTGCCCGCCTGACCTCCTGACGTGACGACACGTGTGACCTCTGAGATCGAAGCAATGTCAGCAACAGAGCCACCGCGATGGCGAGAAGCTCCGTTGAGGGAAGCGAGCTGACTATTCGGGGCTATTCAGTCCCAACGTCCCTGACGAACTCAGTCGGAACAGTCTGGAACAGGACGAGAGAGCGGGCAGGATGCCCCGCTTGCGGACGTGAATGGCCTGCCTGAAGAACCGCGCCGGCGGATGCCTCGTGTTCTTGATCCGGCAGGAGACAACCGATTGAAAATCGATTCACGAGACCGGTTCGGCGCCCGCGTTCTGACTGATTTCTCGGACGCACCGACAACTCACGGCGAATCGACACTGAGCTAACCTATTGGATTTGTGCACTGAGCCAGCCGGATTCATCCGTACAGACCGCAAAGTAAGCATGGCTTACGGCAAGCTGGTGCAGAACTCGTTGTGAACGGCAAACCTGGCTCTTCGTCGGGAATACGCAAACTAATTTTCGTTTGAAGGGGCAGTATTATGACCAATTCACATTCTGACACGAAAAACCGCCGCGGAGCCGCGTTGGTCGAGGCAGCGGTTTGCCTTCCGCTAATGCTGTTGTTGGTTCTTGGCTCAATAGAGTTGAGTAACGGCATTTTCCAGCAGCACGCAACCAGAGCCGCTGCGCACGAATGCGCGCGTGTCGCTGCTTCGGGGAAAAGAACCGGGGTTGATGTACAGCGAGTTGCAGTCGACATCCTGACTCAGCGCGGGTTGGACAACTTTGACATCGATATTGATGTCGCACCGCGCACCGTGAATGCCGATTCGGTGGCCGAGCCCACGACGACACACTTCGACGTTCCGAAAATTGGTACGCCCACAAGTGGGTTGGGGCAGGTTCCGAGAGGCACTTTGCTGCGGCTGCGAATTACAGTGAACCGCCCAGCCTTAGTGTCGCCGTTCGGTCTTCTGGGATCGGCAATTCACTCGCAGGTCTACTTCGTGAAGGAGCGATAGTGAAAAACCGACAGACGAAACTGCAGCCTAAAAGATCTCACAAGCGTCGCGGGGCAACTGCCGTTGAGATGGCAGTGACCATGCCAATTGTCTTCATCGTGTTTTGGGGCTTCTGGGAATGGTCACGCGTGGAAATGATTCGTCACGCTGCCGCTACAGCAGCCTACGAAAGCTCGCGACGTGGGATTCTGCCCGGCGCGACCGTCGCCGACATGGAAACGGTCGCGAACGAAAAGCTGTTGCCCTATTCGGTTAGCGGTGCAGTTGTGACTCCGTCCATTGATGCCGTGAACAATCTCGCGAGCGTCGAAATTAGTATCCCGGTGGACCAAAACCTGTGGGGTACTGGTCGATTTTTCACTGGCAAACACATTGTCTCCAGGTTTGACCTGCTCCGAGAAAAGTAGTTCAGCTTTAGAATGAAGGTATCTGTCATGAAGAGACACAGCACTCGTGCAACCGTGACGACTCGAAGAGGAGCCACCCTGGTTTTGGTGGTCCTGCTGTTGTCGGTCTTCATGATCGCCATTGCGTTCTCCGTTGACCTGGCACGCGTACAACTGCTGCAATTGGAACTCCAGTCAGTCGCTGACATATCAGCCCGAGCCGGAGCAGAAGCGATGTCTCGCGGTGTAGGTGATCCGACTGACGCTGCGGTCACCGACGCCGCGCTTCGAGCCGAAATTCAAATGGTGGCTGAACTTAACAGAGCTGGTGGCAGCGAGGTTGTCGTGCCAGCCAACGAGATCACGTTCGGTTTCAGTAGCACAAATGGTGCCGGTGTGCAGTTCAATCCAACTGCCAGTGGAGGCGGATATGATGTGAGCTCAAACGCTGTCAACGTTGGACCTCGTCTGGCGAACTTTCCGGTACTGTTTGGGGCCTTTGTGGGAACGGAGTCTCTAAGCGTATCGAAGAACGCTTCGGCAATTGTGCAGGACCGTGACATTGTCCTGGTTCTTGACCGCTCGGCATCAATGCTGGATCACGATGCGGGCACAACGACCACATCAGCGTACAACTCAAACCTCTTTTCACTCGAAGACGATATGTATGGCCCGGGCGACTCGTTTTACGCTGCCGCGGCCGCAGGTGATCTTCGACACACCGAATTCGAAGTCACAGGATCTCAAATCAACCTGTCAAAAATGCAGGCTTTGAAGCAGGCAGTCCTAAGATTTCGGAACGAGATCGATGCGTCTCGCGGACACGAATCTCTGGGGCTTGTCAGCATCGCTGAGGACGCCGACCACCCAAGCGAAGCGACAACAATTGCGAATCCCATCAGCATCACGGCAGGCCTGCCCACTTCGATTCGCAGTGCAATTGTCGGTACGGGAGTTACAGATCCAGATGCGGAGAAGTACGCCTCAGCGCTCGAATCACCTGCGACTGGCTACAAGAACTTTGACTACAACTACCTGGCCATGCGTTGGCGTTCGGGCACCAACATCGCTGACGGCATTACTGTCGGAACGCAGGTGCTGTTTGGTCCCGGCCACCGTCCAACCGCCAAACCAGTCATGGTCCTGATGACTGATGGCAGGCACATTAGTGGTTCCGTTGATCCGGAAGAAGCCCTGGCGACGGCCCTCGCAGCTCACCCCGAAATGGTTCTGTTTGCAGTCTCATTTGGGGATAACGCTGACACGGACCTGATGACGAGGCTTGCGAACGCAGGTGGAGGCCAGTGGTACCACGCGAATGACTTTTCCGCTTTGAATAGCGCCTTCGAAGAAATCGCACGAATTGCCGGTGTGACACTCATCGAATAGAAATCGATGCCTGCGTGGACCGAGCCGTTTCAATCGAAACCGAATTCGTATCGCGAGAGTTTTTCGTAGTGGACGAGGCCACGAGTCCCGAACCTGGCCTCAGCCCTTGGGACTGGTTGCCTCATCCACTACGAGAATGAGTGTTCCTCATTCAACCGCAGCCAGGACCTTCTTAACAACGCCCGAAAGATCGGGCGTCCAGCGCAAGACGATCAACAGGTCGTTTTCCTGATCGACGTAAACATAGTTGCCGCCGAAGCCGGATGCGTTGAACGCCGATTCAGGAGCCGACGGGATGCGCGACTTGTTGGTGTTCAGCCACCACATGTAGCCGTATTCCGGGTTCGCTTTCGCCGGAACGCGCAGAGCTTTTATCCAGTCTTTTGAGATCAACTGCTTGTCTCGCCATTTGCCGTTTCGCAGGAACAAATATCCAAACCGAGCATGATCGCGCGAGCAAATAAACATGCCGCCGCCCCAGTGGCCTCCTCCGCTGACCGACTGCATTGTCTGGCCGTCCAGTGTCACCCACGAATTCTTATAGCCGTGCCACCGCCACGTTGGTGACGCACCGATTGGGTCCATGATGCGTTCGCGGAGAACCACTGGCAGTGGCTTGCGATAGACATCCATCAGCGACGACGCCAACAGGTTCACTCGAACATCGTTGTATTTAAAGAACGAACCCGGTTCGTGCAGCTCGCGGTCCTTCCACTTCGTTCGATTGCGTCCCTGGGGCCGATCGGCCCAATCCGGTTTGTCCCACAACGTGCCGGACCAGTCGGACGTTTGTTGAAGCAGATGTTCCCACGTAATCTTCGCGTTGTGTTCTGAATCAAACTTGCCGTCGCGAACATAGTCCTGCAACCGATCGTTCGCACTGCGAACCAGGCCATCGTCCATTGCCAGTCCGGCGACCGTGGACAGATAGCTTTTGGTGCAGCTAAACGTCATATCGACGCGTTTGGTGTCGCCCCATTCGGCGACGATGTAACCGTTCTTCACGATCAACCCATTCGCTCCACCGCGCGGTTTTGTGGGACCAACGATGGTGTCGAATGGCTCGTTCGCAAACGATAGAGCCACCACTTCCGACAGATTCTTCGACGCTGGATTCTCAGCTTGTTTGGCGAACTCAACGGCTTCATTCAGCCGTTCCGCATTTATTCCCACTGCTGCGGGTTCCCGTGTTTCCCACTCGCCCCATCGGCCTGGAAAATACTGTTGATCCGGCGCCGAATTCTCCTGAGCAATCGCTGAGGAAGTTACAGCTACGCCAATTGCACATAGCAGAAGTGTTACTGTCGGTTTCATGGACTGCTCGGTTCAAAGGTGGGTCTGCGGTTCCATCTGGCAAGCGCGATGGCTAACCAGGTACGACGAAATGATTCGTGGGACCAAGTGTACCCACTACCTTTCGCCCATGCGCGGCACGTTGAGGCACTGGGCCTGAACGCGGGCGCGAAGGGGTGATGCCCTGCCCCATTCCAGAATCGCGAAGCAGCCGCCAGCGCGGGTGAGTGGCTCTACCCACACCGCTGGGTGGCATGGAGTGCCGAGGGCAACCGGTTCGGTTCAACTCGAACCGGTTACCTCGTGGCTGAGCGGTTGGTGATGAGGGTTCGACTCACCAACTACGGCGTTCTACTTCTTGCTTGAACCGGCTTTCTTACCTGAACCAGCTTTGGTTCCTGATCCTGACATTGGTCGGCCGGCAACTTTCGCGAGGAACGGTGTCACGGCGTCCCAGTAGCTCTTGTTGTCAGACATCTTGCTCCACAACGCTCGCGAGCCGTGGTTACCTTTGGTCTTTGGAAGGAACATGGTTTTGTTCTTGCCGGGGATCGCCGCGTAAATGCCCTTCCAGTTGTTGTGCTCATTCTTCGCAGAAGTGATGAACGCCGGGACCTGGATTTTCTTTGCAGACTGAGTCACCCAGTCGTTTGGTTTTCCGAGTCGTGCAAAGTATTCGCCAGGAGCGAATGCCAGGACTGCATCAACCAGCTTTGGCTTGTCGCCAGCGATTCGTAGTGCCAAAGCAGAACTGTAAGAACTGCCCCACAGGATGACCTTGCCCTTAGCGTGGTTCTTTCTAACAAACTGAACCGCTGCGATCATGTCTTGTTCGGCGTCTGGATACTGAGTCGACTTACCGGCAGCGGCTGCACGTTTGGCGGTTTCGTTTTCGATTCGATCAACACCGCGGCCTGAGCGCTGGTCGATCGCGACGCAGTTGAAACCCATCTTGTTCAGCTTCGGAGCAATCTCGCGGTACTCACCGCGTGAAAATCCGGCTTGATGGCACAGGACAATAAACGGCGTCTTCTTGTCAGCGTGTGGAGCATACAGATCGGCAGTGATCTTTAGCTTGTCCAACGACTCAATCTCGATTTGTTTGAACGCGGACCTGGACCGCTGAGGTGCGGCATCAACGGCTGTTGACGCGGCGGCAATCAGAACTAGTGCTAAAGCGGGTGTGTGCATCGTGAAGACCTTGTGGCGTGTCGAACGGAAAGAAAACGGGGCTCGAACGAAATAAGAAAACGTTCCAAGATATTACCGGAACGCAGCGCTCGGTTCCTGCCAAACTCAGAATGAGTCTTCCAGCGTGAAACATCCAACACACTTCGGCCGGAGTCTGCCTAAGAGCGACACCTGCGTGTATACTGACTTGTCTTGCAGCAGGGCGAGCCGACGATGACAGAAGACAATTCAAAGGAATCAAGAAGCTTCTTTCGCGGGCTCCGCATCGTTACCGGGCTGCTGCTGGTCATCGGCGGATTGATCTACGAACAGGTCATTTACTTCCGCAACGTTCCGTTTCAGATATTCCTGATTATCAGCGGCGCGGCGCTGATTGTTTCCGGGTTCGCGTTCCTGATTCCAAACAGCTGGCGACCCTCGCGGTTTCGCTGGTTCCGTCGTGTGTACCGACAACGCTTCAGTATGCCGCCGGAGGTGATCGCCTACATTGCCGTCATGGTGGTGCTGGCCACGGGCTCCATGCTGGGGCACTCGAACACATTGCTGTTGGTGTTCGCTCTCATGACTGGTCCGTTTGTTCTGAACGGCTGGGTCGTGTACGTGATGCTGAAGCGTATTCGGGTTGAACGTAGTGTGCCCGAGCGTGTTGCTGCGGGGGAGACGTTTTCGATTGACCTGAGCCTGTACAACGAGCGGCGTTTCCTGTCCTGCCGGCTCATGCGAGTCGAAGACACCATTTCGAATGAACACGAAGAACTTAGCGGACGGGTTTTGTTTTTTCGGGTGGCGGCGAAGGAACACCGTACGGCCGCGTATCGCGCCCGTCTTTATCAGCGCGGTGTTTACAAGCTTGGGCCGACGGTTGTGAGTTCGCGGTTCCCCTTTGGTTTGGGCGAACGCGGCCGCTACTTTGAGACACCAGACGAGATTTTGGTGCACCCGCAGATCGGTGAGGTCTCACCCAGTTGGTGGCGCCGTGTCGTGGGCGACGACCGCATTGCGGATGATCAGCGTTCGACGTTCGGCGTGTTTGATGACGACTTCAAACAGATTCGTGAGTATCGGCCGGGTGATTCGATTCGAAGCATTCACTGGCGCACTTCTGCTCGCATGGACGAGCTCATGGTGCGTGAGTTCCAGGAGAACCGCGAACACGACGCGGTCATCGTGATTGATTTGTGGTCGGCATCGAAGTCTGTTCGGAGCGGTTCCGAAGAGAGCCATCGGACGGAACTTGCTGCAAGTTTCGCAGCGACCATTTGCCACGAGTTTTCTCGAGCTGTGGGCGATGGCAATGTTGCGTTTTTTCTGAGTGGGTCTGAAAACGTGAGCATTGTTGGCAAGGCTGCTCCCGAACTATGGGATCGAATTTTCGACGCGCTTGCTCGATGCCAGCCATCGCCCGCCGCGAGTCCGGAATGGTTGGCTGAGCAGGTGGCTGTGGTTCGGAAAGAACAGCTACAGCCGATTTTTCTGACCACACGTGATTCGATTGACGCGGTGGATTCCGCAGACGCCGGTTCGGGGCGCGGACTGGGTGCGTGTCACGTGGTGCATGCAACAAGGGAAGGCCTGGCTGATATCTTCCGCCTGCGTGAGGACGAATTCGAATCGCAGCTAAATGCTGTGCCGACGGAGGTCGCGTCATGAATGCCGATCGCGCGATGACTCGGGCTGTGTTCCTGTGTGTGGGCTGGGCCGGATTGATGCTTAGCCTGGCGGAAGGTCGTGTTTTTCCCGTACCGCTTTCGTTACCGATCGTGGTCGTTGCGTGGTTCGCTTACCGTGCTGATCGGATGAGATGCCCGACGTGGCTGGCGGCGATTCTTGGGATGGGAGCTTTTGGGGCCGCCTTCCTGGAGTTCGCGTTCGGCGACATTGAATCGCGGCTGTTGTCGATTGCTCACATCATCGTGTACCTGACCTGGATTATTCTGTTCACGCGTTGGCGGACGCGTGAGTACTGGTTGTTGCTGGCGTTGTCGCTGCTACAGATTGCGGTCGGTGCGGTGCTGACCACTGAAGGCTGGTATGGAGCCATGTTGGTTCTCAGTCTGATTCTGATGCTGTGGACGATGTCGATATTCTGTTTCCGGAACGCTCATCGTGAGTACGGACAGGTGGCGATGGTTCGCGAAGGCGATCGTCGAGGTGTACGGCGGAAGGCCGCGGCCGATCCATTTCGCCGTTTTGGTGCCACTTCCGGAGCGTCGCAAATTGACGAGGGCGTGAGTTGGCTGGGTGGTCGGTTCCGCAGAACTCTGGTGAAGACGCTGTTTGCAACGACCATGATAGCCGGCGTCGTTTTCGCCGCGGTCCCGCGCGTGTTTATCGGGAACCCATTCGCCAACGTGGCACTGGAAGCGGGACGCAAGCGGGCGGTGGCGCTGACCGGATACACTGAGACGGTTCGCCTGGGCGAGATGGGAACCATTCTGGAAAGCAACGAACCCGTCCTGCGAGTTCGCATGTTTGATGTGGCGACTGACGAAGTGGTCAGTGTCGAGGACTTCGCGCAGGAACAGGGCATGGACGAGCCGATGTTCCGCGGCACGGTGATGTCAAACTACAAGAACGGACAATGGCAACGCGCGAAAGCGGATAACTACGTCGCCATTCCACTGAACCAGGATGACCAGTACGGCCGGATTCGTCAGGAATTCTCTCTCCAGCGAACTCGCGCCCGAGTGCTGTTTGTGATGGCGCCGTACATGAGCATGACGATTCACGGCGAGCGTCGTCAGGTTCGCGCGGCGCGGGAGACCGGGGCGATTCATTACCCGCGTGGGCGACAGTATGCGTCCCGCTACACGGTTATCTCACCAATCAAAGTCGGCGGCGAAAGCAGGAAAGACGGTAGAAACCGAAGGAGGCCAAGGTCTTTGGAGTTCCGTCCGTGGCCAGGCTACGCGAAGAGTTGGTGTGGTCAGGTTTGTCGGCTCATGTTCCAGCAGGTTCCTGAAGAACTCACACAGCTGCGGGCGCTGGCGGCAACGGTTGGCGGAACCATTGAAGGGCTGGAGCCTGAACCTCAGATTCAAGCCGAACGCATTCAAGACTATCTAAGCGACCCGGACCGGTTCCTGTACTCACTGACGGCCGTGCAGATGGATACCAGCCTGGATCCGGTTGAAGATTTTCTGATTAATCATCGAACCGGCAACTGTGAATTTTTTGCATCAGCCATGACCCTGATGCTGAGGTCGCAAGGCATTCCCGCTCGTTTGGTCAACGGTTTCAAAGGTGGCTACACCAACGACATTGACGGCACATTTGAAGTGCAGCAGATGCACGCTCACACGTGGGTCGAAGCCTACATCAACAACGAATGGAAAACGTTCGACCCAACACCGACCGCGCGATCAGTCAGCGTGGCCTCGATGGCACCGGAGCTTAAGCCGCTGGCCGACCTGAAAATGTGGTTGAACGAATTGTGGTCGCGGTTTGTTTTGAACGTGTCTCTGGACGAACAGAAGAAGCGATTTTACGACCCGATAAAGAATCAGTTCCAGACATTCTTTCGTTCGATAAGCGGTCGAGGCAAAGACGGCTGGCGCAGCGCGTTTTCTCGGCGAGTTTGGTTTAGCGTACCGGGATTCCTGGTCGCTTCACTGGTTCTGCTGGCGATCGCGTATCGGTTCCGATGGCGTATTGGGAACCTGCTTCAGCGCGTGCTGGGACTGTTTGGCTGGAGCGGTGCGAAGGCGGTGACCGCACAGCGCGAACAGCGAATCGTCAGGTTCTACGAACGATTCCGTGAGATCTGCGACCAACACGGCCAGCGGCGCGGGCCGTCTCAGACTGAACGCGAATTCGTAGTCGCGATGAACTCAGCCTGGGGCGAACGCCTGCGGGCTGCGGGACTTGGTGATTTCCCGGGTTGGCTGGTTGAACAGTTCTACAAAGTCCGGTTCGGCGAGACGTTGCCTGCGACGATTGATGAATCATCTATCGAACAGCAACTGGGCAAGCTGGAACACATGCTGGGCGATGTTCCAGGCGCCGCCTGACGTTGCGTGCGTGCCACCTACTGATTTCAGTGCTCGCTAGTAACCGAATCCGAATGATGAGACTTCCCGGATCAACGATGGTTCGACATCGAGTTCGGAATCCTGAAGATCAGCTTCGCCGCGTTCCATGATGCGGAGACTGTCAATCAGGTTGTCTTTCACATCGCACCTTCGAAAGACGATGCTTGAGGAACCGGCGACGGTCAATCCTGAGCGGCCGTTGTGTGTTGACGTCAGATTGTTGACCACGACATCGCGGCACAGGCTGTGTGCGTTTAGGCCGTCGACGCGAAAGTGTTGGACGTTCAAATCTCGAATGATCACATTTCGCACACCGTACAAAGATACGCCGGTTGTCCGCTGGGCCATGTCGAAGCTGTGCTCCTGAATGTCTTCGCCTCTTTCAGGTTTGTAGAAGACACGGCCCTTGTAGACAGCAAACTTGCCGGCCGGAAGTCCAACGGGCTGTTCCAGATAAGAACCGACTTCGACTTGTTCCAGTTTTCGGCCGTCCTTACGAAGGAGGTAGTGCCCCTTGTGAATCGGTTCGAATGACCAAACGTTGCCATCGTGTTGTCGCCAGCATTCTGTTGGGACAGACCACAACCCGCTAAGCGTGGCGCCGTTGCCGATGACTCTGAACGGAACCGTTGCGTTTCCACTGTGCTTCCCGCCGGTCAGCGTGAGCGATTCGTAATACGGCTGGCCCTCGTTCGCGATGACGATAGTGTCGCCAAAGTTTGCCAGTCGAACTGCGCGGTGCAAAGTTCTCACCGGTCCGACGCGGCCACTGTCTCGAGTTGCTGCGGTTCCGTCGAACCTGTCGTCGCCGCCGACGTTGTTCACAAAAATTGTACCCGCCGACACAGTCAAGGTTGTCAGGCAAACAATCGCACCGCAAAGCAGAGCGCGTGTGGCTTGTGATTTCATGGGGACCTCGGACGCAATATTAGGTTGCCGGATGGGAATCCTGCGTAACCGGAATTGGTGTTGGGAGACTTGTTTGGCTGTCGTTTTCCAGCGGGCCATCTGCTGCCGACTGGCGTGTATCGTTGGCAACCCAGCGAATGAGTCGGTAGGCGATGACAGCCGCGAAGGCCAGCAGCAGCGGTGAGTACCGCAGCATTCCACCTTCGTGCCGGAACAAATACTTGAAAAGTCCGTCGGTGGAGACATCCATGCCAAGTGACGCGTGCAGAACCCCCAGCGAATTGTAGATTAAGTGGAACAGAATGCATGCCAGCAGACTACGCGATCGGACGGCGATGAGTCCGATGACCAGACCCAGCAGCGTTGCATTGAACACCTGCTGCGGGTTCATGTGCATGATTCCGAACGCCGCGGCGGATCCGGCGATGGCGAAGCCGGTTCGACCGGAACGACCAAGCCCGCTTAGTACGAAGCCGCGGAACGCCACTTCTTCGCAGATTGCCGGAGCCAGCGCGAAGACGGCCAGCATCATCCACAAGCTGGTCTGTCCCGACGTGAGGCTTTTCATCGCTTCTTGGAGTTCAGATGAGAGTTCCGGGAAGAACCAACCCGACAAAGATGCGGACAGTTCAAACGACAGTGGCTGGAGTACAAGAGCCAGTCCCGCGGCTGCCACGATTGATTTCAATGGAGGCAGTCGAAGTCGCAGTGTGTCCTTGACGGAGCTGGTCAGCAGCAGCGACATGAGAACCGCCGGCAATGCGATAATGAAGATTTGCTGAACCACCAAAACGCGGTGCATCGCTGTCGATGGATCCCCACTGGACAACATGTCCCGCATGAATCCCATCGCCCCGAATTGAAGGAACATGATCGCAACGAAACACAGGATGGCTTGCGCGAAACTTGGCAGCCGCTGTTTTTCGGTCATTAGGTGCCGCAGCCACAACCGTGGGCTTACGCGTTCTGACGCTCTAAACAGAACCGCTTCGCTGCCGAATAGTTCAATCGCCCACCACAAAGCCAACAGGCTATACGCGGCGCTGGAGACAAGAACCGGCAGGATGTAGACATACAACGACTGTGAAGAAACAGGAGCCAGCAACATGCCTTTCAACAGCAAAGCCACGTTGACGACCGGCAGTACGCTGTAGAACGGCGTGATTTCCACAGCCGGCGACAGGCAGAACACGGTCAGTCCCATGGTCACCATGAGCAGTGGAGTCAGGTAGTACTGACCTTCTTTGCTGGACTTGGCAAACGTCGCCAGCCCCAGACACAACGCGCTGAACAGCGCGGCGATGGGGATGAGCAGAACGAACAGCCAAAACAGAGCGGCTGCGGATGGGAACGACAGCTCGCCGGCCATCTGAGTGTGCTGGCCAACCATGCTGACCATGTATTGGCCGGTAAAGCCCATGCTGGCGAGGTTCAGAATCGCAGTGCCACAGCTAAACAACATCACAGTGAAGAACTTACCCAGCACGATTTCTGATCGGTAAGCCGGGCAGATAAGCAGCGTCTCCATGGTGCCGCGTTCTTTTTCACCGGCCCCAAGGTCAATGGCCGGATAGAACGCTCCGGTGACAGTCATGATGACCAGCAATGCCGGAAACAGCTTGCTCCACACGTTCGCCGCAAGTTGTTCGGTTTGCGCGACGTCGATTCTTGTGATTTGGGCGGGTTGATGGATGTCGGCGGGCAGACCGGCCGCTTCGAGCCGTCCTTCCAGCAGCGCCTTCTCCCAGTTTTGAAGCGCGTCGGAAACGCGTTGTGACGCCACCATCGATTTTTCATCGGCGCTGTTGCTGATGACAACCGGGCCAGGGTACGTGGGTGCGGGAGAACCCTGCCTGATCGCGTTGTTGGCTTGTCCTAGTCCGTCGGCAAACGCGTGAGGAACAAGTACCAGGACATCGATACCGCTCTCACGAAACGCAAGGTTCACGGCTTCGGCTTTGTTTTCAGACTCTTTCACCGTGCGGCGAATGGACTTAGCGGCGTCCAAGAGTTGTCGGCGACGTTCGGCAGCGGCCGCAACTCGAGCTTCCTCCGGTGTTGGCGGATTCTCGTCGGCTTGTTCATCGTCGGTCGTGTCCGGTTCTTCGTCCATCACCGCCAGGTCATGAAGAATTCGAAGCTTCGACGCGTCGGCTTCGCCACCAGTGAACCACTTGGTGCGAATGCCATCGTCGTCCAGCAGTCCGGGAGCGTCAGGCAGATTGCTGGCTCCCAGAATGACAACTTCGCGCGGTTGTTCGCGGAAGGTTGTCATCATTTGGAACATGCCGATACCCAGTGACGGGTACAGCAATAGCGGCAACACGACAATCATGAACAACGTACGCCGATCGCGCAGTTGGTCGCGGACTTCGCGCAGGAAGACGAGTTTTACGTTCCGTGGACTCATACTGATGCGGCAACCTGCTGGTCGTGTTTGCGGATGAGTTCAAAGAACAGTTCTTCAACATCCGGTTGTTCGTGTTCGTCAATCAGCTGTTCGATGGAACCCATTGCCAGGATTTCACCGCGATGAATCACGGCAACGCGGTCGCAGAGCTTTTCGACTTCTCGCATGATGTGAGTGGAAAAGACGATGCATTTTCCCTGATCTCGCAGTGAGTCGATTGTCTCCAACACGCTGCGTGCGACCAGTACGTCCAGGCCCGAAGTGGGTTCGTCAAAAATCATGACGGGCGGATCGTGAACGATGGTTCGCGCGATGGAGACTTTTTGCTTGTTGCCGGTTGAGAGCTTCGAACCGAGCCGATCGGAGATCTCGTTCATCTGCAACACGTCGAATATTTCTTCGATGCGTGTGTTGAGTGCGTCTTCTTCCATGCCGTACAGACGACCAAAGTACTGCACCATTTCCCGGGCGGTCATGCGGTCGTAGATGCCCGTGTTGTTGGACATGAACCCAATACGCCGGCGAACGTCGGCCGGGTATTCTGACACATCAAAGTCCGCAACCCGCGCGGTGCCGGAAGTGGGCTGCAGGACGGTGCTTAAGATTCGCAGGCAGGTGGTCTTGCCGGCTCCGTTGGGTCCCAGCAAGCCGAAGATTTCGCCTTCAGGAATCTCGAAGCTCACATTGTCCAGGGCACGGACGCGTCCCCGTTTGAGATCCGGGAATTCCTTGGTGAGCTGGTGAGCCTGAATCATGGAGAAGGCAGAAAAAGGAATGCGGAAGGACGAAGCTTACGAGGAACTGTATCACACGCAGTTCCGCGTTCTTCCTTCTGCCTTCCGCCTTCGCAATCACAGCCTGTGCGTTACGAATTCAGAACCGGTAGGACGGCCGGATCCGGATTGCCGGTACCTTTGAACGCATCCTCGTCGTCGATGTATTCGTAATAGACGTTACGCTGCCGCGGAATATAGCCAGCCTCGCTAATGCAACGTCGCAGCGTGTCCACGGATAGGTGGTATACTGTTCCCGCCTGAGACACGACGTTCTCTTCTATCATCAGGCTGCCCATATCGTTCGCTCCGAAGAACAGCGCAACCTGGCCGATCTTTTCGCCCTGGGTCACCCACGATGACTGAATGTTTGGGAAATTGTCCAAGTACAACCGGGCGACTGCCTGAGTCTTCAGGTACTCAAACGCTCCAGCTTCCTGAATGTTGGTCATGTCGTAGCCGTCTTTGCGGTTGTCGAACCACGGTGGTTCCTCCGGCGGCTGGAACGTCCAACAAATGAACGCGGTAAACCCATTGGTTTCATCCTGCAGCTCGCGCAGGCGTTCCAGGTGCTCAATGCGTTCTTCAAGTGTTTCAACATGACCGAACATCATGGTCGCGGTTGATTTTCCGCCGAGTTCGTGCCACACGCGGTGGACGTTCAACCAATCGTCGGTCAGCACCTTGCCGCGAGTAATGAGCTTGCGAACGCGGTCGACCAGAATCTCGCCACCACCACCGGGAATGCTTCCCAGGCCGGCCGTTTTGAGTCGTTCAAGAACCGTCTTCAGTGGCAGCTTGCTGATTTTAGCGAAGTGATGAATCTCAGGCGGGCTGAACCCGTGCACGTTGACTGTTGGGAACGCCTCGCGAATGCCGCTTAGCATTTCCTCGTACCACTCCAGCGGCAGCTTCGGATGCAGACCGCCCTGCATGAGAATCTGGTCGCCGCCGAGTTCGACGGTTTCCTGAATCTTCTTGTGCAGTTCTTCCTTCGTCAGCACGTACACATCCGGGTGTCCCGGCGGTCGATAGAACGCGCAGAAGTCACACACGGCAGTGCATGAGTTCGAATAGTTAATGTTGCGATCGATGTTGTACGTGCGGTACGGCTCAGGATGCAGCTTCCGCGTAATCGCATCTGCCGCGCGGCCGATGGCGGTGATGTCGGTTGACTGAAGCAGTGCCAGTCCATCGGCCGGGGTTAGCCGTTCGCCGGCAACAGCTTTTTCAAGCAGTGACGTAATCTCGGACACGGTCGTGACTTTCGGGAATCAATTCCAGTTGTGATGCATAGTTCTGAAACAAACGCAGGCCGTTTAGTTCAGCAGAACCAAGATGATAGTGCAGATTGTTTCGCAGGTAGTCTGAAGCAGCTTCGGGGGTGAGCCCCAGTCCGGCTGCTTCACGGTTCGCAATGTGTTCAATGGCAGCCACACCCCGATCGCGCGCGGCGGAGAGTTGTGTGGCGAGCCCATCGATCTTGGCGTCTTTCCTGGCCACCCACATGGCGAACACAAACGGGAGTCCCGTCCAGTTGGTCCATTCGGCTCCCAGATCCCAGGTCTCGACGAACTCTTCATCCGGGCTGGTCATCGCGCGGTCGCCGATTAGCAGGATTGCGTCGGCGTCGGATTGTGTTGTGTCGTGTTCCATCGGCAGCGGTTCGAGTTCCGGCCGCACACCGTACTTTTCAGACAGAAGTATCTGAACCAAAGTGCTGCTGGTTCTGGAACCTTCATCCAGCGCAAGCCGTTTGATGTCGCCGGGATGCACGCGTGAGTACAGCTTCACGCTGTGCACTTCGCCGCGGGTGGCGACGCAGGCATCGGAGATGATCGAATAGCCCTGGTCGGTGTTCCGAAAGAATTCCACAGACGGAACCAATGCCACATCCAGGCGTTCGCCAGCCAGGTCGTCGGCCAGGCAACTCGGATAATCCAGCGATAGGGGAACGGCGTCGGCCAGTCCCTCGATCAGAGGTTTTGAGTTGAGATAGCTGACGGCCCCGATTCGGGTGTCGCGAAACTGCTCTGATGTCATGGATGTCTCGGTGGGTACCGCTTTTGGTTCTCGGCGATGCCGCTTCGTCGCCGGGCGGATTATAGGGTTCAGCCCGAGGGTCTCAATCAACGATCCAGCTACCATGATGATCTCCAATCAAGCGCGATGGGACTCAAATACCACAATTTACCGGTCCTTCGCGTCTTGGTAGTATCCGCAGCCAATTGGCGGGATTAACGGAGAACATCTGTCGTCCAGGGAAGTCGCCTCAAAGAGGGCCGCACAACGCCCGAAGTCACTCGATGCCGGGTGCCGATAGAAACACTGCTCCCGCACCTGCCGAGCCCACTTTTTCCGTTTGAGGCTCGGCCCATCCAACCAGAGAGACGCAGCGTTCAATGAGTTCGAATCCCGTCAAAGTCGGAATGGTTGGTTTGGGAACCGTTGGATGTGGCGTCGCCCGTCTTCTGCTGGACGAACAAGACCGCATCACTCGCCGCGCGGGTCGACCTGTCGAACTGGCCAAAGTTTGCGTACTGGACGTCGATAAGGAACGCGATGTCGCGGTTCCGCCGGAAGTGTTGACCAGCGATATCGACAGTATCATCAACGACCCCGACATCACAATCGTCTTGCAATTGATGGGCGGCAGCACCGACGCCAAGACGGTGATGGAGAAACTGCTGAGAGCCGGCAAAGATGTGGTCACGGCCAACAAAGCTTTGCTGTGTATTCACGGAGTCGAACTGTTTCAGCTGGCTCATGAACTCGGACGCACGATTTCGTTTGAAGCGGCCGTGGCCGGCGGTGTTCCGCTGATCAATTCCGTCGCCCAATCGATGACGGCGAACCAACTATCATCCGTGGAAGGAATCTTAAACGGAACCAGTAACTTCATCCTGACGAAGATGCTGAGTTCCGGAATCTCATACAGCGACGCGCTAAAGCAGGCGCAGGAATTGGGCTACGCCGAAGCCGATCCAACCATGGACGTCGATGGAACCGACGCGGCGCAGAAGCTGGTTATTCTGGTTCAGCTGGCATTCGGAACGCGTGTCGAACTTGATGCGTTCCCGCGGCAGGGCCTGGAGTCATTGGCGCTGACGGACCTGCTGTTCGCGTCAGAGATGGGTTACAAGGTGAAGCTGCTGGCGGTTTCGAAATTGATCGACGGCGAATTGGAAATGCACGTGCAGCCGACACTGCTGCGGAAGGAACGCATTCTGGCTCAGACCGATGGACCGTTGAATTCGATTCTGTTGGAAGGTGACGCCGTCGGTCCCGTTTGGCTGTCAGGAGCAGGTGCCGGTCGCATGCCGACAGCGTCTGCTGTTGTGTCTGATCTTGTCAGTGTTGTGACTGGCCGGACTGCTGCGTCGTTTAAGCACCTGGAACTGTTCGACAAGAAGAACGAGTTCCCATTGCAGGCTGAAGAAGATATCTCACGCCGCTACTACCTGCGTTTCAATGTAGAAGACCGCCCGCACGTGATCGCGACGCTGACCGAAATTCTAGGTCGCCACGAAATCAGCATCGCCACCATCATCCAGCATGAAGCTCCTGAACCCGACCGCCAACCGGACGCCACGGTTCCTTTGATCTTCATGACCCACCGAACCACCGAAGGCAAAGTCCGGTCAGCAGAGGCTGAGTTCGAGAAGCTCTCGTGTTTACGGCCGCCGTTGGTTCGATTGCCGGTCGCGGATTGAATCGGGCGTCGACATTAGGCTTAAGTGTCCATCTTAGCTGATGCATGCGCAACGGTGGGTGAGCCGCCATCCGCGGTGGCAACTGTCACGAGACGCCGAGGCTCCCTAGTCGATATGCTGTGAGCTTCATCAATTCTTATGTGAGTGTCTGAAGTTCTACTAGCCGCCTCTTCGATCTGTCGCTTCATTACTGCCAAGAGCTCCTGTACAGCCTTGTTTGTTTGCTCTTCAATTTGACGACGTATTTGATCGAGTTCCCCACTCCTCCGAAACCACATCATGAGCCTCCTTTCTTGATCCGCCGCAACTGTTTTTCGTTCGCTTGGCGGTACTGATTTTCGATGGTGCTGAGTTTCTGCTGCTCCGCGGATCGAATGCCCTCAAGAAGCAATGATTGATGCGCCAGAAGCTCTAGTCGAGCCTGCAGATGCAGCCTCGCTTGTTCGATCTTCCACTTGTGGGATTGCTTGAATGCATTTGCTCGATCACAACTCAAGCACAGGACAACTTTGCCCGGTGCTCCGTCGTATACGAGCGGAATGCAAATCAAGGACTTAACGGTGTCTCGTTGCTTCTTCTCCCCGGGAAAGTACTTAAATGGATGAGACTCGTCGAGGTGGGCCTCAGCCGTGTCCTCCACTATGTGAATCACATCTTCCTTTGCTGACACAACGGCCACGCTAGCGTTCGGTTCATCCAGATTAAAAAACGTTTTGTACTTAGAGAACTCTGACTCGATAAGGTCGGTTTGAGCTCCGTCATAGGAGTATTCCGGAGTCAGATACCCATCTTTTTCGACAAATAAGGCAGTTACGACGCGTGCGTCCGTGGCGTTCGGCAACACAGCCTTGATGGCAACACGAGCGCCATCAATTACGAGGGATGCCACTTGCGAACCAGGTGCCAACCAGTCAGCGGCATCCACCATTTGATACCCTCCTGGATCTTCCATGGTTGTGCGAATCATTCGTGCGTATGCGGTGATCGAGTACCGGAAATGTTGAAGAAGGCTCGCTAGGTATTTCTTTTGGCATTCAGCCTCTTCGAGTTTCCTGTTAGCCGCTTCAAGCTCCATCTTTGCAGCAGCTGTCGCCGCACTGTGCTTGCTCTCCCGGGCATCTTCTCGCGAGTGTGCGATCAAGACAAAACACACCCATGTGGGTACCCCAAACGCGTAAAGGCACAGCAACTTCAACTGCCCGTCGGATATATTTCCATCCGCAATTTCACCCATGGAGAGTAGGTCAGCCCAAGCGCCACCGAATAGTGCCAGACCAAATAAGCAGATATGGAACAGTGCGCGCGCAGTCGGCGAAGCGTCTAGGAAGTCGTGCCAAAATGCTTGAGCCCCTTTGTACGCAAAGAGGCAGATAGCGATTGTGATAATGAGTACGACGGAAGGTAACGCTACGGCCAACTGATTACTCCCTAGGTTGAGGCGCCGAATTAGACGGAAGACTAACCAGGATTGGACTGGATAGCCACTATCCGGTAAGGAGCAAGCGAAGAGCAACTGGTCCGTTCGTTCGTTACCCGGGCTGGCAATCTTGCAGAATCCAGGACAACTGCGTAGTTTCGCAAAGACTGTTCGACTTCTGGCCTGAGGCTGAAAGACATGAAGACCGTTTCGATCGGCTTTTTGCTTACGTTTCTTGTCGCCTTTTCTTGTGGTGATGTGCTGGCTCAGTTACCGGTCGTGACGGTTGAGAATCAACCGTTCGTTGCGGCAACGAAACGGTTGGTCGCTGCGATGGAGGCGGCTGGGTCTCCTCTTTCTGCTGCCGACAAAGCGGCAATCGACGCGGCCGGCAAACTTCGGGACGCGAAGGCCAGCAACGTGGCGATTCAGAAAGTTCTGGACAAGTTGTGCGTCGCTGGAGTTCACATCAACGCTGAGAGCCGAGTCAAAGTGGACGAAGGCGCGGCGAAGATGGAACTGGTTCAACAAGGTTGGACCAGCTTCCTGGTGAAGGTTCATAACGAAGCCGGTATCACGCCGAAGCTGCGAGTCAGCAGTCCCAACGCGAAGCCCGTTTACATGCAGGGCAAGGGGGCTCGTGAGGCGCCGATGACAGAGCAGAAACTGGTGACACCGGACGAAGTGCCGAACCGGTTCCTTGATATCTCAATGTACGAACGCCAGCCGCTTAAGCCGAACCTGTCGGGGCTGGCTTGCGAGTATCGCATCATCCATCTGTTTAGCCGGGACAAAGGTAAGCGTGAGGCGGAACTTGCGTTTGATGTCGGCCAGGGGACTCAGGATCTTGGGTTCCGCAACGCGACTTCGGTTCTCTTCGATTGCAAACCGGCCGTCGCTTTGAAACTAGGCGTAAAAGACTTCGACGGCGAACCGACCATGGCCGCGTTCGTGATTCGCGACGCGCGAGGTCGCGTGTATCCGAACCCAGCCAAGCGGTTGGCTCCGGACTTCTTCTTTCACAACCAGGTGTATCGACAGGACGGCGAAACCATCACGCTTCCGCCCGGCGACTACACGGTCAACATCAGCCGCGGTCCGGAGTATCTGCCTGAATCACGGAAGATCACGATCGGTGACGAACCAGAACAGCTGGCTGAGTTCAAACTGAAACGCTGGATCCACCCAGCGACGAAGCAATGGTTCTCCGGCGATCATCATGTGCACGCCGCGGGGTGTGCTCACTACGACAGCCCAACCGAAGGTGTCGGGCCGGACGACATGATGCGGCACATTCTGGGCGAAGATCTTAACGTGGGGTGCGTTCTCAGTTGGGGTCCGTGCTGGTATTCGCAGAAGAAGTTCTTTGAGGGGCAAGTCTCAAAACTTTCGACGCCCGACTATCTAATGCGATACGACGTCGAAGTCAGCGGGTTCCCATCGTCGCACGCCGGGCACTTGTGCTTGTTGCGACTGAACGAAGACGACTACCCTGGCACGACGAAGATTCAAGACTGGCCCAGTTGGACATTGCCGGTTCTGGCGTGGGGCAAACAGCAGGGCGGCGTTGTCGGATACAGCCACAGTGGCTGGGGACTGGCCCTGCCCGACGTGATGCCGGACGGTTCTCGCAAGTTCGTCGGCAACACCTGGGGCGGCGCGCCGCAGGGCTGGCAGGGGAAGGCCGCATCGAAGTTGCCCGACTATGCCATGCCGCCGTTTGACGGAATCGGAGCGAACGAGTTCATCGTGACGGTGGCTGAGGGAGCCTGCGATTTTATCTCAGCCGTCGATACGCCTGCGATTTGGGAGCTCAACATTTGGTATCACACTCTTAACTGCGGCTACCGAGCGAAGATCAGCGGTGAGACCGACTTTCCATGCATCTACGGCGACAAGGTGGGGCTTGGTCGAATTTACGTGAAGCTGGACGAAGACAAGGAACTCAATTTCGACAACTGGGTCGACGGTCTGAAGAACGGCCGCAGCTACTGCGGTGACGGGCTGAGCCACATCATGGATTTCAAAGTCAACAACGTGGCTGTCGGCGAGAAGGGTAGTGACGACAAGATTAGCCAGCTGAATATGGCAAAGGCGGGTAAGGTCCGCGTTGCGTTTGACGCCGCTGCACTGTTGGAGGCTGAGCAAACAGATTACACGCGTTCGATTCGCAGCAGCCGGTTGGATGCCAAACCGTACTGGCACCTGGAACGCTGCCGGACCGACGACACGCGAACGGTACCGGTTGAAGTCATCGTTAACGGGCAGGTCGCCGCGAAACGAGATCTGTTAGCGGACGGCAAGTTGAACCACATGGAGTTCGACCTGGACATTCCGCATTCCAGCTGGGTCGCGGTTCGCATCCTGCCATCGGTTCATACCAACCCGGTGTTCATCGAAGTCGGCGGAGAACCAATCCGGGCCAGCCGCAAGAGCGCCGAGTGGTGCCGCAAGGCAGTGGATGTTTGCTGGAAGTCAAAGCAGGGCCAGATTCGAAAGAAAGAACGCGACGCTGCTGCCGCGGCCTACGAAAGAGCTCGCCGGGCCTACGACGAGATTCTCAAAGAGTCCGTCGCGGATTGATGCGACGAACCGCAACTCGAAGTACTGTCTCCCGTACGCCCAATGCTTGGCCGCCTGACGACTCCGGTTTTAACGACATAGATAAGACAAAAAGTCCACCTCAGAGTGTCGTTCTTGCAGGAGACTCCATGAAAGTCACGGCGGGGAGAATCATAGGATTGACGGCACTGCTGGTGGTCGGCGGAATCGCCTACGGTGTCACGTATGCCATGAACTTCCTCGACTCGACGGTGAAGCCGCGATACGGGATCGAATGGACTTCGATCTTCATCGTTGAACACATGGAGAGCAGCGACGGGCAATGGCCTCGGGGGTGGGAAGACTTACGTGACGAGTTCCAACACCGCGGGGAAGGTCACTACGCGTGGACGTTCGAAGAATTGCAAACCCTGGTAGAAGTACGCTGGGACATTCAGCTGCCGCGCGATCGTGAAGTGTTTTCTGACGAGGCCTTCAGAGCGATTTCGCTTCCCGCTGAGAACGCGTTCGCTCGTGTTCTGGAACAAGACCTGGTTCAGTGGAACCGCGAGCTTCGAGACTATGTGTTCTCAGGCAAGTTATCCCAGTGGCAGCGTGAGAACCTGGTCACACCACGGTGAACGCAAAACTGCGAGCCGAACACCAGGGACCCCGAAGCTCGACGGTGAAACCGCGATACGGGATCGAATGGACTTCGATCTTCATCGTTGAACACATGGAGAACAGCGAAGGGCAATGGCCTCGGGGGTGGGAAGACTTACGTGACGAGTTCCAACACCACGGGGAAGGTCACTACGCGTGGACGTTCGAAGAATTGCAACCCCTGGTAGAAGTACGCTGGGACATTCAACTGCCGCGCGATGCCGAGTCCGCTAGTCGCATCTGAGACGCAACCTAACCGTGGCCGTAGAACCGTCAGCATGAGACACCTCAAAGAGTCTCATAGTACCTTTCAATTCCCCCGCCCCTTGCAGTGTTGACTCTGACAGATGCCCGGTCAGGCCGATCTGAATCGAGCATTTTCGACTCTTGAAATATGCGGCCAGCCCAGTTTCTTGGGAGTAATGAGAAACCTGATCGTCAACTAACACTTCCAACTTGCAGCCTGGCTTCGGCCATACGTGTATCTGCGCCACCGCCGATGCCCCCTGCTGTGACGCCTCCCATCTGTACGGAACCTCGCTGGGTGCAGTAAGGAAGAACAGCACGAAACTCGTCATGCCAGTCAGTACCGTAAAGATAATCACGTTGCGACTTCGCAGGAAACGTAGTGACATGGTCATGATTGGATCGCCTTTGCCCACAATCGAATGGAGCTATGATCAATTGGAACTCTCCGCCACCAACTAATTGAGGGCTAAAACCTTGGGAGATCTGCGGCTGTGTCGCCGCCGAGGTGTGCGTGCCAAGAAGCGATTTCGCTTCCCTCTGAGAACGCGTTCGCTCGTGTTCTGGACGCAGCAACTACTTCGCGGCCCAGTCAACCGCGTTCTTCAGTAGTCGATTGAAGTCGGGTTGTTTGAAGTCGTCGATGTGACCCAGTGACGTGTAGAACACTTTGCCGCCGTGCCTGGTTTTGTTTGTCCAGGCGATGGGTTCCGATGGTTTGTCGGGGATGGAACCGGTGAGCAGTGGCGTGGTTGTGCTGGCGATGGGGCTCACGATGTACAACGAACCGTGCCCCGTGATCTTGCCAGCATCAACGCCCTTCAGGATCGCGTGGCTTTTGGTGTTAGCAGTGACTTTTGTTTTCGGTCCGTTGCCGTGGTGGTTGGTATAACTACCGCCAATGACGTCGGCGTCGAAGGTGAGCCATTGATCGAGACCCTTTTTCGGTTCGCCTTTGCGAAGACAGAACGCATGGTTGGCTGTGCGAATGCCGACGATTGGCTTGCCAGCGGCAATGTGATCGCGGACCAGCTTTAGCTGTTGTTTGCCGGGTGTTCGCCGGCGTGCGCTAATGAAAAGAACATCCGCGTTCTTCACGGCTTCAACGCCAGGTAGCTTGTTGCGGTCTTTTGCATCGGCGAACACAAAGCTGACTCGGTAGTCTTTGCCCAGGTGATCGAGTGCAAACTTTGGCAGCGACATTTCGGTTTTGTATTCACGTTCGGCAGACAGAATGACAACGTGCTTGCGTTTATCGTTCTTGAACCTGAATTCTTTGCCGCCGATGAATTCCTGGCTGGTGATGGTTGGACACCAGTGGCGTTCGATGTGTTCGACAACCAAATCAGTTCCGGTGAAGTGACTGACGAACGGTTCCATAGCCGGGTTGTACATCGTGTCTGTCATGTCTCGCATGAGAACCACGTTCTGACCCTGATACCGCATTTGGCGAATCGAAAACGGACGACCCAGCACGCACATGTTGGTGTGCACGCCCATGACGATCACGTTTTTGATGCCGCGTTGTTTCATCAGGTAGTAGGCTTCCGCACTGTCGGTGATCGCGTCGTTGTCGGCGATTTCGATGGTCTTTATCTGACGTGTCCAGACGGCTTCGTTCTTCTTGTACTTTTGATCGGTGCAGTCACAGCCGCCATCGCTGTCGTTGATCGGCAGCTTGTTGCCTTCGACCTTCTCATCCAGATGGCACCAGCCCTCCAGCGGAATTTTGGTGTCAACTTTTGGAGCGGCGTGAGCCAGCTTTCGCTGCGGCGTGTCTTTGTAGAAGTCCAGTGTCGAACTTGGACAGTGGATGATGAACACCCCCTGCTTGCGAGCCGCCTTGACGACTTCGTTCATCCGCGGAGCCATCTCGGCCACGCGTTGTGTGGCGGTCGGACACCAGTGCTTGTCCCACATGTCGCAAATGACGATCGCGGTTTCTTTCGCGTTCCAGTCGATCTGCTTTGGCAGCGTGTGGTACCGACCAGACTCCTTTGCTGTTTCTACTCGAGTGCGAGCAGTGAAGGAAAGTCGGCCTTCGTTCGCAGCCTCATCCTGAGCGAGAACCGGCGCGGCGGCGATGGTAAGCAGGGCAATTAGACGCATGGTGGTCTCCTTGTGGCGGGGAATCCATTGTGCGTGCCCGGACGGACAATCTCCAGTGTTCCAGCCAGATGGCGATCCCCTGGCGGCTGATCTGGCCGATTCGCAGGGCTTCTGTTAACTTCCCAGCCGCGTGGAAGGAGCCACGCAGATTGAGCATGGAGGTTCAGGATGAGTGTCATTGGAGTGATACCGGCGCGGTTACAGTCGACTCGATTGCCGCGGAAGCTGCTGCTGGACAGTACGGGCAAGCCGTTGCTGCAGTACGCCTGGGAATCCGCCTGCCAGGCCACATCGCTGGACGAAGTGATCATCGCGACTGACAGCGATGAGATCGCCCAGGTCGCTCGGGGATTCGGCGCCGAAGTCGAGATGACCGGCGAACATCCCAGCGGAACCGATCGCGTGGCCGAGGTCGCTCGCGGACTGACTTCCAATTGCACGCACATTGTCAACCTGCAGGGTGACGAACCAGATCTGAATCCGGAGTCCGTTGACCTTCTGGTCGAGGCGATGCTGTTGGATGGTTTTGTTCAAATGGCGACGTTGGCGACTCCTGTGACAGAGGTTGCGGTTCTTTCGGATCCTTCGTGCACGAAAGTCGTATGCGACGCGTCAGGCCGCGCGATGTACTTTAGTCGGTGCCCGATTCCTTTTGTGCGCGATGGCGATATTGAACCGGGCGACGAAGGCAGCCCGTGGCTGTTGCACCTGGGAATCTATGCCTATTGCCGCGATTTCCTGCTGGAACTGGCTGCGATGCCGCCGTCTCGACTTGAACGGTTAGAGAAGCTTGAGCAGTTACGAGCCCTCGAAGCAGGCGCTCGGCTGCAGGTTGCGATTGTGGACGAGCCATCCGTTGGAATCGACACGCGAGACGATTATGCTCGGTTCGTAGCGAGGCAGTCGGGGGCTGATTCAGAGCGTTTGGCGGGTTAAACCTGCCGGATTTCGATGTTTGGCAGAACCTTCGCGGTTCCTGCGATGTCTTCCGATTTGAGCACATTGAAACCTGTGGAACGGGCTTCAAAGTCGCTCAAACCTCGATACCATTCATCCATCGAATATCTGCGCACGTGCGGTGACACTGTGCGCAAACGGCTCCGCGGACGTTGGGACTACCGGCGTGAACGCGCGAACTGAAGGATCAGGAAATGACGCGTCACATTTTTGTTACTGGTGGTGTTGTTAGTTCGCTCGGCAAGGGCCTGACATCCGCATCCATTGGCCTGCTGCTGGAACAGCGCGGGTTGACGGTTCGTATGCAAAAGCTGGATCCGTACATCAACGTCGATCCGGGAACCATGAGCCCCTACCAGCACGGCGAAGTTTACGTGCTGGACGATGGTTCTGAGACCGACCTGGACCTTGGTCACTACGAACGCTTCACCAGCGGCCCGTTGACTCGGGAAAGCAACTTCACGACCGGGCAGATTTACCAATCGGTCATCAACAAAGAACGTCGCGGCGAGTACCTGGGCAAGACGGTTCAGGTGATTCCGCACGTGACCAACGAAATCAAAGCTGCGATTCGCAGTTTGTCCGGCCCGGATGTTGATGTCGTCATCACAGAACTCGGCGGAACCATCGGCGACATTGAAGGCCTGCCGTTCCTGGAAGCGATCCGACAGATTCCCTTGGACGTCGGCAAAGAGAATTGCCTGTTCATCCACCTGACACTAATTCCGTACCTCAAGGCGGCGAAGGAAGCCAAGACAAAGCCGACTCAGCACAGTGTTGGACAGCTGCGGCAAATCGGTATCCAGCCCGACCTTTTGATCGTTCGAACCGAACGACCACTGGCAGAAGAAGACAAAGACAAGATCGCTCTCTTCTGCAACCTGGAAAAGAAGTCCGTCATCGAAGAGATGGACAAAGAGTTTTCGATTTACGAAGTCCCGGTCGGCCTGGTCGAACACAAGCTGGATCAGTTGATCATCGACAAGTTGGGCCTCAAGGCTGGTCCGTTGGAACTGACCGAGTTCAGAGAACTTGTGAATCGGATTTTGAATCCGACTCGCGACGTCACCATCGCAGTTGTCGGGAAGTACATCGAACACCGTGACGCTTACAAGTCGATCTACGAATCGCTGGACCACGCCGGCTTTGCGTTCTCATCACGAGTCAACGTGAAGCGTATCGAAGCCGAAGATCTGGAACGCGAAGGACCCGAAGTCGCTCTACGCGGCGTGGATGGAATCCTGGTTCCCGGCGGCTTCGGCATGCGGGGAATCGAAGGCAAGATTCAGGCAATCCAGTTCGCTCGCGAGTGCGAGATTCCATTCTTCGGAATCTGTCTTGGCATGCAGTGTGCTGTGATTGAGTTCGCTCGAAACGTGCTTGGCTACGAAGACGCCAACAGCACTGAGTTCGCCGGGGACACCAACCATCCCGTCATCTGTCTGCTGGAAGATCAGAAGACGATTACCGACATGGGCGGAACCATGCGACTGGGCGCCCAGCCGTGTGTTCTTGAACCCGGAACGCTGGCGGCAGGTTGCTACGGCGAAACTGAGATCAGCGAACGCCACCGGCACCGTTATGAATTCAATCCTGAATACAAACAGGAGATGCTTCAAAGCGGCTTGCGGATGTCAGGCACCAGCCCGAACGGCAACCTGGTCGAAGTGGTCGAGATTCCGAACCATCCGTGGTTCTTGGCGGTGCAGTTCCACCCCGAGTTCAAATCGAAGCCACACCAGCCGCACCCCGTATTCAAGAACTTCGTCGAAGCCGCACTGAAGCGCCACGCGTCAAAGACCAAGGTTCCAAACTAACAAGTAGTGGACTACCGGCAGTAAGTGTCAGGCAGAAATGTAGCTGGCTGAGGCCCTCAGCCAGCTCGTCGCATGGCGACGAAGTCCGTACCACCGGACCGACTCAGGGCCTGAGCCGGCTACATTTCAGTCGTTGCGAGCAACGAGTCTCCAACTGCCTCCCGATCTGGGTGGCCGGGGGTTGGAACGAGGCACGAGTGAAACCCGGGAACGCGGATCACGTACGTTCCACTTGGATTGCAACCTTCACTGTTGAGCGAACCGGGGCTTCCTTCGCAGGCTCAGTCCAGCCCCGGCCACCCAAAACGAAACCTTCGTCGCCGCTACTTCCGGACGCTCGACATTCCGCCGTCGATACCCAGTACCTGACCAGTCATCCAACCGCTTTGGTTCGTCAGCAGGAAGTGTCCCATTGATGCAATGTCGTCCACGGTTCCCGTCCGACCCATCGGGTACTTGGCTCCAATTGCCGCAGCCTTTTCGGGATCGCTAAAGAACCGTTCCGTGAGCGGCGTGTCGGTCAACGCCGGAGCAATACAGTTGACGCGTACCTCTGGTGCCAGTTCTGCCGCGAGCGTTCTGGCAAGCCCCTCGATGGCTCCTTTGGACGCAGCAATGGACGCATGCATTGGCATGCCCTGCCCAACCGCAACCGTGCTGAACAGCAACACGCTGGATGGATCGGCCGCCTTCAAACCCTTCAGCGCCGCGGAAATAGACTTCACCGCTCCAACGACATTCAGTTCGAAGTCTTCTCGGTATGTCTCCGGCTTGAGCGCGCGGAATGAACGCAGGTTGATGCTGCCTGGGCAATAGGCCAAGCCGTCAATCTTCTCTGGCAACATGTCTCTTGTGATTTCGTCCGTCGTGACATCGACCTGGACGTGCTGCACGTTGTCGAGCCCACTTAGTTCATCCGCCGAACGACTAAGTACCGTGACACTGTGCCCGTCGGCGACCAATCGTTTAACGATCCCCAGTCCCATGCCCTTGCTTCCGCCCACAACAACAAAGTGACCACTCATGACCTGCCCCAAAAAAAGAAAGTGAGAACGCCAGACGTGATGTCTGGTCGGCTGATTCTTTGAACCAACCACGTATCCGGCAACTCAAAATCCACACTGGCCGGCGCGGAATTTTGGAAAGAGCTAACGACGACTGTCGTCACATGAACTTGACGACGATCGTCGTCAGTTGTGTGTTCATCCAGACGGCTGAACAATGACGACATCTGTCGGCAGCAGGGTCAAGTTGTTACGCTGTCATTGGTTGCAACAAGGAGCGGACATGGCTGACGGCGAACTCACAGCAGCGCAGTACGAGATCATGCAGATCGTTTGGCAGTCCGGTCGCTGCGGCGCATCGGTCGGGGCGATTTGGAAAGAAATTTCCGAAGGCCGCGATGTTTCACGTACCACTGTTCTAAATCTGGTAGACCGTTTGGAAAAAAGAGGGTTCCTGTTCCGTCAGGAAGCGCGGCCAAATCAGGAAGGACACGCGAACCGATTCGTCGCAAACGTGTCGCGCAGGAAGACGTGTTCGCGGATCCTGCGGAAATTCGTTGACGATTACTACGACGGTTCAGCAAGCGCGGTCGTCGAAGCACTGTTGCGGTTCAAGTGTCTTAGCGACGACGAAGTGAAGAACCTCAGGCGCGTTCTGAAAGAACGCAGTGCTGGCTAGTCGATGTCGGTTCCGATCCCGGTTGCACAGTGAGCACTGTCCGCAGACCTTAGAACTCCGACATAACCTCATCGGTGCCGGAGCCAGATAGCGCTGAGAGTGATTCCCACTCGTCTAGTTTCTTCAGCAAGGATCGCGTCATGTCAGGACTGACGTTTGACCCTTCCAGTTGTCCCTGTTCGACACGTGCGGAACCGTCGTAGGATGGTTGTCCGCTGAAGATTGACGGTTGGAACAAGCAGCCGCCGATTGACTTCAGTCGCGATGCGTCAAGGAACTGTGCGATGCGAAGCTGGCCGAGTTCTTCCTTTGCCGCCCCCTGCACCGAGGCCCGCACTGCGCCCAGTAGTGTGATTTCGATTGTCGTTGCTTCGGCCGGAATCTGACTGACACCGTCGATCGTGTATTCAATGTCGCCCATTCTCAGGACAAGCCGTCGTTCGGCGTTCAGGCTGAACCTGCCGCAGCGGGTGAAGTATGTGTCACCGTCCAGCGAGACGGCAAAGAAGCCAACCGACAGAGCGACGTCCAGAGCTCGGCCTGTGTAGTCCAGCTTGCCCGCGCGTGTTGACGAACGCACTTCGGCGAGTTCGAGCTGAGAGACGTGAGCTTCGTCACTGCTGACACTTTGGAACTCGATAACTTGTTCGCGGTAACCAGAGGTCGATTCGTTTAGAAGATTGCTGGTCGCGATCCGACGAGCGAGTTCAAAGATGCCGCTGGATCGCGTGGGGGTGAAGTCGATCGTGTCTGGCCGGTCCGGTGTGGTTGGTAGTGGGGTCGCGGCCGAATTTCCATCAGAATGACGCTTCTGACGGAGTAGAAATCGGACAGCTTCCTCAGGCAGATCTTTGAACTCGTCCGCCCAAATCCTGACCTCTTCCGCCGACGCATTAGGCATCTCATCCTTGACGACCTTGCCCAGCGTCTTCAGCTTGGAAGCGGCCAACGGGTCGTTCTCAACGACTCCCAATCGGCCGGGTACATCCTGAATGAACTCGGTTTGCTGGATGTCATCCAGGCCACCGCCCAACGATGGTGCGGCCTCACCCATAATGGCCAGCGGTTCGGTTACCGGTCGGGGCTTCAGGTTGTAGCCCGCGATGCCCACGGCACCGATCAGAATTAATCCCCAAGCGCCGTAGATGAGTCGATTGATTGGCATGTGATTCCGTTCCACCTAAGCATTGTCCTTAGCCGGGAACCGTAGCGAACCGACCCATTTTCAACAATATGAAAGCGACATCTGCCGGCTGTCCACCCCGTTCAACACAGCAAACCTGCCACAGCAGCCAAAACGCGCCTCGGCCCTACTGGGTTTCAATTACCGCCTCTTTCACCTTCAGCCTTCAGCCTTCACCCTTCAGCCTTCAGCCTTCAGCCTTCAGCCTTCACCCTTCTCCACCCGCTACCGATGCAACCGAACCTTGCATACGATGCCACCATGACTGAGTTCCCCCAAATGATACGAGTGCGGCAGCAGTTCGCGTCCGACAAAGTCGCCGACGTCCAGCACGCCGTGCGCACACAGCTGGGTTCGCTGAGTTTGGAGAACCACGTTCAGGCGGGCCAAAGTGTTGCGATAACCGCCGGGAGTCGCGGGATCGCGAACATCGCCAGCATCATTAGGACCACGGTCGAGTACTTTCAGTCGTTAGGTGCCGTTCCATTCGTTGTCCCCGCGATGGGAAGTCATGGTGGAGCGACAGTTGAGGGGCAGCTGCAGTTGCTGGCCGACTATGGCATCACCGAAGACGGCATCGGCGCGCCGATTCGGGCGACGATGGAAACTGTTGTGGTCGGTGAAACACAGCAGGGAGTACCGGTTCATTTTGACAAGCACGCCTTCGAAGCGGACCACGTGGTCGTGTGCAACCGCGTGAAGGCTCACACCGGATTCGTGGGCCGAATTGAATCCGGTCTGCACAAAATGATGCTCATCGGTCTGGGCAATCATGACGGAGCGAAAATCTATCACCAGGCGATCGCCAGCCTGACGTTCGAACAAATCATCCGTTCGGTCGGCGATTCGGTCATCAAGAACTGCGGCATCCTGTGCGGCCTGGCGATTGTTGAGAACCCATACGACGAAACCGGTCACATTGAAGCCGTCGCGCCGCAGGATTTCTTTGAACGCGAATGCGAACTGTTGGCGATGTCGAAGGAATGGTTGCCAAGTCTCCCGTTTGGAGATGTGGATCTCCTGATTGTCGATCGCATCGGCAAGAACATTAGCGGAACCGGCATGGACACCAATGTCATCGGCCGCAAGTACAACGACCACGAATCGCGCCAAGACGATCGCGTTCAAAGCAAGCGAATCCTTGTCCGGGGGCTCACGCCGGAATCTCACGGGAACGCGACAGGCATCGGAATGGCTGAGTTCACGACGCAGGAATGTGTTGAAGGTATCGATCGCACTAAGACCAACGTCAACGCAATCACTGGCAATCATCCCGAAGCAGGCATGATCCCGCTGGTTTATCCGACGGATGCCGACGCCGTCAAAGCGGCGCTCTCGACCGTGGGAATGGTATCGCCGCAGGACGCGCGTGTTATTCAGATTGCTGACACGCTGCACGTCTCAGAATGCCTCGTGAGCGAGGCGTATCTTCCGGAGATCCAAGCCAACGCCGCGATCGAGATACTCGAGGGCGCTGCCGAGATGAAGTTTGATCCATCCGGGACGCTGCGGGATACTTTGATCAAGTAACGCGTTGCCAACCCGCCGCGACCCCGCCCGAGCCTTTCGTCGCCACCTCGTGTCCTTCAGATTTCAACCGCCTGTCGTCTGCACTCTCACTTCCAATGACTGAACCAAAACAGCCCCCGATGTTTGGCATCCTCAACGTCAACAAGCCCATGTTCGCCACGTCACGCGCGGCGGTTAACCGAATTCAGAGCATCGTCAGGCCTGAGAAAGTTGGGCACGCGGGGACTCTTGATCCCATGGCAACCGGCGTCTTGCTGGTCGCCGTTGGTCGAGCCACCCGGTTGGTTTCCAGGCTGCAGGATCTCCCCAAGGTCTACAAGGCGAAGTTCATCTTCGGTCAGATTAGTGATACCGACGACTCGTCCGGCAAGGTGGAATCGACGGGCGAGGTGACACCCAGTGCATCGCAGATCGCCGAGCTACTGCCAAACTTTCACGGCGAGATCGAACAGGTTCCTCCCGCGTTTTCGGCAGTACATGTTGATGGCAAGCGTGCGTATAAGCTGGCTCGAAAGGGTGTTGCTGTAGAACTGCGACCTCGTACGGTTCGAGTAGACCGGATTGAGTTGCTGGGCGGCGGAGAGGGAGCCGAGTTCGAGTTCGAAATCGAATGTGGTTCAGGAACCTACATCCGTTCGATCGCGCGTGATCTGGGTCAGCAGCTTGGGTGCGGTGCGTTGATGTCGGCGCTACAGCGGACTCGCATTGGTGACTTCACGTCCGATGCGGCTTTGTGCATAGGCGGTGGAGCCGATCCGCGAATCGAATTGTCACACGACGATATCACGGGCTCGCTACAGTCACCTTTGGACGCGCTGCCGGGTATGCGTCGGCATGCGTGCGATGCAGATGAAACGCGGATGGTGCGGCTGGGACGTCCGATTCGCATTCCTGAAGTCGATTCGAACGCCGAGATCGCAATGATTAGCGACGCCGGAAAGCTGATCGCCATCGCCAGCCTGAACCGGAAGACCGGCGAACTGCATCCACGTCTGGTTTTTGACTCACTGCAGTAACAGACGTCATGGACCGTTGGGTACTACTTCGTTCCCGACGTTGGCGGACTCTTGAGACTGGTCTTTGGCAGTGGAGCAGTTGTGGCTGCCGGAGCCGGGGCGTTTTCGATACGGGGTGAAGGTGGAACTTCTTCGGTTGCGGTGTCTGCAGCCGGGGCTTCTTCGGCTTGCGTTTCTGGAGCTGGTTCGGCCTTTGGTTCCACTTCTGTTCCGGCCGGTTCGTCATCCTCAGTGACAGGCGGAAGCAGCTTGACCTTCAGTTTGCCAGCAGGGACTGCCGCAGGCTTGGCTGCCAGCTGCGCCGGTGATTGGTTCTGCGTGCGGTCGATGTAAATCCGCATGCCGTTGACGGCGTGGTACAGCGGAGCACACTTCACGTAAGACTGACGGTTCGCCATGATGTCGCGAGCGGTTGCTTCGATGCCGCGTCGGACCCAGCTGTGGTTGAGGTGTTCCTGAGGCAGTGAGATCATCAGAAACTCAAGCACGTGGCCGGAACTGGCAATGCGTTTGTCGAAGTCTGCTTCTGTGACTTTGGCGTCAAAGAACTTGGTTGAGAACTGACCGTTTGGCTGTTGTTGCAAGCGAGCCAGCGTGATGCACTTTTGGATCTGCTGATCGACCTGCAACCAGATGCCTCGTATTGGAAGTCCGTTTTGCAAACGGATGTTCCGGGCGTGAGCCAAAGCGAACATGGCGTGCGTTCCGCCACACGGGTGCTTCATCATTGGCTTGCTAAGCAGGCGCGTGAGTTGCAGTTGAGCCATCCGGTCGATTGACCACACTTCGCCTTTTTTGTTAGTCCAGGTTGACTCCGGCGGAAGGTAGCGGCTTAGTGACCACAGCGACCACGACACCTCTTCCTTGTCGTTGATCTCCATTTTGGCATGGTTAATCATGTCCGCGATGGTAATTGTCTTGGTTCCGGTCTTCAGTTCGTGAGTGACGGGCAGGCCCAGCATTGAAAGAATCGCCAGCGACTGATTCGCATGACCTTCGAAAGCGTAAGGCTTGCTGTAAGGGTGAGCCTTACCACCCCATTCGCTTGTGAGGAACCAGTCTTCGCCGTCGAACTTCGGGCCGTTTGAAATCCACTCCAGGCCATCAACCTTCCGGCCCTTCTTGTTCATCTTGAAGTCTTCACGCAAGCCAAGAAGCGCGTGCATGATTTGCCATGGCGTGTGAACGTCGGTTGATAGAGTTCGCCGGCGCGATGAATCGATTGCGGCCTGAACCGTATTGGCCAACTGATCCTTGTACCGAGCCTTGACCGTAATGACATCCAGCCGGTTCTGTGACTCGCCACCAATGGACGGCTCTTCCACGCTGGTTCCCAGTTCGTTGCTAATCGCTTCTTCCTGAGCGAAGGCGGTCGAACCACAAATCACGAAAGCGACGAGAACAAGAGATCGTGGGCTGAGAAAGGTTCTTGCTACGTTCAGCATCGGGGCGGGACTCATCGTTGAAGGTCTGGGCGCAAATACGAAGAGCGCACACATTGCCAAATGGCATATGTACTGAATGAGAATCGACCGTGTTCCGTCGTTTCTTTGACGTAGAATCCGGCGCTGTGATGTAGGCGATAGACCACCGACGTCTCGCACGACCAGCGAGCCTAACCAGCGCAAGTTGCCAAAATCGACCGGCAAGGAATGCCGATGCGGGCGACTGATTCACTCGAGCTTAGTAAACGGGTCGTTCAGACGTGCCACTTCTCACTCGACAGGGTTGGAG
>CAZAIB010000015.1:39023-85978 GCA_964485095.1 uncultured Planctomycetaceae bacterium | reverse complement strand
ACTTCCAGATAGCCACGGCCACCCCGGAACCTTCGAGCCTCGTTTTAATGTTTGCATCTTCGCTGCTGTTCGTGCGATTTCGTCGTGAGAGAACAGCGCTCGCGCATTAATCCCGAACCATCGGTGACAGCGGCTGGACTAAGCTTGCGAAGGAAGCCCCTGAATCGACGGGGTTCGCTTAGTACCTCGCTCCAACCACGGCTATCCCGGTTGCTCAATCAAAGTCGTATTTCATCTGGGAATTTGAAACGACGCTTGGGCCCGGCGATTCAGTATCGCTGACCTCGGTTGCAGAAGCTCGGTCCTACCATAGCCGCACCTACGCGCCGCTCGGTTCCGGGAAGATAGGCGCATACGTCGACCTGAGCGTGAGTGTCCGGGTTAAGCCCGAAGAAGAAGAGGGACCACCTCCAGCGCCGCCGGGACGCTGAATTCGCAAATGGTTTCACTCGTTCCTCGCTCCAACCCCGGCCACCTTGCCGATCTTCATTCGAACAGCCGACCAAAGTCTCTGCGAGTGTTGACGACACGGACTATCTCGACTGAATCGTCGTGGATGCGGTAGAAAACGGCGTAAGTCTTGCGAACCGGGAACAGCCTGATGCCGAGCAAGAGATCGTCGCGTCGTGTTCCGATCTTTGGATTGTGTGCGAAGCGTTCGCAGGTTGCCTCGACATCGTCGAGAAGCTGGATTGCGGCGTCTCGATTCTCTCCCGCGATGTAGTCGCGGATCTCTTCAAGATCTGAGATCGCGGATTCGGAGAAGTAAACTTCGAGCATTAGTTGCTCGGTAGACCGCTTCGAAGGCGGTCCAATGCTTCGGCGGCGGGAACACTGTTACCCGCGTCGAGATCATCGACACCTTGTTGCAGCATGCCTCTAAGTTTATCGCGTTGTTGCAGAAGTTCGAGCGCTTCGTCGAGGACGGCTTGCTCAGTCGGGTACTTCCCGGACGAGACGAGATCGGAAACGATCTGTTGTTGGGTTGGTGTCACTTCGGCTGGCATGGTGATTCCTCCATCACAATTCTAACGTGTTCAAACCGTCGCGACAGCACCGAATTCCATCCCCTGTGCCTCCGTGCCTCTGTGAGAGAATAAAACGAATCCAGCGTGACGGGATCATCTCACGGAGGCACGAAGTGTGTGCTCAAAACCCAGACGTTACGAACCTGCGAGTGGTTTGCTGCACAGCTTGAGGTCGTAAGAACTGAACTGAATTACGACCTTTGGGCGCACGTGTTCATGCACGACCACATCCATCTGGTCGTCAACCCGCGTCAACGAGAGTACGACACGTCCGTGTTTCTGAAACGTTTGAAGGAACCAGTGAGTCGTCGAGCTGTTCAATTCCTGAAGAAGGAAGCCCCGGAGTGGCTCGAACGAATTCGAGTCAAACGTGCCCTCGGTTTGAACATCACTTCTGGCAGCCCGGGCGGGATCACGATCGCAACAGAAAACCACAGCTCGTCAACATCATGCGACGCAGTGACAAAAATGGGTGTCCGCGACGCCAAGCGAAAGTAGCCATCACGCTCCGCCGTGAAGAGCAGCGCAGGGGGAACGGCCAAACGAAAGCCCTCGGTCATCCGGAGAGCAAACACCCGATTGGCCAATTCTTCACAGCCATATTCTCAATCGAACCTCTCGACCAAGCCGGCTCTGGTCACTGTCGGTCCACTCTGTCGTGCTACGTCACGACGGAGCGTGACGACTACTTTCTCAGGGCGTCTGCCCCGGAGTGGCTCGAACGCATTCGAGTCAAACGTGGGTCTCGGTTTGAACACCACTTCTGGCAGCCCGGGCGGGGTCACGATCGCAACATCTATCGAGGCAAGACTCTGCTTGCGATGATCGACTACACGCACATGAATCCCGTGCGGAAAGAATTGGTAGAACAGGCACGCGACTGGAAGTGGTCCAGTGCAGGCTGGTTTGAGGACCGCCCATTGAACGAGTTGAAGCCTGACCCGATTCCATGTGACTGGTTAGAGGACACTGGCAACTAGCCATGTTGACATTGCACAACAGAAAACCAGCACACAAACAGCTCGTCAACATCACGCGACGCAGTAACAAGAAAATGGGTGGCCGGGGTTGGACTGAGCCCGCGAAGGAAGCCCCGGTTCGATCAACGAGCAGGGTTCCAATCCAAGTGAAACGTTCGAATCACGCTCCGGGGTTTCACTCGTACCTCGCTCCAACCCCGGCCACCCTTCCGAGGCAAGGCTTTGCTTGCGATGATCGACTACACGCACATGAATCCTGTGCGGAAGGAATTGGTAGAACAGGCACGCGACTGGAAGTGGTCCAGTGCAGGCTGGTTTGAGAACTGCCCATTGAACGACTTGAAGCCTGACCCGATTCCATGGGACTGGTTAGAGGACACTGGCAACTAGCCATGTTGACATCGCGACAACAGAAAACCAGCACACAAACAACTCGTCAACCTCATGCGACCCAGTAACAAAATGGGTGGCCGGGGTTGGACTGAGCCCGCGAAGGAAACCCCGGTTCGATCAACGAGCAGGGTTCCAATCCAAGTGAAAGATTCGAACCACGTTCCGGGGTTTCACTCGTACCTCGCTCCAACCCCGGCCACCCTGCCGGCCCTACTTTCACTACACGCCTGCCAAGACAGCAGATAGCCGGCTCTGTCGTGCGCGTTACGCACAGCGATACCGCTACTGTGACTGACTGTTCGAACCACGTCCCAAGGTTTCACCTGTTCCTCGCTCCAACTCTGGCCAGTAGATCACAGCGTCAATCCCTGCTGGCTCGGATTGATTGCAGTACCAAACGAACAGCAAGTTTGAAGTACTGGCCTCAATGTCCCAAGGCTCAGCAAGGGCGATAGGTGAACCCTCGTTAGACCTAGGTATCTGGAGCCAAGAAACCTCTTCCCATCCGGCGGAGACCTCTGCGATTTCGTGCAGATTCCAAACCTTGATGCCAGCCTTAGGCAACCTGCCCACTGGCACAACAAGATGATCTTCAAGCTGCAGCCGTATTCCACGTTCAAACGGCTTCATTATGTTGGAAGCACCATCCGCTGGTCGAATCATGACGAAGTCATCAAACGGTATTATGAATTTTTCAGACAGGTGGCGTTTCGATAGTTCGTGCCTTTGCTCAAGGACTCTACTCAGGCCGGTGCCGCTGTCACCAAGCCCGACAACCAAACACACTTCCTTGCCGTAAAGTCGTTGTATGCTTTTTGGCTGAGTGTACACAGAACGTCTATGAAACTCTTTGCCCATAAAGTACTTCACTTGGACCAAAGTGAACTGGGTGTCTGTTATCGATTCCGAACCGCTCACATGTACGTGTGGGAGTGGACCGAAGCTGAAATCCGCAACACGATCAATCGGTGTTGACAACACCACACTCGGGGGCTCTTCAGGGACGCATGCACCCGCATCTACAAGAAGTTCTCGTAGATGTTCAGCGGACTGGCGCACAAAGGTGGCCGCAGCATCCGATAGTTCACGCAACTGTTTTTTTGGCTCAGTTCGCGTCATTTTGTTCTCCTTCGGAACGCGAACTCAGCTGCGTGAGGCATTCGGTAACGAACGTTCTCGTACCGGCACTCTTAAGGAGGAGGAGTGGCAGTGGCTTAACTATCGGTTCGAAATCGTTCGCTTCGAGACCTACATACTCGATCAAATCTGCGATGTCCTTCTGGCAGGTCTTTTTCGGAAGGCCCGCCCGCCTCGCGACCTCGACCCGATCCGGCGCCCCCCTGAAACCTGAGTACAAGCGAAGGATAGTGCCCACCTTCGCTTGGGGCGATTCGACAGGATCATCAAGATCGATGGTCTCTATGTCGCCGAATCGCATGATCGCCGTCATCGTCTTGATCCGGAACCCCTCGAGTAGCATCCTCCCGAAAGCCCAATCAGCCGCAGCGATTGCTTCGAGTGGTGAGAGTCCTGAGTCCTGTATCTGCCTAATCGCCTCGTCCCAACGTTCTTGCTCCAAGAACGACTCGAATGGCAGGATTTTTCCGTAGGTGACCTCGTCGCATTCTGCGGCAGGCAGAGGGAGCCGGCTAATCGGCTCTGACCGTGCGGCGCGAGCGGCGCGAAAAGAGTCTGCCGCTCTTTGGATCATGATTCTCCGCTTCGCGGCCTCGTCGATTTCATCCTCAAGCGAACTTCCCAAGCGACGCAAAGCAGAGTCGAGATTCTCGCGAGTCGGCTTTCCCTTCTGCTTGATGACCGACTGTACTTGTGATCTGCTCATCCCGAGCAAGGACATGACGGGCTTTTCTCCCCGGAGCCCAAGCCGATCCAACCGCCGGGTGACGGCATTTCGCCCTTGTCGCACGACTTCTTCGCCGTACCAATGCACGCTGGATTCCTCCAGTGCCGCTGCACGGTCCGGAAGCAACAGAGTTGCGGATGGTTGGCCATAGTCCATTCGAAAAGTTCCTTGCCGACACTTAATGTGGCATCGACGAACTGCTTGAACAAGGTCAAGTCACCGCGTGCGAGTCATCAAGCTAGAAAACGCTCGCCCTACGTGCAGATTTTTCAGCTCTTGGGACCGCGACCGTCAGGCGTTCGCTCAAGCAAGTACTTGAACCCGGCGAGCAGCCCAACCAGCAAGGCAAGCATCTGAATCGCCTGCAAGGTGTCGGGGTGACTTATTGTCAGCAGCAGTAGGACCAACAGTAGTAAGATCCACAGTAGACTTCGCATCTCTTTCTCCCAGTGTAACTTGGACACTAGAGAGACGCTTTTCCGACAGCGAAAGATGGCCAGATCTGCCTCGGAACCCAGAGGAACATCGGAGTCGGTCGCTGCAAAATCAAGCTGCACCCAAATCGGGTTAATTGCTCGCTACGAGTGCGATTATCCTATTGAGAGCATTGACGTGTGGAACGCTCTTCAGGCTGTCGCTTGGACCGCACCATAAACCTGGGAGGACTTGGTGGCGTTCTTGAAGAGTGTGCCGAGCATGTTGTCAGCAAAGTCGGTATCAAGGCACTGGCTAATTGCGCCGACAGCACTTCTTACGAGTGATTCGATTTTGTTCCCATCAATCGAGAACCCCTCGGTCTTGGCAGATTTCGCTAGTTCCCCATCGCGAAAGACCACCGCGGCAACGAGTCGGTTGCCGTGCACGAGCAAACCGTATTGCCGACCGGACCGCTTCGGCAACGCTTTGGTCATCTCAGCTAATACACGATCAACTTCGCGCACAACTTGAACACAATTCCAAACGTAGTCGCCGGTTGTCAATGGATTGAAGAGTCGCTTGTAGATTCCAGCGGACAGATCCTCATAGAACTTTCCGATTTCTCTTTTGGCCTGGACCGCCATGCCTGAGTCACACTCCGCACATGCGAGTGCGATCGTACCTTCGTTGAGATCGAACGCCGTTGGGCCGGGTTTGTATGAATCGGACCTTACAATGCTGTACTCCACGCCCTCGAGTCGTAATTCCGTCTTGATTCGGACTTGTTCAGTATCTTGGGACGCGAAGTCTCTGTTCTCAATTCGGTTTTGACGATTGTTTGATCGCGTGACCTGGAACCCAAACCGCTCCGGAGTATCCTGAAGCGAGATAAGTCGCATCATCACTCGTACGTCGGTTAGGTCTCCGTCAGCCTCAACGAACCTACCGATTGAACTGACTGTCTGAGCTCCGTTTACGACTTGTGCGCCAGTGAGCTTGAACATGCCCGCATCTCGATTTGTGCCACCTACAGCAGATTTGCTTAGAGTGTCCGCAACAATGGTGATCCCGTTATTGAAGTACCAAAATAGCTGCCCGTTCTCTGTCAACGTGCTCTTCATCTCAGTGTTCACATCGGTGGTTCCGAGTACTTGCCGAATATTTTTCTCGAAGAGTTGTCGTCCGAACTGCTTCCACCACTCTGCGATCTCTTGGCCCGCAACCATGCCATAGAACGCTGTGTATGGCGCATCAACCTTGCCCCAGTTGGTAAGACCGACCTCTAGATCGATTGCATTGCCTCCAGCCACGGCAGCGAGGGAGGTGTGTGTCCGTGCTTGGTTCCAGCGCTGAAATGTAACTAGCGGTTCGCCGGTGCCGTCACCGGCGTCATTCATTTCAACGAGCAGGTCGTCGATCACCCTTTGCGAGTGCTCTGCGAGGCCTCGGTCACCCGTGTCAGCAACGATCACTTGGTACCGCGTGTCGTATTCCTTTAAGGCACGTTCCATCTCCGGTTGGCGATCTTGAAGTTTCTGATTGAAACGGTCAAAGGACAAGTTGAACAAGTCTTTGATCCCTTGGCACATCTTGCCGACGCTGGCTAGGTCTGGCTCTCCGGTCCCATTTTGGATCCACTTCGACTGCACGATGAACAGTTGGCGCAACGAAGCTGAATAGTGGACTGCATCGACTCCATTGTCATCTCCACCGTCAACAACGGAGGCGGCGGCTTCCTCGTGAGAGCAGCCGGAGGCCGCGAAGATTGCGTATGCAGCCAAGGCAGCGCGTGAGTATCTTCACGCCTCGCTCGGGGTCATGATTCGCAATGTCGGCTATATCAAGATGTGGCTCAAACAGTGGCTGTATCTTGGCCGCAATTTGATTGACGTGTAAGACACTCATGTCGCTGATCTCCTATCGCTCGATGCCGCAATCTTAGTGATGCGACTGCGATCCGTCCCGTTCACAACATCAATCCCTTCTCGGCGTTTTGTAAACACCTCGACGCTTGGTTTCTTCTCGCCCGGTTTGAAGAACTTGATACTCGTCTTGCCGGTGTAGTCGATGTTTTCTTTAGGGTATTCTTTTTCGAGCTTCTTGAGGAGTTTCTCGAGGACTTCGACTTTCCAGGCGACTCGTTTGTTGCTGGGGAAGCCCTTTCTACTGAGGTGCCATTTGCGGCCGAGGGTTTTCCAGGGGGTTAAGTCGGCGAGGTTTAGTTTGCCGACGTTGGCCTGGCTTAGGTAGCTGGTCTGGGCTTTCTTGAAGAAGGCTTTGAAGGCGGGGGTGTTGATGTCTTTGAGCCAGTGGACGCTGATCGAGATTTCCTGCCACGGGCCTTTTAGGTTTTTCACTCGCACTCGTTTGCTGCGGCCGTAGACGGGGATGTCGTCGATGTCGTCCCAGGGTTTGAGGTCCAGGGCACTGACCAGTTCGTCGCGTTTGAAGGTGTTCTTTTTGACTCGGAATTTCAGGATCAGGGTCCACTCGTCGCCGGTCAGGCCGTGGAAGAACCAGCCGCCGCTTTTGGCGGCGCTGGTAACTTCAATGACGCTGCGGTGGTTCCAGTTGCAGTCTTTGAAGGCTTTGTTTTTGGCGAGTGCGTCGGTGATGAAGGCCAGGGCTTTGCCTTCCCAGCGGCAGGGGGAGCCGGTGTGGCTGACTCGATCGACGATGTGCCATTGGCGACCGTCTTTTTCCCACGGGAGTTTGGTTTGTTTGCTGATTTGTTTGAGGTTGAGGTCGTCGTCGCGTTTGGCGCGGGCGGCATCGACGTCGAAGACGTCGCGCGGGGCGTGGGGGTCGGTGGCCAGGACGGGGGAGAGCATGGTGGCGGTGTGTGATGGACCATTCGACATGTGAGCCGAGGGCCGTGAGGCCCCGGGTGCGAGCGCGGGGTTGGTATTGGATGGGTCTGAGGGGTTGGATGTTGGTGAGCGATCCGACCCGGGGGCTGACGCCCCTCGGCTCACTTTCTTGCCGGGGGCTAGCGCCCGCCCGCTCAGCTTCTTGCCTCGCTTGCGCTTCGGATTGGCTTGGGGCTCGGAGGCCCCAAGTACGGTGGACCCTACGCGCTCGTCCCTCGGAGAGGGACGGCTACATTTTGTGATGTCTTCGGGGGTGCCTTCGGCGACCAGGTAGCCGCCGTGGACGCCGGCTTCGGGGCCCATGTCGATGATCCAGTCGGCGGTTTTGATGACATCCAGGTTGTGTTCGATGACGACGACTGTGTTGCCGGTTTCTACGAGGCTGTTTAGGACCTTTAACAGTTTGTCGATGTCGTCGAAGTGCAGGCCGGTGGTGGGTTCGTCCAGGATGTATAAGGTTTGGCCGTTGTCGGGGCGGGCTAGTTCGCTGGCGAGTTTGACGCGTTGGGCTTCGCCGCCGGATAGCGTGGCCGCAGATTGGCCGAGGGTTAAGTAGTCGAGGCCGATGGCGGAGAGCGTGGATAAGACGGTTCTTATCTTGGGGATGTTGGCGAACAGTTCTAAGGCTTCGCCGATGCTCATGGTGAGGACGTCGGATATCGTTTTGCCTCGGTATTCGACGGCCAGGGTTTCTTCGTTGTAACGCTTGCCGCGGCAGGTGGTGCATTCGACCCACACGTCGGGCAGGAAGTGCATCTCGATTTTCTTCTGGCCCATGCCTTCGCAATCTTCGCAGCGACCGCCGGCTCGGTTAAAGCTGAAGCGGCCGGGGCGGTACCCGCGGACTCGGGCTTCGGGCATGCGGGTAAACAGGTCGCGGATCGCGTCGAACACGCCGGTGTAGGTGGCGGGGTTGGATGCGGGCGTGTTGCCCAGCGGGTTTTGATCGACGTTGATGACGCGGGCGAGTTTTTCGACGCCGGTGATGGTGTCGAACGGGCCGGGGGCTTCGCACGTTCGCTTGAGAGCTCGGGTGACGGCTCGGACTAGCGTCTCCTGGATGAGGGAGCTCTTGCCGGAACCGCTGACGCCGGTGACGCAGGTGAAGGTGCCCAGCGGAACGCGGACGTCGACGTTTCGCAGGTTGTTAAGTGAAGCTCCGGTGAGTTCAATCCAGCCGCCGCCGGGTGGTTGTGGGTTGTCGGTGACGGAATCCATCCGCCGTGTTTCGGGTATCGTGATGGCGTTCTTGCCGGAGAGGTAGCCGCCGGTGAGCGACGTTTTGCCTTTCGCGGAGACTTGCTTGGGGGTTCCTTTGCCGACGATGGTTCCGCCGAACCGTCCGGCGCCGGGGCCGAAGTCGAACAGTTGATCGGCGTTTTCAAGGACTTCGCGATCGTGTTCGACCATGACGACGGTGTTGCCGAGGTCGCGGAGTTTCTTGAGTGCGTCCAGCAGTCGGCCGTTGTCTCGCGGGTGCAGGCCGATGGTGGGTTCGTCCAGCACGTACAGCACGCCGGTGAGGGCTCGGCCAATCTGACCGGCGAGGCGGATGCGTTGGCTCTCGCCGCCGGACAGGCTGGGCATGCTACGGTCGAGCGACAGGTAGTGCAGGCCGACGTCGACGAGGAATGTGAGTCGGTGGACGGCTTCATCCAGCAGGTCGCCGGCGATGCGTTTTTGTGCTTTGTTGAGTTTGAGCGATTTGAGGAAGTCGAGTGCTTCGTTGAGTGGGAGCAGGCAGAGTTGGGGAAGGGTGATTTTTTTCAATCGGACGGCTGCTGCGTCGTCGCGGAGTCGCGTGCCGTTGCAGGCGGAGCAGGCTTTCTCGCCGATCATGCTGTGCAGCGATTGGCGGTAGGTGTACGAGACGCGGGATGCTTCTTCGATGGCGGGGTAGAGGCCTTTGAATTGGAACCGGAAGTTTGTGAGCGGGCGGGCGCTAGCCCCCGGCTTCGGTGCGGCGCTGGTTTTGCCGGGGGCTAGCGCCCGCCCGCTCACGGGTGCGCTCACTTCAAATGTACGGTCGCCGGTGCCGTAGAGAACGGCTCGTTGTTGGGCCGGTGCGAGTTGGTACCACGGGATGTCCAGCGGGATCTTCATGGCTTCGCACATGGAGGTGACCATGGCGTGAAACATGGGGTTGGTTTTCGGATCGGGGAACGCGGTGATGGCTCCGTCGGCGATAGATGCGGAGGGGTTGCCGACCAGGCGAGCGACGTTGGTTCCGCGTTCGGTTCCTAAACCTTCGCAGCCGTCGCACCAGCCGAGGTGGCTGTTGAATGAGAACGATTGTGGGGCGAGTTCTTCGAACGCTCGGTTGCAGGGTGTGTCGTTGATGCCGGGACACGCGTAGTGCAGTGAGAGCCGATCGTCTCGCCAATCGGGTTCGTCAGCCTTCTTGTCGACGTGGACGACTCGGATGACGCCCTTGCCAAGATCCAGTGCGGCTTCGATGGAGTCGGCGATGCGGCTGCGGGACTTTTTGTTGACGGTCACGCGGTCGGCGACGATGGTGACGTCGTGTTCGCGGCGGTGATCGATGCGGGGTGTGTCGTCGATGTCGTAGGTGGTTCCGTCTACTCGAACACGAACGAAGCCCTGCTTTTGCAGGCGGGCGAAGAAGTCGGAGTACTTGATTTGGATGGGCACTTCCTGCGGCGCGGTCAGCAGCAGTCTGGTTCCCTCCGGCAGCGACATAACGCGATCGACGATTTCGTCCGTCGTTTGTTTCGACACGGGCACGTTGCACGACGGGCAGTACGGTTGGCCGAGTCGCGTGAACATGACTCGCAGGTAGTCGTAGATTTCCGTGACGGTGCCGACGGTGGAACGCGGCGTGCTGCCGACGGTTTTTTGTTCGATGGCGATCGCGGGCGAGAGGCCCTGGATTTGTTCGACCTTTGGCTTTGGCATCTGGCCGAGGAATTGCCGAGCGTATGCGGACAGCGATTCGACGTACCGCCGCTGGCCTTCGGCGTACAGCGTGTCCATGGCGAGCGACGTTTTGCCGCTGCCGCTGGGGCCGCAAAACACGCTGATGCGATTGTGTGGAACCGTGATGTCGACGTTTTGCAGGTTGTGCTGGGCGGCTCCGCGAATGGTGATGTCTTTGCGACCGTTGGCCTTTGCGCGGCCGTTCTTTTTGGCGGCAGCTTTCTTGGTTCGCTTGGGTGACGTCTTGCCAGTTTGCAGTAATTCGGCGAGCGCTTTGCCGGTGTACGACTTCTTGTTCTTCGCAATTTTTTCCGGCGTTCCCTGTTCCAGAATCTTACCGCCACCCGCGCCGCCTTCGGGGCCGAGGTCGATGACCCAGTCGGCGGTTTTGATGACGTCCAGATTGTGTTCGACGACGAGAACCGTGTTGCCCTGATCGACGAAGCCGTGCAGAACCTCCAGCAGTTTTTCGACGTCGGCGAAGTGCAGCCCGGTTGTTGGTTCGTCAAGCAGATACAACGTGCTGCCGGTGGACCGCTTGCCGAGTTCCCGGGCCAGCTTGATGCGTTGTGCCTCACCACCCGACAACGTGGGCGACGGTTGACCGAGTTTCAAATACCCCAACCCGACTGCGTCCAGCGTTTCCAGAAACCGCAGCACCTTCGGAATGTTCTGAAAGAAGCCAACCGCGTCGGCGATGTCCATGTCCAGAACCTCGGCGATGTTCTTGTCCTTGAACTTCACCTCCAGCGTTTCCAGGTTGAACCGCCGCCCCTCGCACACGGTGCACGGCACCCAAATGTCCGCGAGAAAATCCATCTCCAGCTTCGTCGCTCCGTGACCTTCGCACGCTTCGCACCGACCTTCGGGCACGTTAAAGCTGAACCGCCCCGGCTTGTAACCGCGCATCTTCGATTGCGGCAGTTGCGTGTACAGCTTGCGAATCTCGTCCAACAGCTTGACGTATGTCGCCGGGTTCGAACGCGGCGTGCGACCGATGGGCGACTGATCGATATCAATCGCCTTGTCGATGTTGTCCAGCCCCACAATGTTCTTGTACTTCCCCGGCGCGCCTTTGCCGGAGTTCACATCGCGCTTGAGAAGTTGCCACAGCGTGTCGTTGACCAGAGAGCTTTTGCCGGAACCGCTCACGCCGGTCACGCAGACAAAGTTGCCCAGCGGCAGTTCGAACTTCACGTTCTTCAAGTTGTTGTGCGACGCACCCGTGATGCGAATCTTCTTCTTGCCGACGGGGCGGCGTTCTTTGGGAACCGCGATCTTTCTCTTGCCGGAGAGGAACCCGCCGGTCTGGCTGCGTTTGGCTTTCTTGACCGTTGCGAGCGAACCTTCGGCCACAACTTCGCCGCCCAGTTTTCCCGGCCCCGGACCAAAGTCGACAATATGATCGGCGGCCCGCATGGTTTCTTCGTCGTGTTCGACCACGATGACGGTGTTGCCCTGGTCGCGGAGGTCACACAGGCTTTCCAGCAACATTGAGTTATCACGCGGGTGCAGTCCGATGCTGGGTTCATCCAGAATGTAAACGACGCCGGTCAGGCCGCAGCCGATTTGTGACGCGAGTCGAATGCGTTGGCTCTCTCCACCCGACAACGTCGGCGCGGTTCGGTCGAGTGCGAGGTAATCGAGGCCGCACTTCAGCAGGAAGCTTAACCGGCCGCGAATTTCTTTGATGGCTTCCGATGCGATGTATTGCTGAGCGTCGTCGAGTTCGAGGTTCTCGAAAAAGTCGTACGCGTCAGCGATGCTGAGTTCGCAGACTTCGGGCAGACTGAGTTCCTTCTTCGCCGACTTCGACCGAATCCGAACGTGCTGAGCCTGCCGGTTCAACCGAGCCCCGTTGCACGCTTTGCATCCGACGGTCTCCATGAACTTTTCAAGCTGTCGTCGCCGCATTGGATTCTTCGCGGTGCGGTAGTCGTCCAGCAAGTTGGGAATCAGGCCGGGCCATTCGCCGCCGTGTTTCCAGGTTCCTCCGGAATAACCCCAGCTAAACGTGATGTGGCGGTCGCCCATGCCGTACAGGAAGAACTCTTTCGCGGCTTTGGGCAGTTCGTCCCATGATGTCTTCTTCAGCATCGTGTCCTTCGGTAGACCGACATCCGTTTCGATCGCGTTGCACACGCCAGCATAAATGTGCCGCTTCCATCGACCAATTTTCGAGATCGCCCCCGGTTGCGAGAGGGCTCCGCGCCAGAGCGGTTTCTTTGGTTGTTCAACAAGTCGATCGAGAACGAAGTCGAACCGCATGCCCAGGCCATTGCATTCCTGGCACATCCCGAGCGGGCTGTTGAAGCTGAAGAGCTGGGGCGTGGGTGGTTCGTAACTCATGCCGCTGGTGGCGCATGAGTAGTCGGCGGAATAGAGACGATCGTTTGGGTTGCGTTTGCCTTTCTTGTGAGCCGAGGGCCGTGAGGCCCCGGGTGCGAGCGCGGAGCTGCCGTCGGATGTTTCTGGACTCTTGGACGTTGGTGACCGCTTCAACCCGGGGGCTGACGCCCCTCGGCTCACTCGCGCGTCGGTGTTCACAATCAACCGACCGTCACTCAGCTTCAGAGCTTGTTCAATCGCTTCGGCCAACCGCGCCCGACTGGTCTTTCCCGCAACCAATCGGTCCACCACCACATCGATCGTGTGTTTGTGATGCCGCTTCAGATTCAAATCATCCGTGAGCGAAACAACCTCACCATCCACCCGAGCGCGCAGGTATCCGCGTTTGAGCAGGTCTTCGAACAGGTCGCGGAACTCACCTTTTTGGTTCTGGACAATCGGAGCCATCACGGAGAACCGTGTCCCCTTTTCCAACTGCAGGATCGAACCGAGAATCTGATCTGTCGTCTGAGCCTGAATGCGTTTCCCGGAAACGTAGCAGTACCCGGTTCCCACCCGGGCGAACAACACGCGCAGGTAGTCGTAGATCTCGGTGATCGTCCCAACCGTCGATCGCGGGTTCCGCGACGTCACCTTTTGTGAAATCGAAATCGACGGAGCCAGCCCGGAAATCGAATCAACATTCGGCTTCGGCATCTGCCCCAAAAACTGCCGAGCGTACGTGGACAGCGATTCCACATACCGCCGCTGTCCTTCCGCATACAGCGTGTCAAACGCCAGAGAACTCTTGCCCGACCCGCTGACCCCCGTCATGCAGATCAGCTTGTTCCGCGGCAACGTCACACTCACGTCCCGCAGGTTATGCTCCCGCGCACCGCGAATCACAATCTCCGAATCCGTCCCTTTTGCCACGTCCGCCCCCGTTCGCTGATTTACCGGGGCGGATTATAGAGAGCGACAACTCGGGTTTCGATGGCGGCGAATTAGCGGGAGAGTGAGCCCAAAAGTCGGCTACTTTTGGTTCTGATTAATCGATCCCGGCGCCACGCTGAGCAGGAAGAAGCTTCGCCAGCGGGTCATTTTCAAGTTACCAAACCAGTTTGGGGCGGGCTGTGCGAGTGCGTCTCAGGGACGATTTGCGTTCCGCTTGAGCGGGTTGTTCGGTTTGCTCAGATTGAGTCAGGGAGGCAGTTCACACAAAACAGGTAGTACAAAGATCCCGGTTGCTGAATGGGGGATAGGTTTAAGGCACGGGCTGGGCCAGCATTGCGCGCTTTGCGCTGCGCACTATGAACCACAACCATGGGATAACAAAATGTCCTGGCGTGACATCATTGACAGGTTAAGAACTGGCGAAGGCGGCTCAACGACCGCGCCCCGCTCTTTGGAATTGAGTGACCTTGAAGAGCGAGTGCTGTACAGCGCGACGCCGGTTCCGGTTCCTGCAGAAGCAGACGGTGCGACTGCGGTTGATGTTCAAACGGTCGATTCCACCGCTGACGCTGCGCGCGCGCTTGAACCGCCGACTTCGCCTATCAGTTCTGAAGATCTGTTGGACCTTGTCGCCGATTCGATTGTTGTCAGCGACGTGCAACAAGTTGCCGCTGAGGATGTGCGCGAGTTGGTGTTTGTTGACTCCAGTGTTCCGGACGTCGACCAATTGTTGGCGGACTTGCGCACGGAGCGGGGTGACGACCGCGGGCTGGAAGTCATCACTCTGGACAGTATGCGAAACGGTATCGCCCAGATTACGGCCGCGTTGACAAACTACTCAGACATCGACGCCATTCACATAGTTTCTCACGGAACCGATGGGCAGGTTGCCCTTGGTTCAGAATGGCTTTCGGCTGACAACTTCGATCAGTACAGGGAAGTCATCGCCGGCTGGTCGAACTCCATGTCGGACCAGGCCGATATTCTGTTCTACGGGTGTGACCTGGCTGCAAGCGAATCCGGCCGCGAACTGCTGCGGTCCGTTGCGGAGGTCACCGGCAGCGACGTCGCAGGTAGTGACGACCTGACAGGGCATGCCGCGCTTGCAGCTGATTGGAATCTCGAATACGTCGTTGGAGTTGTTGAAACGGACCTGGCGTTCTCTGTTGATGTGCAACAGAACTGGTTCGGGACATTGGAGTCCGTGACGGTGACCACGCTGGACGATGTGGTCGACAGGAACGCTTCAAGCGTGGCCGACCTGATCAATAACCCCGGTGCCGACGGAGTTATCTCACTTCGCGAAGCCATCATTGCCTCCAACGTCGACAATGACGCTGATGTAATTCACCTTGGTGCTGGCGTTCATACGCTTTCGCTTGCAGGGTCTGGTGACCAAGGCGGAGACCTGGATATTAACCGGGACGTCCAAATCATCGGATTGGCGAACGGGGCTTCGGTGATTGATGGATCCGGTTTGACCGACGAACGCGTTTTCGATGTGGCCAACAATGATGCCACGTTCCAGTACCTGACAATCACTGGTGGTAACGCAACAGGAGATGGTGGCGGAATCAGAGTTGGTGCTGGATCCGAGGCCGTTGTCGATAACGTCATTGTGAACGGCAACAGCGCGGCAGGGAGCGGTGGCGGAATCAGGAATTTCGGTACGCTGATCGTGACTAATTCCACCATCAGCTCAAACACCGCTGACACTTTTGGGGGAGGCCTCTCTTCATCCAGCGGAACCATTCATGTGGAAAACGCCACGGTCTCGGGCAACATGGCCGAAGGAGACGCGGGCGGCATTTTTGTAAACAATAATTCGCACGACTTCATCAACGTCACTATTTCGGGAAATACGTCTGGCGGAGATGGCGGGGGGATTGTGGTCAGACAGTCAACAACCGCCAACTTTGAACACGTCACCATTACGAACAACACTGCCGTTGACGGAGGTGGGGGAGTCTTCAATACATTTTCCCAAGGCACCGTCAATGCGACTGGGGCTATCATCGCTGGCAATCATGCGTCGACCAACCAGGATATGTCGGGAGATCTCGACACAGATATCAACAATATCATTGGTGGTGAGACAGACATGTTGCTGGGAGAGCTCGCGGACAACGGTGGGCCTGTGCAGACGCACGCGCTTCTGCCAGAGACTGCCGCAATCAACCAAGCGGGCCCGGCAACGGAGGGTGAACCCGATGGGCGAGGTTTCCTTGTTGACGATGGGAATCGCGACATCGGTGCGTTTGAATTCAATGCGACTCCTGCGTCCCAGTTGGCGGGATTGTTGTTTTCAACGGCCAGTGACGTCACCGGCAGTGCAGTACCGGGCCTGAATGACTGGGACAATCAGGATGTCATCCAAATCGGCGACCCGAATCTCACGATCGAAAACGGAGATGGATTTGCCGGTACCAGCGACGGAACTTTCTCGGAAATAATCGACTTTCAGGCATTCGCCGACCCCACAACCAACCCCTCGGCCAGCATCGATGGGCTTCAACGAGTTGGAACACACCTCACATTTTTTGGAATCGACCTGCAACCCGGGGATGTGTTGTTTTCCACTACGCAAGCAACGAGCTATACCAGCAACAACTCGGCAATCCTTAACCCGGGTAACGTGCACTTGTTCCGTCCTGACACCCCGGGCGACTATTCCGTGGGTACCTTCACTGAGGACGTGGTGAATCATGTTGCATTGGGCATCGGCAGCATCACCACGTTCACGCTGGTTGAAACCGATACGATCGTTGGCGGGCAAGCTCTGTCGGCTGGCGATTTTCTGTTTACTTCCGGTGTTGTGAATATTAGCAGGTACGACACCAGCGCGTCTCAGTTATCGTTGCTTGTCCATGGATCCGGCCTCGGCATTACATCTGCGATCACCGGACTCGAACTCATTGAAAGGGCTCACACGAGCGGTGACATTACGCTCGACGCGGGAACCTTGTTGCTGCATACCATTGCAGATGCGCCTTCGTTAGGTAGCAACGGCATCGCTTCCGAAAATGTTGATGTGGTGGCATTCAATCTGAGCAGCACCGGGGTGGGAAACACCGCTGGTACTGCTTCGATTGTGTTTGATGGAAGTGATGTTGGCCTGACGTCGGCGGAACGATTTAACTCGCTGTCACTGGAGACGGTTCCCGATGTTCAAACCGGCGATGCAACCGGGATAACCGATCTTTCCAGCGGTGTTGAAATCAATACCGATGGAAACAATGCATTCTTGCTCGCTGACGATGGGGCAACTGTTCTTGGTGGACGGGATGCGGTCACGGTTGAGACCATTTTTGCATCGACGTCGAATGACGGCTTGCCCACCCTGTTTTCATACGCAGCTGGAAGCACAAGCGGGAACGATTTCAGGATTCAGTTCAATCCGCTTTCGAATGAGCTGAATTTTTACGTCAATGGCACGGCCGTTTTTGTGCCACAGGCGAATTTCGATTTCAATAGTTTGTTTGACGGGCAGCCGCATTCGCTCGCTGTCTCGTGGAGTTCGACAGCAGGAGAATGGACGTTATACGTTGACGGCGATTTCGTCATTTCGCGCACGGGGCTGGAAACAGGAAACACGATCGCTGCAGGAGGAACTTTGCTGTTCGGCCAAGAGCAGGACTCCATCGGTGGTGGCTTCCAACAAAACGAGGTTTTCAATGGAACTTTGTTTGATGTAAGGGTCTGGGATCGCGTTCGCACAGAATCCGAGATTGCCGAAAGCTACCAACAAAAACTTGACCCGACCGCTATCCACGAGGGCTTGATCGCCAACTGGCAATTCGACCAATTCGATGGCAGTACTGTCACTGACGTTGTCAACGGAAACAATCTGAGCGTTGAGCATGTACCTTTCGCTGGGTTTGCTCCGAGCACACCCGTCAATGATTTGACTGTGGTAGAGAATGCAAGCGACGGTACCAGCGTAGGATTCTTGATCACGACCGGTGGCAACCCTGACACAACATCTTTCACCCTCCTGGACAACGCGGACGGGCGGTTTGCGATCGACGAAACTACGGGCGAAATCACCGTCGCAGATAGCTCGCTGCTGAATTTTGATAACAACGCCAGTCACGACATAATCGTTGAAGTCACCGATGGCAGTGTTACTTACAGCGAAACAATCACGATTGATGTCAGTGACATCAACGAGCCATCCGTGTTCAGTAACCTCGATGACACCGTGACGTATGTGGTGGGAGGCGATCCAGTAGTTCTGGACGCAGACGCAACAATCTTTGATACAGAGCTCGACGCGATCGGTCACTTTGACGGAGCAAGATTGCAAGTAAGCGAGTTTTTGGAACACACGCTAGGCATCAACGGCGTGCAAGTGATGGCGGGGCAAGATATCGTTGTCTCTGATGTTACCATCGGTACGGTCAGCGGAAATTCTTTTGGCTTTCGTCCGTTTGACTTCAATAGTAACGCGACCAACGAACTCGTGAACCAGTTCATCCAGTCAATAACTTACGAATATATAGGTACGGATCCAGCTCCAGCTGAGTTTACACACCAATGGAGATTCACAGACGGGCTCGATTTATCATTCGCAGCAACGGGCCAGACGACGGTTCAGCTTGTTGAGCCCACAATAGATCTTTCCACCGGTATCTCACTGAATAACGATGGTGGCACCGATGCGTATCTGATCTCCGACGCGGGGCTGGGCACACCATTGACCGCCACGACCTTTGAGATCCTATTCGCCGCCACTGACAGACCCCATGAAACAGTGTTCGTTTCGTTCAATAGCGGGACAGGAAGTGGCGACGAACTTGCCATTCAAACCGACGACAGCGGCGCGCTGGAGCTGGATTTTGGAAGCGGTGGCCTGGTGTTTGCGGACCAGATCGATTACGCGGACGCGTTACTGGACGGAGAGCGTCACTCGTTGGCAGTGACATGGGATAGCGCAAGCGGCGATTGGGAAGTCTATATCGATGGGCAACTCGAAGAATCCGGTTCCAACTTGAACCAGAACGAACAGTTGGATACGACCAATGGCCGTTTCGTTTTTGGTCAGGACCAGGACGGACTCGATACTGGCTACCAAAACGATCAGCGATTAGATGGAACAATTTATGATGTTCGTATCTGGGACGGAGTTCGAAGCGCAACTGAAATTGCTGAGAATTATCAACAGAAGCTTGATCCAAACGACTTGCCGAACGGTCTGGTCGCTAACTGGCAATTCGACGGATTTGATAGCAGTGGCCAGGTTGTCGAAGTCGTTGATGGCAACAACTTGAGTGTTCGGCACGCCCCAGAAACTAGCAGGAGTGGAGAGTATTTTACGAGCAACCCTGTTGATGCTCTGAATGTCGATGAGAATTCGAGCGACGGCACGAGCGTTGGGTTTGTGATCGTCACCTCCAATGGTGACACGTCCTCAAATACCTTCACGCTGTCCAACGACGCAGGTGGTCGGTTTGCGATCGACAGAGCCACCGGTGAAATTACCGTTGCCAACGAGAACCTGCTCAACCACGAAGCCAATCAATCCCATGTCGTAACCGTTGCCGTCAGAGACGGGTTAGGCTACGACTACGGGGAAAATTTCACGATCACTGTCAACAACGTCAACGAAGCTCCCACGTTTGACGCTCCGTTGACACCTACCTTGACATTGGAGAGCAGCACCCCGATCGCTGTTGCCAACTCGGTAGTTACCGCTGACATAGATGATGATGGCCATTTGGATCTGGTGTCGACCGCTGGAAGAACCATTACCTGGCATGAAAACAATGGGACCGGTGGTTTTTTCGAGCGCACTGTGACCACACACGGCTCCCTCACTGCTACTTCAGTAACGGTAGCTGATGTGGATGGCGATGGTCATTTGGATCTGGTCGCCGCTTTCAGCACCTCGCTCCTGAGCAATAGTGAGATTGTCTGGTACAGGAACGATGGCAGCCAGAATTTCGCTCCCCAGTCGATTGCGACCAATGAAAACGCTGGGGCAAACTCCGTCACAACAGCGGACGTCGATGGCGATGGTGACATTGACGTGCTTGTGGCTGCAGGGGGAGACGATTCGATAGTCTGGTACGAAAACGACGACAGCCAGAGTTTTACCCCGCACGAGATTGCAGGTAACAGTGTCGGTATTGCTGACGGTGCTTCTTCGGTCACCACGGCCGACCTGGATGGCGATGGCGACCTGGATGTGCTTTCCGCGTCTCGGGGTGACAACACAATCGCCTGGTACGAAAACGATGGCAACCAGAACTTTACCCGGCGCGTCATCGACGGTTTTTTCATGGGAGCCCGGTCCGTGACGGCCGCCGACGTCGATGGCGATGGTACCATCGACGTGCTTGGGGCAGCATTTGACAGCAACGAAATCGCGTGGTTCAAGAACAATGGAGATGGGACCTTCGCGCAGGAAATCGTCAACGCCACCAACTCCAACCCTGCAGGCGGAGCGAACTCGGTCACGACCGCTGATATCGATGGCGACGGCGATCTGGATATCCTTTCGACGTCATTCCACGACAACGAGGTTGTCTGGTATGAAAACGATGGCAGTCCGGTTTTCACGGCTCACATCATCACCTCCAACGCCATGGGAGCTTCGTCAGTCGCCACGGGCGATCTGAATGGCGATGGCTACCTGGATGTAATTTCGGCTTCGGAAACCGATGGCATCATCGCCACGTACGAAAGCAACGGCAACCGGTTCAACACGTTGGCGGGCTCAGTGTTTACGCTCGAAAACAGCACCAATTTCATCGACACCAACGTACAGATCTTTGATCCGGAACTATCGGGGCTCAACAACAACATTGGTAATTTTGAAGGAGCAACGCTGACAATCGAACGCAGCGGCGGAGCGAATAGCGAAGATGAGTTCAGCGCTGGCGGAGACTTGACCTTTAACACCAACGGCGAGTTCGCTCTTTTGAATGTCCCGTTAGGAACTTTCACTAACTCGGCCGGACAGATCGAGTTGACGTTTGGGCCCAATGTAACCAACGCCCAGGTCAATGAAGTGATGCAGTCGTTGCGGTACAGAAACAGTAGCGACGCACCGCCTTCCAGCCTGGATCTCGTTTGGACATTCAATGACAACAACGACGGATCGCAAGGCGATGGCGAAGCATTGGAGGTGATGGAAACCAGGACAGTCATGATTTTTCCTATCAATGACGCCCCCACCATCACTGGGCTCGACAGCAATGTGGCTTACACCGAAAACGCGGCACCTGTCATCCTCGACGACGATGTCGTTCTGTTTGACGCTGAACTTCAGGCCTTCGGCAACTACGACGGAGCGACGTTGAGTATCGCCAGGACTGGTGGAGCCTCACCTGAAGACGTGTTTGGCGGTGTTGGTTTGCTGAAACCGCTTATCGAAGGCCTGGACCTGGACTACGACGGCGAGACCGTTGGTACGGTCATCGTCAACAGCGGCGGCCAGTTGGAATTGCAGTTCAACAGCAATGCCACCGAAGCCGTGGTCAACGACGTCGCGCGAGCGATCACCTATGCAAGTTTAACTGATGCTCCACCGGCCAGTGTCAACCTTGAATGGACTTTTAACGAACAAACCGGTGCCGGCGGCGGAAGCCTCGAAGCCGTGGCTAATATTGAGGTCAACATCACACCGGTCAACGACGCACCGGTCTTGAATGGTCTTGGTTTCACTCCGCGCTTCGACAATATCACCGAAGACGACATTGATAACTCTGGCGAGTTAATCTCCGATCTTCTCACAGAAATCGGCAATCCAATCACCGACCCTGATGGGTTGGGAGTCATTGAGGGGATTGCCGTAATTAGTAACGGTGAAGACGCAGGAGTATGGCAATACTCGATTGATGGTGGTGCCACGTGGCAGGACGTCGGAAACGTAGGCCAAACCAATGCCTTGCTTCTGCGTGACAGTGACCTGCTGCGTCTGAACCCGGATGGAGTAGCCGGCGGGAACGCAAATTTGGGTTTCCGTGCCTGGGACCAAACCAGCTTTGACGCAGGAGACAGAATTAACATCAGTGCTAACGGCGGCACGGGTGGCAGTTCATCATTCAGTTTGCAAACATTGTCCGCGCAAATCGCAGTGCTGGATGTCAACGACGCGCCAACGGTTGATCTCGATTCTTTAGCGCCCGACATTGGCTATACAACCGAATATTTTGCGGGTAGTTCACCCGTTGCTATCGTCAACGTTGGAAATTCAAGCATCGCGGACGTTGATAACACGATTGAGCGGCTAACGGTGACGCTCGCCAATTTCGAATTAACGGAGGCTATCGGTGATGCAACTTCCACGCTGCCGATTACCAGAGTAGTCGATCCGGATAGTGGCGTGATCACTTTTGTCAGCGATGGTTCAGCGACCAATGATCATTTTCAGACCTTGTTGGACTCACTCACCTACAGCAATACCGACACCACAGCAACTGGTAGCCGCATTGTGACCATCGTCGCCAACGATGGGGCCGCAGACAGCCTTGAGGCGACCGCGACAGTCAACATAACTGCCAATTCAGTTCCAGTCATTGACCTCAACGGTAACTCATCAGGTGTAGACCATACTGTGATGTTTACTGAAAACTTCCCCGCACCTCCTATCACCGCGGGCAGCATAGTTAACGACTCTATGGAAGGTGACATTGTTACGTTGACGATTAATGCGGGCGGATTTGGAGCAACGAATCCTGAAGATACTTTGATCATCTTAGGCGTAGCTATCCCCGCTGGAACGAATTCCTCAATTGGCATCCTAAGACCAAGCGGTGTGACAGTCAGTCTGGTCTACGACGGTAACGAGACGTTTACGTTCACGAATCAGGCTGGGACGACGGAGTCAATTCCGACCGATGATTTGCAAACGATCGTTCGGAGCATTGAATTTAGAAACACGAGCGACCGCCTGGTTGATGACACCATCAATTTTGAGTTCACGCTTGAAGATAGCGCTGGTCAGCGATCCGCAGGGGCGACGTCCAGCCTTTCCGTCAATGCCACGAACGACGCCCCAGTGCTGAACAACGCCGGGCTAAACACCCTCACCGCGATCGATGAAGACAATTTCAATTCAGATGGAAACACGATTGCCCACATCATCGCCAGTTCGGGACTGGCAGACGCAATCACCGATGCCGACGACCCAGACGCGCCAGAAGGCATCGCGATTTTTACCGCTGAGCAAACAAACGGAACGTGGGAGTACTCGACAGACGGAGGAAATAGTTGGACCGAATTTGGTAGTCCATCCGCAACCGCAGCGCTGCTGTTAAGCGAAGATGCTTATGTACGATTCGTGCCAAACCCGAACTTCTTCGGGGATGCCCTATTCTCGTATCAAGCCTGGGATCAAACCAGCGGTATCGAAGGTGAAACGATCAGCCTGGCCGGAAACACGGGCGGCGCCAATACGTTGAGCTCCGCTACTGATACGGCGAGGATCACTGTTAGCCCGATAAACGACGCGCCAGAGTTCGTCGCCAGCCCCCCTGCCCAACAAATCCCGGAAGACACCACCCTGACGTTTAGCAGCGCCGACGGAAATGAAATTGTGATCCGTGATGTGGATGCCAACGGCGCTGAGGTAGCTTTGTCGATTCAGGTCAATTCAGGTGTTGTGTCGCTTGGCTCAACGACCGGCATCACCAGCCTGATGGGCAATGGCACAGACAGCATCACGCTGACAGGGACGATCGCTGACATCAACCTTGCTTTGGAAGGACTGACCTACGACAGCAACGAGAATTTCAATGGCCCCGACCAGTTGTCGATTACCATCAATGACCAGGGCAACACGGGCGACGGCGGCAGTCTGACTGAAGTTGCCAACGTGGCGATCAATGTCACGCCGGTCAACGACGCCCCAGTGATTGACCTCGATGCTGACGACAGCGCCGGCACGACCGGACTCGATTTCACCACATCGTTCGTCGCAGGAAATGGGCCTGTTTCGGTTACTGGCGGTGCGGCAGTTTTTGACATCGACAGTACGATCCAAACATTGACGATCCGGATCTCGAATATCCAGGACGGTGCCGACGAAATTCTAGCGGTGACTTCCAATCCGAATATTGGATCGTCCTCCTCTTCGTCCACAGGGCTGTTAAGGCTGTTTGTAGGTGAAAACGCAACCAATGACGATTTTAGGGACGTGGTCAATTCACTGACTTATGAGAATGTTTCAGCGACGCCGGATACGACGACGCGAGAGATTACCTTTGTTGCCAACGATGGAGCCAGAGACAGTATAGTGGCGACCGCGTTTGTTTGGTTGACAGGCGATATCACCGCACCGACTGCCGTCAACAATCTTGGCAGCACCGTCAATGAAGGCGAACTCGATTTCATTGAGATTGGCGAACTGTCTTATTCAGATGATCTTCAACTGAACAGCGATATCACCTTCAGCGTGACGTCGGTGACCAACGGATTCCTGGCTTTTGCAAGCGATCCTACAACACAGATCATGAGTTTTGATCAGGCGGACATCGACAACAGCAATCTGGTCTACATCCACGATGGAAGTGAAACGGCCAGCGGTAGGTTTACGTTTACCGTCGATGACGGACAAGGCAATTCTCAGTCTGGCCAGATCTTCAACATCACGGTCGTTCCGCGAAACGACGCGCCGGTTACCACCGTTCCGGGAAATGCTGCCACGAATGAAGATACTCCGTTGGTGTTCAGTTCAGCTAACGGCAATCCGATTACGATATCCGATTCCGATGCCGGTAATTTTCTAATTGAGGTCACGGTGTCTGCTGCCAACGGAACAATCACGCTTGGTAGCATGCTCGGGATCAACATCTCCAATGGAACGGGAACGGATGATTCGACCGTGACGTTCCGTGCTACACAAACGATCGCCGAAGAAGCACTAGACGGTCTCACATTCACGCCAACCGCTGATCATAACGGTGGTGCCACCGTCACGATCACGACGAACGACCTCGGAAATTTTGGGGCGGGTGGTGCCATGCAGGATACCGATTCCGTGAGTATTTCGGTTGCTCCAGTCAACGATGCTCCTGTTCTCGACACCTCTGCGACGCTAAATCTGACTGACATCAACGAAGACGATACAGACCCTCCTGGCGATACGGTTGCCAGCATCCTGGCGAGTACCGCAGGAGATCGAATCACTGACGTCGATCAGAATGCTGTCGAAGGCATTGCAATTACCGGAGCTGATATCACCAATGGAATATGGCAGTTCTCAACGAATGGTGGCGTTTGGCAAAACGTGGTGAACCCGAGTAGTAGCAATGCCATCGTTCTTGATCTGAACGCACGGATTCGATTCGTCCCCAACACCAACTACGTTGGGACTTCAGGAGAGCTCACTTTCAGGGCCTGGGACCAGACCGACGGGCTTACCAGTGGCAGCACAGGCGTCAACATCGCAAGCTCGATTGGTGGAACCGGCGCATACAGCAATGAGCTTGGAGCCGTAAGCTTAAACGTGCTGTCCGTCAACGACGCTCCTGTTGGTTCGAATGCGAACTACGTGATTGACGAAAACACGGCGAACGGAACGTCAGTTGGAGTCGTGCCATTCACAGATCCGGATATCGGCGATTCCCACACATTCACGATCGCGGGCGGGAACGTCGGCAACGCGTTTGCGATTGATGCCAGCGGTTCGGTTACGGTGGCGAACTCCAGTCAACTGGACTTTGAAGCCACCAGCAGCTTCTCGCTGGACGTTGAGATTACAGATTTCGACCAACAGACCTCGACGGTGACAATCACGATTGATCTAGCTGATGTCAACGACGAGGCTCCGGTCGTGGACGCAGGGCAGACATTCACAGTGTCGGAGAACGCGGTTAACAACACAGTCGTTGGTACCGTCACCGCCTCTGACGTAGATACGGTCGGTTCGCTCCAGGACTGGACAATCACGAGCGGCAACAGCGATGGGATATTCGAAATCAACTCCGTAACCGGCGAGATTTCCATCCTGGACAACACCGCACTGAACTTCGAAGCGACTAACACATACCAGTTGGAAGTGACCGTCCAGGACGGCACCAACACATCTGCGGTCGTGCCCGTCACGATAAACGTGACAGACGAGAACGAACCGTTCGCTTTGAACGTCGTCTCGAATGCCGTTGACGAAAACACACCCAACGGAACAGTAGTCGCACAGGTTGTCGTAACCGATCCGGATGCCAATGACACGCATTCCTTCGCAGTCACCGGAGGAACCGGAGCCACAGCGTTTACTATCAACGCCGCTGGCGAGATCGTCGTGGCGGATGTCTCTGAACTCGATTTCGAAACCGCAACTGAATTGACATTGGAATTCAGCGTCACAGACAGTGGGAACCTAACCGCGCCACAAACAATCACGCTCGCCCTAAACGACCAGAACGATGTCGCGCCAACAATCGTTCCCCAGCCCGCCTTTACGATCGCCGAAGACAGCCAGCCGGGAACCAGCCTTGGCGTACTGACCGTGACAGACATTGATACCGTCGGCACACTCGGCAATTGGGCTATCGTCGGCGGGGATCCCGATGGTGTGTTTGATCTCGACCCGGCAACTGGCGAACTTACCATCGCTGACAGCAGTACTCTCGACTTCGAGACAACCGGTAGTTACTCCCTTCAGGTTCAAGCGGACGACGGAGTCCAAAACTCTGCTGTCCAGACAGTGGTTGTCAATGTGCTTGATGTCAACGAAGCGCCAGGCATTTCACTGGATGCAGTAGTGACAGTTCTGCCGGAGAACTCAGACACCACGCTCGCGACGACAGTCGCAACGATTACCGTGCCCGATGATGCACTTGGTACGAACAACCTTGCTGTCACCGGACCGGACGCTGGCAACTTTGAAATTGTTGGTAACGAGCTGAGGCTTAGAGCTGGGGTGGATCTGGACTTCGAAGTTCAGGATCGCTTGGATGTGACTGTAGTTGTTGACGATTCGACCGTGGGTGCAAGTCCGGATGCAACAGCTGGCTTCACGTTGAACGTCACTGACGTGGTTGAGGCACCGACGATAAGCGCAGTTGCAGACCAGGTTGTCGCAGAAGATCAGACTACGGGGCCGATAACCTTTAACGTTTCCAACCCACAGGCTGGCACGCTGACAGTCGCAGCTTCGTCATCGGACACAACCCTGATTCCTTTGGACGGAATTGTGGTCAGCGGAACTGGTTCGGACCGGACAATTTCTATCACACCGGCGGCAAATCTGAATGGTGGCCCGGTGACAATCACACTGACTGTGGATGATGGGACCAGCACGTCCCAGAGGAGTTTCGAAGTAGTCGTCACACCGGTCAATGACCTGCCTGTCATCACGAACCCCGATGTCAGCGTCACCGCGATTGAAGACGCCGCGCCGGAGCAGATCGACCTGAACCAGCTGTTTGCCGACATCGACACGACCACCAACACTGATTCACTGACATTTACTCTGGTCGATGACTCAGCCCAGTCGGTCGCCGTGGCCACCTTGTTCGGGGGTGTCCTGGACCTGTCACTGCTACCCGACCAAAATGGAACCGGCTCAGTCACAGTACGAGCAACCGACCAGGCTGGAGCGTCGATTGATTACGTCGTCCCAATTGATGTGGCCGCGGTCAACGACGCACCAACAGCGATATCGCCTTCAATAACTACCCCAGCGATTGAGGACGGTCCGCAACAAACGCTGGACCTTGCGTCCCTGTTTGCCGACGTCGACATTCTCACCAATAGCGACCGACTTGAGTTCTCAGTCGTCTCAAACAACGATCCGGGACTGGTATCGACTTCATTGGATGGATCCAGTCTCGAGCTAACATTTGCACCAGACGGAAATGGCCTCGCAACCCTGGTATTGCAAGCCCAGGACCAGACTGGCGACGCAGTCCAAATGGTGATCGCGGTCGATGTTGCTGCCGTCAACGACGCTCCAATAGTTCTCCCGGAAACGTTTGTGGTCTCTGAGTCAGAAAGCCTGATTGTAGAACCCGGCGGTTTGCTACTGAATGACCGTGACCTTGATTCCGATGTCCTTACCGCAGAGCTCATTGCCGGAACCAGCAACGGTACTTTGACATTGGCTGCGGGTGGCTTCAGCTATCTTGCCGACGATGGGTTTGTCGGGACCGACTCCTTCACGTACTCCGTGACGGACGGCCAGGCAACCAGCGCTCCAATTACCGTGACTATCGAAGTGGTCGGCGAACCGGTTCCGGACACACCGCCTCCTGTAGCTGCACCACCTGTAGCTGCACCACCTGTAGCCGCGCCGCCTGTGGCCGCACCGCCTATAGCGCCGCCGCCTGTAGCCGCACCGACCGTAACCACTCCAAATCCCGGGGCGCCCGTTGTGGCGACAAGCTTCAGTCCTTCGGTAAGTCAACCAGCGCCATCGGTAAGCGTACCGGAGTCGCCAGCAGAATCAGATTCCTCGGAAACTCAAACACCGAGCGATAACGCCGAAACGTCGAAGCCGACAGCAAAGAAGGATAGTTCCAGCCCTCAGGTTCTTGCCGGACCAATTGCCGCGCAGGCAACCGAACCGGCTGTCGCCGAAGCGGAAGCTGTTCAGTCACCTTTCATCCCCGAAGTGACGGTTGAAGAAGTGCTTGCGTCGTTAATTCCCACTGAGCCGGAAGAAGAACTGGTACCGGAAACTGGCCGCATCGGAGATGGCAACGGCGGCACTGGCAGCTCGTCCAGCCGATCTGATAGCGAAGCCGCACTTCTAAGCTTGTTAGCCCGCAAACGTCCACTCACGCAAACCGAGTTAGTAATAGACTTCTCGTCACCGGCAGCTGTCGCGTCTGAGCAACAAGTGGAGAAGGAGATACAGCTACAGACGCTTGCTGTGGGAACCACCGCAGTAGTGTCCAGCGGCCTGTCTGTGGGCTACGTTATCTGGTTGCTGCGAGGCGGCACGTTGTTAGCCAGTATGGTCTCTGCCCTGCCGGCATGGGTTGCCTTTGACCCGCTTCCGGTATTGGACTCGTTTGAGGACGCGAAAGAAGAAGTCGACGACGAAGGGTTTGGTGAACTACTGAATTAACGCTGACCGAACCCAAACCAAACGCCCGCTGTTAATTACGGCGGGCGTGCTTGTTCTCAGCCCATCGCGTTTGCCCACCCCAATCGCTTGAGAAGCCGGGGATTATAGATGGATGGGTTGATGCCGGACGCGACTGACTGACGGGCCTTGCCCGGCAACGCCGCGGTTGGCAGGCTTTGGAAAGAAGCCCCAGCAACACGTGGGCACACAACCGCGTCCCCGCCACCGTTCCCGATCTTGCCAAGCATTGCTGCAGAAAGTTCTTCCGCCCCCATGTACACTGCGGATCTCAGTTTCCGGCGTCAGCCGAACAGTACAGGGCTCGCGTATGTTTCGTACCATCAATATGGCCGTTCTGGTCATCGTCACGCACACTTTGAGCGGTCCCGGTCTCGCCTGCGCAGATGAGCTTGAGGACCACTTACAGAAGTTCGAAACAGCATTCTCGACCGGACCTGGCAATCCGTATGTGGCTGCCAGAGAGCTCATGGAGTGGGGAAAGCAGAACGGCGACAACGAAGCAGAAGCGCGGGGTTACTTGCGGTTGGCGTTCATGGACGCAGTGCCCCACAACGAGCAATCCGGCTGGCGCGAGAACATGAAGCGTGGCATTGAACTTGCCGGAACCGAGAAGTCTGAAGCGCGGGCAGAAGCGCTGGTGTTCGAGGGCTACATTCAAGGGCGAGCCGACAACTTTATTGACGACGGGCTGAAAACAATCGAAAAGGCAATCGTCATTGCCCGCGAACTGGGTTCCGACCGCGTTCTCGCAATCAGTCACTTATTGTCAGCAGAACTACTGAGAGTCAGTAACAGAAAATCTCAGGCCCGCAACTATTCCTTTCGGAGCCAGGCTTTCGCAAAGCGAACCGAAAGTCGTGGACTGCAAGCGCTTGCACTTCGCAAAATCGTCGACGACCTGAACCGGTTCCGCTGCTACAAAGATGCTGTCCCTTACGCGCGAGAACTAATGGACATCAGCCAGGGACATGCCGCATTGGCGGAACGAGTGCTGTATAGAGCGGGTGTGCTGCCGGACTATGAAGACAGGCTTCGCGAGAGAGTCACTCGGTATCTCGCAGCAAATCCAACCGGCCGGAACAGAACGATGCTTGCGAAAGAGCAGCTTCACCTGACCTGCCTCATTATGAACAAGGCGCCGGACGAAGCTTCAAAGCTGGTGACGGATGTAATTGAAGTCTTCATAGCCAATAAGGACACCGCATGGACGGGACTTGGAACACTGGTTCAAGCCATGATTCCGCAGCCGGACGAAACTAAGGCCGTCGCCTACGAGCGTTTTGACAAAGTTCTGTCAGAACACCGGGGCGTCGCGCGTTCTATGGCTGAGGAACTAAACATCGATGTCGCTGCCTTCATGGAACGTCACCAACAGTGGAAAGCAGCTACCGAGTGGCGCAGACAGGAAGCCGCACAGTTGCACAACTGGGTCAACGACAGCACCGGCGATGCCGTGTCGTCGGCGCGTGTGTTCATGGAAAACGAATTGCGACAAAGGGCAGAACGCGATCAGATTACGGGAGAACGCAACAAGATCGCTTTCGAGCGAAAAGAAATGGCCGTCGAACGTTCCGGGTTCGCCGAAGAACGTCAGCGGTTCTCTCGAACCCAACTGGGGCTAATATGGATCACAGGTCTTGCGGTTGTCGGCGCCTTCGGAACGCGCATGTTTGTCATGTCTCGACACCGCAAGCAGTTGCAGGAAGAAGTTGATCGCAAGACGGCTTCGTTGCAACTAGCCAAACAGGACGCTGAACTCGCTCGCGATCGCGCTCAGTGTGCGGACAAAGCGAAAACAGACTTCCTGGCGTGTATGAACCACGAAATACGAAACCCGCTCAACACGATTCTGGGATACAGCCAACTGCTTCAGCGAGGACCGGCAGACGTTCGCCATCATGAGCTTCGGGGTATCGAGTCCAGCACCGAGCACCTGCTACAGCTGGTCAACAACGTGTTGGACATGTCCAGCATCGAGAACGGCGAGATTGGAATCTACGAGCGGCGTTTTGATTTGCATGGGCTTTGCGAGAGTGTTGACGACATCCTCAAGCACACAGCGGCCAACAAAGGCGTCGCGTTCTACGTGGAAATCGCCCCGTCCATACCGCGTTATGTGGTGGGTGACGAGTCGAAACTTCGCCAGCTGCTGATCAATCTTTGTTCGAACGGAATCAAGTTCACGTCTGAGGGTCAGGTCAAGCTGGCCATGTCGTCGACTGGCGAATCAGACGATCAATTCCGCCTCCGAGCATTGGTGAAAGATTCCGGCCGTGGACTAAGCGAAAGTGATCTGAGATCCTTGTTCACGCCTTATGTCCAATCCACTGTGGCCCGAGAGACGCGGAGTGGTTCCGGTTTGGGCCTCTACATTTGCAAGTCCTTTGCCGATCGAATGGGAGGAACCCTCACGGGGCAAAACTCGAAAGATGGTGGAGCGGAGTTCGAACTAACAGTGCCACTGAAGATTGCTGCGGCTCCGTTGGAAAGTGACACTGCGCTTGGAATTACACCAGACGGAACCAGCGTGCCGAAGGTTCTGGTCGTGGACGACAACCAGGAGAACCTTGAAACCATCGCACGTGTGTTGCAGGTGATGGGTTACGAAACCCGGACAGCTGATTCAAAGAACCCCGCGATACAAGAGACGCTGTCTTGGCGCCCCGACTTCGTATTCCTGGACATTCACATGCCAGACGCCGATGGATTCGAAGTGGCGCAGGCGATTCGGGACACTGATGCGGGCCCCGACCTGAAGATCATTGCTATCACTGGCGATGCAATCGAGAGTGTCCGCCAAAGAGCGCTTAGCAGCGGGTTTGATGCGTTCTTAACGAAGCCAGTCCGACTGAAAACCATCGAACACGCAATTGGCGAGTTACTTCACTCGTAAGCCAAATCGAAAAAGGGCGAGACGAAAGTTGGTTCGTCCCGCCCGTCGAAGGTTCGCTTATTCCGCCAGTCAACTACGCGGCGGTCGCTTCAACTTCCAGTTGATTGACAAGGCTGCCATCAAGTTTCAACGCCGCGGCCAACTGGTCGAGATACGACCGTTCAGACTGACGATCGACATCCAGAACCATCCGCGATGCCAGGTAAATCTCTGCCGCAGCAGCAGGCGAGTCGGCCAGCGCTGCAACCTGCGCGACGTCCAACGGTTGGGCGAGTTCGTCCTTGAGCGAGGTGGCCAGTTCGTCTTCGAGACCAAGAATTTCGATTTCTTCTGCAAGCCGCGTTTGTTCAGAAGCGTCCACGTAACCGTCGGCCTTAGCCGCCGCGATCATCGCGCGAATCAGGCTGATGCTGCGAACGTTGCCTTCGTCAGCAGAAAGTTCTGAAACCGGCTGACCGATTTCTTCAGTCGCCCCACTTTTTGCCTGGTGGTCTTTGAAGACTTTGTACGCCAGGCCGCCAAGCGCTGCGAGCCCGCCCAGCTTCGCCGCAGGAGCCGCAATTTTTCGGCCCCGTTCGGTTCCCAGCAATAAAGCCAGCAATCCGCCAACCGCCGCGCCTTTGCCAAGGTTCGCCATCGCTTTGTCACCCGCCTCGCCTTCGGGCAGGCCAAGTTTGTCCTCAGCCAGATCGCGACCTTTTTCGACCAGGTCCTTGCCCGATTCAAGAGTCTGTTCGGCCAGGCCCTTTCCGGATTCAAGTCCCTTTTCGGCGAGTTCTTTTCCGGATTGAAGCAGGCTTTCAAGAAGTGCGCGTGGATCCATAACGGTTCCCTTTTCGTACGTGTGATCATGAGGCGAGCGTCACAGCGACGCGAACCATTGTTGCCCACGTGGATTATCACAACATTCAGTTCGCCGACCAGAGTCGGCAGGTATTTTGGAGCAAAAACAACTGTCGGGCGAAGTGGACTCGTGAGAAACAGCAACTACGAACTCCATTGAACACCGGGTACCATGGTGCGAGAGCCGAAGCCGTAGCAGCCGAAAGAAGAGAACGCCCCACATGTCGCACGAACGCCTAAACGGACTCATTGCCGCCACACTCACACCATTCTCGCACAGCGGTGAAGTGAACCTTGCTGGCATCGCTCCGATGGTCGAGTTCCTCATTGGAAACGGAATCAAGGGCATGTACGTGTGCGGCAGCACCGGCGAGGGCATGTCGCTTAGCACGGCCGAACGCAAAGCTGCGACCGAAGAATTCGTGAACGCCGCATCCGGGCGGATTCCGGTTATCGCTCAGGTCGGCCACAACAGTCTCGCCGAAGCCCGCGACCTGGCGGCTCATGCAGCAGCGACTGGAGTCGATATCGTGTCAGCCACGTGTCCGTCGTACTTCAAAGCCAGTGACAACAAGGCCCTGACCAGGTGCGTCGCTGAAATCGCGTCTGCCGCGCCGGACCTTCCATTCTACTACTACCACATTCCCTCGCTCACGGGTTCCACCGTGGACATTGTGCAGTTTTTGGAAGACGCCCGCGCGAGTGTTCCGAACCTCGTGGGATTGAAGTACACGGACACCAAACTGTTTGAGTACCAAACTTGCCTGGCAGTCAACGACGGTCAGTTTGACATTGTCTGGGGCTGCGACGAGATGTTGCTGGGAGCATTGGCAACCGGCGCCAATGCGGCCATCGGCAGCACGTACAACATTGCGGCTCCGCTTTCGAACAAGGTTATCCAGGCGTTCAATAACGGAGACATCAGCGCCGCGCGCGGGCATCAGTTGCGATCGGCTTTGTTTATTCGCGAGCTACTACAGTTCCCGTTTCATGCGGCTATCAAATCAATACTCGGCACCAGAGACCTGGAAGTCGGTTCGGTGCGAGCACCCCTGATGGGATTGGAACCGGATGATTCAAAGCGACTCACCCGAATGCTAACCGAGCTTCAATTTGACGACTTCGGTTGTCGTGGTGCGGGTGAGTGAGATTGCCGGCTGACATCAGTTGGTCCGTGAGTCGGCCGCCGTAAGGCAACGCCCCTTTACCACATTCGAGCAATCGCAGCGCCGTAAATCATCACGATCGCAGCTGCAGCTGACAGCCGGGTCACCACAACGGCCGCCGACCCAATTTGTAGCGCCTTCCGGGTTTGCTTTGAGAGTTGCTCACTGAGATCGATCCAGATTGCTCGCAGCACCATCTGGAACATCTCCGCAGACGCAGCCACGCCAAGAGACAAGAACACTATCGCCCACTGCAGCACGCCGATTCCCAGAATAAAACCAGTGATCAAAACAATCGACGCAATGAAGCAGTGGCCAAACAGAGTGCTCTCGCCACGGAAGCTTTGAGACAGGCCGCGCTCAACTTCGACCAACCATTGTCTCCATGCCGGGCGGCGGCTTGACCGAGACGCAGTGAAGGAGTCCTGGTTGGGCGTATCCATGGCTACCGTACTCCGAGTAGTGAGTTAAGCTGAACGGGAGAACTGCTGGTAGACCCAAAACGCGGTTCGAATGTTAATGCGACGCCAAAGTTGTCTTTGCTGCGGTCGTAGTTGGCGCCGAAGTGGAAAATCCAATCCAATCCGATTCGGGACACCGTAAACGACTGCCCGCGATCACGCCCTTCGCCAAAGTCGTAAGCCGTTGCACCGGTCATGGTCCACTTCTGACTCATTGCATAGCTGAAGCTGGCGGTCAAGATGTCGCTATCCAACAGCCCGGTCCCATTGATCGAACGATAGCCAAGATAAACGCTGCCACGGCGAGAACGCTGCGACAGCAGGCCAATGTTTGAGACGCGTTGACCACCATCGAAGCTGTCCCACAAAGTGTTGGCGATCAAGCTTGTGCGTTCGCCCATATGCCATTGATACCGGGTGTAAAACAACCCAAGGTCGTCGCCAAAGTTGTCGCGGTCTGCTTTGGGGAAGTAGGCGAAGCCGGATTCCAATGTCATCCAATCGCGAGTCCGTGGGTTGGAAGCCGGGCCGACGCGTGTCTGCAATCGGTGACGAATGGAACCGCGGATAATCTGCTGGTCGTCAACAAGCTCGTGGTTTGGGGTCGTCACCTGGAAGCCGGCTCCATTCCGCAAAGCGAACGAGCGTGGGTCAAATTGACCCGGCAGCGTTCCGCCGAATGTGTTGTTCAGCAATCGAGATCGGAAGCGTTCCTGAGCGTTGTCGTCGATCTCGTTGTACAACGGAATTTCATCAAGGCTCCGTGACGAGTCTGTGATCCGAGCCTCAAGGTTGTATTCAATTTTGTGAGCCAGGCCATTGAGATTGAAGATTGGGTTCTGCACAAACGGATACACGCGCGACTGAACCAGGTTCGCCCGCGCCCCGGCACTCACAAACGCTCGATTGAGAGAATCGCCATCGAAGCCTTCATCCCAATAAGCCACTTCGCCCAGGACAAACGGCGTGATTTTGACCGCGCCCACGTTGAACGGTGCATCCAGTTCGTGGCGGGTCATGGCAACCACGCCTTCTGCGCTGGTCACGTACGGCAGCGGGCTAAACAGATCGTTCGGATCTGAGGGGGCGTCAGCAGGGCGCAGTCGCCCGTAGCCGATGCTTGAGTGACTTGACCACGTTAACGCGCCGCCAAACAACGGTTGTGACAAGCCGTACAGGTCCAGTCTCGGTAGCCACTCTGTATTCGTTTCGAACGAGTTCGCTCGGACTCGACCGAAAAGAGAGGCTCCGAAGTTCCCGAGATCCTGCTTGATACGAACGCTGGTTTCCTGATCCTGCTGCCGATCAAATTCGGACTCGTAGTACTGTTCCAGGAAGTTGCGATCGCTAACGTACCCGATCTGTCCAAACAACTTCACATTGTTCGGCAGTTCCTGACGGTGCCGCAGAAAGGCTCGCCCACGATTGTTCTCAGCACTAAGACCGCGCCGGTCGCGTCCGAGCGTGTCGGCGCCGCGATCGTTGATGTAGTACAGGAGACCCTCGCCGCGGTACGGCAGGCCATTCGCCGAAATGCCCTGGTATTCAGCGCTTGTGCCAACCCCCGGTCCGCGCCGACTGTAGTAGTCGGCGTGCAGGTTCCACTCGAGCCCCGGTGTCTTCTCCATTCCCAACAACTGACTTAAATCCCAGACAGTCTTGGCCTGCAGCCCAAAGATGTTGTCCTGCTTAATCGTTGCGTGGCGGATTGGGACGCTGGGGTTCTGTGCCGGACCTGACAATCGAGGCAAGCCAAAGACTGGTGTATCGCCCACAATAAAACGGTTGTTCAGACTTGTGATCCACAGCGACTCTTCCTGCGGCAACCCGAATTGTGGGTCAACGCTTTGGCGACTTCGCAACCATGGCTGAGTTGGACGCGGTTCAACAAAAATGTCCGATGCTTCCAGGCGGAAACCAGGTTTGCCATACGGACTGGTGGTAGCCCAGGCGTTCTGAGCGTGGAATCGAGTTTCAGCCGTCTGGCGAATGCGTTCCGCGCGAATGCGTATCTGCCCATCCACACTCGGCAGGTACGCACGTAGTTCACCGTTCAACAAGAGCGCGCGATCGTTTCGGACGTCGAAGAACCCGTGCGTTGCCGTCAGGATATTGCCGCCCTGACGAATCTCAATGTTGCCTTCCATGTAGACCTGGAGCGGCGTGTCCTGCGCTTGCGTGAATTGGTTTGCCTGAAGGTTCTCGGTGGCAGACGTCCAGATAACGACGCGGTCTGCTGACAGGTCAATCACGCCGAGCGGGAGCTGCTGTCCGCTTACATCTGTAGTGAAGCCGTCCACGATGATGTTCACGCCGCCGCTGATTTCCGCAATCTGCTCAGCCGGTATGGTGTTGTTCGACCGACGCGTCTTCAGGTTGAACGGAGCCGATGTACGCGGTCTGATTTGAACCTGGCGGCTGCTTTGCGGCAAGGCGGGTTGCCACGCCGTAAACAAATCGCTGTTGGGCGATACCGAAACACTTAACTCTTCAGCGCGCACACCTGGTTCAGGCGGAACCGTATTCCGCCGGTACCGTATGGCTCGCTTGAAGAACGCCTCATGTCGAGCAGGCTTTTTGTAGGTGCGGTCATACTGTTCCTGAATTCCGTTCTCCGAAACAAACGACACCAGCTGTGCCGGTTCACTGCGAATGCTGCCAGGACGCTCTACCTCAACCGCCTCGCCGTAAACGATGACCTCGTCGCCATTTGGATTCCGCCGTTGCCATACAACAAGCCGCGAACCTGAAACGCTTACCGAACCATTGCTAACCTTCCCGTTTCCTCGCACCACGCAGATTCGTTCGCTGTCATCATCCCAGATTTGAGCGTACTGGCCGTGCACAATGACCGGCGAACCATTGGCTTCTGCCACCACTGATTGCGCAACGGCAGCGCGTTCGAGTATCGGGATCAGCGCGAAAAGCGCGATCGCCAAATACCGAAGAGGGCGCAAGAGAAGCAGTCGGACGTCCGTGTCCAACCTGGACATCTCCGAAAGCAAGTGGATAGGAAGGAGTGAAAATCTGGTGTGCGACAGAACGTCGCGAGTGGTGAGAACTTACGTAGAGGTGGTGTGAGGTCTCAGCCGCTGAGGCGCGGCGGAGGAGTATAAATCTGCCGGTTCGCCAGCGTCAACGTGCATCTGACCGCGCAGACGGGGAAGATATGGGAGACTGGGCCGAGTTAGCGATTTAGCATTACAACTGGACCGGTTGGCTTCCGTTACGAGCCGACTCAAGGCAGGCGTCCATGACGCGCTGTGTTTTCAGCGAAATCTCAGGCCAGTGATTGTCAGGCTTCTCGCTCAGCGCCAGATCGGCGAAATTCCTGAACAACGACGTTTCCTGAGCGTCAGCTGCATTATTGGAGAACTCAGCCGTCACGTGCCGCTGAGTATGCCGCTCCATATTGAACACACAGCCTTCTGCGACAAATTCAGGATTGTGCACATCGAAGTACTGCTCGTTGCCAAAATACGGCAGGACATAGTCGGCAACGTGCAGGTTCCCTCCGGTACCACTGATGTTGGCCCACTGCTGATGCTGATTGATGAACGCGTTGTACATGCTGGCTGAAACGCCGCCATCGAAGAACAGCTCGCCGGAGAACTCGGTCGGAACCGGGTTCGCGCTGTCCGCCGAACCGTGTTCTGCCAGCACTCGCCCCGTCACGTGGGTTGGCATTTGGTACTTCATGACCCACAACGTGAGCCGAATCTGGTACCAGCCCAAATCGCCCATGCAACCTTGCGGTTCCAGGTCACTGTTCACCCGAATGTTACCGCCCAGAAAATCCTCCGGCGCGCAGAAGCTGAATTGGGTGGCGATGCGGCGGATGTCTCCAATGTCGCCGCCATCAAGGCACGCGCGGATCTGGTCCATGCGTTTGTTGTGCATGAACATGACACCATCCATGAACTGCACACTGTTGTCATTGCAGGCGGCAATCATTTCCTGCAAATCATCAGCCGTGATCGCGCAGGGCTTCTCGCACATCACGTGCTTGCCCGCCTGAGCCGCCTTAATGACCCATTCCTTTCGCAGTCCGGTCGGCAGTGGGATGTAGACCGCATCAACATTGTCCGATGCCAGAAGCTGATCGTAGCCTTCAATAGCCTCTGGTGTTTCAGCGACGTAGCACGATGCAGAACACTCCTGAATGAAGCGTTCCGCTTTTTGTTTATCGCGACTCGCGACTGCGGTCAGTCGGCCATTGCCCGACATTGCGACTGCCTGCCAGTTTTTCTTCGCGATGTCCGCGGCACTGAGGAAACCCCAGCGGAGTTGATTCGTCATGATGTCGTTGGCTTAGCAGTAGGTTCCAAAATGAGTCGCGTGAAAGTTGGTGAACCGCGACAGGTTCCCAGCTTACGGCTCATTCGCCTTCGCCTCAACGCTTCGGCGGTGCAATTGCTGACCGATCCATTTTCGATTGAACCCGTACGCCGTCACGCTAAGAACTCCGGTGGCCTTGTCCCAACGCCTAAGATTCACCGCGTTTGTTCTGACTGACAAGGCCGGCGATCACCAGACCCGCTACTAATCCAACGGTCACCATCATCCAAAACCCGAGGTACTCTGGTTTCCATAGTGGCAGCAAAGTATTGCCGTCTTTCCCCGGGTGATCGAAGCTGACGCCAAGAATCCCCGACAGCGTGGCAAGTGGCAAAAACAAAGCGGCAAGCATGTTCAGGCGATGGGCCGCTTTGGCCATCGACTCATTGCTTGTCGCCTGTTTCTCTGCTTGTTCGAGCTGAGCCAAATCCAGCGAGCCTCGCGCGTCGGACATGAGTAGTTCGATGGTTCGTTCTAAGCGATACGCGTGGTCGCGAGCGTTGACGATGGCTTTTTCGGTTTTGCACGCGTCGCGAGCTTCTTGCAGAGCCGAATGCAGGTGCCGGGCTGCTCGCAGGACTGGAGCAAGACGAGTCAGGACCTGAATGTATTGCCGTTGTCCGGCGGCGTCGTGTTCAGCAGCATCCAGGGAAATCAGCACTTCGTCGTACTCGGCCAGGTGCTGCTTAAGGGCGACCATGCCTTCGGTTCCGTCGTTGCACTTCCAGGTTCCGTCCGGACCTCGCCAGATGACTCGCGCGTGCCGAGTGTTCTGTCTCACATCCGGGGCTTTGTGGAGTACCAACAAGACGTGACCATCGGCGACCATCGTCCGTTGGCGACCAGGTCCGTCGCCAAGTCGGTCCTTGAAGATTTGCGGAACAGCCCAATCGGCGGGCAGTAACGGCTGCGTCATTTGAGCGTGGCTCCATAGGGAGTTTTGTTTCATTTCGTCTGTGGCTTGTACTCCGGAAGGTTGATGTCGTACACCTCAATTAACGGGGGCGTCCGAACGCGGATCATTCAAACACGACAGAAATCTGGAAATACAAATCCATGCAGCGAAACACGTTGGTTCTCATGCTTCTTGCGGTCTGTTCAGGAACCGCGATCGCCGATGACTGGCCACAGTGGGGCGGCCCCAAACGCGACATCGTCTGGCGCGAAAGCGGGATTGTTAAGAAGTTCGAAACAGACGGCCTGCTGCCGCGGAAATGGTCAACGCCGATTGCCGGCGGCTACTCAGGCCCCGCAGTCGCCGATGGTCGCGTTTACATCACCGACCGCGAACGCGATAAGCGGAACGAACGCATCCTGTGTCTGGACGCAGAAACCGGTACTGTTATTTGGAAGCACGAACACGCCGTCAAGTACACGGTCAGCTACGACGCCGGCCCCCGGGCGACACCGGTTGTTCATGACGGCCTGGTCTACACCATTGGCGCGATGGGCGACATGTTTTGTTTTTCCGCTGACAAAGGTGACATCGTTTGGGAGAAACAGTTCACCGAAGACTTCGGAACCAAGATGCCGATTTGGGGAATGGCTGCTTCGCCGTTGATCGACGGCGACCAGTTAATCACGTTGGTTGGTGGCCAGGACGCGCTCATTGTGAGTTTCGATCGGAAAACCGGCGAAGAAAAATGGCGTGCTCTCAATGATCCGATGGTCGGTTACGCTCCACCCGTCATTTACGAATTCGAAGGGACGCGGCAACTTATCATTTGGCACCCACAGGCCGTGACCGCTTTGAACCCGGACGACGGAAAGCAGATATGGACGGTTCCGTTCCCAATCAAAGCCGGCCTGACAATTCCAATGCCTCGCCAGGCAGGCAATAAACTGTTCGTGACTGCATTCTACAACGGGCCAATGATGCTGGACGTGACGGCGACGTCGGCGAAGGTGGCATGGAAAGGCAGTAGCAACAACGAAATTAAGACAGACGGGCTGCACTCTATTATGCCAACGCCGGTTGTGAACGGCTCCAACATCTTTGGTGTGTGTAGTTACGGGCAGTTGCGGGGTCTGGAAACGCAGACGGGTAAACGTCTTTGGGAAACGCTTAAGGCAACTGGCGAAGGCCGTTGGTGGAACGCATTCATCATTCCCCACGAAGACCGATACTTCCTGCACAACGAACAGGGCGATTTGATTATCGCGAACCTGACGAGTGAAGGTTATGAGGAAGTCAGTCGAGCGAAACTGGTTGAACCGACAAGAAGAGTCAACCGCCGAATGACCATCTGGTCGCACCCAGCCTTCGCAATGCAAAGCGTGTTCGCAAGAAACGACAAGGAGATTGTTCGCGTTGATTTGTCGGCCAAAAAGTAGGTAGGTCGCTGTCATGGCAGAGAGCTTCGATGTCATCGTGATTGGGTTGGGCGGCTTTGGCAGTTCGACCCTGTACGAACTCGCCAAACGGGGCGTCAGCGCGGTGGGTATCGACCAATTCGACATCGCGCACTGTCTTGGCAGTTCGCACGGCGAGACTCGGATCATTCGTCGAGCGTACTTCGAACATCCCGACTACGTGCCGCTGCTGAATCACACATATGACATGTGGAAGGAACTGGAATCAGAATCCGGTAAGGCCCTGATGAACCTGACGGGGCTGGTGCTTTCCGGTCCGGCCGACGGCGAAGCGGTGTCTGGCGTCCGTAAGGCTCAGAAGCTTCACGACGTACGAATTGAGAACCTGACTCATGCGGACGCCGCGGACCGGTTTGCCCAAATTCGGTTCCCCGAACACCACACGATTCTTTCCGAAGCCAACGCCGGCTACTTGCGCGTTGATGATTGTGTTCGCACTCACATCCAACAAGCCATCTCACAGGGCGCGACGGTGAGGGCAGGCGAACGGGTCGTTGGGTGGGAAGCCACGGGTGATTCTGTCACGGTCAGGACTGAGAAACAGGAGTACTCAGCGGCGCGGTTGGTTGTGGCGGCGGGCGCGTGGGCCGAACGATTGCTGGACGGATTTGGTCTATCGCTAAGTGTGATTCGAAAGCCCACTTTCTGGTTCCCAACGGAAGGCAGTGCTGCTGACTGGCCGATTTTCTATTACGAGGAGGCGGGGCGGTCGTTCTACGGGTTGCCTGGCCTGGATGGCACCAGCATTAAGGTCGCCGAACACAGTGGTGGGGAACCGGTTCAAAATCCCACCAGCTTGCCGCGCGAACAACGGCCGAGCGAACATGCTGACATTGCCAGCTTCGTCACTGAGTCACTGATCGGCGTGGAACCGGTGGCATCGAACCACAGCGTTTGCATGTACACAATGTCGCAAGACGGTCACTTTATTGTCGATCAACATCCGGGGCACGGGAACGTTACCATCGCGGCTGGCTTTTCCGGGCACGGGTTCAAGTTCACCCCAGTCATTGGTCGGGCGCTTGCTGACCTGGCGATGCAAGGTGAATCAGATCTGCCTATTGAGTTCCTGCGGTTGAACCGGGGCCAAACTTCATGATTTCGTGAGCGATTTGGGCGCTAGCCCTCGGCGGATCAGATCTACAACATGGCACTACCGGTTTACACGCAACGGCCGTGTTGGAAACATGTCCGCATTTTTCACCACTTCGTGGCGTCAGTGATTGCCGGTCCTGGAGGTTGAAACGTTAGTGGGCGATAGTTCGGTTCTGAGCAATTCCGCCGAGGGCTAGCGCCCAAATCGCTCACGAGGTCGGGCGGTGCTGCCGCCATCTCCAGACAGCCACACGCTTACAGATTCGGGGTCTTGATTTGAGCTCGCATGGTGTCGTAGCGGGGGTCGCGGTAGCCTTCGCGGACTGAGTGGCCAAATCCGAGGCGCAATTCGTACTGAGCTCGGCGTGCCCATGGTGTTCCCGGGTGCGATTTAATGACCTGCTTCAAGAGCTCCTCAGACTGCTGCTCTTCCTCTTTGACCATCGCGAGGTAATCCTCGCGGCTTAGCTTCAAACCGAACGTGTTCTTGATGCGCGAGTATTGGTCGGCGTCAGGAACAATTGACCTCTTCACGTTGTGAAGGTTCCAAACATTGCTCTTCTTGCGCTTGGGCACGCGGCCGCTGCTGGCGTGTTCGTCCATTGCCAACAAGTACTGGTACAACCGAATCCGGAACAGCCGAAGCTGTGCATAGGCCAGGTCGTAGCCGGCGCGCCAGCGTTGCGATTCTTCGACGGCCCGTTGGTCTTCGACACCTTCCAGTAAGCTCAAGCCTTCGTTGACCAGCAACATCGCCTTGCCGGCTTTGACCGCTTCTCGAGCCGCTTCAGACCGGAAATCGGCTGCAGCGATTGGGAAGTTCCAACGCTTCAGGTTGAGTTCGGGATCGTGGTTGTCGAACAGCAGTTTGTTTTCGGTCGGATTCAGCCGGCTAATCACCCGGAACAGCGTGTTGCGAAACGGCCGAGTGTCTCTTTCACTTTTGTAGGTTCGACGAGGTAACAGCAACGGCTGGTAGATTTTCATTGCCAGCGCGTCAAACTTGCGCTTGTCGTTAGCGCCCGTTCTTGTCATGTCTGCTTCGGCTCCAGGCAACTGGAAGAAAATCCCGCCTGTGTCTCGAGCCAGACGAACCTGTTCGTACGGTCCAAAGCCGGCGCCGTAGGCGTCCCAGCGTTCGTGGATTCCATCCCACTGGAGGCATTCGGGGAACGCCGTTTCTGGTCCTCGACGAATCTTCAACTGGAAGACCAGACCCGTTTCCTTGTGAGTCCAATCCTGTCGCGTGTGCGGATAACCAAAGATCGATTCGCGGCCTAACACATAGACGGGGGCCTTCGCTTTGCGAGCTCCCTGAATCGCAACATCAATCTGCCGGCCGTCGTCGCCCGATTCGTCAGTTACGACCACGATCGCCAGTTTGCGGTTCCGTGAGAACGAACCGTACTTGTTGCAAATCTGTGCGATGGCCGAACACATGTTTTCGGCACCGGAGGCATCGATTGGAATGGCATCGATTGCGGCGCGAATCTGGTCCAGGTTGGCAGTTGGTTTTGGGGTCCGCTCAACGATGTTCGCTCCGTAGCTACAGATCACAGTCTGTAGCGCTTCGGGCCCGCGGCGTTTGCGGCCTTTTTGTTTGGCGTCCTGCTGTTCCTGAGCAATACCCAGTTCGGCATAGATTTTGTGGAAGTTGTCGCGGATCTCTTTTTGGTCGTCCTTCATGCTCTCCGATTCGTCGAACAGCCAAATGACGACAGTCTTCTTCTCGTGCATCATCCGCATGATCTCAGCGGACAGTCGGTGCATTGCTGCTCCGTAACCTTCGACCATCGCGCCGGTCTCGCCGGCAACCTGACCATCACCCAGTTCTTTGATGATGTTGGATTCGCTGGGAATCGAAATGTCGTTCAGCGATGGGTTGAGGTTCGGTTCTTTGAGAGCCGTCGATTCGGTCACCTTGACCTGCGCTGCCACAGGTTGGCTGTTCGCGCCGAGACTGGTCGAAACCGTACCACCGGCGGTGAAGCTTAGGTTCTCAGAAACTTCGGTCTCTTCGGTTAGTTGCTGGTCGTATTCGACGGCGTCACGTTCTTCGTTGAAGATCGTTTCCAGCGCGAGTTCAGGAGCTGCGTTCTCGAGCGCGTAGGGAATAAACAACAGGATGACCACGATGAGAACGTGGACCAGTAGTGAAACGACAAAAGCCGGTATGTTTCGAAGCGCTGAGACCATATTGGCGTTCCGCCTGAACCGTGTTCTGTGTGCAAATCAGAGTTTCGGAGCACTCGCTTCGCGTCGTCGTTGACGCTTGCGTTGTTCCTGCCTCATGCGTTCCTCTTCGGGAGCGAACTGTGGCCTGTTTTGGCGGTTGTTGGCCATGTTGTTGGCAGCCATCTTGATTTGGCCTTCGTACCAGTCCCAACCCATTGGTTCGCTAAGTTCGACCTCAGCGATCAGTGCCCATGGTGTCCCCGGGTGTTCGTCCACAACCCGTGTCAGATATTCAACCGCCTGTTTGTGAAGCTTGCGGACAGCCGGGCCTCCCAGGATTTTCTCTGACGGTCGCAGCTTCCACTGATTGCTGCCTTCCTTTTCAAACGTCTTTGGCGATGTCTTCATGTCGGCCAGGACAGCGTTGTATCCATGTGCCCGAACCAGCAATGCGAGAACGCGGCCCATCGCCAGGTCGTAACTCGCACGCCAGCGAGGTGTGTCCAGTTTGGTGCGGTGTTTTTCGCCCTGAGCAATACTGGTGTGCAGTCGCCGCAGTTTGTATTCCAGATCGGCCAACGGTTTTTGTGCTTCGGTGATCTGTTGACGAAGGACGTTGTCGTTGTTGGCCATGAAGACGCGTTGAGGCCGTGGAATGTCATCGACCTGCGTCAGCTTGGCGGCCGCGTTCAACGCTCCCTTCGCAAGATTCGACGCCAGCTGTCGCTGGTACATCGAAATTGGTCGATAGTCGGGGGTGTAGTCCCGCATGATTCCTGTGTCGAATTTTCGCCCCAGGCTTTCTTCGGCCAACAGGTACATGCCGCCGGTTTCGGTACAAAGCCGAGTCAAAGCGTATGGACCGTAGCCGGATGACATCTGCGAAAGGTTGCCGCGATCTCCCGTCCAAAACGGGAGTTGTAGTCGTTCGGCAGCGACAGTCTCTGGTCCCTGATCGGCGGGCAGGCGGCGAGTGATCTGTTCGCCTTCGAACTCCCAAGTGTGTTCAATCAACCCTTTTTCGCGGCCAAAGACAGCGGCGTTTCCGACGCAGTACACTCGCATGCTGTTGCGAGACATATTGCGAATGATGGTTTCCAGCTGACCGTAGTCGTCGCCGCGTTCGTCGGTCACAACAATGACCATGACGTTGTGGATGTTGCCTTTCTTCCGTCGCCACGGAAGGAATTTCTTGTAGACGCTGCTGACGGCGCCGAAGACATTCTCAACGCCACTCTTGTCAGGCTGGATGTCTCGAACCTGCTTGCTAAGTTCTTCGACGTCGGTTGTCGGTTCCTTACTAAGCAAGTGGTAGTCGCGACCGAAGCTGGCGACGGCTGTCTTGAGCGCGGTCTTTGAATCAACGTCCATCAAGCCCAATTGGCGGTAAACGTTGTCGAACCGGTCAGCGATTTCTTCGCGGCGTTTGTGCACGGAAAGTGATTCATCAAACAACCAAACCACAAGCGTCTTGCGTTCTCGCAGAGAGGCCGCGATTTCCATTGTCAGACGGTCCATCGCGCCTTCAGTTCCGCCCGTGTGTTCGGTTGAACCGATGGCATCGAACTGCTTTACCAGGTCTGCTTCGTTGGGTGTGGGCAGAGTGTCGACAATCGGAATCTCAGGTTGCAGGACTGTTTCTTCGAGTCGTTCCTGGCGTTCACGATGGTTGTCGGCTCCGACATTCTGAGCAGCCGCCATGGAAGGGCCGGCGATGTTGGTGTCGCTTTCACTGCCAACGGCATCAACGACCGTGCTGTTGAACTGATATTCTTCCGGTCGGATTTCTTCTTCTTCGATGTAGGTCGTCAGCGTTTTGTCTTGAACCTGCTGCGCCACAATCGTGAAGCTGGCCAGCACCAGCATGATGATCAGGTGCACGCAAAGGCTGATGGCCCAGGCGGGCATTTCACCCAATGCAGATGAAAGCCAGGAGGATTCGTAATCGGAGGCGCCGCCCGGGGGCTGAGACTCCTGGCTTGGAGCGATCTGGGTTGTGCTCACTGTGTCCTCACCACGATCGAACGGATGCGCTGCGGCTCTATACCGCTGATTTCACAACGGCTTCAATAAGTATCGAGTTTAAACGGCGTTTGCCTGCGTCGCAAGGAGTGAAAATGCTCACTAGCGACCACAACTCGTTACACCACTAGGATTTACGTCCGAGCAGGCATTCGCGCGCGAAGGCGACTCGGGCTGTTCCCTATATATAACCGTAGTTTGTGGGGGTTTGTTCGCCTGAATCTCTGGGCAACTTTGGTGGTGAATCCTGAGATGATGCAGAAACGAAACACGAATCCGTTCCAGAAAAGTTCCTGAACACTGAAAGAACCTCGCCCGGCACCAGTGTATTAGGGCAGAGAACACAGAGCCGGGAGCCACGGAAAACACCGCATGCGAGATGCACCACAAACCAGAGCCAGTCTGATTCTCAGGCTGAGGGACCGTTCAGACCTGAATGCCTGGCGCGAGTTCTCTGAGATCTACCAGCCGCTGGTCTTTCGGCTGGCTCGAAGCAAAGGCTTTCAACACTCCGACGCCCTCGACCTTTCTCAGGAAGTCTTGGTCCGAGTCGCCGGAGCCGTCGAACGCTGGGAGCCGGACGAAACCAAAGGGACCTTCCGCGGATGGCTGTACCGAATCGCTCGCAACCTGATGATCGATTTCCTGGAACGCGGCAAACGACACCCATTGGCGGGCGGTTCAAGCGGAATCGTCAAGCTGGTTGAACAACAGGCTGACAAAGCATCGATGGAATCTCAAACCTTCGACACCGAATTCCGTCGACAGGTTTTCGCCT
>CAZAIB010000015.1:0-38923 GCA_964485095.1 uncultured Planctomycetaceae bacterium | reverse complement strand
GCATCGATGGAATCTCAAACCTTCGACACCGAATTCCGTCGACAGGTTTTCGCCTGGGCAGCAGATCGAATTCGTCCGTCGTTCCAGGACACAACCTGGCAGGCGTTTTGGAAGACGGCCGTTGGGGAACACGCGGCGGCAGATGTTGCAGCAGAACTTGGAATGTCAATCGGTGCGGTCTATGTGGCTCGAACACGCGTGATGAAAAAACTTCGCAGTGAAGTGCAGCGCGTCATCAAAGAAGAGCAGCTAGCGGGGGTACTTCGATGAACATCAACGAATGCGGTCGCGAGTCGCTGGATCTTGTTCTCTCTGAACAGCTGGATCATCCGGAGTACCCACGCGTGGTGAACCACATCGGTTCCTGCACGCGATGCCAGGACCAATTGGAGAAACTCACCGCGGCCGAATCGTGGTGGTCGCAGACTAGAAGTCTACTCTCAGATTCAACAGCCATCGCCATCCCGGATCTGCCGCGAGCAGACACGTTGGTGCTGGCCAGCGTCGGAGCACCACAAGCCACCGGCCACATTAGCTACGGTGATCCCGCGAACTTTCTGGAGCCGCCTCGGCACCCGGAAATGTTGGGGCGGGTTGGCAAGTATGAGGTCGAACGCGAAATCGGACGCGGCGGTATGGGTATCGTCGTCAAAGGGTTCGATAGCGAACTCAATCGACCAGTCGCGATCAAACTTCTGGCTCCACACTTAGCAAGCAGTGGAACCGCACGGCAGCGGTTTATTCGCGAAGCACAGGCCGCTGCGGCGGTTGTGCATGACAATGTTGTCGCGATTCATGGCATCGAAACCGACGGCCCGCTTCCCGCGATCGTCATGCCGCTGATTGGTGGAGCGTCATTACAGGAACACGTCGAACAACATGGCCCCCTGAGTTCGGCCGACGTGGTTCGTATTGGAATCCAAATTGCCGACGGCCTTTCAGCCGCGCATGCGCAGGGCCTGGTTCATCGAGACATCAAGCCGGCAAACGTTCTACTGGAGAACGATTTAAACCGTGTGCAGATCACAGACTTCGGACTCGCCCGCGCGGCGCACGATGCGAACCTGACACGGAGCGGAGTGATTACCGGCACGCCGCACTTCATGTCGCCGGAACAGGCGCTCGGTGAAACCGTCGATCAGCGGTCTGACCTGTTTAGCCTTGGGTCGGTTCTGTACTTCATGGCGACTGGTCAGTTGCCGTTCGCCGGCAGCACGCCCATGGGAGTTCTGCAGCGTGTTTGCAATACGCAACCGCAGCGTGTTCGTGAAGCGAACTCGGGGATTCCGGAACAACTTGAAAGCGTCATTGAGAAACTACTCGACAAAACACCGGCGAACAGATTTCAATCCGCCGCTGAAGTGCGAACTTACTTGCAGGACTACCTCGCTCATCTGCAGCAACCGACTGCACGCAAAGCACCTCGACGCCTGCTAACCGCGGCACGCCGCGCGAGACGCCGGGACTGGGCTGTGCGAACAACCGTTGTCGCGATGACCGTTGGAGCGTGCGTCCTGGGCGGCTGGGCTATCAGCAGGAATTGGTCAGGGCCACCAACGTCCAGCGGAGGCACTGCGCCCATTGAACCGAACAACAATGCTTCTGTCGCCGCTGTGGTTCCATCTGCTCCGGCGTCACCTCCCGCAGTACCAGCGACGTATGCGGAACTTGGTGTCGCTCCGGAGAACACTTTGGATCTGGAACTCACTCGAATCAATCAGCAGATCTCGAATCTCGAACAAACGCCAGCCGTCCGGTTCGACAGCGACAAATCGAATTTGCGCCGGTCGCTTGACTTAGTAGCGGCTGGCATATCGGCACTGGAAACACCTCGCAGCGCAGGTTTGGCATCGAACTTCGACAAGGAAGTGCAGTCGATCGATGCCGCACTCAGACGGCTTGAGCAGGAATCTGTTCGGGCACAAACACCATCTCTCATCAAAGGACAATGATTATGCGATCACTTATCGGTTCAAGCCTATGCCTCTGTGCGATGTTCGCCACGGGTTTTAGCATGGTTCAGGAGAATGAGTCTCGGGGCGGGACAGCAGAGAGTTTTCCTGCAACGGCACGGTCCGTTCCACCGGCACCTCCTACAACGCCAGCCAGGCTTGGGCAGGTTCGTTCCGAAAACCGATTTGTTCAAGAAGATCCTTTCGGCGGAACGTTTCGAGTTGAGAACGGTCGGGTCAGAAAGAATGACACGACGGTGCTCGGGACCGAACGTGGGCTTCAGAGTACCATCACCAAAGCCAGCAGGCTGTTGAGATCAGATGATGCTGACACCAAAGAGAAAGCACAGGAGGCTTTAAGAAAAGCCGTTGGCGAACTCTTCGATCTTCGCAGCAAAGTTCGCGAGAAACAAATCAAGGATCTTGAAGAACGTCTCGCCAAACTGCGAAAGCAAATGGAGCAGCGGGAAGACAAGAAGGCCGACATCATCCGATTGCACATTCAGACAATCGTGAATCAGGCCAACGGGCTTGGGTTCTAATCTAAACAGGAACCAATAACACAACCCGAAGCAAGAGGCGGCACCATGTGGTGCCGCCTTCGTTTGTGTCATACCCGCAACCTGTTTAGAAAGGTGCCAATACCGGAACCGACGATACTTGCGGGACGTGCGCGGGGTCTGCGTTGGTGACCGGGACTGCTCCAACAGGCGGCGCGAAGACCTGTGCTGCGTTTCCGACCGATGGCTGCACCGGTGGCGTATACGCAAACGGCGCGCTGCCGGTGGGGACTCCAGGTTGCACAGTTAGTGCACCAGCATACGGTTGATTGATAAACTGATTCGCAAACGGGTCAGGGCTGACAACCGCTGAATTGAACCCGCTTACAGGATAGTCCTGCACTGCAGGCTGCGGTGGTAGCGTTTGAGCGACGGGCGGTTGCTGCACAAACTGGTGACCGTTCGCGACGGGCATGTTTGCGGTGAATGTTGGCTGAGGCACTGGCGGAATGGCCGCAATCTGTGGATGCAGGGCACCGTGTTGGTGGCCGGTGTGCGGCTGCTGCGTTTGAGCAAACTGTGGAATCGCGGCCGCCTGGGTTCCATACGGCGAAGCCTGCGCGAGCTGTCCGGCCAGACCACCGTATGGCGACGCCTGGAACTGGTTCTGGGCTCGTGCGAACTGTGGCACTGGCGGGAACCGACGCCCTCGTGCTTGTGCGATTTGTGGTGTCGGCGGGAACTGCATGGTCATGTTGGGAACGGAGTTGAAGCTCTGAGCCAACTGTGTTCGAGCATCCTGCTGTGGACTTTCAAAGCCTCTAAGTGTTGCCAGCCGTGACTGAATTTCAGGCTGGTGCCAATCGCTGCGAAGCGACTGTTGGTAGCTACTGACTGCCTGAGCCAACTGGCCGGTGTCCTGGTAGTACTGGCCCAATGCGGCGAGTGCCTTGGGGTGGTTCGGGCTGACTTGTAGAGCCTGTTGCAGGTTCTGAGCGGCTCCGGATGCGTTTCCGAGTTCTCGGTTCAACCAGGCCATTTCGATTTGCGGTTCTGCCGAATACGGCTGGCTGGTGCCCCACATACTCAACAATGTTGCGGCTTCGTTTGGTCGCTCAGTTTCCACCAGCATCTGTGCCAGACCGTGGTAGGACGGCTGGTGCGATGGGTTGAGCTGCAGTGCCTGACGCCAGGTCTGTTCGGCCGCCTGCAAGTTGCCCTGCTTCTTCAACGATGCAGCAAGGTTGGCTGCATAATCGGCGTTGTATGGGTCCGCAGCGACGGCTCGCTGGAACTCCATCGCCGCTTGCGCATAGTTTCCACGTTGGTAAAACGTTTGGCCGGCATGATTCATCATGTAGCCCTGAGACGACATGCAACCAGCCGAAGAAGCGACGAAACTTGCCGCACAGATGCAAAGAAACACGCGCATGGCACGATGCTCCAGCGAATAAGTGAGTTGTGAGAGATTGGGTTGCCAGAAAGCGGGAACCGCTTCCACGTTTGTTCAGGACGAACAAAACCATTGGCATTGGAGGTAGGAGATCAGGCTTGAGAGGCCTGACCTTCCGAAGGATACGCCACTTGCGAAAATGGCCGCAACCCGAGATTGCCGGGCGAAACGCACAAATCCGGCAAAGAATGCGGGAAGAATCTCAATGCGTCTGCCTCAATGGCGTCGGCGGGCATGACTGGGAGCTCAACGCAGCGGGTCGGAGTGGTTCTCAGCTCGCTGCACTAACCAGCCGTTCGGTTAGCGTGGGTGATGAGATGAGGTCGGAGAAGAACAGGTTCAGACGCTCGGCGAATTGGTCCAGCTCGCTTTGTGCAGAAGCGACTTCGCGTGGTGTTTCCAACGCCGATATTTGTTTGTTGAGTTGATCCATCGGAACGCCCTTTGTTTGGGACTGGCTTGATTCCCTCTCACCAACGCTGGTTCGACGATTCCGTTACAGAATTCCTTACCGAGAGAACCGACTTCTGCTGAAAAGGGCTCCGAAATGCGGGCTTTTCGCACGTGCAGCCGTGAGGAACTCGCGCACGCGGGTGGCCACGTTGATGGTTGGCCCCTTGCCAGACTGTCGCAACTACTCGTGACTGTGCGCGTCGTCCGGGTAGGTTCCTTCTTTGACTTCTGCGATGTACCTGGCGACGGCGTCGGTGGTGGTGTCGTGTAGTTCGGCGAAGCGTTTGACGAACTTCGGCTGGAACCCCTGAAACTGTCCCAGCATGTCGGGCGTCACCAGAACCTGGCCATCGCACCCAACGCCGGCTCCAATGCCGATAGTCGGGACTGAAACGGCAGCAGTCACTTTTTCGGCGATGCCGCGCGGAATTAGTTCCAGAACCATTCCGAAGACACCGGCGTCGGCGATTGCTTTGGCGTCTGCCAGCAACTGGTCTTCTTCACGCTGCACTTTGAAACCGCCGTAGGTATTGACCGACTGTGGCTGCATTCCAATATGTCCGAACACGGGAATGCTGGCTCGCCCCAGCGCAGTGATTGTTTCGACCATGGATTCGCCGCCCTCAAGCTTGACCGCGTCGGCTCCGGTTTCCTTGATGATGCGGCCCGCGTTCTCGACTGCCTGTTGAGGACTCACGTGGTAACTCATGAACGGCATGTCCACGATGACGAGCGCGTACTTGACGGCTCGGGCGACCATTTCGCCGTGGTAGATCATCTGATCCAGCGTCACCTGCAGTGTGGACGATCTGCCCTGCACCACCATCCCCAGGCTATCACCGACCAACACACTGTCGACGCCCGCATCATCCATCAGCTTCGCGCTGGGATAGTCGTAGGCAGTGAGCATGGCGATTTTCTTGCCATCCGCTTTCATGTTGACGAACTTTGGAGCCGTCAACTTCCGTCGTTTCCTGGTTTCCGCCATCTTGGACTCTCAGACTAAGTAGGAACGCACCGACTGCGACACGATCAAGGATTCGCCTGGACTACGGGGTTCGTCAAGGTCCCGATTCCGTCAATCGTGATACTGACCATGTCGCCGTTCTTCAAAGTGAAGTCGTCCGGCGGTACCAGACCAGTGCCAGTTAGCAGAACGGCTCCATTCGGGAAGTCGTTCTCACGCATGAGCCAGCCGATGAGTTCAGTGAATTCGCGGACCATCTCACCCGCGCTGGTGGTGTCGTTAAAGACCACTTCGCCGCGGCGTTCTATCTTTAGTTCGATCCCAAAGCCCGATCGTTCGGGGGCGTCGCGGGTTAGCAGCACGGTTGGTCCCAGCCCACAGCATTGGCGATACGTTTTCGCCTGGGGCAGGTACAGCGGGTTCTCGCCTTCGATGTCCCGAGCCGACATGTCGTTGCCGACGGTGAAGCCACACAGTGAACCATCGGGCGTGACGACGAGTCCGAGTTCTGGTTCGGGAACCGACCACTGGCTGTCGTACCGAACACGGACAGGTTCGTCCGGTCCTGAGACCCTCGAAGGTGTTGCTTTGAGAAACAGTTCCGGGCGATCGGCGGTGTAGACTTTGTCGTAGTGCGAGGCGGCCGCTTCAGATTCTTCCATCCGAGCCACCTGACTGCGTTTGTAGGTAACTCCGGCGGCCCAAACTTCCTGTTGGTCGATTGGCGCCAGAAACTGAACCTCGCCGGCGGTCATCACGGGAGCCGACTGGTGCACCAGGAATTTCGCCAGTCCGGTCGGATCCGGTGCGTGAAGGATATCGGTGAGCGTGTTTGCTGATTCGACCTGAGACAAATCCAGCAGCTGGACTTCGTCGTTCTCGCTTACAACAGCAACGTGATCTTCACCGTTGCTGACTCTGATTTTCGCCAATCGCATTCGTGTTTCCTTTCGCGTGAACGCAATTTAGCAGACACCGATGGGCATTGTAGGGGCAGCCATCGATGTTCTGAGACGTTTGTGGGCGAGTGTCGTCAGTAAAGCCGTAGTTTCGATTGTGGCTGTGGGATATCATTAAGCCAGAGCACAGGAGACAATCGGGGAGCCGCTTCACACGGAAGCCATCATGACCAACATAAAAACGGTGTCACTGTTTATTCTCCTGTGTTGCGTCAGCACAACATTCGCGCAGGAAACACCGAGACCCAATCGTCTACCGGAACTCTTTGAGGATTTGAAAGACTCCGGCGACCGTAATCGAAGCACGATTGCTCTCTGGTCGCTCCTACGAATTCGCATCGACGAATCGTGGGACATTGATGCCCTTCTTAGTGCCCTTGATCACGATAAGGCCTATGTTAGAAAAATCGCGGCGACAGTGCTGGGCCGCGTACCGCAACCAAGCCGAATCCCTGCTCTTCGCGCGCTCAGCAAGCGGTTGAGTAATGAGACGGACTTCATCACTCAAACGATGATCATTGAATCATTGCAGCAACTGGATCGATTCAGCGCGGAACGCGCGGCCAACGACATTCGAAAGCGTTTCGATGCCGAGATCATCGAGCACCTGGATCGCATTGTTGAAAATCGTCAGGCTCAGGAGCACCGTGATACGGCTGCCCACATTTGCGAATCGGCCGCGTCGGCGTTCTTTCAACTCAACGACATCCCAAACGGCGTTCGAGCGTGGTTGATGTCCGACCGTATTAAAGCCAAAACAGATACCGAAATAGACACGTCGATCCTGCCGGAAGGTTCACGGGCAGAGCTTGCTCGAATTGTTGTAGCAGGCACCGGAGGCCAACGTTGCGCGGTTCGGGCACTCGGGCAGCTCGCGTTCGGAACCAAAGAAACTGACGCCACGTTGCTGGAGTACATCAATGATCCGCCAGCCCCGCTCGAACCGGATGCAGACCAAGCGCAAATCGAGAACGCTTTGCGAAAGATCGAGTACTCGTGCACGTCAGATAATCTGCGACTATTGGCTATCGATGCCCTCAGCCGAACAGCCGTTGATCACAAGGGGGCCATCAAGGTTCTCCGCTCGATCCTCGACACAGAACAAGAAGATCACAGAGTCCGCGCCGCATGTGGACTGACTCGACTCGGTGATGCTTCAGGGCTGAAGTTGCTGGCGGATCAACTGGAAGGCAACAAGCCACGAAACACAGTTGTCCTGCTTGGTTGTGTGGGCCACCTTGGTTCAGCCGCCGCGACCGAGGCACTTGACGAGGTTCTCAGGCTCACCGGGTCCAAAGAGAAATCAGTCCAGGCGGCAGCAGAAGTTTGCCTGGCAAGGATCGCCGGGGACCAGTCGGAGGCCGTCTTCGAGTTCTTTGACAAAGCAGATTTAGAACGGCAACAAGCCATTTGCAATGCGATTGAAGAGATGCCCACGCCATCAGATGAATTCACATCCGGGCTGTTGGAACGCTTTGACCGCGTCAGCGAACAGTCAAGGGCCTACATCGCGTTGGTGCTCTGTCGTCTTGGCAAACTTCCGGAAGCTGAATCGCTTAAACTGGTAGAGCTATCGGAACATGACGACCAAACAGTTCGTCAATTGAGTATGTTGGCACTCTCGGAACACAGCTCGCTTTCGCACGCAGTGCTGGCACGAGTCGTTGAACAGCTACGAAACAACGACCAGACCGTCGCCCAGTTCGCGGGAGACACGCTGAGAAAGTATCCGGACTTGCCAAAACAGATCAGCAACAAGTTGCTGGAAGCATGCAAGTCTGCGAAGCCAGAGGAACTCAAGCACCTGACGTGTGCGGTTCATAGTCTCACGGGTGATGAAGCAACGCCGATCATCCTGAAATTTCTTAGCAACAAGGAGCAGTTCGTTCGGGTCAACGCCATTGCAAACTTGCGGGACCAGGCCCAGCCATCGGAACAACTGTGCAAAGAAGTCCAGCTTCTGGCAATGAGTGATCCGGAACCGTGGGTGCGATTGCAGGCCGTAAGATTCTTGCTTTCCAAGGTTCGTTATCGAGCAGTTGGTGAGCGGCAGATAAAACGTCTGTTGGACGATCCGCCCATGAACCCGCTGTCGATAATTTGGGCCGTGTCTGGGAACAAGCACACACCGGACGCCTTGGTTCAGCGGATTCGATTTTTTCTCAAGGACCCTGACCCACGTGTGCAGATCGGAGCAGCCCAATCGCTGTTGGCCGTTGACCCGACCGATTACAAATCCAAGGCCATCATCAGGACTGGCTTTCGTGCGGCGCTGGGATCAGACCGGAAAGCGGCGCTTCACGCGGCTTCCGTGCTGGATCCGAATGACATCCGCTTACGCAGACAGGTAATGATTCAGTGTGAGAGCACTGATGTGCAACGCGCGGCCTGGTCGTTACTGCGGAAGCTGCTGGCAAAGTAATCCACGCGAGCAACTGGTGAACCGGGCCGCGGGGGTCGTCAGTAAAGCCGTAGTTTCGATTGTGGCTGTGGGACATCATTGAGCCAGAGCACAGGAGACAGCATGTTCACAACAGCCGAACATACCGCCGGCGAGTTGTTTGCAAACCCTCCCGACGGACCATGGGAATTGGTACGCGGGGAGTTGCGATTAATGTCACCAGCAGGAAGTAAGCACGGTTGGGTGGTGATGAACATCGCGGGGCCACTGGGAGCGTTCGTTCGGACCGAAGGCCTTGGTTACGTATTCGGTGCGTAAACTGGATTCGTTGTTGAGACCGAACCAGACACCGTCCGCGCACCTGACGTGGCTTTCGTGCAGAAGAACCGAGTGGACGGAGAACTCCCTGACCAGTTCTTCCCCGGCGCGCCGGACATTGCGGTTGAGGTTCTCTCACCAAACGACACAGCCTCTGCTGTCGAAGAGAAATCTGAGGCGTGGTTGAACGCCGGTTGTCATGCTGTCTGGCTGGTTGATCCACGAAGGAAGACGGCGTCTATCTGTACGCTGGCTGACACGGGGATGGTGAGTACGTCCGTTAAAGAACTCTCGAGCGACATGCTGCCGGGCTTCGAATTAATGGTTGGCTCAATCTTCGAGTAGAAGGAACCGGCATGACTGCTCAAAGGGCGATCGCTCAATAGCGGGATCTGTCTCGCCAGAATCGGTTCCAGCTTTCGGCTAGTCCGTGGCCGAACGCAGATAGCAGCGATGCGTCGCCCGGCGGGAGGTCTGCCAGGTCTTCTTCAAACTCAGCTTTTTCCTCAGCCGTCATGTTTTGGTGTCGCTGCTGGAACCGAAGTGCTTCGGCCGCGCGTGGGGTAGCCTGGTAGTTTTGCTGCAGGCGAGCGAGTTCTCCGGGGTCGAACCACACGACATCGCACGTCTGACACTTGTCGATTTGGAAGACATTCTCGCCCTGGGCGATCTCCTTGGTCATTGACCGACGACAACGCGGACACGCCAACTGGTTCTTGCTGTCTGCCCCTGCCGCCTGAGCTTCCTCAGCCAATTCAGCGTCGTCCTTTTCGCGGCGGCGTTTGATGTTTGCCACGCGGTTGGTCTGAACCAGGTATCCATGACACGAATCGCAACAGAACACGGGAAGCCCTTCGTACGCACTTCGACGAAGTTCGGCGTCGCAAACAGGGCACTTCATGTTCGCTTCTTTCCTGTCAGGTTCTTGCTCCGTACTTGGGGCCTCCGAGCCCCAAGGTGAGTTGATGTGGATTGCTCGCAGGCGAGGATCGAGATTGAGTGCTGAGCGCGAGCTTGTTGGAGTTGGAGAGTCGCCGGTGCTTGGGGCTCGGAGGCCCCAAGTACAGGAACCTCGTGCATTAGGCTATCGCCAACGGCTCATGAGTCTGGTGCACGAAACCCACGAAACAACATTCTATCAAGGATCGTAGCCAAGGTTCGGAGCCAGCCAGCGGTGCATGTAGTCCATCGTCTGACCACAACGCTTGGCGTAGCTTTCAACCTGATCCCGCGTGACGCGATCGACGCTGAAGTAGCGGGCTTCCGGGTGGCCGAAGTACAGGCCGCTCACCGATGCAGCCGGCCACATGGCGAAGCTGGATGTGAGTGTCATTCCCGTAGCTGTTTCGGCATCAAGCAGCTCCCACAGTGTCGCTTTGGGAGTGTGATCCGGACATGCCGGGTAACCGAACGCTGGCCGGATGCCACGATACTTTTCTGCAATCAAGTCGGCATTGGAAAGGTCTTCTGTGGCTCCATACTTCCACTCGGTTCGAGCCTTCTGGTGCAGCATTTCGGCGTAGGCTTCAGCCAGTCGGTCGGCAATCGCCTTGGCCATGATGCTGTTGTAGTCGTCGTGATCTTTCTCGTACTGCGCGGCGAGTTCGTCGCAGCCGTGGCCGGTGGTGACCGCAAAGGCTCCGATGTAGTCCTTGCGGCCAGAATCGATTGGAGCCACGTAGTCTGAGAGACAGCGGAAGTCCTTTTGTCCCTTGCGTTCCCACTGCTGCCGAAGCATGGGGAACCGTTTGAACTCAGTCTCTCGCGATTCGTCGGTGAACACGATGATGTCGTCGCCGTCGCTGGCTGCTGGCCAGAATCCGTAAACAGCTTTCGCGGTAAACAGTTCTTCGTTGATGACTCGGTCCAGCATCGCGTTGGCATCGACGAACAGCTTCTTTGCTTCTTCGCCGACGACATCGTCTTCCAGGATCCGCGGGTACTTGCCATGCAGTTCCCAGGTCGCAAAGAATGGCGACCAGTCGATGTAGTCACTCAGTTCAGCCAGCGACTGTTCCGGGATGGTTCGCGTTCCAAGAAACGCCGGTTCGTTGATCTCAACAGAATTCCAGTCGGTGGCGAACCGGTTCTCGAACGCGTGTTTGTACGTCGCGAGTTTCTTTTCCTGGCGTTCGGCAAACTGCTTGCGTTCCTTCTCCTGCTTCGCGCGGTTGTCTGTGTCGAACTTGTCTTTCTTGTCCTTGTCCAGCAGGGCTTCGACGACGGGAACCGATAGCGACGCGTCGCCGACATGAATGACAGGTTGGTCGTACTTCTGTGCGATCTTCACAGACGTGTGTTTGGAACTGGTGGTGGCGCCTCCGACCAGAAGCGGAACCTTGAAGCCCTGGTCCTGCATTTCGCGAGCGACAACAATCATCTCTTCCAGCGATGGGGTAATCAGGCCGCTTAGACCGATGATGTCCGCGTTGTGCTTGATGGCTTCTTCAAGAATCGTTTCGCACGGAACCATTACGCCAAGGTCGATGACCTTGAAGTTGTTGCATCGCAGCACGACGGCCACGATGTTCTTGCCGATGTCGTGGACGTCTCCTTTGACAGTGGCGATCAGGAAGGTTCCTCGATTGGATTCTTCAGCGTCTGCGGTATCAACACCTTCGTTGGATTCGACAATGGCAACGGCTTCTTCACGCGTGCCGAGAAACAGGCCGGTCGGCTTTCCATTGGCTTGATGGACAAACAGGTTGGCATCTTCGCCAGCCAGTTTCTCTGCTTCCATGAACGGTTCCAGCCACGCCACGGCCTTCTTCATAACTCGAGCTGACTTCACAACCTGCGGCAGGAACATCTTGCCCGCTCCGAACAGTTCACCGACGACCGCCATGCCGTCCATCAGTGGGCCCTGGATAATGTCCAGCGGACGACCGTACTTGCCGCGAGCTTCTTCGGTGTCTTCTTCGATGTGGGTCGTGATGCCCTTGAGCAGCGCGTGCTGGAGTCGTTTTTCAATAGACTCGCCACGCCATTCTTCTGCCTTCTGATCTCCGCCGGCGGCTTTTTGCTTGACCGTTTCGGCGAAGTCAATCAGTCGTTCGGTCGCGTCAGGACGTCGGTTCAGCAGCACGTCCTCGACGTGTTCCAGCAGTTCTTTGTCGATCTCGTCGTAAACTTCCAACTGTGTCGGATTCACGATTCCCATATCCAGCCCCGCCTCGATGGCGTGGTACAGGAACGCTGCGTTCATAGCTTCGCGAACCACATTGTTGCCGCGGAAGGAGAAGCTGATGTTACTCACACCGCCGGACGTCTTTGCGCCGGGGCATTCCGCTTTGATTCGACGGACAGCTTCAATGAACTCGACGGCGTAGTTGGCATGTTCTTCCATGCCGGTTCCGACCGTGAGGATGTTCGGGTCGAAGATGATGTCGGTTGGCGGAAAGCCAACTTCTTCAGTCAGCAGTTTGTACGCTCGCTTGCAGATACGGACCTTGTCTTCGCAATCAACAGCCTGGCCGGTTTCGTCGAACGCCATCACAATCGCAGACGCACCGTACCGCCGAATCAGCCTGGCCTGTTCGAGGAACTTCTCTTCACCTTCCTTCATACTGATGCTGTTGACGATGCCCTTGCCGTGGACACACTTCAGGCCAGCTTCGATGACGTCCCAGTCGCTGCTGTCGATCATGATCGGAACACGAACGTTGTCGTCGTGTAGCAGCCACAGGAATTTCTCCATGCAACGCGGTCCGTCGAGCAGGCCTTCGTCCATGTTCACGTCGATAACCTGAGCGCCGCCTTCGACCTGGTTGGCGGCGACGCTAAGTGCTTCGTCGTATTTTTCTTCGCGGATCAAACGAGCGAACCGGCGAGAACCGGTGACGTTGGTTCGTTCGCCAACGTTCATGAAGTTGCTCTCAGGACGCAGTGCGACCTGATCGAAACCCGAATACGTTGACCAGCCGTTGCCCTGTGGAATTTTGCGTGGCGGCAGATCCTTAACCGCTTCAGCTGTCTTACTAATGAACTCGGGCGTCGTTCCGCAGCAGCCGCCCACGATGTTCATCATGCCGGCTTTTGCCATGCCGTAAGCGATTTCAGTGAACTCGTCCGCCGTGTTATCGAAGCCGCCCATGCCGTCCGGCATGCCCGCGTTCGGATAGCACGTGACGTACCGTGTGGCCATGTCCGACAACGTGTTGAGGTACGGCTTCATCTGCAGCGGACCCAGGCCGCAGTTGAACCCAATGCTCAGCGAAGGGAAATGCTCTAACGCGCTGTAGAAAGCTTCCACCGTTTGGCCCTGCAGGGTGGCTCCACCCTGAAAAATGGTTCCTGACACCATTACTGGGAGCTCGGTTCCGCGTTCTTCGAACACCTGTGAGATCGCGAACAAGCACGATTTCATGTTGAGCGTATCGAAGCTGGTTTCGGGCAGCAGCAGATCAACGCCACCGTCCATCAATCCGCGAACCTGTTCGGCGTAGCTTTCGACCATCTCGTCAAACGAAACTTTACGCACCCCTTTTTCGTCGGCGTTGTAGGCCAGCGTGACGTTGGTCGGACCAATACTGCCGGCGACGAAGCGTGGCTTCTTCGAGTTCTTTTTTGTGTACTCATCTGCCGCCGCGCGAGCGAGTTCGGCTCCGGTCTTGTTGATCTCGTGGACCAGGTGCGAGAGTTCAAACTCGCGCATGCCGATGATGGATGCGTTAAACGTGTCCGTCTCAATAATGTCCGCACCGGCTTCGAGGTACTGCCGGTGGATCCCGCCGATCAAATCTGGTTGCGTGAGAACCAAAAGGTCCGTCGCGTTGCGGACGTCGATGTGGTGATCTTTGAACCGCTCGCCTCGATACCCTTCTTCCGTCGGGTTATCGGACATGATGAGCGCACCCATCGAGCCGTCGATGATGAGGATGCGTTCTTCGAGAAGTTCGTGCAGTAGTTGAGTCTGAGACATAGCTTCGCTGTTTGATTCTGTGTGAGCGGCAATCTTATCGAACCGGCCAGGTTCCAAGACAGCAGTAACGGCAGCAATGGTTAATTTATTCGGTTCATTGGGCTCAGCGGACAGTGTGTGATGGACCAAAAGACCCAATTAGCCGCGATTCGCCAGTGGCTGCCGGGTTCAGATTTGAGCCCGGTTGTCTTCCCTGTTTCGAGAACGCTGAGAACGCTCTTTGCGGATATGGATAACCGCAAGACTGACCAGCAACACAACACACGTTGCTTTCCAGACGAACAGCCACCAGGGCCGCCACCACGCTCCCGTCCGAATTTCGACGGCGTCCGAACCAGCGAAGGCCAGAAACCCCACTGCGGCCAGGCCGGGCATGAGCCGACTGCCTTTAGTGGCCTTAAGCGTTCGATACGCGAAGCCGGTTCCAATGATGCCCCACAGAACCACTTCGATCGCATTGAACGCGTCGGCGAAGTTCATCGCCGGTTTGCTCGCCTGTTCGCTTTTCGAGCTCGATGAAGTTGTCTGATTGGCGTCAAATTACAGGCCCGCGCGGGCCATGTGGCGGGGATGTTCTGGCCATTGGTGCTGCGAACGCCACCCTCCCACCAAATCCACCCGCCCGAGATGATGCCCACAACTTCTCGCTTCTTGTTGAATACGGCTCCGCCCGAATCACCCGGCAACAACGGTGCATCCGCAAAGATCAGTTGTGATGTTGTGGGAGCCGATGCCTGTGCGTTGAAGTGCCGGGGTTTCTTGACTGACGAACCGCCACCCAGTCCGGCGAATTCAAGCGAGTCGCCCGGCTTGATTGGATTGGCAGCCACCCGAGCCGGCTTCTTGCCCTTCGGCAAAGCCACACGCAACAACGCAACGTCACGCTTTTCGTCCACTGCGACAACCTGACACTTCCGAGAGATCTCACCGGTACGGTAGTAAACTGAAATGTTGGCTGTCGGTTTGAGCGGCGCGACTGGCTTGTTCAAGTCGATGATTGCTGGCGAGGAACCGGAGGATTTGCCAGCCCCACCCGTAGCCGGCTTCTTCGGCTCTTCTTTGGTCGTAGACGGAGGTTTGGTCTCCAGCCTGGGCATCGCCGATTCAATAACATGCGCCGCGGTCAGACAGTAGGCTTCACCCGCGGGAAGCTTGCTGACGCGTTCGAACCGAACCACAACGCCCGTAGCGGATGCACGGGCTCCACGCTCGTCGGTTCCTTCAATCTGAACCTTCACCACAGAATCGTGATGCTTGGCGGGCTTCGTCCAATCCCACAGGTCACTGCCTTTGCCAGCCTGCCCGAAGGCGGCTGGAGCAAGGGTGACATAAACAACAGCAACTAGAACACAACGCACGTTTCACCGCTTCCCATTCGAATATGGAATGCCCTTCGCCCGCGTATTCTCCCACACGAGTAGACACCAAGGGAGAAGATTCTGTCTGATCGCCTCAACTCGGCCCCGGATGGATTGTGTGTGCGATCCCTACTTCAGTCAAATCGGCCCATTCTGCGCAGTACTTGCCCCGATTCTAAGTTCGCTAGCCCGGCCCATTTGTGGGGAGGAACACAGCTTTTCCTAATGGTACGTGAACGTATGGCATGCAGTTAATAGTCAGCCGAACACCCAATTTGACGCGGTTTCCGGCCATGACACAAGTTTGACAGTTGAATGACCCTGACAGAACACACTCCGGTTGCCGGACTCCGATAGTTCTCAATAATCCTGCGTCGTCCTCTGACGACGTAGCACGACGCGACCACAACAGCCCACTGAGCCTTCATATATGTCACCACCACCTCCAGCTACTCTGGCCCCTGAAGCGCCCACAAAGACAAGCGTGGCGCCCAGCGAGCCAACTCCTGCGCAGCTGAAGCGAGCGGAAGAGAACGAACAACTTGTTGAAGCGTTCTCAACTACACAGCTGAGATGGAACAACGTTGACTGGATCGTTACCGGTTATCTGATCTCGGTGCATTTGGGCTGCCTTGCCGCACCGTTCTTCATCTCCTGGCAGGCTGTTGTAACCTGCTTGGTTCTGCACTGGTTCACCTGCAGCATTGGTATCTGCCTGGGCTTTCACCGGTACCTTGCTCACCGATCACTCAAGCTTAGAAAGCCGGCCGAGTTCTTCGTACTCGCAGCTGGAGCCATCTCAGGCGAAGGTTCACCTTTGACCTGGGCGGCAACGCACCGACTGCATCATCAAAAGTCCGATCAGGAAGGCGACCCACATTCACCGGTTCGCGACAGTACCTGGTGGTCGCACATTGGCTGGTTGTTTCCACAACGATCGAACGAACAAAAACAGCTTCTCTTCCGTCGTTACATTCCTGAACTCGCCGCCAACAAGATGTTGCAGTTCTTCGAACGCACCTACCCGCTTTGGCTTTGGGGTTCAGGCATGGCACTGCTTGGTTTCGGTTACCTGCTAAGCGGCTGGACCGGCGCGATTGCCATGGTCGTTTGGGGCATGTGTGTTCGAACCACAATTGCTTACCACAGTACCTGGTTCGTTAATTCAGCCACGCACCTGTGGGGCTACCGCAACTACAAGACTCGCGACGAATCACGCAACCTGTGGTGGGTCGCCATCCTTTCCTACGGCGAAGGCTGGCACAACAACCATCACGCTCACCCAAGCGTCGCTCCTGCCGGCCACAAATGGTGGGAAGTCGACATGACCTGGTGGGCCATCAAGCTGCTTCGAGCGACCGGCATGGCGTACGACGTACGCACCAAAGTGCCCGCCCAGCCCGAAGGCTAGCCGGAAAGCGGATTAGATAGCTGGTGAAAACCAGCTGTCGCCCAGACGCTGCCCTTGCCTACGATGTGCGTACCCACCGTACTCAAAGGGCAAGACACGTGGACGCTCAGAATCTTGTTGAACCGCTGGCCAGTTTGCTCACAGCTCACGGCATCGAGTTTCACACCGAAAAAGAATGGGTCGCCCCGAACGGACAGCTCCCGGCGATGCGAGCCACATTGTATCCGCGGGAATCAAGTGGGCAGCTTGATGTCGACGTGTTGCTTGAAAGCCGCGAGTTACTGAAAGAGAGCTTTGCAGGCCTTGCCACTGGCGACGCCGGTATTCGTGACGCGTTCCACAACTTCTGCGCCAACTCATTCCATGTACTGCTGGCTGCATTCTGGGACAAGATCGATCCAGAACAGGTCACCGTCGCAACCTGGCAACTTGGCGGTAGACCGTACACTGCATACATCGGAAATCTCGGCATGAGGACAATGGGTGAATCGCCGCCGCCGAAGGTTGCGGAAGGCTACTTAGAGTCACTGGAAAACGTGATAACGAACTCTGCTTTGGTCGGCGAAGTACTTTGGTTTAGAAACTTCTTCTGCGATATTCAGGGCGATCGCACCTTCGAATCGATGGTCAACAACGAGGTGTGGAGCGAGGGTGTTGAGAACCTAAAATCGCTCCCGTGGGAAAAGTCCGCCCAGTACTACAGCGTGCGGAACTTCTTGATTCTCAGAGCCTCCGGCGTGTCAGGTTCTGGCGACTAACACGGATGCCCGGCAAATCTGTTGCTGGTCGGCAACGGGCTTAGGACGGTTCCGGAATGAATGGTTCGCTTCATCCGTTTTGAGTACGGGGCGTTCCTGTTTCACCCGAACAAAAAACCGGCAGCGAAACGCTGTTCTCTATTAGCCACGAAAAACACAAAGAGCCACAAAGAGTTGTGCTTCCTCTTTTTGTGCCTTTTCGTGTTTCTTGTGGCCATTACTCCGCCGTGTCCCGGTTGGTTCAGGTGACGTCGATTCCACGCGGAAAGATTGAATCCTGATATGCGGCCCAATACAGCGGCCACTGGTTCTCGAATCCTCCCAGGTTGATGACAACTGCCGAAATCCGCCGTAACATGGGTTCCCATCCGAATTCCCTCCAAACGGCGAAACCCCATGAAGTACACACTCGCTCTGTGTCTTTGTCTCCTCTGTCCCGGTTTGTCGGCCGCTGCCCCAGACTCCAAACCGATTTTTGCCAGCCCACTGGTTACCGGTTCAACGCCCGGCCATGCGGTGAAGGTCGATGTCGATATCACCGGCGCGAAGAGCCTGTTTCTGGTTGTGACCGACGGTGGCAATGGTTTCAGTTGCGATTGGGCTGACTGGGCCGAACCGCGACTGGTTGGTCGCAAGGGCGAACTAAAACTCACCGACCTCAAGTGGAAGTCGGCAGCCTCAGGTTGGGGGCAGGTCCGCGTCAACAAGAACGCGGGTGGCGGGGACCTTCGAATCAACAACGCTGCTGTCGCTTACGGTATTGGCACACATGCGAACTCCGTTATCGAGTTCAAAGTGCCGGATGGCTTCAATCGGTTCAAAGCAACCGCTGGGCTCGACAACGGCGGAACCAATCAGGGTGACGCGACCAGCGTGCAGTTTATGGTCTTTAACGAGAAGCCACCGCGGCGTTTGTTTGCAGAGTCCAAAACGCAGGATTCCAACAGCCGTGAGTCCGGGCAAGCGGTGTCGGGGCTTGACGTCGGTAACGGCCTTGAAGCTTCGCTGTTTGCGTCTGAACCATTGATGTTTAGTCCATCCAACATGGACATCGATCATCTCGGCCGCGTCTGGATTTGCGAAGTCGTCAACTACCGACACTTTCGCAACAAGAACAACCCACCTCGCGCTGAGGGTGACCAGATTCTGGTTCTGGAAGACACCGACGGCGATGGTAAAGCCGACAAGACCACGACGTTCTACCAGGGCCGCGACATCGATTCGGCTCACGGCGTGTGCGTATTGGGCAACAAGGTCATCGTGTCAGCGGGCGACAGTGTCTTCGTGATGACGGACGAAGATGGCGACCTGAAGGCGGACAAGAAAGAGGTTCTCTTCACCGGCATTTCCGGAACACAGCACGACCACGGCATTCACGCATTCGTGTTTGGTCCGGACGGAAAGCTGTACTTCAACTTTGGGAACGCCGGCAAGCAGATTAAAGACAAGAACGGCAAACCGATCATCGACAAAGCCGGCAACGAAGTGAACGATAAACGGAAGCCGTACCAGGAAGGCATGGTCTTCCGTTGCAACATGGATGGTTCTGAGTTTGAGACACTCGGTTGGAACTTCCGCAACAACTGGGAAGTCTGCGTCGATTCGTTTGGAACTATGTGGCAGTCGGACAACGACGACGATGGTAACCGCGGAGTACGTATCAACTTCGTGATGGAGTACGGCAACTACGGATACAAAGACGAATTCACCGGAGCCGGTTGGCGTAATCCGCGGACGGGATGGGAGAAAGAAATCCCGCAGCGGCATTGGCACCTGAATGATCCGGGCGTGATGCCAAACATGCTGCAAACGGGTGCTGGTTCTCCCACCGGGATTTGCGTTTACGAGGGCGACTTGTTGCCAGAACGGTTCCGCAACCAGGTGATCCACTGCGACGCCGGTCCAAACATCGTACGAGCCTACCCGGCGAAGAAAGATGGAGCCGGCTATACCGCCACGATTGAAAACATTTTGGAAGGAACGCGCGATAAGTGGTTCCGTCCGTCCGACGTTTGCGTGGCTCCGGATGGTTCGCTCTTGATCGCCGATTGGTACGACCCGGGCGTTGGCGGTCACGCGATGGGCGACATTCAACGCGGCCGCATCTTCCGGGTCGCTCCACCAAAGACACCGTACACGGTTCCGAAGGTTGATCTCGGTAATCCAGCCGGTGCAGTGAAGGCCCTCCAAAGCCCAAACCATGCGACCAGGTACATGGCATGGACGGTGCTCAGGAAAATGGGAGCGGCCGCCGAGGAAGAGCTGCTTCAGCTGTGGGAATCCGACAATCAACGCCATCGCGCGCGAGCGTTTTGGTTGTTGTCAAATATTGACGGGAAACAGACCGACTACATCACTGCCGCGATCAAGGATTCGGTTCCCGACATCCAAATTGCTGGGCTCAGGCGAGCCAGGCAGTCATCCGACCTGCCAACTCTGACCGCGATAGCGAGTCTTAGTGTGAGTAAAGAGCCAGAGGTGCGCCGCGAGTGCCTTGTGGCTCTTCGCGAGCTGAAAGATTCGAGTGGGATTGCGGCCTGGGTGCAGCTGGCCAATCAATACCGCGGCAACGACCGGTGGTATCTGGAAGCGATAGGATTGGCCGCTGATGGACGATGGGACGCCTGTCTTGAAGCGTGGCTGGAGTCCGATGGCGTCGACCCAACTTCCAAACCCGCGCAGGACATCATCTGGCGTTCACGAGGAACACGGACGCCGGAACTGCTAGCCGAGATTCTCTCAAAACCTGATGTCCCAATCGACGACACAGCTCGATATTTCCGCGCGTTTGATTTCCTGGCGAAGGAACAGGCACAGCCAGCGCTCGTGCAGGTTGCGTTTGCTGATCACGGTGGTGATGAAGCTCGCAAGTCGTTCATCATGTCCGAAGCGCTTGCCCGGGTTGATGCCTCAACCTTGAAAGGCAACTCAAAGTACACCGATGCCATTAAGACTCTTCTCAAAGATGTCGCCGGCACCAAGCAGTTCGCTGTTTTGGTCGAACGGTTTGATATGCAGGACAAGTATCCCGAGGTACTCAAGCTGGCTCAGGATAACCCTGCTAACGAAATCGGTATCGATGCCGTTCGCATGCTCATGCGGAAAGCTCAGTGGCGGCTGATTAGTTCGGGGCTGTACAACAAAGACGAAGACACAGCCGTTGCCACAGCCGACGTGTTGGGCAACTCAGCGGATGGCAAAGCGGCCGGTCTGCTGCTGGACATTGTGAAGAACAGTGACGCCAACATTGTCGCTCGTCGAGCCGCAGCGAAGAACGCTGGTAAACTCCAGAACGCGGCCATGCAGTTAGCCAAGCTGGTTGAGACGAAAAAGCTGGACGAGGTTCTCACCCAGGCTGTCGCCGCCGCCCTGCATTCTTCGAACTCTCGATCGGTTAAGGAAAAGGCCAACGCCCTGTTCCCACCTCCGCCGTCGAAGGACAAGAAGCCGCTACCGGTTATGGCAGAACTGGTTCGCATGAAAGGCGATGTTCGACGAGGCAAGCTGGTGTTCCATAACACGGGTACCTGCTTCAAGTGTCACAAAGAGAACGGCCTCGGCCGCGAAATTGGACCGGACATGTCGGAGATTGGCAGCAAGCTAAGTCGGCAGGCGTTGTTCGAATCGATCCTCTACCCAAGCGCCGGCATTAGCCATAACTACGAGACCTACACGCTTGTTTTGGACAGTGGAACCACGGTTAGCGGTATCAAGTTAAGCGAGACCGAAGATTCGATTACCGTCCGAGATTCCGAAGCGATCCCGCGGACGATTAGCAAGGATGAGATCGATGAGATCGTCAAGCAAGGTGTGTCGCTTATGCCGGCCGACCTGCAGAAATTGATGACCGCTCAGGAACTCGTTGACGTCGTCGATTACATGCAAACGTTGAAAAAGAAGAAGTAGAACGTGCCCAACGATCTGCCAGCGATTCTGGGTGGCGAACCGGCTTTCCCAGACGGGCCACCGCAATGGCCGATCCACGACGAGTCCGTCATCGCCGCGCTCCAGGCCGCGGCGGTCGACGGTTCCTGGGGTCGGTACCATGGTCCGCACACCGAACAGCTAAAGTCGGACCTCGCAACGTGGTCCGGTTGTTCACAGGTCGAACTGTGTTCCAGCGGAACCGCCGCCAGCGAACTCGCACTGCGGTCGCTCAAAGTGCAGACCGGTGACGAGGTAATTCTTGCTGCGTATGACTACGCGGCCAGTTTTAAGAACGTACTCATGCTGGGCGCCACGCCGGTTCTGGTCGATGCGAATCCGGCGGACTTCTGCATTCGTATTGATCAAATTGAAGCCGCCATCACGGACGCCACCAAGGTCGTTGTTGTCTCACACCTGCATGGCGGCGTTGTGGATATGCCGGCCATGATGGAAATCGCGAACCGAAAAGGCATCGCGATTTTGGAAGATGCGTGCCAGGCAACGGGTGCAACTCTTGGCGGTCAGCGATTAGGTTCGTTCGGAACGTTGGGCATTGTCAGTTTCGGTGGCAGCAAGCTAATCACTGCCGGCCGCGGCGGAGCGATACTGGGGAATGACGAACAGCTGTTCCAACGCATCCACCTGCATTCGTTTCGAGGGAACACGGCCTATCCGCTGTCGGAATTGCAGGCCGCTGTTCTGGTTCCGCAACTAGCCAAACTTGAACAACGCAACCGTCTCCGCGACGAACGTGTCGCCGCTATTGCCGAAGCCGTTTCAACGATCGACGGCCTCTCCATGGTCGAACAATCGACTCCGAATGCGATGCCCGCATGGTACAAGTTGGGAATGAATCTCGATCCTACAGTGTTCGGTCTTGAACGCGACGACTTCGCTGCTGCGGCCAGAGCAGACGGGATCGCCTGCGATCGCAGCCTGCACGGTCTTCACACCGTGCACAGCAAACGAAGATTCAAAGCAGGCAACGATCTGGTCGGAGCGACCGCGATCAACGACCATGCACTCCAGCTACACCACCCTATCCTGCTTGGGGCAGAAGAAGAGATCGGCCGACTAGCCTCAGCATTCGTGCGGATCGCCCAAAACGCAGATCGAATAAAGAACCGCTGAGTCCACATCCCAGGCAAGCAGGTAACGCCACCTCGTACTGAATATTACACCAACCGTCTTCTGCCAGCTTCGCGGTTCCCTCAAGATGCTTGGTGAACCAACTCGGCTGATCGTAAACTCGTACGAAGACGCCTGCTTCCATCCGGTTCTACCGTTCGCGGACGCGGCGACTGTTCAGCCCTGCCACGCACAGTAATAGCAGTCCGATAGCAGACGATGGCTCGGGGACGGCAGAAAACACTGCCTCGAAGTGCGTGTCGAAGTTGGTGGTGTTGTCATTGGAGTCAAAGAGCCACGTCGTTGTGCTAAGACTGTTGAAGTTGTCGAAGCGTTGGGCGTAGACAAATTCGCCACCCGTATATGGGTCAAAAATCGGTGCGGTTCCGGCAATCGGTACGCTCACCGTACCGGTGTCTCCGTCAAACAGGCCTTCCGACGTCACGAATGCCACATACAAGTCGCCCACGTCCAGTTCTTGCCCGATCTGGAATCGGATCTCTTCGCTCCCGCCAGCGCCGCCATTATTCGTGCTCGTCATGGGCCCGCTGGAGAACACAAGAGGACCATCAACTCGAAACCCATTCCATCTGCCAACATGAAATGTGAACTCGAATCCTTCGTCAAGTGCCGTATTCTCAGTCACGTAAAACGCGAATTCGTCAAGCACAGTAGCACCGGCAACGACTGTGAAGGTCTGGCCGAATGTTGCCGGTGTCCCTGACGTACTCTCCCCAAACCGTCCAATGGATCCCCGTTGCGAACCAGTGGTATTGATGACCAGATTCGCATTTGCCGGACTGCAAACATGGAGAGTGAGGCAGATCAGCGCGGCATGTTGTAGAAACGTCTTCATTGCGGATGCCTAAGTCGAATATTTCCTGGTTTCATCTTCCAACTCAACGGACTGGGGTCAAGCTTCCAATCTCTGCTGTGCCTACTCAGGCAATTCTTCGCCACGCGTCTCCCTGGCGGCTAGTGTGACAAGGATGCCAACCCCAAACAGCGGCGCGAGATAGAGAGCCGTTTGTTCTGGCTTCCAGCCCTGCCAACCGGCTATCAGTATGGCTGCTGCTGTCCCAAACCGGCCCGCGTTGAAGCACACGCCGGTTCCTGTTCCGCGCAGACGAGTTGGAAAGAGTTCGGGGAAGTACACGGCGTAGCCAGCATGCATTCCCAGCGTGAGGAACCCAAACACCGGAAGAGCCGCGCAAAGGATTCCGAACGACGCGTTCTGCGGTATCAGATACAGAAACATCAATAGTGCCATGACCAGTCCGCCAGCGTGATACATCACAAACGCGCCTTTGCGTCCGATCATGTTTGAGATGGAACCGAACAGAACCAGCCCCAGTCCGCCGCCGATTGTGTTCAGGCACATGCTAATCATCTCAGCACGTTTGATTGTGGCGGAGTGTTTCTTGAACGCGGCCTCCTTTAACTCCTTGCCCGTGTCGGCAGCCAGGCCCTCGGTAGCAATCGCCTCGTTCTGAGCAGACCGCAGTAGTGCGTTCTTGCCATAAATGTGACAGCCCCAAAACGTCACCAGGCCAATCGTGGCCAGTGCAATTCCAACAACAGTGTTTCGCAGGTTCTGTGAGTTGAACAGGTCTGGTATCGAACCGGTGACCTGCGTCGCGTCCTGCTTCTCGCGTTCTTTTGCTTCACGCCACTGTTCTGGTTCTTTCATTTTCCAGCGGATGACAACAACCAGCAGCGCCGGAACAATTCCGATGAGGAACCCAAGGCGCCATGTGTCGTCGCCCCACACCTTGGCTCCGATGATGAAGAAACCGACAGCAACCGCCATCAGGGTTCCGAACACGCTGGACGCGTGAAAGATTGACGACATTTGCGCTCGAGATCGCTTTGGCATGACCTCGGCCACCATGGCGCTGGCGACGGCCCATTCGCCACCGACTCCCATCGCAACCAGGAACCTCAAAACCACCATCTGCCACGGGGCGTTCGCGAATGCAGTGACAGCTGTAAAGACTGAGTAAAACAAGATCGTGATGATCATTGTTTTCGACCGGCCAATCTTGTCGCTAAGCATCCCAAATAGAATGCCGCCGAACGCTCCACCCAAAAGAAACGATGCCAGGGCGTAGTTATTCCAGGTACTCACCAGCGGGTCGTCTGCCGATGCAACACCCAGCAACTGCGGCATCGCGTCGCGCATACTGGCAACAAAGACCTGGCCTTCGAAGATGTCGAACACCCATCCCAGCGACGCGACAGTCAGCACAAGCCACTGATAGCCGGTAATGCCTTCGTACCATTTCTGGTTCAGGCTGGATGCCGAGTCATCGCTCATCGAAGTTGTCCTGCAGGTAGTGCGCGTCTTTGGTGTGCAATCACTCTACCGCAACAACAACGATTCTTCACTTCACACGGATTGACTACTTCTTCCCGCTGGACTTTGGAGCCGGTGATGTGCGTTGATCGCGTTTTGGAGCTGGTTTCTTCTCCGCGATCGCCTGGAAGTATTGTTCGACCAGTTGCTGGTACTTTGGAAGCGGCTTCTCTTTCGAACCGCTCATCAGTCGCCGCTGCATTGCGGCGGGCAGATGGCCCCAGATTTCCCGAACCATGATTCGCCTGCGCTGGGCGGGGCCGTCGGCTGTGACCTGGCCGCTTTTGACCGCGTCAGTTGAATCCTGCGGCTGCTGATCGTCTCGACGATCCTGAGATTGCTGTGGTGGCTTTTCCCTGGATTGGTCTGGCCGCGGCTTCTGATTCGGCTCTCTGTTTTGTTGAGCCGAAGACGGCTGCCGTCGTTTATTTTTAGGCAGCTTGTCGGCCAGCTTGATGAGCTGGTCCAGTGACTTCAGGACGTCAGACTGCGTGGTCAGAGTTTCGTCAGTGATTTGTTGTTTGTCTTTGAGGCCATCGGCAACGCGCTTCATGTTGCTGACAACAGAACCCAAAGCGGCGGCAGCATCTTCTTTGGACGTAATCGCTGACTCGGACTCCTGAGCGAACGCGGTCGGCATCGACAATAGCGTCAGCAGGATCAGCGTTCTGCATGGCGTGGTGTGGTTCGTCATGGTGCCTCCCCGGTGAGTTCCGCTAGCAGTTTCGCGGCAAGTTCGGCCATTTGCTGCTGCCGGTCTGCAAGCGTTTTGCGTTCTGCTTCCGTTTCTTCAATCGGTAGCTTGCTAAGCGCTGTCGTTCGCTGGTTGATTGTAAACTGGAGGGCTCGCATTAACTTAAGTCGAGCGGCGATTGAAACCAGTTCCTGCTCGCCATCCGCGGGCTGCTGGTCGTTGTCGTTTGGTTGCGTTGAATTATCAGCGGCGGGTTTCTCCTGAGGCGGCTGGAGAGCAGTAATTACGTCCTTGACCACCACGATCGCCGCCTGTTGGGCGCCCCTTGTCTCTACGTCGGTGCGGCGTTCTGAGAGCCCACTTTGCGCCTGCCGCATTTGATCGCCAGCGGTTTGCAGCAGGAGAGCGACAACGGGTTCTGGTTCCATGATGACCGCCACCGAATCGACTTCTTGCGCGAGTTGTTCCTGTTCTGAACCGAGGCTCAGAATCTCGCGGGACTGCTTGCGAGTCCTGCGGCCAGTCGTTGCGATGGTCTTGTCCAGGTTTGTTGTTTTGTCCAGGAGCAACTGTTGAACCGTGACGATTTGGGTCAGCTGCTTAACTGACGCAAGTAGGTCGTCCTGCTGCGATTGGCGTTCCAGCTGTTGTCGGCGTTCTTCCGCTGATTTCATGGCTTTGCGGATTGCATCAGCTGCCGCCGCCGCACTGTTTGCGGCGCTGCTGCGATCGTTGTCGGCGATGGATTCTTCTGCGTTCAGCATTTCCTGAACCGCGGCGGCTAGATCGTTGCTTGCCTGGTTGGCCGAAGAACGGTCAAGCTTTCGTTGTTGCCGTTCTGTCCGGCTGCGAATTTCGGCCTGCCGCTGCGCTGCCGTATCCGTGTTGGTACCTGACTTTAGATCGTTCGCCACTTCGGCCTGTTGGTTTGCCAGTTCTGCCAGCGATGCTTCCGCGTCGGCCAGATTGTCAACCAAAGCGTCGTACGGCTGAGCGGTCGGATCTGCAAACAGCCTGGCTAGTTCCTGCAAGTCGGTCGTCGCTTTCGCCTGCAAGTCCGCCGCGGCTCCGGCCTTGCCAGACTCAAGTTCGCCCACCGCTTCTCGCATTGTCACCGATGGGCTGCGTTTGTCGGCAAAGTCCCGGCCGGTTTGCAATCGCGCTGCGGCCGTTGGATCGGGTTCGGTGAGTTCCCCGATCGCCGCATCGACGTTGTCCAGGAGGTCGTCCAGTTGATCAGCAACGCGCTGCTGTTGTCGAGCCAACCGCCGTCCATCAGCCGATTGTTGCCGGGCGGTTTCGGCGTCTGATTGAAGGCCTCGTTCTGCCAGTTGTGTTGATTCAACCACCAGCTTCGCCTGGCGTTCGGTAATCTCAGCCAGCGCGCTGTTTAGGTCAACCTGTTTCTTCCACGCATCGGCTCCATTTAGAACCGATGCCAGCGATTCAATGACTTCTTCCTGCCGGCTCTCGACGCCCTCCAAACGGGCATCGGCATCTTTTACGCGAGCGATGTTGTCGGAATCAGGTTGGTTGATCGAGTTTTCAACCGCTTTCCGAACGTCCGTGAGTCCCGACTGAAGCAGCGACATAACTTCGTCACGAACATGATCCAACTCGCCCAACAAGGCAGCCAGTTGTTGGCGAGAGCCTGGGGCTTCAATTCCATTTGCATCGAACTGCTTAGTCAGTCGCTCGATTCGAGTTCGCAGTCCGTCGGCTTCGTCGAACAGAGTCGATGCGATGCGATGCTGGTCGATCTCCGTTCGCTTTAGCAAATCAAGGTCGGTTCGTCTTAGCTGTCCGGTCTCACGTTGCTGGATTTGCAAGTCTGCAACGTTGTCTCGCGTCCGCGTTTGCGAATCCAAGGCGCGCTGGAGTTCGTCCATGAGATCCGCCTGTGCACGCGCGAGTTCTACCTTCTTCGCAGCTGCAGACACGATTGTCAGAACGCGAGGTTCTGATGTGGTCAGATGCGATGGTTCGCCATCGTAACGGTCGTTGGCAGTCGCCTGTAGAACCAGCCTGGTTCCATCGGTCAGACCCAAATCGGCGATCCGGAATTCGGCTGCACCGCCGACGGTTGTTGGTTCTTCACTTGGATCCTGAGTCAGCGGGACCTCCACCGGTTCGCCGTCTGCCGTACTGGTTTGCCAGCTAAGAGCGACTGTTTCGATTGCCTGATCGTCGGTCACCGTGACCCGCACCGGAACAACTGCGTTGGCAGTCACCTGCAGGTCATCCGCCGGTTCTTCAATGAACACAACCGGCGGCATGTCCTGGACGGCTCGCAATTCATACCGCGGTGGGCGTGGGTTCGCGATCCCGGTTCGGCCAACCAAATCGATCCACCACGAAGAGACTCCCTCTCGTTCAACCTCAAACGACGCAACCAGAGTGGTTCCATCCTCCTGCAGCGTGGCCTCGATTTGCTTGCTCTGGACGGCAATCGACGCTTCGCCAATCGGCTCGTTGGTCTTGGCGGTCACAAGAATTGTTGAACCAACAAAAGCTTGAACCGACGTCTTCCCTTTCTGCAATCGCTCATCTTCACGGTTCGCATACGCCGGGTGCTGGATGGTGATATCGACGTTCGACAACTTCGGCGGCGAGACAACATCCAGCCGGTACCAGGGCGACTTGTGGTCGCCGCCGGTCGCTCGAAAATAAACAGGGCTCTTACCCGGCGACAGAACCGCGCGGCCAACATCGCCAGCGGTTTCTGTTTCCAGGTTGACTGCCTGAAGAGTTTCGAACCGAGACTTACCGTCGCGGCCAAGTCGGTATTCGACGGCGGCGTCCAGTGGCAGTTCTCCTTTTGTGTTTTCAACCAGGATCTCTCGGAACTCGCCCCGTACCAGCGTCAGCGCGATGTTGTCGGGGAGTGTTTGGCCCTCTTCGCTGATCACTCGAAAGTCGGTGGTGCGCGGCCACGGGATGTCTTTGAATGGAGTCACCAGACGGCCAACGGCCGTTTTGGCTTCCAGCGGGCGAACCACAAACAACGTCGCCGCGACCGCGGTCGCTAACCCGGCGGCAACGAGTGCCCGCTTCATGGGTTGGCGGTCGGGAAGAGTCTCAATTTCCAGTTCGGTTAGCGCGCCGGTTGCAGCACCGACGGTGTGTTCGCGAAGTTCGTCGGAACCGATTGGTGTTCCGGATACAAAATCGACTGATGTGCTGAGCCGCCCCTTGAGTTCCGGGTGCGCTTGTTCAATTCGCTGAGCGACCTGCAAATCACTTAACCTGGCGAAACCGGGTTGAACAACCCAGCGCCACAGTACGAACAGCACAACACTACAAATCACCAGGCCCAGCAGTAACCGTGTTCCGTGATCATCGACATGAACGAACCAGTCAACGGTTCCCGTCGCAATCACAAGAGCCAACAACGACGCAATTGCCAAAGCCACGCCCCGCGTTATCGCCAGGCGACGCAGGGTCGTTCTAAGTGAACGCAAAGGGCTAAGCAGTTGTGAAGACATATCGTTGCCGCGGATGAGTTGTCAGCCAATTATACCAGCCGCGCGTTCTTGCGTAAGAACCATTCCAATGCCAACAGAAACACAACCAATAGCAGTAGTTCCGGCCGACTCCACAGCGGAATCGGCTTTCCGCTTTCCATCGCCACCGCGCGGCCGGCTGGTAAATCGCGAACCAGTCGACTGATGGTGCTTAAAGAATAGTACCTGCCGCGAGTCGCTTTGGCCGCAGCCCGTAGGCCGATGAGGTCCATCTCACGTACTAGTAGTTCGCGCCCGGTCTGTTGAACGCGGAAGTCCGTGGATGGTGGAGCGTCTTCGAAGACCGGCTTGGTGACCCACGCGTGGTAGGTTCCTTCGTCGGGCGATGGCAGAGCTCCAGCGTACACGTCGGGGAACTCGGGTGATGGTTCCAGTTGCAGAATACTTGACGCTCCACCACGCCGGTCGACGCTTATCGATACATTCCCATCGGTCGGCTGGCGACGACTGTCCAGGAACCTCAATTGGAACAAAACATTTTCGCCGCGGTCGTAGGTTTCGCGGTTCGTCATGAGTTCCGCCGCGTTGTCGCGACCCAGCAGACTGGAACGGCTGAGGAATCGAATCAGCGAGATCCAATAGCGACCGTAGATGTCGTCGCCCGAGCGGTAACGCCACTTCCACAAATCGTCCGTCGCGTGCAGGACCACTCGGCCGGCTCCATGCTGCCGGCTGACGATAATCGGAGCATTGGTCTTCGCATCGCTGGCTAACACGCTGGTGCCGGCGGTTGCTTCAGTTATCCGAAACGCCGAATGCAGCTTAGGCAGACTGGCAATCGACTTTGCGATTAACGATTCATTGTCTCCAAACCTAAACAGTGACGTACCGCGTCGGCCGGCCAACGTCGGTTCGACCCGCAATCCCGTTTCGCTGTACTGCGTGAAGCTGGCGGCGGTTACTTGATCGAGTGCAATGGGGATCAGCGGTTCGATTTGAGTTCCACGGTACGCGTGTGGATTGTGTTTCGGACCGGCAATCAGGACGACTCCACCACCCTTCTCACGCACAAAATCGCGCAGGCCTTCCTGAGTCGTGGGGCTAAGCATGTTGGGATCGACGTCGCCCAGAATGATGACATCGTACTGGTTAAGCTGATCGGCCGAAGCGGGAACGCGACCCTGCAGTGCCGCGGCCGAAGTATCTAACGCCGTCCATTCCGGGTCGGCGTCCAGCAGAACCGTGTTGAGTTCGATGGATCCCGAATCACCTTCTGAACGTTCCAGCAGATGCTTGACGTAACGGAACTCATATCGCGGCAACGTATCGACAAGCAGAACTCGAATGCGTCCTTCGCGAACGCTCACGTGTCGTACTTCGAAGTTGTTTTCTGTGATGTGTTCGCCATCAAGCGGGACCACACCGATCCGATAATCGAACTCACCAGCCACTGTCGGCAGGTAACTGAGTTCGATTGGCTGGGAAGTCTCAGTGAGCTTGATTGTCTGTCCGACCAGGCGTTCGTCGCTGGTGGCGTCGCGGAGTTCCAGGAAGACTTCGCGATTTTCGAAGCCCTGCGACTGCAGGTTCGCTGTGAACAGAATGGTCTCATCGACAATCGCAACCTCATCGACATTCACGTCGGTCAGCTTCAGGTCGCTGGCGGCTTTCGTGCTGCCCATACCCACCACATACAACGGAACCGCCTGCCGGTTCGCAGCCGAAGCGGCTCGCTGCAACCGGTTCTTATCGCCGCGCGTTGAGACGCCATCGGTCAGAACCACAATGGCCGTCGGAGAATCGCCACGGAACTCGTCCAGCACCTGACGCATCGCTGCCGCGGGAGCTGTGTCCTGGCCGGTCGCTTTCAGTTCCTGAATGACCTTCGCCAGCCCGCCCACATCGCGCGGGTTGTCGGTTCTGAGAGGTTCGGCCTGATCGGAGAACCGGTACAGCCGCAATCGATATTTCGCCGCCAGTTGTTCCAGCAAGCCGCGGTTTCGCGTCAGCATTTCCTGCGTCAAAGCGAACCGCGTGGCTGCTTCTTTGCCGCCCGATAGTTCGGCTGCGGCTTCTGCATCCGGTGTGTCTGAGTAGTCGTCCTGGAACTCCATGCTGCCAGAGTCGTCTATCATCAACGCGATATACGGCAGGCTGGTTCGATCGATCGACAGCGTCACCTGCAGCAGCAGCACCAGGAGAACAGCCAGACTAACCAATCGCAGTGCGACCAGTGTCCAACGGCGTTTCCACGAAAGCGACCGCGCGTCGCGACGGTAAACGGCAACGACTCCGACAATCGTTGCCGCGACAGCCAACAACAGCAACCATGTGGGAGCCGAAGAGAACCAGCCGCTGGTACGCCACGTCCAAGCGGTCGCCTCGCCCGGTTCGGCGGACTGCATGCCGAGGTACCATTCGACCAGTTGTTTGAATGCCGAAGTCATAAGATCCTGACGACCTACCCGGCTGTGCGCGGCGACAGTTTTTTAAACGTCACGGTTATGCCTTCGGCGTTTTGGTGACGGGAACACGACGGATGCGGTCGATGGCCAGCCGAAACAAAACCACCATCGCGCTGACGGCTTCCTGCATGTTGATTTTGGTTTCACCAAACCTGCGGTTCGCGAAGTAGATGGGCGTCTCTTCGAACGTGCAGTTGATGCGTTCCAGTCGGTACAGAATCTCTTCCTGGAACGAATACCCCTTGCTGCGAACAGCGTCCAGGTCCAGTTCGGCCAACCTTGCGACTCGGTAACACCGAAAGCTGCCGCTGTTGTCATTAGTCTTCAGGCCCAGCAGTAGCTTGGCATACAGATTAATGCTCTTACTCATGAAGTGCCGCTTGAGGCCCCAGCCCTCAACGCCACCGCCCTTGATGTAGCGAGAACCGATGGCGACATCGGCTCGGTCCATGCACTCCAGCATCGCGGGGATATGCTGCGGGTGGTGGCTAAAGTCGGCGTCCAGGTTCACCAGCAGTTCGTAGCCGTTCTCGATGCCGTAATTAAAACCCAGCAGCGTGGCCGAACCGAGTCCCTGTTTTCCGGTTCTGTGGAGAACCTTGATGGCCGGATTTTCGGCCGCAAGTTCGTCAGCAAACTTGCCGGTTCCGTCAGGCGAGTTGTCGTCGATGATCACGATGTGCGCATCGGGTGCGTAGCGAAAGATGACAGGAACAAGATTCTCGATATTCTGCCGTTCGTTGTAGGTGCACAACGTCACCAGTAGCCGGTTGGTCATTCTCCGCCGTTCTTCGTTGCTGGTTCAGTCGTTCCTGGAGCCGTCGTGTCTTTGCCGTCTTGAGGGCTCTTGGTCTTCGCGGCCGAGTGTGGCTTCTTGAGCGTACTTGGCTTAGGCCCAATTGGGATGAGTTCAATTTCAACCTCAGTGCCCACCGGTGGAAGCCGGTCGGTTCGAGTCTCGAACGAGCGGCTTGCATCAGAACCCGAACTGGTGATGTTGATGTCCAACAAGGCTTCGGGCATGTTGGCCACGCAAATGACCATGCCGCCTTCCGCCGTGTAAAATCGGGGGAAGTCTTTGTTTTCAAAGAAGAAGCTGCCGGCGAAAATGAACTTCGCTTCCATCTTGCGAATGCGGCCAGCTTCTTTGAACTTGTCGATTGCCGTTCGGAACGTTTTATCTTCGCTCAGATCGTACAGATTCTTGTGTTGCTTCTCCGACATCGGCCCGAACCAGAGCAGTTCTTTTCGACGTGTGTCGTAGCGGAGTTCATCGAACGGAACCTTCACGCCTGGCGGCAACGCTTCCAGTTTCTCAACGTGGTATCGGTTCACCGAATGCTGGATCCATTCCTGAGCACGACATCGCTGTGCTTTGCCGTCTTTGTCTTTCCAGTTGACGAAGACATCGATTTCCTGACCGTGCGAAGGGATATACTTCGGTCTGAATTTGGCCGGCGCTCCCGCTTCGGCTCCCACCATCAGCAACGCGGTATGGACATGAATGGCGTCGCCGTCCAGCGACAGGATTGATTCGTGCTCTTTGCGTTCTTTGAGGCACAGAAACATTTCCAGCATCGCGTCGCGGTTGCACAGAGTCGTCTTCAGGTAGACCCGCTTTTTCTTGCGATCGACGAGAACCGTTTGCTGCGCGTTCATCGGAATCAAGCCATCGGCCCGTGGCTTCAATGGCTTTTTCGGTTCAGCCTTCTTCTTGTCGGCTTGCGCGGCCCGCTTGCGGAGTTCTTCCAGTTTCTGAGCATCAGATTGTTGCCCAAACGAGGGCACAGAAAGAACACAGCTCAAGACCAGCGTCAAAGCTATCGAATGTCGCATGTGTGACCCTTCTCGTGTTGAAACCCGCGCAACGCACCGCGACGGATACCTATTGTACGTACGGTGAGCGCAATGTGTCGATTCAAAGTGCTTGGCGATGAAAACCCGGTTCAGCGGACTCAATCGGCCGTCATTCGCCCGGTTTCCGATTCCCGGCCGCGATGAGCTGATCCAACGCGTACGCGAACGCTCCGTAAATCCCGCCGCTGTACAGCACGAACCTGACGTGTTCAGGAGCTTTGTGCTCGATCAGAAAATCCCGAACCGCTTCCAGTGAGTGGGCGGCCGCCATGTCGACGGGATACGAATACGCGCCGGTGCTGATAGCCGGGAACGCGATGCTGTTGCAGCCATGTTTTCGAGCCAACTGCAGGCACTCAGTGTAGGCCGACGCAAGTTTGGTTCGTTCATCACTCCGTCCACCGGACCAAACGGGACCGACAGCGTGGAACAAATGTTTGCAGCCCAACTGCCCCGCCGATGTCGCAACGGCACTACCCGTCGGGCACCCGTCGGGATACAGCTTCTCGCATTCTTCCATGACGGACGGACCGGCCGCTTTGTGGATGGCTCCATCAACGCCCCCACCGCCCGCCAACGCAGCATTGGCGGCGGTGACGATGGCATCAGTTTCCTGAGCCGTGATATCGCCACGCGTGAGTTCTAAGAGACAAGGGCCAAATTGGATTTGCATTTGTGTGTTCGTCTGAGTGCCTGGGCCTGAACTGCGTCTGCGACCGAAAGCCTGTCTTAAAAAATGACGTCGTTGACTGAATCGAGTTTCGACTTGTACTCGGTTTGAACTCGATTCATCTCTGTCTCCAATCGAGCCCGTTCGACGTCACTGTCCGCGTCAGCACGCTGTGTTCGCAGGTCATCCAGCAGTTGCGTGTAGTGCCGGTGAATCTCTTCGGCATACGCCTTGTGATGACCACTCCAGAATTGCTCAGGCATCTTAAGACTCCAGGGAACGGTATAGATTGTACGAGCACAGCAACACGCAGACAAACACCAGCAAACGCAACCAGCACGATGCACAACCCAACTTGATCCCAAACCGGCTCACCCAGTGAGCCGCAGGCCGTAAGGCCTCGGGTCAAATCGCGGGTTTGCGTATTCGAACACTCCAATCACACCCATCGTCCACCAAGACCGCATCACAGTCATCTTGAATCCAACACCAAACCTAACGACCGACCGACCCGAGGGCTTACGCCCAGCGGCTCACGTTCGGACTAACTGCCTTTGAAGTTCAGCAGCGGTCGGAGTCTCTGTTGAATCTTGACCAGTTCCTTTTGAGCCCGCATAACCTTCCGCACGTCCTTGTACGCTTCCGGAGCCTCCTCGCGCAGGCTGTTTGATTTTCGACGGTCAAACCAGATGTGTTCCATCGATTCGTGAAACGAACCGGTTCGAACCAACCGCCGCGCATCGGTTCGGCTTAGCCGACGTCCTGCTCCGTGCGAACTTGAACACAGCGACCGGGCACATCCGCGGCCGACTACGTGGTAGGTAGCGGTTCCCATCGAACCGGGAATGACTCCTGTCTCACCCGCCGCAGCAGGCGCGGCGCCTTTGCGGTGAACCCACAACGTTCTATCGTCGTGAACTTCGCGAACCAGATGGTTGTGGTGGCAATTGATGAGTGAGCCTTCGTCGGGCTCGGCGGCGAAGATGTCCCCAATGATTTCGCAGACGGCGAACAGCATTTGCATGCGGTTCGCCGTTGCGTATTCAACAGCCCACTGCATGTCGTTGATGTAGTCGTCGCCGGGCTGTCGGGCTTCTGCTTCGCTGGTTCGAAGATAGCGTAGACCGCCACGAGACGCGGTTGCTTGTTCCAGATGATGATTCGTGATCGCCTGACTCATACCGCGCGAGCCGCTGTGGATTGTGATCCACACGCAATCAGACTCGTCTGCCTGGAACTCAACGAAGTGGTTCCCTCGTCCGAGCGTCCCTAACTGAACGCGGCCATCGCGGTTCTTCAAACGATCCAGAACCGGCGCGCTTAGTGACCACTCGCGCAGTTCGATGGGTAACCGGTCAGCCGCAGTTGTGGTCGGATGTTTGTTAATCGGAATGCGCTGACCAAGCTGATGCAAAACCAACGCAGCACCGTTGGCGTTCTCGAACGCATCGGCGTGCAGCTCGAATCGCAGCGAGGTCATGCCGCACCCAATGTCGCCTCCGACGGCCTGCGGGTACACAAGATTGTTAGTCGCCACGACGGTTCCGATCGGAACATCGTGTGCCAGGTGGACGTCCGGCATGACGGCGACATGAACCACGTCGTCAGCTCGCGCGAGCCGACGAATGGCTTTCTTCACATCGCCGTCAATTGGATCGACCAACCACGAATGGATTGGTGCGGTCACTCAGCGTCCTCCGTATAGGACGACTCCGTTGAGTCAGCCGGGAGAACCGGAGCGGCCACAACCTGAAACAGCAGTCGTGGTGTTTTCTTACGGTTGATTGATCGCGTGATCTCGGTTCGAAGGGAACCTGAAACGCGTCCCAATCGTTCAAGGATCTCGCCGACCGGTGTTTGATCTGAAAACATCGGGCGGACAGTCACCAACAACTGGGCCGCGTTGGGCGCGGGGACAACCGCTTCAACCAGCAGTCCGCTCAGAACATCGTCGCCGAAGTCGCCGAGCGTCATTTCAATTGTTCTTCCGACCTGCCGGCAAAGCTGCAGGTCTTTCCGGTCGTCTCGACCAGAAGGGTTTCGGAAGTAAGTTCGTGGGTCAACTCCATCGTCAGAGTTGAGCTTCTGTGCATAACGGCGCACGTTAAGTGACCGTCGTCGTTTTTTCTTCAAGAGGTTCTCTCACAAGTCATCGCGCAAAGCAGGCGCGGGAAGAATCGGTGGGTGAGAGCCTTACGTGTCAGCGGACGCCGAAATTCGGCTACATACTCACTGTGCTGCTAACAGACAACGAAGGCTCGACAGGCGAATGTTGGAAACAATATGCACGCATAAGGCCGGCCTCCATTGGAGAGAAGTGATGCCAGCAGGACACAGACGCAACCAGAAAGGTTCGCGCGAAGGTGCGTTGATTCCTGAAACGCCGCGGCTAGTCGCTGGTCTCGAAACCGGCCTGCATCACGCCATCGAATTTCATGGAGTGCGATGCGTCGAACTGACGGCCGTCGGCAGGAACGAACCGAGCGTGCAGCATCAGTGTGGCTCCGGAAGGAATGGACTCGACCGGGAGATCCAAAACGTATCCGGCTCCAATTGCGGCACTGCTCCACAGATCACGAGCCTCAGTGTCGCTGAAGTTCCAGGTCCCGAGTTGCTGGTCACCGTTGGCTGCGGACAGGTTCATCAGGCGGAGTTCAAGGGAACCTGGCAGTTTGATTAGATCGCCGTCTTTATCTATAGGTCTGACGACAGCGTGGACTTCACCCTCTTCGGTGATTCCGGTCAGCAGTTCATGAATCTCCAGATTCTCGACGGCGAACCCGGCAGCCAGCTGTTCCTGACGAGGAACCGAATCAGGATTGTCCAGCTGTGATCGCAGGGTGCCGGCTTCCTGACGAGCGACGGCCACGACCTGTTCGGCTTCGGTCAGTTGAGCCTGAAGGTCTCGAATTCGGTCCTCTCGCAGCCGCAATTGTGCTTCGAGCGGTTCATTTCCACCCAGACTGCACCCTGAAATCAGGCAGCAGCAGGAAAGGAGGAACAAACGCATCGCAGGGCTCTCAGGGGCTGGAGGGGTAGGGAATCACGGTGGAAGAGTAAGAAAACCGCGGATTCGCCGATACAGCGGTTATGGCTAAGCCGATGCTGCTGTTGAAACTTAATTATTGCTTGGTACAGTATTGGGCTTGGAAAAGAACGGCAGTACACCGGGCGTGTTCTTAAAGTCTTACGCCCCTAGAGGTTAGATGCATGACGATTACTAAGGAACGCAAGGCCGAATTGGTCGGCGAGTTCAAACAGGGCGACAACGATACTGGTTCACCCCAGGTCCAAATTGCCGTGTTGACCTCTCGCATTGAAGCACTCACCGAGCATCTGCGTGATCATAAGAAAGATCACGCTGGTCGTCGTGGTTTGCTGATGCTGGTCAGTCGACGTCGTCGGCTGCTGGATTACCTGAAGAGTACTCAGGTTCAAGAGTATCGCGACATCATCGCGAAACTCGGAATTCGCAAGTAGCGCCGCGGTCTTTGGGCCACATTCTGTCGTTACTTGTTCTGTTGGTGTCGGCGCGCGTAGTTGTTTGGCGTGCCGAGTTTGGAATTGGAATTATTGGTTTGCTCTGCAGCCACGGGTTGTTCGCGGATTGCCGCGCCCGGTGGTGTCGAACTCGGCCTTCTCAAGCGAGAACTGCCCGAGTCTGTCGCACCCGAGCTGGTTTTAACGTGCGCACTTCGACGGTTCAGCCTGCGGCAAGAGTCCGCAGAGCACTACTCCGGGTCGTCCCGGGTCAGGAATCTTCGTGAAGGTCACAGTCAGTAAAGAGATCGCCGGCCGTCAGTTTTCGTTTACGACCGGCCAGATTGGTCGGCAGGCCAGCGGTTGTATCATAACTCAGTACGGCGAAACCGCTGTTCTGACCGCCGCTCAAACAGGTCCCGGGCGTCCGGGCATCGACTTCTTCCCGCTCACCGTTGACTACCGCGAACGCTTCGCAGCAGCCGGCAAGTTTGCTGGTGGTTTTCTGAAGCGAGAAGGTCGTCCAACAACAAAAGAGATTCTTACCTGCCGCTTGACGGACCGACCAATTCGTCCGCTGTTCCCAAAAGGGTTCCGCGACGAAGTGCAGATCCAGGGCAACGTCATGGCGTGTGACGGTGAGAACGATCCGGATGTCGTCTTCCTGACCAGTGCCAGTGCTGCACTTAGCATTTCGGGAATGCCGTTTAACGGCCCGATTGCTGGTGTTCGAGTTGGCATGGTTGAGGGCGAACTAGTTCTCATGCCGACTGTTCAGCAGATGGAAGAAAGTTCGCTGGACCTCATCGTGGCTGGTTCAAAAGACTCAGTCCTGATGATCGAAGGGTTCGCTGACCAGCTACCCGAAAAAGAAATGGGCGACGCAATCATGTTCGCTCACAAGGCGATCGTCGAACTATGTGCTCTTCAGGAAGAACTCGCCGCCAAGGTTGGCAACGAAAAGACTCCTTGGGAAGCACCCGCTGAGAACCCATTCTACGAACAGGTCAAAGCAGAGTTCTACGACAAGATGATGGACGCAAAGGTTGATCCTTTGAAAGCCAATCGTCGTGAGAAGGGTGCTGCTGTTAAAGAAGCTGCGTTCGCCAAGTTCTTCCCGGATGATGAAGTTGACGAAACGTCGGAAGGTCACACTCGCAAGCAACTGGGCGAAGCGCTTTACAAGCTGACTGCCAGGGTCATTCGTGACTCAATCCTGGACGGCAAGCGTATCGACGGTCGAGCTCCTGGCGATCTTCGTGAAGTCAACTGCGACGTTGGATTGCTTCCGAAGGTTCACGGTTCGGCCTTATTCACACGCGGTGAAACTCAGTCTCTGGCCAACATTACGCTGGGTACTGTTCGTGACCAGCAGCGAGTTGATTCGCTGTTTGGTGAGCAGTCAAACCGCTTCATGTTGCACTACTACTT
>CAZAIB010000014.1:0-89082 GCA_964485095.1 uncultured Planctomycetaceae bacterium | reverse complement strand
GTTGTATGGTGTGCTGTACTTCCTGTCGGTTCGCCTGTGATCCGCCCGTTCGTTTGACGGTTTTGGCGCACTGAGACTGCCGCAGGGCGATCGCGTCTCAGGTGCTCACTGGTGTCTTCATCATCTTGGCGGCTTTTGGAGCCCCGGGCGCTTGGCTTGATAGGCAAACTACCCTGCCCTTGATGAATGAATGAGGCTCAAGCGGCGTTTGTTTCGCTCTCGAAGGTGTCTCGGCCTTGGATGATCGAAGATGCGTCGAAGCGTTTGCCGAAGTACATTTGCTGGGCGCTTTCGTCGCTGAGCACGGTCTGGGCGTCGCCGCTAACCAGTACGTTCCCTTCGCAGATGATGTAGCTGCGGTCAGTGATTGTCAGCGTTTCGCGTTCCCTATGGTCCGTTAGCAGGATCGAGATACCGGCGTTGCGTAGCCCCGTGATGATGTCCTGAATACTGTGGATTGTGACGGGGTCGATACCTGTGAACGGTTCGTCCAGCAGGATGATACGCGGGTTGCTGGCGAGGCACCTGGCGATTTCCAGACGCCGACGTTCTCCACCAGAAAGCGTTCCGGCTGACTGGCTCCTGCGGTCCTCCAGCCCGAATTGCTCCAGAAGCTCCGCCGCTCGAGCGTTGCGCTGGCGGCTGTTCATGTCGAGGAACTCAAGGATCGCGTGTAGATTGTCAACGACGCTGAGCTTGCGGAACACGCTGTCATCTTGCGGCAAATAACCAAGTCCAGCCTGTGCTCGGCGGTACATCGGCCATTTCGTAACGTCCTGGCCTTCCAATTCGACGCGTCCCTGGGTGGGGGCAATGAGCCCGCACGCCATCCGGAATGTTGTGCTTTTTCCGGCTCCGTTCGGGCCCAATAGTCCGACAATTTCGCCGGGTTCGACATGGAAACTCACGCCATCAACGGCGCGTTTTCCTGGATAGTCTTTGACCAGATTGTGGCATGTTAGCAATGACATCGAGCCCTCCATGACTCAGCGTTAGATGCGATTCGCTACCGAATTCGGCGCATTCGTTGGACGTTCGGGTAGAACGGGAAGCGATGGTTTGGGTATTCCTTAACCTGTCGCCCGTCCTGATCGACATGGTACGACAGTGGGAACGGATAACCCTTGCCCTCGTTCATGAATGGTTGCCCGTGCGGCCAGTATACGAAGAACGCTTTTCCAATGATCGCGTCCGCTGGGACAGCGTAGCGCTTGAACTCGTCTCGACGTGCTTTACGGGCGCCTTGCGGAAACAGGCGACTATCCTGGCTCTTGGGGCTGTTGTCGCCGAACATCAGATAGTCCGTGGGCCCGAGTTCATACGTCACCATCCGGGATAAATCAAAGTCTCGTTCACGGCGGCCATCCGAGTACGCTCGGTGCCAATCATCTGGCGTGCTGAGCAGGCTGGACATCGCAGCTTCTCGAGCGACCTCGTTCCAGGTTTCGGTGACCATCCCGCGGGAATCCTCGTTGCGGTACGTCTCATCGCGGTAGTAGATGTCTCGATAGATCACCAGATCCGCGACTTTCAGGTCCATTCCCTTAGCGCCAATCCCGACCGGGCACAGGTCCTTGTCTGTTGGCGTTTCAGATCCTGAGCCTGTTCGGATGAGGGTACCTTCACCGAGTTCGATCACGCGACCGTTGACCCAGAGGTTAAGCCTGCTGTCAACGTTTGCGAACCGGATGTCGTAGGAACCAGCTCCTGAAATCGGCGTGTCCGCCGTGGCGATCTCAGATTCTGCGCCTTCCCAGGTGCGGGTTATGGATGCTTTACCTGTGGTTGGGTTGATGCGAGCCCGGTACGTGTTGAACCCTTCAACGAGTTCGACGACTAGTTCTGACGCGCTGGTGGTTTGCTTGATTTCGACGTTGAACTCAACCGTTAAGTCCCCAACCCAGTACGGGCCGTGGTCATCGACTCCCCTCTGCGGGCTGAACATATTGTAGCCGCAAAAGTCCGAAATGAGCCGACTGACGGGCTGTATGGGTTCATTGTTGAGCGCGGCCTGCCAGTCGGCGGCGCCGGCCACGATGTGTCGGTATCTAAGCCATTCATGGCCCGTTTCCGGGGCACTGACCGCGTAGGAATGGTTGGCTTGATCGTGCTGGAAGCCCGCGCCGTGTTCGCTCCAGCCACCGATTGCGTTGGGGTCTGTGGAAGGAACCACGCTGGCCCAGCGAACCGGCCAGCCGCTGGCAACCAGGTTCCTCGGGAAATACCGGTCGTCGTAAACCAGCATCTGGATGGCTTGCTGCTTATCGGCGTCGGGCTTGCGAAGAATCTCCCATTCATCACCCTCCTGCACGCGTCGATAGAGATCCCCCTGCATGATGCTGATCGTTTCGTTGGGCAATCCAACGCAACGTTTGATGTAATTAACGTGGGGTTCTTCCGGATACTTGAACACGATGACGTCGAATCGCTGGGGTTCTTCGTAGAGCTTCGTGACAATGATTCGGTCTCCAGGGAAAGGAGAAAGTTCGAATACATCGTTGTCAAAACGGCAATTTGGGCAGCGGGAGGTTCGTAGTCGGCCCGGAGTGATTAACCGGCCATTGTCCAATTCCTGACTGGCGCCGACCGTGTAGTGGTATCCGCACTGTTCGCAGTCCACATCTTTGTGTCGACCAAGGAGCGTTGGGGCCATCGATCCCGTGGGGATCACAAAGGCCTCTGCTTCGAACGATTTGAACAAGAAGGCCAGAATGAACGCGACGACCAGCGATTCCACCGTTTCCCTAAGTCCATCGCCCGCAGGTGAGGCAGGCCGCCCCTTCTTGTTTTGAGCGGGCGGAGCTGGTGGAACCAGCGTTCTGAACACGCCCCACGCCAGCATTCCGCCTCCGACCAGGTACAGGGCAAATGAACTGTCAGCAAAGGCACCGGTGTATCCCAGTGCCAGCATTGCGACGCCCCAAATGACATTGCTGTCGACTTGAAACCCCGCCTGAGCTGGGGCGGGCTCCTGTGAGGGCTTGGAAGATTTCGTCATGTACCAGCGCTCTTTGCTAGCGGATGTAGCGTATTTTGGAGAACTCAGGGATCCGGATCAGGTAGTTGTTTGAGCCGAATTTGAGTGCTTTTGGGGAGGATGGCAAGTGCACAATCACAGGCTTGCCGATGAGGTAGCTTTTGTGAACGGGGGCGTTCGCCCATTTTCTGCTGTCGGATGACCTGGGGCTGTTGTCGCCAAGTACAAAGTACTCTTCGTCACCCAGCACAAATTCTTCGTCCACACCGTTGCGACCGTCTTCAGTGTAGTGGATGTCGCGAGTGATCCGAACACCGCTGACTGAGACGCTGGCCCCATGAGCGGCAAAAGCAATGGGTTCGTGGCTCATCTTCTGGTTGTCGCCCTCAGGCAGAACAAGCGTCTCAAATACCTGCTCGCCGTTAAAAGTCACCAGCAATTGGCCGTCGGTTTGCCTCACAGCAACAACCGCTCCCTGTGATAGTGCTGACGGAGCGAACCGACCGGATTGAAGTGTCACGCCATTTTCATGACCGAAAAGCTGAGCGTCACCGGTTTCAAGGTTGAAGACAATCTCAAAAGTGTCCGTGGGGGCCTCAAGTCGAACCACAAACTCCCCTGCTCTTTGATCGCTGGAGATTGTCATCTCGGCACCCACGTCTCGCACGATTACCGGCTTTGTGGGTCTGGACCAGTTGTATCCGTAGTTGTCCTGAATTGGAGCCAAGTGTGACCGAGCGGCTAGGTTGTTGATCGCTGCTCGATACTTTGCGTCAGACGAAGCCGCTCGGAGGTGATTCCGCAGCTCTTCACTCATCACACCACGAATTCTGAGTTTCGAACGCAATTCGTCGAACTCGACCAGATCGTTTGTTACGAATCCAAAGCCATCGCCGTTCGAAATCGACCGCCTGGCCGCCGCAAGTTGCGTGGCATCAATTGATGCTTCACTTTTGTGATTCCCGCCTGAACGCAACCAGTGTCGATATCGAACCCAGGACCACTCGTTAACCTCCGCAGAAATGAAACCCGATTCCGTCTGTTCCCATGCCTTCCCTACAGTCCACCGCGACCGCCATTCAGAGTCTGTTGGACGTCGAGAATCGTCATACACCGTGATTTCGGTAGCCAGACACTGAGCCAGGTTCTTCCGGGCCCGTTCGCCGTTGATGAACACATCGCCATTTTTCACTTGAACCGACTCACGCGGACGGCCGATGACGCGTTTGACGTACGCTTCTGTGGCCAGTGCCGGATTGCTGAAAACGACAACTTCCCAGCGATCAGGGTCGCGCAGGGAGAACACGTTCTTGTGAACCAGAAGTTGGTCGCCCTGAGTTTTCGGGACCGATCTGATGTCGATCTCGTCTTCGCCGCAGTTGGGACAGGTTGAATGGGTTGGGTCGTCAGGGTTCTCTGAGACAAACCCGTCCGCTTCATCGAAATCGACGCCAAGTTCAAACGGCGTCTGGCAAAGTGGGCAGACAACGCGTTTGTGATAGCCCAAAAGCGAGGGAGCCATCGAGCCGGTCGAAATCATGTAGCCTTCGACGATGAAGGTCCGGGCACAGGAGACGGTGATGACGAGACAGATAATCAGATCGATGATCTGTCGGAGAGAAACTCCAGAGCCGTCGTCCGAGTAGTGATAGGCAGAACGCACCGTGGGTTAGGTCTTTGGTAGGCCGCGCGGATGAGTTGGCGCAGTCTAGTCAAAGTCGCTCAAACGGAGAATGGGCACTTTTTGGCCCTCTCACCAACGAAAAAAGGCCGGAGTGAACTCACTCCGGCCTTCGATTTAGCAATTTCGCTGTCTGACTACGCCAATGGAATAGGCTCAGGCAGAAGCACAAACGGGAACACGCGACTTGGCGAACCCGGATCATACTCTCGCTTGTACGCGAGTTGAGCGGCTCGGTCTGCTGCGAACTGCAGGTGAGTGAACTCAAGACCGCAGAAGTGATCGGTTCCAACTTCAGCAGCAATGTCGGCAAAAACTTCGCCAGCAGACGCTGCATGTCGGCGGACACCATGGATGCTGCGTTCTCGAACCTTCACACCAGCCGCAGCCAGTTTGATAAGGCCCTTCATGAACCGACCTTCAATCGTCTCCGACCCGGTCACGCGCCACAGGCGTTCCCATTCTTCATGAGCTTCCCAGTAGAAACCCAGGTTGAAGTAGTCGAGAGCCAACAAATAAGCCCGGTTCTCGGACCAAGTGTCGGGATCCAACGCTTTCGTGCCGCCAGCCGCCGCGCCGGACTTCCGGCCGTAGCTGTGGCCCTGTGGGTCACGAATTGGATGTGGGGTGCCTGACCCCGGAACAAAAGTGTATTCGGGCAGTGGGGCTGCCTGTAGTAGCCGTGGAACCTCAGTGACGCTCCTGACCATAAGTGCATTCTCCGTCTAAGGGACATCAATAAAATGTCACTCTCGGCAGATGGTTAGCTGGTAAAAAATACCTGCTGCGTAGTCCGTTACAGCCATTCTGATGAGCGGGCTTTGTGACGCGTTGGGTGGGGTTGCCAGTGCAGATCCAAAAGAAATTGGTCGCAGCTGGTTGGTCGCGTGCCCGCTTTTGTCGAGTGATTTGTCTTCAGCCAAGACTACCGACTTTGCTCTCGGGATCGAGTGCAGTTCACTTGATTTTGCCAAAAAACGCCCAGCCTGGAGCCGCCCACCGGCCACAAACCCCCGGAACGTAAAACCTTTACGTCATGTCTCTGTTTTGACATCTTCGAACTCACTACCCAGTTCTCGAATGTAAGACAGAGCCTCGTCCAGCTCGCGAACCCGCATGCCAGGCTGTCTCCCATCCAGATCGGCCCTCGCCAGCAGCTCTACTTCTTCGAAGTCGTCACTTCCGACGAACCGCCGCCGGGCTCTGGCTCCAATCGTCCCGTCAATTAGTCCTCGGGCCGCCATGTGATGTTCCAGCAGCCAGGCTGTTCGTTCTGAAATAAGACCTGACAGAGCGTTCAGTCCGGCCTCGACGTGATTCTTCGGATCAATGCCGCGTCCGACGTCATGCAGCAGTCCCGCCAGCAGTAGTTCTTCGTCATAAGGAACCTGATCTACCAGCAGCTCAAAGACCTGCAGTGAATGGTACAGAACATCACCTTCCGGGTGGCTTCGGCGGTTCTGCGTAATACACCCCAACGGTCTGAGCAGCGCCGCGAAGCTGTCAAAGCAGTCTGCCTGTGTTGGTGGAGTAACTGCCTGGTGCGGCCAACCACCCACGTCGATCTGCTGCAGCAAGTCACGAATTTCTCGCGGATGCGGTAAGTCGGACGGATGGATCCAACCTCTCGAGACCCGCCGCGCCGCCTCGATTCTGGCTCGGCCGAAATCCTGCACCTTCCGATTGTGTAGCAGGCTGGCGGCCTCAAAGAGAATCTGCCGTTTTAGTTTCTCGTTCATTAATTCCTTAAGCGGGCGGGTTAGGTTTTGTGCGTGCCAGCTCCGGAGAGCCCCGTCTTTCCTCAAACAGGCCGCGAGGTGACGTGAGGTTGGAGGGCTGTGACCGCTGTTGGTTCGGTGAGTTCGTTTGGGAAAATGCGAAAGCTACTTTTCGACCAGCCAATCAATGCCGGCGGAAATTGCGTCCTGCCGGTCGGACGCCGAAACCTTGTCCGCCGCGCCGGCGGCTGAGTACGCCGACTTCACTACTGCGGGAACGCCCTGCTCCCCACCGATCCAGAGTTCCGTCGGAGCTGCCAGGCTAAGCAGACCGGGTAGGTCTCCATACTTCACGGCTCCTGGAACGAAATTTGGGTCGCGGTAGCTCTTGATTGACGTGAACCGGAACCCCTGAGTATCCACGATGGCGCGGTCGAACAGTTCTGGTTCAGTCGCAAGAGCCGCTGCCAGAACCGCGCTACCGCCGTTGGCTCCGATTGCGATAATTGACTCCGGGCTGTGTTCGTCGTCCTTAATCCAGCCGGCGAATGACAAAATGTCGTGCACGCGCTGGACGAACACTGTGTCGTTGTAACCGAATGTGTAGCCAGCAAACTGCCGTGGATTCTCCACGACCGGCGTCTGCTGCAAAGCGCTGCCATCGACAAGGAAATCTCCCTGCTGGAACAGGTCGATACCCACAACGCTGTACCCTGCGGTCAGAAGCCGCTGCACTTCATTCCGAACCGCGCCAGTGTCGGTGTAAAGCCCGCGTTTCCCGGCTCCATCGATCCAAATGGCGACAGTTTTGTTCCATTGGCTCGCAGTCGGGTACAGCGAGATGACCGGGAATTCTTCACCCATGGTGGTCAGCCGCAGTTTGTCTTTGAACAAAATGTGCCCGGCCTGCTTCTCCTTTGCAACTTCCGTTCGTTGCACATCATCGCCGGCCGGACGTTTTCGGTGGATTATCGTATCCCACGCGCCACCAACGACCTCTCGGTATCGAACCAGGCTGGCCGCATCTGTTGGAACCACCTTCGCCAGCGCCGTCGTGTCAGCGTCCGCCAATCCTCGCAGCAAACGCGTTTCGTAGGCGGCGTTTGCTTTCGGTTGTGGGTGCTGTGTGTTCCAGACTGAGTACTCTTCTTTCGTGAGCGGCGGGAAATCGCGTTCTTCGATCGGTTCTGAGATCCCCAGATTCAGGTGCTTGTTGAACCAGCGATACATGTCACCGCGCGTCACCGCGTTGTAGTTATGTGGGAAATGCAGGTACGGCTTGCAGTCCACCAAATCTTCCTTGCCATACAAAGCGTACAGCTTTTGCAGTTCGGGAAAGCCGTCCTTCATCATGTCCCGGGTCCAGTCGTTCGCGGCCGTCATGGCCTGCGGTTTTGGAGCGAACAGTCCCGCCAATTCCACGTTCCCGGTGCCAATCCGCAGCAGACTGCAGTTCTCACAAGTACAACCACCCTGCATGGACGTAGAAACCATCCCCTGAGGGAACGCAGCAACGGGCCGATCGTCCACTGCACACAACAGGATGGTCTGTGTTCCTCCACCACTACCGCCCGTCACCGCCACGCGTTTCGGGTCGACATCGTCCAGCCCGCACAGGAAATCCAACGCGCGGATGGAGTTCCATGACTGCAGACCCATGATGCTCTGCAGTCGCAGTTCTGCCTGAGTACTAAAGAACCCCCAACTATCCGGCGAATCGAACTCCGGCCGCTGCTTCGCAAACTTGTGAGCCAGTTCGTACGAAATCTGCTGACTGTCCACATACCCAAGCATGTCATAGATGAACACCACGCACCCCATCCGCGCCAACTGCGCGCATCGAGCGAGCTTTGGGAACCGACCGGACGCTGCGAACTTCTCAGCCCCGCCCTCGATCAGTTCTTCGATCTTCTTTTCGCCGTAGTCCTGCGTTCGCCCGCCGTGCCCGTGTGGACTAAGAACCGCTGGTCGATTGGAACCAGGTTTGTCCGGACGGAACAGCAGTCCGGTGACAAAGTGATTCGGAACGCTTTCGAAGTACACCTTCTCAACCGTGAACCCTTCACGCATGACCTTGCCATGAACGACCGGTTTGAGCGGAGTTTTCGCGGGCATCGGCCACATTCCCGTCGCGACCTGAATCCGTCGCCGCAAGTCAGCCCGCCGTGCTTCCCATTCTCCCTTCGACGTGGGAACCTGAAACGGGAAGTGTCCGTTCAAATCCTTCTGCGGCTTGAGCCGAACATCGTTTGGAAGTTTGCCCGGTTCGTAGACACGGACGGCCGTTTGCTGAGCGAACAGCGGAGACACGGCAACCAGAAGCAAGAACACAATTCGCACGGCAATCTCCGTCGAGCAAAACGAGAAGTCGACATCAAAGATACCCGCTGATCGGAGAAGGCGTAAGCATTCGCTACTTCGCAGGAGCCTTTTCGATAGAGTCGATCACCTTCCGGATTCTCTCTCTTTGTTCTTTGGTGTCGCTATATGAATACGCAATCTCGGCCATGCGGCGTTGAAGCTCACTCACGTATGGCCTCGCCCGAGCGCCGGCCCGATCCAACGTTGCCGCGATAGGATCAAGCAGTCTGCAGTGCTCATCCGTGATTTTCAAAAGCTCGCCAACCAGTGTCAGGGTTCTGTCGTCAAGCCCCTCCAGCAAAGAGAGTCCCTCAACCGCGGTGACAGAATGTTCGAACACGGAGCCGTCTCGATAGACGTCCTTTTGAGTGATCCGGATGAATCCGCGAAGGACAGCTTCTGTCCGCTTTGCACTTGCACTCCCCGGTTGGGCGATCCGAGTGATCGCGATAGCGGCACGCAACACTACGTGTTTGTTTTTCTCGTTGAGCAGCGCCTTGAGTGTTGGCAGAGCCTCTTTTGCCATGGTGCGGTGTTCGCCGAGCGCGTCGATTGCCCAAAGGCCAATTGGTGGCTGAGAGCATATGACGGGCCAGTCGCTGCGATCACAGACGACTATCAACGCCTTGATAATTTCGGGCCGCAACCACTTGCGCTTGCCTAAAGACCGAACTGCGCCGATCACGACAGTTGGGTCCTCGCTTCTTGTTCCAAGAATTAGCCCGCGAACAATGTCTGCAGAATCAATATGCAGGTCGGCAAGAGCAGTAAAGATCTTGTCTCTGACGATGTCGGCTTCTGTCTTGTCTGCCAGCAAGGCGGTAAGCAGCTTGGCAACGTTCTCTTGTTGTTTCCTGTCATGCGGGCAAAAGAACGCAACATGATTCGCCGCGCATGCTCGAAGTTCGTCCGAACGGTTGCTCTTCAAGACGCGAATGAGTGCGTCGGTGGCGAGCGTCGATTTCATTCGTCTTGAGCGTCTCGAGCGTCGCCTGCCGGCTCCAGAACCGAGAGCCCGAATCGCCTTCACGGCCGTTTCTTCATTAGGTCCTTCGAATCGAGCGATCCGTTCGTGTACATCCTTGGTAAACAGGGAGTCGGCACTGTTTGGGTAGACTGAAGAGCCGTTGTCCTGCCCGCTGGCCGATAGGCACAAGCCAAGAAGAATCAGAGCGATTGCACTTCCGCGCCGACGTTTCATCTGGCCCCTCGCACAAAGAACTCAATTCTTGATGGCCACGAAAAACACGAAGAGGCACAAAAAGCACTCTTGTCTTTGTGTCGTTTCGTGTTTCTTTTGGCTCTTCTTAATCATCCGGAAAGAAGCGGGACAGAAGCAGCGTACCAGTCTTCTCGCCAGCGACTCACCGAATCACTTTGCCCGCAGGCGCATCCCCGCCCGAGAAGTTGATCCCGAGCAGTGTCATCGGCGTCAAAAGAATCAGGAACGCCAAATTGTACCAGAGTGGCAGCTTATCCCAGGCACTCATTTGAACCGGGATGCCTGTTGCGAGCAGACAAAACAGCAGGATCAGACCGTGTTTGAGATGCTTGCCGTCTGCCAGCCAACCTGCAACATAACCCGCCAGCAACGACGCCAGCATACTGGTTGCCAGAAACAGCCCGAGCGCCATGCCATTGTCCGTGAAGCCCTCTGCATCAAATTCCACGCGGGTCAACAGTTGTCGAAGCCCGAACGAGCCACCAAGGAACACGACAGTCCAGGTAAGGTAGCCTGCGATCACTGATAGAATTGTCTTGCCCATCTCGAAGCCACTCCGTTCTCAAATCCAAAACTAATGACAGGCAAATTAGAACACATCTACCACCGACGCTTCACCCGTTTGTAAAGAAAAGGTGGTGATCCTTGTTTGTTCGGCGGGTCGGTGTCGGTATCGCTGGCCGAATGCCACCGACATTACCCTTCGCCACCGATTTTACATCGGTGGGTCCACGGCTTTTGCACTACAGAACGGATCAGTAGTGCGTTGTAGTGCAGAAGCCGTTAAACCTCCGACGTAAAGTCGGAGGCGGAGAATGTAAGTCAGTGCCATTGAGCGCTGGCCCCTCTCCCGCGGCTGAGACCGCGACCTCTCCCGCAAGCGGGAGAGGTGACAGGGCGTTCAACCGGGTTCGCAGTAACCAACCCCACCCACCGATCCACCGGATACCGATCGAACGGAACGTTCGCGCGTTAGGAGACGTCTACGACGCGTTCGCCCAGCACATCCATTTTCGGCGTGAACCCGAGCCCCGGTTCGGTTGAAGCTGACATTCGACCATCCACCCGTTGAGGCGCGCCGTCGGCGATGCTGACTGAGACGTAGCTGTTGAAGTCGGTCGATGTGAATTGCAACTCCGGCGGGCAACTATGCGCGAACGCAGCGATCGCCGCCGTCACAATGTCGCCGCCCCAGCTGTCTTCCAGCGTCATGGCGACTCCAAGCGAGACGCACAAGTCGCGAGCCTGCCGCGCGCGGGTCAGTCCGCCGAACTTGCTGATTTTGATGTTCACAACGTCGGCTGATCGATCGTTCGCGACCCGCATCAGCGGATCGATTCCATCGATGCACTCGTCCATCACGAACGGGTGGTTGGTGCGTTGTTGAATGCTGTGACATTCTTCGTAGCTAAGGCATGGTTGTTCGATGTAGACGTCAACATCCTGAACCCCACGCACCACGCGCATCGCTTCGTGAGGAAGCCAGCCGGTGTTGGCGTCAGCAATCAACTTGTCGCCCGGTTCCAAAACCTGCGAACACGCTTTAATGCGCGCGATGTCGGTATCCGGATCGCCGCCGACCTTGAGTTGGAACCGGCGGTAGCCTTCGTCTCGATACTTCTTGACATTTTGAGCCATGTCGTCTGGCGCGATTTGTGAGATCGCTCGGTACAGAGTGAAGTCGTCGGCGTACCGGCCCCCCATCAGGTCGCACACGGATGTGTTGGTTGCCTTGCCGAGGATATCCCAGCAGGCGATGTCGATACCGGACTTCACGTACGGATGTCCTTTGAGCGCCTTGTCCATGGCACGGTTCACGACGTCCAGGTGGGTTGGGTTCAAACCAATCAGGTGTGGCGCGAGTTCTTTCAGGCCGGCTCGAACGCCGTCTGCGTAAGCTGCCAGGTAAAACGGGCCCAGCGGGCAGACTTCGCCGTAGCCGACCAGTCCCGTGTCTGTTTCGATTTCCACAACCGTGCTGTCGAAGACCTCAACAGACTTGCCGCCTGACCAGGCGTACTTCATCTCGTGAAGCGGAAGATCGACCTGATACGCAGAGATGCGTGTGATTTTCATAGATACCATTTCTGATGTTGATGATGCCGTATAGTAGCGTCCCTGTAGGCCATTTACCGGCAACACTGCGGTCAATGTCGGTGGGCGGTATACTGGGCCGCGCCACTCACTGGTTCAAGTTCGTCACTACGACTTTTCTAAACATTGTTGACTCATGACACGACCACGCCGTCAGTTGTTGGGAAGTTCTCTGGTGCGAACAACAGTTAAGGTTCTGGCCGTAGGTTTGGCAGCCGGGCTGGTCTATTCGCTTCTTCCTGAGCCGCCGGTTTCTGAACAAACTCTCGCCGACGCGCAGACCGAACTGGCTGATCGAAACAAAGTCGAAGCGCTGCGATTGGTGAACCGGTATCTCGAGGTGAACCCGGGTTCCCTGGACGGAATCAAAGTGCAGGGTCGAGCTCATTTGGTGAACGGGAATCTCGACAAAGCTTACGAGTGCTTCACCAGGGTACTTGACTCCGAACCGGATTCACTGGAAGCGCACCAGCTGTGTGTTCGGGCGGCAACCAGATTGGCAAAGTTGCCTGATGTCGAAACGCACCTTCGCGAGATCCTGCGGCTGGATCCGGATAACGATCGGGCTCACGAACAACTGTTCGACATCCTGAGGCTTGAGGGGCGAATCGAAGAAGTGGGCCCTCATTTCATGGCAGCTTTAAAAAACGAACGAGTCCGAGTGGCCGAACTTCTGGCTATGGCCGCGCCCGAGTTCCACAATATCAACGGGCAGGATTACAGGCTCATTGATGCGTGCAAGGCGGCAGACCCAGACGACGCCCTCCCACTGCTGGGCATTGCCCGACAGAACCTGCTGGCGGGGAACGTGGCCGAAGCGATACCCATTTTGAAGAACGTCAGTGAGAAGTACCCGTATGTATTGATCGCCAACGGGTGGCTTGGACAAGCACTTCTGCTGAAGGGCGACGTGGCCGCACTGGAAGAGTGGAACAGTCAACTGCCGGAGACGTGGGATCAGAACTCAACAATCTGGTTGGTTCACGGCGAGATCGCAGCGAAGACCGGTAACCCGAAGCAAGCTGCCAGGTGCTATTGGGAAGGACTAAAACGAAACGCGATGGACCGCATCTGCGCGTTTCGATTGGGCAATCTGCTTGCGAAGGACCAACAGTATCAATCAGAAGCCGTGCAGGTTCTGAAGTATGCCAGTGACCTGGCGTCTTTAATCGATGCTGCTAACGAAGCCGGGCCCGATTCGCCGGAGAAGCTGCGGGTTGTGGTCCAGGAATTGGAACGACTTGGACGGGTTTGGGAAGCAGCCGGTTGGGCTTCGCTGTCTCGGCAGCTGCCCGAAGCGAAGTGGGCCACGGTGGAATGGAAACGGCTCTCCACCGACGTACTGCCCGGGTCGCCTTTCATTCGCCCGGAAGCAAACGTAGCCAATACAATCGATCTCAGCGACTGGCCACTTCCGGATGATCAATCGATTTCGAAACTAAACCACAGCGCGGCAGCGGAAACGGAGTTCGACCTTAGGTTCGTCAATCAGGCGGCGGCCAAGGGCATTGACTTCAAGTTCGAGAAAGGTCTGACACAGTTCGCAAAGATGTTTCACTTCAGCGGTGGTGGTGCGAGTGTCTTGGATCTCGATCTGGATGGCTGGCCGGACGTGTACTTGACGCAAGGCGCGCCTTGGCCGGTCACGCACGCTATCGATTCGCCGCGCGATCAGATTTTTCGGAACGTTGGTGGCGATCGGTTCGAGAACATCAGCGGCGAATCGATATTGGGTGACACAGGCTACAGTCAGGGAGCCGCCATCGGTGACTTTGATAACGATGGCTTCCCCGACATCTTCGTTGGCAACGTCGGAGCGAACACGCTGTACCACAACAACGGTGACGGAACCTTCACGCAGGTGGCACTCGATCCGCAGCTGGCCAGCGATCAATGGACTATTAGCGCGATGATTGCTGATTTGTCGGGCGACGGATGTCCCGACATCTATGCGGCAAATTATCTCGGCGGTGATGACCTACATTCCCGGGTCTGCCGAAATGGAGGTCGATCTATTCAGTGTGGCCCGGACGCATTTCCCGCCGCGCCGGACCGGTTCCTCATGGGCAACGGAGACGGTTCGTTTGACGATGCTACTGAGTCCAGTGGCCTGGTTGGAGATGAGGGCAAGGCGATGGGCATCGTCGCGTTCAGAACACTGGAATCTGACGCGCTTAGCGTTCTGGTTTCCAACGACATGACGCCAAACCATCTGTACTCAGGCAACGCCGGCCTGTTTCGGGAACAGGGACTTGTCAGCGGTATCGCTCTTGGCGCCGACGGGCGTCGGCAGTCGTGCATGGGGATTGCCGCGGGGGATGTCGATAACGATGGTCGAGTCGATTTCTTTGTCACGAACTACCTCAAGGAAGCCAACAACCTTTACATGCAACTCGCCCCCGGCGTGTTCGATGACACCATTGAAAGTTCCGGGATGCGCGAGGCGGGTTACCCGCATATGGGTTGGGGTGCTCAGTTTTTGGACGCGAATCTCGACGGGAATCTGGACCTCATCGTGGCCAACGGGCACCTGGAGAATCGTGGTCGATCGCGTTCGACGATGCCCACGCAAGTGTTCCAAAATCAGGGCGAAGGCCAGTTCGTTTTGGGCGACGCAGAATCAGATGCGGGGTACTTCTCAAAGAAATACTTCGGCCGAGCAATCGCCAGATTCGATTGGAACCGCGACGGCCTGCCCGACGCTGTCATCACGCACCGAAACGCACCGGTCGGGCTGCTGACCAATACCACAGACAACCGTGGCGACTCAGTGCGCATCAAACTTATCGGCGTACAAAGTTCGCGAGACGCCGTCGGCGCAGTGGCCGTGTTGGAGACCAACTCCCGAAAAATCGTCAGGCAGATCATCGCAGGCGACGGGTTCCAGGCGTCGAACCAAAAGCAAATCGTGTTCGGTCTGGGGCTCGACGAAGTTATCAAGTCTCTGCACATCGCCTGGCCTTCGGGGCAGTCCACAACTCTTGAAACCATCGACCGCAACGTTGACCACGTGTTGGTCGAAGGAACCTCCCGCGCGTGGGAATCGGTTCGGTAGAACGCGCGGGAGTAGCTCTATCCGTATCCGGCTAGTAGCGACTCTTTAGCAGCAGGATCCCGGTTCCGAAGAAGCACGCGAAGCCAATCAGCGACACGGCCAGGCGTGACACGGTTCTGGTTGGTTCACACTTCTGCCTTCGCCTGTAAGCGAACCAAAGCAGCGGGACAGCTCCCGGGAACCCGGCGAGGAACGCCCACTCAAACACCAGACTTAGCCGGCGGCACAACAGGAAGTAGACGACGCTGACTGCCAGGAACAGCAGCAGTGGCAGCCGCCGGGTAAAGAAACCGAAACGTTGCTTCGGTTCGTCCAGCGGCCGGTTCGCTCCGGAAGCTACAACATATTCGAACGCGGCGTACAGACAGACTGGCCACGTGAAGATGAACTCTCGCGACAACTGGCCCATGCAGGTGGTACCGATTGCGCCCAGGACAACCGAGATCACGACGGTCATCAGATGCGACGAACCGCCTCCCATCAGACGCATGATCCCCGCGGACAAAAGCCAGCTGACAACAAGGATCGCCAGTCCCGCACCTAACCATTGCACCAGCCATCGATCGTGCGGAACGTCGAACGCGTACTCCGGTTCCACCGGCAGAACGAACTCGGTCAAATTAAAGTAGCTCGCGTAAGCGATATCGCTCGCCCGGTGACGAACTGTGACCTGCAGTTCGTCCGGTTCGCCCAGATAAACACACGCCGCGCGGGATTGATTGCGAACGTACAGTCTTCGTTGATGCAGGCACGGTGCGGTCCAGGTCAGTTCTCCGGTCAGCAACGCGCATCGAGCCAGTTCAGTGCACTGGTTGGGGTCTTGTTTCAGCAAAACGAGTTCACCGAGTTCGTTCAGGATAATCAACTTGCCGTCGGCCGCGATGATTCCCGACTGACCGATGTCTGTTTTGAACTCGTCCTTGTTCGAACTCCGCCGCGGTCGTCCTGAACCGTTAGCCCAGCGTGACTTTCCGGTTAAGAATTCTGTGCAACGAAAAATCCCCCTCGACGGACGATGAACTTTTGACTGGATATCCATGATGTCGAACCCATAAACATGGCCATCAACGCAAACGCTGGAACACACATCGTTGGAAAGCAGGTCCGACGCCCACACGGCTTTTGCGTCAGGCGTCGACAGGTCCAGCAATCGCGAACCGGCTTTAAACGGCGCGGCTAACCACAGGTAAGGTTCGGAATAGATTGGCCACGCTGAGTGTTCGTCATACCCGCGCGACAGACCGACTCGGGCGTAGACTTCGCCCGTCGTGCGGTGCAGCACCAGCACGCTGTTTTGCATGTAGCACACAACCATCGGCTGCTTGTTAAGTTCAATCGGAAACGCGGGTGTATAGCTGGCCGGGTCGCTGGTCGATTTCCAAAGCTCGCGACCATCGTCAGCATCAAACGCCACGACTCCCGCGTTCTCTCCGCCCACTGGAAGAATAAGCATTCCATCAATCAGTGTTGGCGAACACGAATACCCAAAGCCGCTGCCTTTGATGCCGTAGACGTCTTCGAGTTCGATGGACCAAACACGCGATCCGTCTGTTCGGTCCAGACACGCCAGCAGACCGTCCGGCGATGTGAAGTAGATCCGGTTTCCTGAGATCGTCGGTGTCGAACGCGGGCCCGGGTAAACTCCAGCCGCTTCATACGGCCAGTCGTACCAATGCTTCCAGACGGTTTCGCCAGTGATCGCGTTCAGGCAATAGACGTATTGTCCTGTGACACTTTGGGCCTGGGTGAAGACATGGTTGCCAGATCCGACGAACGCCGAGTAACCCTGGCCGAGTTCTCGAGTCCATAACACGGGCGGCCCATCACTTGGCCACGAATCGGCCAGGTTAAGATCGTCTGCGTGTCCATCGAACCGCGGCCCGCGGACAAACGGCCAGCCTTCTTCAGTCAGCCCGCAATCTGCCGTCAACGCGACCAGGATCAGCGCGATACTGCAAAGTCGGAGGGAGGCTGAATGCATGCGCGTTCCATGAAATCGTCGTGGTCACAGCTTACAGATGCATTTGCCCGATGTTCTTGTCTAAGGGATTTCAGTGCGGACTATCGCCGGGCAAGGTAGATTACTGCCCGAGCTGCAAGCTCAACGGGCTTGAGCGCGACGAACATCAGATCGGCCTGCCAACGGAACACGACACTGCCTGCAATCGGTGGTCCAACTCGATTGTAGATTGCTCGGAACACGACGTGACCACGCGGGGAGCGCTCTCGGACCAGTGCTTCGAATTGGCGTAGCGTTTGAAGTTGTGCGTTCTCGACGAGACCGGTGTTCGGGTTGGTCCACGAACCCACGAACGCGTTGTGGCCTCGCGCTGCAGCGGTCACCACGAAGCAACCCTCATCGGGCAAAGTCAGGTAGTGGGCTTTGGCCGCCTGAATCTTGTACGCGATCGAACCGGCTATCCCACAAACCCAGCCGACAACAGTCGCCGCATGCTGAATCCGGTCGGCGGGCAGTTCGCGATGGGCAAAGCACATGGCCAGCAGGAAGCCGTAGAAAATTCCAACGGTCAAAGGGAACGTGAATAGGCCGCCGCTTGTGAACGTGTACCAAACGCAGATCAATAAGTTTGTCGATAGCAGCAACAAGTTCAGCAGCGATGTCCGCGCGTAGTTGACGTTAAGCAGAGCCACACAAGCGCTAATCGCGCCCACTGCGTACAGCGGCAACAACGCGGTTCCGGCTGGTCCGTCGTTGAGATAGTAGGCCCAGTGGTTACCGCGCGACTTCCAGTCTGCCCCAAATGCGTACGGGTGAACCGCCAGCAGGACGGCCGGAACGACACCGCTCCACATTGCCGCAGAAAAGCGAATGGACCAGTATCTTTCGGGCGAAAGCCAGTCGGATCGTTGTTTATACAAAGCGACGGTGCACACCACCGTCGGGATGGCCGGCGCGAACAAGATGAGGACGAAGAGAACATCCATCGTTACTTCGCTTTAAACCGATCCTTGCCAGCTTTGATGATTTCCTGCGTTGAGACCCACACAAACGTCTTGCCGAGTTCGTCAACGCGGACGTCGTAGTTAAGTCGGCTCTTGACGGTAACGGTGCGAATGACACTGTTCCAGGACATCTTGCGAGGTTTGACTTCGACTTTCATTTTGTCGAATTCCTGGCCCTTCGCCTTGATCTGGTAGTGGTCAATGAGGATTGGGATTTTTGTGTTCGCTTCAATCGCACCGAACACTCGCGTCAGCGTGACATTCGGCAGCGATACCGGAACGCGTTTGTAGAACTCAGGGATCGTCTTCGCGAGCGATAGTTTGGGCGGCCAGCCAATCGGCCACATGTCTACTCTGCTGCGTTTGGCAATGAGCAGTTCGACGGAGCCACTGGGTGCCCGTTCCGGATAGAACCCCAGGCCGGCGTCGTTGAGAAGTATCGCCAATGCGGCTCCGCGGCCGTACAACTTCAACTCTCGCTGTACCTCGTCGGCGCTGGCCGCGATCTTCTTCGCGTCGTCTGTCCATTTGATTGGAGTGCTCGCAGGAAATTCCATCGTGCGGACCGCCTGTTCGATTGGCATTCCCTGGACTTCGGTCGCAAGTGGTTTGGCTGTGGCGCGGAAGAAGTTGTCGAACTGATCTTTGGTTAGTCCCCAGATTGGCTTGCCCGACGGATCGCCCTGGACGCCGTACTTCTTGAGATTGTCGATCCAGTCTTTGAGGCGGACTGTATCGGTGACCCGAAACTTGTCTTTGCCAAAGTGAACGATGCCTCGGTTGTCCAACAGGCCCGTTGCTTTGATCCGCCGCGCGCTTTTGGTTTCTGTTTGGGTCACCGGCTCGGGACTCCCGGTGTCTGATGCCGTTTGCTGACGGACGCGCACGGTGTGTCCAAGCTTCGCAAACACCCTGCCCCAATCCTGCGCCGCCACGCGCGAACCGGTTCCCTGCGGTGTGATGATTTCGAAGCTAAGCGTGGTGGCTTTGGGACGTGTTGTTTGTGGAACCAGAAGAACGATGGCGGCCAGAAACTGAATCATCACATCCTCCAGATCTCACGTCCGAATTCTCGCTACCCGCGATCAAGCGAAGCCACCGCCCTGTCATTCTCCCGCTGGCGGGAGAGTCGGGCTCTCAGGCCCGGAAAGGGTTTTGCATTTATCCGATTCTGTCTTGATCTCGGTCCAAACTAAATCGCTAACGTTTTGGCGCGGTCGCCCTCTCCCGCGGCTGAGACCGCGACCTCTCCCGCGAGCGGGAGAGGTGACTTATGCAATTGTCATCTCGCCTTGGGCGTTGGTTCGAGCACAGTAGTCGCCGAACGATTCGCCCTCTTCGCGTCCGCTCTTGTATTGTTCGAGTACTGGCGTGAGCGTCGAGATCAATTCTTCGTGTGGAACCATATCTTTGTAGATAAAGCCCAGCCGGGTTCCTTCTGGATTGCCGCCCAGAAAAATTGTGTACTTCCCGGCCGCCTTACCAACCAGGCCAATATCCGGCGTGTATGGCCGGGCGCAGCCGTTTGGACAGCCAGTCATGTGCAGAGCGATGGGTTGATCGGCGAGACCCAGTTTCGCGATCTCCGCTTCCAGGTTGCCGACGATCTCAGGAAGAACGCGTTCTGATTCCGTGATGGCCAGGCCACACATTGGGAATGCCGGACACGCCATGGCCGAACGTCGCAACAGGGACAATTCTTCTGCGGCCAACACGCCGTGTTCTTTCAAGATGGAATCGATCTCGGCCTGGTCAGCCGGCTCAACATCGCACAGCAAGACGCTTTGCATAGCGGTAAGCCGAGTTTCCATTCCGAACTTTGTGAGAATCGTTCGCAGCGCGGTTTTAAGCCGGAAGTCGCCATCGTCTTTGATGCGGCCGGAATCAATGTTGATGCCCAGGCACATCTTGCCATCGCCCTGTTCGTTCCAGCCAATGTGGTCTTCAACGCCGGTGACATCGTCGGGTTCCAGGTCGGCCAGTGGCTGGCCAAAGTATTCTTCGACCTTTGCCTTGAACTTTTCAATACCCCAATCCGCGACGAGATACTTCAGCCGCGCGATCTTTCGGTCTTCGCGGTTTCCGAAATCGCGTTGAACCTTCACGACCGCTTCGGCGACGTTCAGGACATCTTCGGGAGGAACAAACGCCATCCGCTTCGCGAGAGCCGGGAAGGTTTTCTTTGCTGATGGAGTGGTTCCCATGCCACCACCAACCAGCATGTTGTAACCGATGATCTTGTCATCACGCACGATTGCCAGCAGGCCAATGTCCTGAGTGTAGACGTCAACGCAATTGTCTTCCGGAGTCGCAATCGCGCACTTGAACTTGCGCGGGAGGTAGGTCTTGCCGTAGATCGGTTCTTCGACGTGCTGGTATTCAGACGCGTTGACCTTCTCGCCGTCTTCGTCTTTCAGCCAGAGGTCGTAATAAGAAGACGTCCGCGGGCGCAGGTGTTCGGCCAGTCGATATGACATCAACTGCATCTCGTCATGCACCGGATTGTTTCGCTTCGGCGCGGGGCAGCACATGACGTTGCGGTTCACATCGCCGCAGGCTGCGAACGTTGTGAGCTTGGTTTTGTTGATGTTGTTGATGACCTGCCGCAGGTTGCTTTTTAGGACGCCGTGCAGTTGGAATCCCTGGCGAGTGGTCACGCGAACGGTTCCGTCTGACAGCGTGTCGCATAGATCCAGTTCGGCCAGAAACTGTTCAGCCGTTACGCGGCCGCCAGGGATGCGTGTTCGAACCATGCAACTGAACTGCTTGCCCTTTGGAGTGCCGTCCTCGTTTTTCGCCTTGCGCAGGTCGCGGTTGTCTTGCTGGTAGGAGCCATGATGTTTGAGCAGTTGTCCGGCGTCGGCTGAGAACTTGATGTCGTCGTTGGCGAGTTCTTCGGCAATGGTTCCGCGCAGTTGGCGGCTGCCGTCTTTGATGTGTTCCAGCTTGCTGAGTTTCACTTCTTTGTTCATCTCGCTACTTTCCGTCTGCCATGAAACAACCGATCGCGCAATCGGTGTCTTGCCGACTGCGCGGAGTATAGTCAGGACAGGGGAACGGGGATAGCGCCGTTTGCCTGACTCGCATTCGAGAAGAACTATGAAAATTCTGGACGGAAAAGCCGCATCGAAACAGGTTCGAGCCGAACTGAAGACTCAGGTCGAAGCGTTTACTGCTGACTCAGGCGTGACTCCACATCTGGCGGCTGTCCTGGTCGGCGACGATCCTGCCAGCGCGGTTTATGTTCGGAACAAAGAACGCGCCTGCGAGAAAGCCGGCATTCAAAGCACCCTGCACCGCCTGTCTGCTGAGACAACCGAAGATGAATTGCTGGCGCTGGTCGCACAGTTAAACGCAGATGATTCAGTGCACGGAATTCTTTGCCAGTTGCCGCTGCCGAAGCAGATTAACGAACAACGTGTGTTGGACGCGGTGGCTCCGGAAAAGGACGTTGATTGTTTTCATCCGATGAACGTCGGGTTGATGAGCCAGGGCCGTCCGCGGTTCCTGCCGTGTACGCCGCACGGAATTCAGGAACTACTTCGCATCAACGACGTTAATACATCCGGCATGCACGCGGTTGTCATCGGGCGCAGCGAGATTGTCGGCAAACCAATGGCCGCCATGCTGGTTCAACGTGGCGCGACGGCAAATTGCACCGTGACTGTTTGCCACAGCGGAACCAAAGATCTGCCCGCGATGATCAAGCAGGCGGACTTGTTGATAGTCGCGATCGGCAAACCGGAGTTCGTCACCGGCGACATGATCAAGCCGGGCGCTGTTGTGGTTGATGTCGGTATTAACCGAGTCGATGACAAACTGGTCGGCGATGTTCAATTCGAATCAGCAAAGGAAGTTGCATCGGCCATTACACCCGTGCCAGGCGGCGTCGGGCCAATGACGATTGCAATGTTGCTGAAAAACACACTTGCTGCCGCGAAGTTTGCGAATAGCTAAGTCTGGGTTCGACTATGTGGCTCGTTGAATCCAGGGTGCGAGATTACGCAATATGCATAATGCAGATTGCGTAGTTGGGATGCTGGGCAGTTCACCGGAAGAGCGTCGAATATCCAACGGCCAGAATGGGAGCCCACCAGATTGCGGCCAGGCCGCAAAGAGACGCTCCTCGGTACGGTGAAGGGGCTGCTGCGAGGAACGCGATCGTGCCTACAGCGAGCGAGAGGTAGAGGAAGCAACTGCAGCACCCAATGAGCACGGGGCCTGTTTCTGCACTGCCGCGGTTGAGAAGAACCGCGATGACGACGAGGTAGAAGCAGTTAAGGTAAATCGCACTGACGTACCCGTAGACAAGTGACGTGGGAAGCGCGGTCTTGTCTCGCTGATCAGGGTCGCCGTGTCGGTTCATGCATCCGTTCTACAGTTCGACCGTCAGAAAGCAATGTCTACTTCCCGAACAGCATGTGCGTCACGAACCACTCGTTGCCTTTGTTGTATCCGAACAGTTCTGCGCAGGCCATGTGGAAGATTCGCCAGCGGCCGAACCAACGTGCTGCGTCGTCGCCATAGGTGGCTTTGAAGGCGGGCATGATGGCGGATCGGTTCTTGTCCATTTCGGCCAGCCATGCATTGGAGGTTTTCTCGTAGTGCTGGCCGTTCCAGTGCCACTGCTGTTGCAGGCTTAAGTCGCGTTGAAAGTGAGCCAGCAGTGAAGCGGATGGCATGATGCCGCCGGTAAAGAAATGTTTGGCCATCCAGTCGGACTTGCCTTCGACCTTGAATGGGTAAGCCGCGGTGCGATGGCAAAAAATGTGGACGAACAATTTGCCGTCGGCCTTTAACCACGTGGAAACTCGACGCAGCAGTTCCTCATAGTTGCGCATGTGTTCGAACATTTCTACCGATACGATTCGGTCGAATTGCTGGTCGATGGAGAACTCGTTCATGTCGGCGGTGACGACTGTGAGGTTCGTCAGGTTCAGTGACTTGGCGCGTTGTTCAATGAACTGGCGCTGGGGGGCTGAGTTCGAAACGGATGTGATTTCGCAGTTGGGGTAGTGTTCTGCCGCCCACAGAGAGAACGAACCCCAGCCGCAGCCGAGGTCCAGTATCTTCATGCCGTCTTCAATGCCGGCGCGCTTACATGTGATTTGGAGAGCGGACTTTTCGGCGGACTCTAGATCAGTGACGCCGTCTTCGAAGTGGCAACAGCTGTACTTCAGGCGTGGTCCCAGGGATTCGACGAAGAACTCGGGCGGGACTTCGTAGTGTTGTTCGTTCGCGACTTCGGGAACCAACGCGACCGGGCTGTTGCGGATTTCGTCGATCAGTGTTTGAAGTCGTTGTTGCTGCTGGTGGACTCCGCCGGCGAGTTCCTTCTCAAGACGAGTCTTCAGAAGGCGACGGATACCGGAGCGAACGGCGACGTCAGGAAGTTTGCCAGTTTCCGCGGCGTGCATCGCGGTTGTGAGAAGGTGTGCAATCATTTGTCTGTTCTATCACGAAGGCGAGCGGTGGGCGTGAGCCCACTGATTGGGCGCGGTTTCTAGGTCGGCGATGTTTCTAAGTTGGCAAGGTTCTTGAAGTTGCTTTTCGAACCTGGCGCCTTTCGAAGTTGGTCTCTTATTGCGCTTGGCCCTCTCCCGCGGCTGAGACCGCGACCTCTCCCGCAGGCGGGAGAGGTGACTGGGGGCTAAGTGTGTTGGAGGAGTCGTTCGGCGACTCGGTCGTTGAGGGCGGTTTCGTGTTTTGATTTTGGTTTCGCGAACACGAGTTGCGATGTTCCCGTTGTGCGTTCTTCGAAGCCGGCCTCGCAGTAGCAGAAGTAGTAGTTCCACATGCGGATGAAGCGTTCCGGGAAGCCCTGCGTTCTGACTTCGTCCAGCTGTGCGTTGAATCGCTTGCCCCATTCGACCAGTGTGCGGGCGTAGTGTGCGGCGATGTCCTCGAGGTGAATGAGCCGCATGTCGGTGTTCCTGGCGACGACGTCTTGCATCTTCGAAACGCTTGGTAACGCTCCGCCAGGGAAGATGTACTTCTGAATGAAGTCGGCTCCCCGGCTGTAGCTGTCGTAGATTTGGTCAGCAATCGTGATGCTTTGGATGAGCATCGTTCCGTCCGGCTTCAGTAAGTCGGAACACTTGCGGAAGTAGGTTTCCAGGTGTTCCAGCCCGACGGCTTCAATCATCTCGATTGAGACCAGCTTGTCGTAGGTGCCGGTTAAGTCGCGGTAGTCTTCGCAGACGACATTGACCAGGTGATCAAGTTCCTCATCTTCGATGAGCTGTTTGGCGTGCTTGTATTGTTCCTGCGAAATGGTGGTGGTTGTTACTCGGCAGCCGTAGTTGGCGGCGGCATGTCTTGCGAACCCGCCCCACCCTGTTCCGATTTCAACCACGTGGTCGTCAGGGCCCAGCTTGAGCCGACGGCAAATGCGATCCAGCTTCGCCACGGCTGCTTCGTCCAGCGTCATGTCGTCGTGTTCGAACACGGCTGACGAGTACATCATGGTCGGGTCGAGGAACAGTTCAAAGAAGTCGTTGCCGAGGTCGTAGTGTTCGGCAATGTTGCGCCGACTGCCGGTCTTACTGTTGGCTCGAAGACGATGGGCCAGGCGGTTCATCCACGCGCCGACCCGCGCGGCCTTTTTGTTGAGTGACTGCATGACCTGGCGGTTTTGCAGGAACAATCGCAGAACGCCGGTTAGGTCGTCGGTGCTCCAGTTGCCGTCGATCCACGCTTCGGCGGCTCCCACGCTGCCGCCAAAAACGATTTGGCGATAGAACTTTGGGCTGGTGACTTCGACATGCAATGTCGGCCCGCTGCCGAAGTCGCGCGTTCCGGTGTCGTCTGTGATGCGCAGGCCACCAATTTCGATTTGGTTAAGTCGGTCCATGACCAGGCGTCGGCACCAGCGATCGATGAAACCTGATTGCGTCGCTTTCGGGGCCGAATTGCGTTCGGAGAGTATGTGCTTGCCTGTGAGAGTCGTGGTGCTCATCGGTGTTAGTCCAGAGTTGCAGCAGTTTCGAGAGGAAGTGTTGCGCCGGCCGTACGCGGGGAGTTAGTCGGGCACGCGATTGGTTTTTCGATGCTAATCGCGGTACGAGGGGTATCGGTTTTGCCTGGGTGGGGGACGAACGGGCATCCCTTCCACCAAAGTTTCAGAGCCTGCCAATAAATTGCGGCGGCGATTTTGCCCGTCATGAACGGATGACGAACTAGAGCCGCTGCCAGATTGAAGCCTGTGATTTCGTGTCGTTTCAGGGATGTCGTCACGTCGAAGAATGCCTGGCCGGTTCCAGTTGTCGAAGCTTTGTTTTCGTCGATATGCATCGAGAGTGTTTCGCCCGGTGTTCCGGCTTTCCACGCGTATTGCATGTACATTTCCATGAACGGCGACACGTGGAATTCCTTGCGGGTGTTTGGTCCGGAACCTGTCAGGGTTGCTTGATCAAGAACGTAGCAGTGCGTTTCGCCCCAGGGTGTGTTCGTGACTTCCGCGACCACGGATTCAACTTCTGTTCCGGCATTGTTGAAGCAGTAGAAAAACGCGACGGGGTTCATCAGGTAGCCATAGAACCGCAGTTGCGACAGCATGCGAATGGGGCCGGTTGGACGAGTCCCTGTTTGGTTCTCAACCAGGTCGCGAACGCAATTGGCAAGCGGCTGGCTGTGGTCGCCAAAGTGATCTTCTCGCCGGAAGCGAGCAATCGCCATTCGAGACGTTGACCAAAACCATCGGCCTTTGAATACGTGGTCGAGTTCTTCGAGATCCAGATACGCGAAGAACACGTTGTAGGTGAATTCGTTTTGAACCGGTTCCCGACGTCGATGGCGGACCCAGCCGCGGTAAAGACAGCTGTGCAACATTACGCGATCGCCTCCGCCGCAGGCTGTTGCTGATCGACTCGACCATCGAAATCGCGCCCGAACGCTTTGCAAACAGCCAGCGCGCTGACGACTCCGTCTTCGTGGAAGCCGTTACCCCAGTAGGCTCCACAAAATGACGTGCGATTCGCGCGGATTAGTTCTGCGTGTCGCGACTGAGCTGCGGCTCGGCTGGTGGTGTAAACGGGATGACTGTAGTGGAATTTTCCCAGCACCTTCGCCGGGTCGATGGCGTCTTCTTCGTTTAACGTGACGGAATACGTGTGCTTTGATTCGATGTGCTGCAGAATGTTCATGCAGTACGAAAGAGTGGCCGCGTTGTCGTTGGCGCCGATGTGGTAGTTCCAACTTGCCCACGCTCGGCGGCGAGTTGGCAGCACGCTGCTGTCGGCGTGCAGGATCGCGATGTTCTCGTTGTAGGGGAACTCCGTCAGCACTTCTGTCTCGCTTTGTGACGGATCATCCAGCATTCGCAACGCCTGGTCGCTGTGGCAGGCGAAAACGATTTCGTCAAATTGCTCGTCCGTTTCCTGCGTGAGAACTCGGACGCTGTTGCCGGATCGACTTACTGATTGAACCGCAGCGTTTAAGCGAATGTTTGAACCAAGCTCGCGCAGCATTACTCGCACATACTCGCGCGAACCGCCCTTGATGACGCGCCACTGTGGTCGGTCTTTTAAGCTAAGCAGTCCGTGGTTGTAGTAGAACTCAGCGATGAACCTGATCGGGAACTTGCCGAACGTTGATTCCGGGCAGGACCAAATCGCCGCGCCCATCGGCAGGAGATAGTGGTCAGAGAATTCGCGGCAGTAACCGTGTTCGCCAAGATACTCAGCGACCGTTTGGCCTTCGTCCGCAGTTTCCACCAGCTTCGGTGCTTCGCGATTGAACCGCAGAATGTCGCGGACCATTCTGTGAAAGCTTGGCCGGAACAGATTCGACCGTTGCGCGAACAGGCCGTTGATGTTCGTGCCGTTGTATTCGAGCCCCGTCTTGTCGCACTTCACGCTGAAGCTCATCGGCGTCGCGACAGTCTCGACCCGCAACTCGCTGAACAGGCGAAGCAGGTTCGGGTATGTTCGATCGTTGTGAACGATGAAGCCGGTGTCGATTGCCAGTTCGTCGCCTTCGTACTGGACGTCAACGGTGTTCGTGTGCCCGCCGACGTAGTCGTTCGCCTCAAACACGGTTACATCGTGGTCGTGCCGCAGCAGCCAGGCCGCGCTCAGGCCTGAAATGCCGGAACCGATAATCGCGATTCGCATTACAGACTCCTGCTGGTTGGGCTGACTGGTGTTGGTTCCGATCTCAGGCCGCAGGAATCATTGCACCGACTAAACCACTTCACTCGGTTTCGGGCGAAGATTCCATAGCCCCAATCCATCAGGTGCGACACGCCGGGTAACCGCGTTGGCCAAACCAGTAAACTGAACCCAACCGCCGCATAGAGCCGCCGGAAGACCTCCACCCCAATTACCCATTCGCCCGCAGCGGTGAGTCCATGGATCTCGGCCATCAGCGTTTCATAGTCATGCTCGCTGGTAGGTGGAGAGAAATCTGCGGCCGAAATATCAACGAAACGAACTCGGTTTCGACGGTCCAGCCAACGAATCATCGCGACCTCGCGGCGACAAACCGGGCAATTCGCATCAATGAAGGCGGTGATGTCGTGCTGGGAACTCAACCTTGCAACCTGCAGGAAAAACGTTCAAATCGGTCAAAACGTCCAAGTGTTGATGGGTTCTAGACTTGGCGCGTCGGCTGACAAGTCGAAACCCAGGAATGTCTGGAATCACCTGGGCAGGTTGATTGCGAGTTCTATAACCCGACATCCGAAATTCCGGACCTCTCGCCCCATTGCGAGCCAAACGTGAAGCAACACCTTACACCGAAACAAGTTGCGCGAGCGATCGGCGTCAGTGAATCGTCACTGAAACGCTGGTGTGATCGCGGCCTCATCCCCGTTGAGAAGACGGCGGGAGGTCACCGGCGCTTGCCGATCGGTGGCGTTCTGGGATTTCTGCGTCAGCAGGGGCACTCCATTGTCGAACCCGACGTGTTGGGGCTGCCAACTTCGCTTGGGAAGACAGAGTGGACCACCGATCGGGCTCGGGCTCGATTCGTGGAAGGGTTGATTGATGGTGATGAGGAGATTTGTCGCCAGATTCTGATCGACCTTTACCTCGGCCAACACGATCTGCCGACGATTTGCGACAAGGTGATCGCGGCGGCGTTCCACCAGATTGGCGACTTGTGGGAATGCGGCGATGTCGCAATCTACAAAGAACGCCGCGCGTGTGGGATGGCTCTGCGGCTCATGATCGAGATGCGAACACTCATCCAACCGCCGGTGGCAAACGCACCCCGCGCGATTGGGTTCAGTCTTTCCGGTGACGAGTATTTACTCGCGCTGACGATGAGCGAACTCATTCTGCGAGACGGTGGTTGGGATGCGGCCAGCATTGGTCATTCGCTTCCCGTTGGAACCGTGCTGCGTGCGATTGATGAAATTAAGCCGGCTTTGATTTGGGTTTCGGCATCGTACATCGTCAACGAAGAAACCTTTGTTGAGTCTATGAAGCAGGTCTACAGGCGAGCCGACGAACACGAAGCTGTGTTCGCAGTCGGTGGCCGTGCTCTGACTGAAGATATCCGCAAGCAATTCAATTACTCAGTTCACTGCGACGACATGCAGAGCTTCGTCAACTTCACCAAGACCATGCTTCGCTCTTTGAAGAAGTAGCGGTTTGGCTTGAAGGATCGAGCCACTGTCCCACCGGAATTTAGGAAAGCCCTCCCCAATGACGCGCGCTCTACTTAGCTGTGTTTTGTGTTCCGCAATCTGCGGTTCCGTTTTTGCCAACGAGCCATTGGAAGACAAGTCTTCCTGGCCGCAGTGGCGCGGTCCGAATCGGGACTGCAAAGTCGAAGGGCCAGTTTGGCCTGACAAGTTTCCGGATGAAATGAAACCCGTCTGGCGTAAGGAGCTGCCTGACAGCTACTCCGGCCCGATTGTGTCACCGGACCGAGTGTTTGTTACCGGAACGCTCGACAAGAAGTACGAAGTTGTCCGGGCGTTGGATAGAAGCAGTGGAGAGCAACTGTGGAGCGTTCAGTGGGACGGTGCCATGTCGGTTCCGCGCTTCGCGGCAGCGAATGGTAGTTGGATTCGATCAACGCCTGCCTGGGATGGCGAACGGCTTTACGTCGGCGGTATTCGCGGTGTGATGGTATGTCTTAACGCAGACAACGGCGACGAAATTTGGCGAAAGGACTTCGTAAAAGAGTTCAATGCCAGCATGGAGACGTTTGGCTTTGTTTGCTCGCCTGTCGTCAAAGGTGATCACCTATTTGTGCAATGCTGTGCGGGGCTGCTGAAGTTAGACAAGAAGACCGGTGATGTGGTCTGGCGCGCGATGGCAGAGTCCGGCGGAATGATGGGCGGTGCGTTTTCGTCGCCAGTGATCGCGACCGTTGCAGGCAAAGAGCAGTTAATCGCCCAGTCGCGATCGACTCTGGCTGGAATTGACATGGGAGCAGGAAAGGTACTTTGGTCGAAGAAGATCCCTGCATTCAGGGGAATGAACATCTTGACTCCGACCGTGGTCGGGGATTCAGTCTTCACCAGCAGTTATCAAAATGCGTCGTGGATGTATGATCTCGGTGGGAGTGGTGCGGCTATGTCGCTGAGTCAAAAGTGGACCAATCGGAAGGCCGCCTACATGTCGTCACCAGTTGTGATCGACGGTCACATCTATATGCACTTGCAGAATCAGCGGTTCACGTGTGTTGACGCTGCTACTGGTGAGACCAAGTGGACAACTTCACCGTTCGGTAAGTACTGGAGCATGGTCACGCAGGGCAGCAAGATTTTGGCTCTCGATGAACGAGGCGAACTTCTACTGATCAACGCGACACCAGAAAAGTTTGATCTGCTCGACAAGAAAAAGGTTAGTCAGCAGCCAACATGGGCTCACCTGGCTGTGGCGGATGACATGATTTTCATCCGCGAATTGAAAGCTCAGGCGGTTTACAAGTGGTAGGTGCGACCGCTGCCTGAAGGCCGACGATTGCCATCAGTTTCTTACCAGGGACGAGCGACTCTTCGCTCGTCCCTTCTTTGATTGGTCGCGAGTCGAGTCGATCGTTGCCAGGTCACTGTTTGGGTTCTTCTTCACTGGTTTTCCGCGCGGCTTCCAGTTTGGATGATCAATGTGAGCCGCTTCCATGATGGCTTCCATTTCTTTGACGATCTCTGGATTGTCCTGGGCAAGATTTCGCTCTTCGCCGATGTCGACGGCCAGGTTGTAGAGTTCTGTCTTGCCGGTCTTCATGGGCATTCGAACCGCTTTCCAATTGTCGACTCGAACCGCCTGCTTGCCGCCACGTTCGTAGAATTCCCAATACAGGTGCTTGTGCTTTTTCTGTTGGTCGGCGTTGCCGGTGATCGTCGGGGCGAAGCTAACGGAATCCGTGTTGTCGGGGCACTTCACGCCAGATAGTTCGGCCGCGGTTGCCATGAGGTCTCCGAAGTAGCCAACGTGATTTGACGTGGTTCCCGCCGGCGTTTTTCCTGGCCAACGGACGATGAAGGGGACGCGAATGCCGCCTTCGTAAAGGTCTCGCTTCATTCCACGCAGTGGACCGTTCGGATCGAACCGGTCTGTGTCGTGTCCGCCTTCGTCGTGGTGGCCGTTGTCACTGGAGAACATGACGACGGTGTCTTTCGCGATGTCCAATTCTTCCAGCAGGTCAAGAATGCGACCCACATCGGCGTCCATTCTTGTGATCATCGCCGCCTGGCCTTTGTCCTGGTTCGGCCAGTCTTTGCCGTCATAAATACCGTAGTCGGGAACTTCCTGTCCATCGCCGGTTCCACGTGTGCCTTCGTTGTTGGCGTGCGGGATTGTGAGCGCCACGTACAGGAAGAATGGTTTGTGTTTGGCTTGCTGTTCTGGATCGCAGCCATCGTCCTGCTTCGGTGCGTTGGCCTTGATGAACTTGATTGCTTCGTTGGCGACCAGATCATGACTGTAGTCAACGCGTGTCGTTGCCCAGCCGCCAGCAAACCCTCCGTTGCGCCTAGGCGCTTTTGTTACCACGTTTCGCAGCTGGTGTTTGGTTTCGTTTCGCCAGAGGAACTCGGGGTAGTAGTTGTGGGCATGACCTTGATTTAGGTACCCGTAGAAATAATCGAAGCCCTGCTTACGTGGCAGGCCGGCTCGACCACCATTCGCGTCGTCGCCCAGTCCCCACTTACCACACAATGCTGTAGCGTAGTCTGCTTCTCTGAGAACCTCGGCGACCGTCACATCTTCATCGCGCAGTGACTGCTTCGACCTGTCTTCACCACCCGCGTTGCCTCGAACGTGCGTGTGACCCATGTGTTGCCCGGTCATCAGCACACTGCGAGATGGAGCGCAAACTGTGTTGCCGGCGTAGAAGTCGGTGAACTTCATGCCTTCGGCCGCCATCTGATCAAGCCGCGGTGTCTTGATGACTTTCTGGCCATAGCAGCCGAGATCGCCGTAGCCCAAATCGTCGGCCAGAATGAAGATGATGTTGGGCTTGGTTTCTTCGGCTTCAGCGAGTGGGATCGCAGTGGCGGCGAGCAGTAGGATTGGAAGGCAGGATCGCAGTTGCATCAGAACCTCGGTATGCACGTGGAGTACGTGCCATCTAAGGTACCAGCCAAACTGGAGTTCGGCGAGCGCACCCGCGCGCCGGAATCAGAATGTGGTTTACCAAGCAATCATCACCGAACGGAATTGCGAAAAATGGTTCCTGACACCTTTTATTTGGTCTATGGAGCGCAAACTGTGTTGCCGGCGTAGAAGTCGGTGAACTTCATGCCTTCGGCCGCCATCTGATCAAGCCGCGGTGTCTTGATGACTTTCTGGCCATAGCAGCCGAGATCGCCGTAGCCCAAATCGTCGGCCAGAATGAAGATGATGTTGGGCTTGGTTTCTTCGGCTTCAGCGAGTGGGATCGCAGTGGCGGCGAGCAGTAGGATTGGAAGGCAGGATCGCAGTTGCATCAGAACCTCGGTATGCACGTGGAGTACGTGCCATCTAAGGTACCAGCCAAACTGGAGTTCGGCGAGCGCACCCGCGCGCCGGAATCAGAATGTGGTTTACCAAGCAATCATCACCGAACGGAATTGCGAAAAATGGTTCCTGACACCTTTTATTTGTGACTGACACCTTTTATTTGTGACACCTTTTATTTGGCGTCTGGTGGCGGGGTTGGGTCGAAGTGTGGTTGAATTGCCAACAGTTTTGATCCAGCGGACGTTGGGCACTGGACTAGGTTTGCTACGCAGTGAATGGAAGATGACCGATGTCGAGTGAGAATGCAATCGAGGTGGCACTTCGGAATGCGGGTTGGTTTCATGGCCGGAAACACGACGTGACATGGGAACTGGAGCTGCTGCGGTCGGTTGGTTTCACGCCATGGCTGGCTGTCGAGGCATTCCTTGCGGAGTTCTCTGGCATTACGCTTGAATACCCGGCTTGGCGTTTCGGCCTGAACTTGGGAACGCACTTGGAAGACGTCGATTGGCTGTTCAATCGAATGGTGAGTCTCCAGCGTGCGGTCGGAGTTCAGGAAATCTGTCCGGTTGGATCCGGCCCGATGAGCCATCTCTTGGCAGCAAAGCCATCGGGATTCGTTTTGCTGCAGGATCTGTTTAGTTACTACTACCGATTCAAAGATCTTGACGAATTACTTCAGTTTGCGCACACGGGAGACCTTGGTCGCTGGGAGCTGCAGGAGATCCCGCCCGAGACTGTACATGCTTTGCATCAACATCGAACGGGAGACATTCCTCGTGAGATTCGAGACTACATGATGCACATCGAGACCTGCTCGGACGCAGTAGTGAAAGATCTCTTCTTTCAGATCTCGTCCGTGCGCCGCGGTACTTCCCCGCTACTGGTCAACGTAGTCGAGTTTAGAAAGACGGCTTTTTCCGTCTTAACATGGCGAGAAAAAGAAGAGTGGATTGTCGGAAGGTGGTTCAATCGCTACGGCCAGCTGGAACCCGAACTTTCGGATGAGTACTTTGCGGAGACTTCGTCGCACGCGACACTCGCCGGCGCCATCCACTTCTCATTGCGAGAATGGGACGATTGAAGGAATCGAGAAAGTAGTGATTTTGGGTGCCTGCAAGAAATGGTTCCTAAAAATTAAGGGAGTTAAAAGGACGGAGTTAAAAGGTGTCAGGAACCTTTAATTGACGCCAAGTAGTGATTTTGCCTACTCTTTGTTGCATGGGACGCCCAAAACGAGCCGCAAAAGGCGGTCTGATTTACCATGTTCTCAACCGAGCCAACGCTCGGATGATGATCTTCGACAAAGACGAAGACTTTGAAGCGTTCGAACGAACGCTTATCGAAGCCGTCGCTAAGTTCAACATGCGACTGTTGAGCTATTGTCTGATGGGAAACCACTGGCACCTTGTGGTCTGGCCCAGAAAAGACGAAGACCTCTCGCGGTTCACCGGCTGGCTGACGCTGACCCATACCCAGCGTTGGCACGCTCATCAGGGAACCACCGGTTCGGGGCACGTGTACCAGGGACGATTCAAATCGTTTCCGGTTCAGGATGACGAACACTTCTATACGGTCTGCCGCTACGTCGAACGCAATGCTCTGCGAGCAGGTCTGGTGAAGAGTGCCGACGAGTGGCGTTGGAGCAGTCTGCACATCTGGAAACACGGAACCGCCGACCAGAAAGCCCAGCTACTTTCCGAGTGGCCCCTGCCCCGCAAACGCTCATGGCTCAAACACGTCAACACTCCCATCACTGACGCTGAAGCCACCGCCATCCGCAAATCCATCCAGCGAGGCTGCCCCTACGGCACGGACCCTTGGAGCAAACGCAAGATCAAACAACTCGGATTGGAATCCACAGTCAAACCGCGGGGCCGACCACGAAAAATCGCAAAAAATGGTTCCTGACACCTTATTTGGCTTTCGAAGTGCGGTCAGTAGGAAGATGAGACTATGTCATCAAACATATTTTGGCTTTTGATTTGCCTACCGCAAGCCGATGCGGAGGCAGATTTCTTCTTTGATGCTACCACGCAAAGTCAAAAAGGACTCCAAAGCCTAGTTGCAGGCGAGTCGACGGAGAACCCGATTTCTGCCACGGTGAACGGAAATTCTCTCTACGCTAAGTTGAGGAAAGATCGACTGCTAAGATTGGACTCGTGGCGTCTGCGCATCATGGCAAATGAGAGAAAGGGCGACCAAGATTTCCTGGAGGTCTCTTTCGACAAGAAATTTGATACTTTTCGGAAGCTGATCGTTGACCTCAGTGAAACGATGAAAGTCCTTCCGGAAGCAGTCGCCGAGATTGAACAATGGGGTTCCGGCACCCGACAACTTCCACACCTCGCCAGGCACGGCGTATCTGAAACTTGGGTATTGGACGTGGCTGTAAGCGATTCCAAACCGCATGTTGTGGTCCTGGCGTTTCGACCGACAGGCTCAACATGGAAGACAGTCAAGGCAACTCGAAATGGGAACCAAAACGAGTTGACTTTTAGCTGGCCAATGATGCACTTGGTCAAAGTTCCAAAACGAAAAGGACTCTACTTTCAAACGACTGAAATGACCAAACGTCAATGGCTCAACGTTATGGGAACAGAGCCTTGGAAGTCGTTCGAGGAAAAGGGAAGACTTAGGGAGGGGGGCTATTTCAAGGAGAGAGGTTACTTCGGGCCGGACAGTCCAGCTACTGGAATGACATGGAAGTCGGCTTCAAAATGCTGCCAGCGGCTTACACTGAGACAAAGACGGCTCGGATTTCTGGCTGAGGATTCCATAATCAAGCTGCCAACGGAACGTGAGTGGGTGACGGCTGCGTTGGGCGGACGGAGTGAAGAGGAAGCTAACGCCTACGCACTGAACTGTGAACAGTATGGGTTCGGACGCAGAAACGGGCCATTCAAGGTCGCTAGCAAGCGCGCAAATTCACTGGGGCTTTTCGATATGCTGGGCAACGTCACTGAGTATTGTGTGGATCGCGACGGACTCTTTCGTGTGTGCCGTGGTGCGCCATGGAGTGCTGAGGCACCTCTCTTGAGTCACCGGTCTCGGGTCCCGGACTCACTGGGGAACAGAAGGCAAGGATTTCGTGTTGTCGTAAGCAGGGATACCAGCCTCAAGGCGGAAAAAGTAGGCGAGACTCTGAGGACGCGTGAAAAGAATACGAGCCGCTAAAAACGGTCTGCTCTACCATGTTCTCAACCGAGCCAACGCTCGGGTGATGATCTTCGACAAAGACGAAGACTTTGAAGCCGACGCTGAAGCTACCGCGATCTGCAAATCCATCCAGCGAGGCCCCTACGGCACCGATCCGTGGAGCAAACGGAAGATCAAACAACTCGGATTGGAATCCAGTCAGGAACCACTACTTAATTTTTCGTGGTCGGCCCCGCGGTTTCTGACAACTCATTTGCTTTCGTACCGATATGACCTTCAGTGTGTGTGAGGTGAAGTACGTCCACGGATCTTGGTTCCAGCCTATCGTCTCCACAATCTTGACGGCGGTCCCGCTGCGTGGATACTGCTGTAAGACAAGTGTTATGTTGTTGCTCTCAATCCGAAGTTTCGTCCCGAATTCGGAAATTGAGATCGTGGCGACGGAATTCGCTTTACGGACCACCAACTTGGAGAACAAAGTTGTTTCGACTAAACGCCTCTACCTTCAAGGTCATGTCAGTCGCGATGCTGGGCTGTTTCGCAGTACCCGCAATCGCACAGGACACAAAGCCTGAGAGCAGTACCCCAGCGGCAGTTGCGAAGCAGCCTGCCAGCCAGGAGAAGCAGGAATCCGAGTTTGACATTCAAGGGCTTGAGTCACAGGTTCAAGGTGTTCTGGAGAACATCCGACGCTGCACCGTGAGCTTTGGTGGTGGCAGTGGCGTGGTGATCAATGACGAAGGTCTGATCCTGACTTGTGCTCATGTCAATCGCAGTGCGAACAGGAGAATCCGAATTCGATTTCCGGATGGCCGGGTTGTGTCTGGTAAGACGTTGGGCAACTTTCACGCAGGCGATGCTGGTTTAGTCCAGATCACTGAAGATGGTGATTTTCCATTTGCGGAAATGGCCAAGTCGGGTGACGTTGAGATTGGCGATTGGTGCATCGCCGTGGGGTATCCGGTTTCTTTTCGAGGTGGTCAGCCGCCTGTTCGTATCGGGCGGGTGTTGTCGCGTTCGGCTCAGTCGATTCGAACCGACGTCCCGATCATGGGAGGCGATTCCGGAGGTCCCTTGTTCGATCTTCAGGGAAGGGTGATCGGTATCAACAGTCGTGTGAGCGGGTCGATGACCGGAAACATCCACGTGGCGACAGATCTCTTCAGCACAAACTGGGATCGACTCATGGAGGGTGAAGACTGGGGGCAACGTCGGGGAAGAGGTGGCAATCCCCAGCAGCGTCCGCAGGGGCAACGTCCGCAGGGCCAACGGCGGCCGCAACGTCCCCAGGGATCGGGCCGGCCTGGCACTCCTGATTCCGGTCAAGGCGAAACACCAGAACTCAAGATCGAAGTTGCCAACAGAGATGGCAAAGCCGTTGTCACCGAGGTCGAAAAAGACGGGCTCGGCGACCGCAGCGGGATTCGCATCGGCGACATTATCCTGAAAGTCAATGACAAAGACGTTGGCAGTGCCAACGCAGTTGCAGACGGTCTAAAGCAATCCGGAGCATTGAAACTCCTGATCCAGCGCCCCGCTGCATCCGGGTCACGAATTATCCTACCAATCACGAGGGACAAGTAATGAAAATCGCCGCCTCACGTTCTCTCGTACTGACCAGCTGCCTGTTTCTGTCAGGCATTGGCCTTATTTCGCCTGACAGGACGATTGCTCAGGAAAGATCAGAAAGCCGTCAACAAGGACAGTCTCTGCAGGATCGCAGAGCACAACTGCGCGAGCGGTTCCAACGTCAGCAGCGTCAGCGACTTGAACAGGATCGCAAGAACTCGCGCAACAGTGCTGATGTGATTTCTGCGTTCACCAAACTTGTGACACCAGCTTCAAAATCCGTTGCGAACATTATTGTGGACGGCAAGGCTGTCGCTCTTGGTTGCATCGTCAGTAAAGACGGCGAAGTTCTCACGAAAGCCAGCCTGCTGCCGGAGACCGAGTTCGAATGCAAGCTGCCGGATGGCCGGACGGTGAAAGCGAAGAAAGTTGCTGTGGACAAACCGTTTGACCTGGCTCTTGTGAAAGTCGAAGCGATGGATCTCAAGCCGATGTACTTTGCTGAGATCGAGCCGTCTGTCGGTACGCTGGTAACGAACGCCAGCACTGAAGGCAAAGCTCTCGGCATGGGTATGGTTGTCGCCAAGCCAACCCAAATCGCGGCCGCGCGTAGAGCTAGAGCTGTCCCAAACGCCTCAGCTGGATTCCTGGGCGTCGCTACGACCCCAGGTGAGGGGGGACTGTTAGTTGGGCAGGTTATTGCGCGGTCAGCTGCTCAGCGAAGTGGTATCAAAGTTGGTGACGTCATTTTGGAACTGAACAGCGAGAAAATCTCTGACCCCAACGGCCTTCGCGGTGGGCTGTCTGGAAAGAAGGCGGGCGACGAAATCACTCTGCTGCTTAAATCGAACGAAGACGAGCCTCGCGAGCTGAAAGTGAAACTTGGTCGTCGAACCACCGGACAACAACGCGCTACCCAGGATCGCTGGGGCGGTGGACCATTCAGTGAAGTGCGCACCGGATTTCCGATGGTCATCCGCCATGACTCGGTCATTCGTCCGGAAGACTGTGGAGGCCCGCTGGTGACTTCCAGCGGCGATGTTGTTGGCATCAACATCGCGCGAGCTCTTCGGGTGAGCTGCTACGCGATTCCAACTGCGTCAGTGACAAAGGTTCTGGCCCAGCTCCGGGAATCGATAGCCGTCGACACCTCAAAAGCAAAGGCGTCAGAAGAAGCGGACTCCTTGAAGGTCCCCCCTCACAACTAAGACGTGCGGGAGTCTCGTTTGGTGCAGTGGGGTTCGTTGGCTGCCTGCCTCTAGCCGTCGGAAGTACAGATCTCTCGGGCGGCGGTTCGCAATAACCGTCTGGACTGCGGCAAGTAGTCAAACCGGGCACGTTTCTGTTCGTGCTTGGTTGTAGGTTCAATGCTCGGCGTCAATTAAAGGTTCCTGACACCTTTTTGTCCCTTGACACCTTTTTGTTCCCTCGCGTGTGGTGTACTGACATCACCGGGCTGACGCCCGCCGCTCGCCTGCCAAGCTATCGGTGAAATAGTCCCGTCCATGGCAATCCGTCGTGACACCGAAGAGGATGTGGATCCCCTCCTTCTTCTACATATGCCAATCTGTACGCGATTCAGTCGCAGCCATTTATAGCCCACACATGCCTGATTCGGTCGCCGCAGGATTGCTGAGGTCGGGTCGTCGTGGCAATCTCGGTCGTACGGGGTGGGCTGATCCTGCGGGTCGGTTTTGGAAACGGCACATGCCATGATGTCTACAGGGGAAACACTAGCGAGCTAGGCTGAAGTCAGACGTTCCCACTCGACCAGTTTCCCAGGCTCTCCCATGACCAACCAACCTGCACGGTGCCGGTCAGTTGTGCTGCTGTTTGCAGCGACCGTTTTCCTCAGCGCGTTCCTGTTGTTTCAGGTTCAGCCGCTGATCAGCAAGTTTATTCTCCCGTGGTTTGGCGGCACGCCTGGTGTGTGGAGTACCTGCATGCTGTTCTTTCAGGTCACGCTGTTTTTGGGATACGTCTATGCCCACCTAACCACGCGATTTCTTTCTCAGCGAACCCAGGCGGTCTTGCACGTCGCACTGCTAATTTTGGCAGCCGGTTTGTTGCCGATTACTCCGAACGATTCATGGAAGCCCACGACTGATACCGAGCCCGTGTTGCGAATCATTACGTTGCTGGGAATGTGTGTTGGGCTGCCCTACTTCCTTCTTTCTTCGACCGGTCCACTGCTACAGCGCTGGTTCGCGAGCCAGGTTCCGGGAACCTCGCCCTACCGGCTGTACGCATTGTCGAACATTGGCTCACTGCTGGCGCTAGTGTCGTACCCGTTCGTGTTCGAACCCGTGTTGGGGTCACCTCAGCAAGCATGGCTTTGGTCGGTTGGCTTCGGTGCCTTTGCTGCACTGTGTGCCGTCTGCGCGATGGGAATTGTGCGCGGGTCAGTACAAGAGCAGGTCTCCACATCGAATCAAACATCCGACTCGGTTGCGGGTCCGACCGTTCGTACTTCGCTGCGGTGGTTTGGCCTGGCAATGACTGCGTCGGTTATGTTGCTGGCGACGACGAACCAGGTTTGCCTGGACGTGGCCACGGTTCCGTTCCTTTGGATCGCGCCGTTAACGATCTATCTGTTGTCCTTCATTCTGTGTTTCGACAGCAACCGCTGGTATTCACGCAAGTGGTACTCGGTGCTGCTTATTCTGTCGCTGCTGTTTGTCATTCGCGTGCTGACAAACGGAGCCGGCGTGTCGATCGTTCTGCAAATCATCACTTACCTGTCCGCGCTGTATCTGTGTTGCATGGTGTGCCACGGCGAACTGGCTGCTCAGAAACCGCATCCGCAATATCTGACTCGGTTCTATCTGCTGATGTCCGCCGGGGGCGCAGGTGGCGGACTGCTGGTGGGCCTGATTGCCCCGATGATCTTCTCGTCGTACTGGGAGATGCATCTTGTTCTGGTCGTCGCGCTAAGCGTTGGCATTGTTGTCCACTTTCGGGCAGACCACGGGCTGGATACGGACACACCAAAGCCAATCAAGATGCAACCCGGCTCGTTGGTCTGGCCGGCCATGTTGCTATGGGCAGTCGGTGCGTTGGCGATGGATATCAACCGAAATGAAGGCGCGAATTTGCTGACCTCACGGAACTTTTATGGCGTGCTGCAGGTCCGGGAAACGGATTCATCAAGCACACAACCACAGCGCGAACTGTTCCATGGGCGCATTCGTCACGGTTCGCAACTGCTGACAAAGGGAAGAGAAAACACACCGACAACCTATTATGGCCGAACATCGGGTTCCGGATTGGCGATGCGGCTGCACAATGCGGACAAGGCTCGCCATATCGGAGTTGTTGGCATGGGAATTGGAACTCTTGCGGCGTACGGCAAGCCCGGCGATACCATGAGGTTCTACGAGATCAATCCCGAGGTCATCCGCATCGCTCAGGAACAGTTTTCGTTTCTTGATGCGGCACAGGCAAAGTGCGAACTCATTACCGGAGACGCGCGGTTGTCGCTGGAACGCGAGTCGGATCACGATTTCGATGTGCTGGTTCTTGATGCCTTTTCGGGCGATGCGATTCCAACCCACCTGCTCACCAGAGAAGCCTTCGAACTGTATGACCGACATCTCGCCAGTGATGGCGTATTGTGCTTGCACATTTCGAACCTGCACTTTGACCTTCGCCCGATCGTTCATGCTCTGGCAACCGAATTCGACTGGCATGCCGTCGGCATTCAGAACGACGAAAGCGAGGACGATGGTACCTGTCTTAGCCAGTGGGTGTTACTCTCTCGCAAACCCATCAACCCGGAGATTCACGCCGCCGCTGAGGGCGAATTCGACCTCGAACGCCGACGAGTTCTGTGGACCGACGAATTCAGTAACCTGGCGACGATACTACGCTGGTAATGTACTAGGCGGTGATTGCAAAGTTCCGCTCCTCTTGACCTGCATCGAATAGAGAAGCAAACCAAAACCGAACGCTTCAGTCTGCCGGACCATTCTTGCAGACGTCGTGTCCATGTTCGCAGAAGGCTTTGAAGTTTCTAAGAATAGGTGCCAGGGGTCAGGAACCTTTAATTGACGACTGGTAAGCAGGCTGTTGCCGATGTGGCCAGGTTCCGTTACGCAATCAAGTCATCAATTACTTCGCCGCCGAACTGAGACAACTGCTTGAATCGGCCGCCGTGGAAGTAGGTCAGCTTGTTGTCGTCCAGGCCCAGCAGCCGCATGAGTGTGACGTGTACGTCGCGGATTGGGTGAACGACTTCTGCGGCTTCGGCTCCAATTTCGTCGGTGGCTCCGACAATGGCTCCGCGCTTTACGCCGCCGCCGGCGAACCACATGTTCATGGCGTCCACGTTGTGGCCTCGACCAAGCGATGTTACGCCGCCGCGGTAGTTGTTGTCCGGCGTTCGTCCGAACTCGCCAGTCCACATGACCAGCGTTTCATCCAGCATGCCGCGAGCCTTTAAGTCCTTGATGAGAGCCGCGATGGGTTGGTCGACACTATTGATCCGCGACGAATGACCGCGTTGGAGGTAGTCGTGACTGTCCCAGCCGCCGCTAAAGATCTGCACGAACCGCACACCTTCTTCAACCATCCGTCGAGCCATCAGGCACTGCCGGCCAAACTCGGCTGTTTCTTTTCGTTCCAGTCCGTACATGTCCTGGATGTGTTTTGGTTCTGACTTGATATCCACCAGGCCGGGGACTGCTGTCTGCATACGGTAGGCCAGTTCGTAACTCTCCATTCGCGCGGCGAGGTCGGCGTGTTCCGGGTGTTTGGCTGCGTGGGCCGCGTTTAGTTTGGCCAGTTGATCTAAAGCCTTCCGCTGGTGGGCTCGGGTTTTGAAGCCGGGTGGGTTGAGATCCAGAATCGGTGAACCGTTTGAACGTAGTCTGGTGCCCTGGTAGTACGCTGGGAGAAAGCCATTGGTCCAGTTTGCCGGACCGGCCTGCGGCAGTGCGAGTTCTGTCATGACCACATAACCGGGCAGGTTTTGGTTCTCAGAACCCAGGCCGTAAGTTGTCCACGCTCCCAGGCCCGGGTCGCCGCCCAGACGACTGCCGGTGTTCATGTGCAGGAGTGCCTCCGGGTGGTTGAGCGATTCCGCCTGGCAACCGCGGTAGACACACATTTCGTCGGCGACTTCGGGAAGAAACTTCCACGGTTCGCTCATGTCGATACCGGCGTCCCCATGCTTCTTCGACTTAAACGGACTGCCGACGTAGAACCGCTTACCGTTGGCAAGCCCCGCGGTTCGTTTTGATTCGGTGACGTGCAGTGCGTTGAGTTTTGGTTTCGGATCGAACGTGTCAACCTGGCTCGGTCCACCTTCCATGAACAGCATGATGCACGCCTTGGCTTTGGCGGGAACCATTTGCTTCTTCGGGGTGAGAGGGCCGGCTTGGCGTCTGTCTTCGGCGGCGAGGGCGTCGGTTAGGGCTAAGGCGCCGAGGGAGGAACCGAGGCCGTATAGGAAGTCGCGTCTTGGGGTTTCCATGGTTGATTTTTCTTGAATGTCGAATGTCGAACAAGGAATTTCGAATCATGAAGTGTCAGGATTGTTTGCTTCTTGCCGTTTCGAGGCTCTTCACGAAGATGGAGATCAACTCGTTGCATTCGGTTGTGATTTCGGCCATTCGGTTTGGTTCGCACAGTGGTTTTTGTTCGATGATCTGCAGCCACACCAAGGTCTCTCGCAGCTCTTTCAGTGCAACTTTCATCTTATGGATGAAGTCTTTTCGCGATTCCGCGCTCTGTGCTTCCCCGTAGTTTGGAGCCGGTGAAGTTCCAGAGCGGATAAGTTGTGAGGCAATGTGCTTGCCAGCTTTGGTGTCTGGTAGTGATTCAACGACACCAATGACTCGCACCGCAAAACGAACGAGCCGCTCTTGCAGGTCAAATTTTCGCTGCTCGGACATTTGCGCCTTCCCTTCATCCTTCGAAATTCCTTGTTCGACATTCGACATTCAACTTAAGCATTCAGCCTAATAAACATAGACGAACTCATTCGAATTAAGCAGCAACAAACAAACATCCGCCAGCGCCCTCACGTCAGCAGACACCATCCACGGTTTCGCATCCGGCACGTAGTCTTCATACACATTCAGCCATTCCTGGAATGTGAATGGATCGCCGGTGAATTCTTCAACCAGTGAGCGGGTGACGTATTTGGGGTAGTCGACTTTCTTCGGTGTGTTGGCGGTGTGGTATTCGCTCATCTTAGTGTAGTAGTCGGCGAGTGATTTGGATTCGGCTTCTGATGGGTTACGTCCGTATGCGAGATGGAATGCGCGGGCGATTTGAGCTTTGTGGTCGTCGGGATGGTCGCTGAGGAGCCGGTTCGCGAAGGCGATGGAACGGTCGGTGATGGTGTCGCTGTTCATGAGAGTGAAAGCTTGTGGTGACACGGCGGCCGAGTCGCGCGTTTCGCAGGATTCGTTGGGGTTGGGTTGGTTGAGGATCTCCAGCATCGGATCCGCCTGCCCGCGAACTCGGTACGCGTAAATCGTGCGCCGGTTGCGTTCTGCGGGGGTTCGCGATGGTTGATGAGCCGGCGCGATGGAGAACTGGATCATGCGAGGTTGGAGAGCGACTTCCATGTTGATCTCTGGCATGATTGGGACGCCGCCCATTTCCGTGTTCAGTTCGCCGGTGATCTTCAGCATGCTGTCGCGAAGTTCTTCAGCGGTGAGTCGCCGTGGTGAGAAGCGAGCCAGCAGTTTGTTGTTGGGGTCTTTGGCGTCGAGTTGCTTTTGGTTTGGGTGTTTGCCGGATCGGCGGTAGGTGTCGGATGTCATGATGAGGCGGTGCAGGCGTTTGACCTTCCAGCCGTTTTCGATGAAGTCGGCCGTGAGCCAATCCAATAATTCCGGGTGTGTTGGCTTGCCGCCTTTGGCTCCGAAGTTGTTGGGCGTATCGACCAGTCCCTTGCCGAAGTGGTAGTGCCAAATGCGGTTCACAAACGAACGCGCGGTGAGTGGGTTCTTGTCGCTGGCGATCCACTTTGCGAGCGCCAGTCGGCGGCCGTCGATGTTTTCGGGGATGACGAACGGGTCTTCTGCGCTGGCGGAGATTGGTAGTTGGGTTCCACTTAGGACACCGGGAACGACCTTCGCTCCCTTTGCGTCCAGTGCGCCGCCGGTGAGGATGAAGCTGGCTGGTTTCCAGTTAGGTTTGCTGCCTTTCTTTCGCATCTTTCGAGCGTTGAGGTATTGGTCCTGGCCGCTGTAAACGCTTTGGGCCAGCGGTTCGAACCGTTCGAGTCGGCGTTCCCAGATCCAGCAGTCCTGTTCGCGAACCTTCAGCCTGCCCTGCTCTTCCGGGCTGAGCCCGCAGTGGCGAGGTGGCTTCTGATCTTCCGGATCGTTCTTTCGATCTTTCTCGTTCTTGTATGGGAGTTCGTGTTCAGCGTACCAGCGTTTGGCTTCGGTCTCGCGTTTTTTGTAGAGGCTGTCGCGTTTCTCTGTGGCGTAGGCGAGTAGCTGTTCGACCAGTTTCTTTTTCTCAGCTGTGCCTTTACGGTTCTCTTCAGGAAGGAACCCGGCTTTCACTTCGGCCGGCTGTGTGGTCGAGAACGCCGCATACATGCGGTAGTAGTCGCGTGTTGGGATGGGGTCGAACTTGTGATCATGGCACTTGCAGCACCGCATCGGCATCGACAGGAACGACTGCCCGACGTTGTGAACCAAATCGTCGCGGTAGATCTGTCGGATCTCTTCCTGCGGAATCATCGCGGTTCCAAACGGACCCATGCGCAGGAAGCCTGTGGCAACGATGAGTTCGGAAGAAGGAGGAAGGCTGAAGGAGGAAGGTTGAATATCAGACTTCTGCCTTCCGCCTTCATCCTTCTTCCTTCGCGCAGCCAGTTCGTCGCCGGCGATTTGTTCGACGATGAAGTCGTTGTACGGTTTGTCTTTGTTGAACGAACGGATGACGTAGTCGCGGTATCGCCAGGCGTTGGAGCGTTCGTAGTCGTTTGAGAATCCAGCGGTGTCGGCGTACCGAACCACGTCCAGCCAGTGCTGCGCCCAGCGTTCGCCGTAGTGATCGCTGTCTAAGAGATTTGTGATGTGATTGTCCCAGGCTTTGCCCCAGTCGGTTTCCCACTCCTTAAAGAAGTTGAAGTAGTCGGCCGGTCCCGGTGGGAGGCCGGTGAGGTCGTAGGACGCTCGGCGCATCAGCGTCTTCGGGTCCGCCTGCGGTGCCGGTCCCAATCCCGCCTGCTTCAGTTTGCGTTCGACAAAGAAGTCAACGGGATGCTGAATTTCCGCCTTCATCCTTCCGACTTCAACCTTCTTAACCGGTTGGAACGCCCAGATGTCATCGGCCTTGTACCGACGATACGTCCATTCGTCGGCCAGTCCGCCGCTGGTATCAACGATGCGACCGTCTTCGTTTTCGCGGACGGACCATTCTGCTTTGCGGATCTTGTTTTGTGTCGCTTCATCGGGCCACGGGGCGCCGGCTTTGATCCAATCGCGGATGTGGTCGGTTTGCTTTTTGGTTAGGCGATCATTTTCCTTCGGTGGCATCTCCAGACCGTCCCACATGACTGCCTGGTACAGCGGGCTGTCTTCGGGGTTGCCGGGGATGAGCGCGGGTTCTTCGGACTCGCCGCCCTTGAGTAGTGCGTCTCGACTGCGGATGTCGAACTCGCCCTTTAGGTCGTCTGGGTTCTCGCCGTGACAGCCCAGGCATTTTTCTTTGAGGACTGGGAGGACTCGGAGGGTGAATAGTCTGTCGGCGTTGGTGTCCTGGGCGAAGGTTGGCAGCGTGGTGGAGAGAACTGCGAGCGCGATGGTTGCTGTCTTGAATGTCGAATGTCGAACAAGGAATATCGAAGTTTGAAATGGTGTGGTTGACGATGGTGAACTGTTCTCGGAAGCGGTCGGTGCTTTTGTTGGAGCATGGTCCTTCGGCATTTTTGATTCCTGTCCGACTTCGTTCGGTTTTTGCTCGGGGTGGGTGACGTTTTATCGGAGGGCTTACGCCCACCGCTCGCCTGATCCGTGTGGTGGTGTTTGCCTGGGGTGCGTTCAGTACGGAAGCGGTCGTCAGCGGTTCTTCTTGTTGCTCGCCTTGCCCCTGTCCTGTTTCGATTTCCCGGCTTCGGATCGGCGGCGAGCCTGTTCTTTCCATTCGGCTTTTCGTCGAGCGTTTTCGGCTCGTCTGGCTTCTCGATCACCGTCTTGTCTTTTGCTTCGTTTTTCCTCGACAGCCCCGCCGCCGTTCGCAAAGTTGGAGATCTGGTCGAAGATTGACCCCATCCTTTTCTTTTCGGGTTCCGCTGCCTTGTCCTCGTCGCCGGGTGACTCTCCCTCTTCTTCGTCCTGCTTTGTGCGTTGGGGAATATCGTCTTTCGGTGTGACGTTAAGGCTCCAACTGTGCAGCATTCCGAAGCGGTCGTTGCGTGTTCCGCGGATCACTAATTGCCACACGCCTTTGACGCTCTTGTCGTTGAACGCACCCAAGCCTGGCTGTTTGCGTTCGGGGCCTTTTGAGCGGAACTTTCCTTTGAATGGCGGTTTGGCTTTGGTGATTGGAGTGGGTGATTGATCGTCGAAGATCGTATTCTCGAAGTGATCGCCGCCGCCACCGACTTCAGAGAATAGTTCAACTCGCTGCCCGTCAGGGCTGGTGAGGAATGCGTCCAGGTGTCCAACGTGTGAGTGCGTAATTGAAACCATTACGTCCAGATCGCCGATCAAGAAGTCGTCTTCGATGTCGATTTCTGAAATGATTGTTCGCTGTGGCGGCAACACTTCCGCTCGCTCATTACGGTACTTGCCGCCCACAATCGATTCGGCCGCCGATGCCTCCTTCACAGTCAGCAATCCGTCACCGTTGGCGTCGAGCAACCTAAATTCGCTGAGTCGCCGGCTGACCGCGGCGAACTCGGCAAGCGAAACCTGTTTGTCGCGGTTCTCATCGACTTCATAGAACCAGCCCGGCAGTCCGGTTGTCATGTCGCCGGCTTTGTCCTGCATGAGCTTGATAAGCGGGAACAGTTCGTCTCGGAGAATTTCGCCGTCGCCATCGAGGTCGATTTTTGAAGCGGGAATGCCCAGCGATGCCGTCTCTTCGACTTCAAGTCGGCCGTTTCGGTTTGCGTCGAATCGGCTCATCAGCGACGCGGTGAGCCAAAAACTACTCCCACCCTGACGCCACCACTGAGAATCGTCTGTTCGTCGTTTGCGACTGGATTCCAGATCTTTGCCAACACGCTTGGCTTTTTGCCGAAGTTCGTCGACATCTTCTTCCAGCAGGCGTCTTCGCGCGTAGCGCTGGGTGAGTTCCATTTTGCTTAGCTGGTCGTCTTTGTTGATGTCGTCGTCGAAGGGGTTTCGATGAGTCCACCTGGAACGCAGTGCTTCGGCTCGACTTATCAGACCGTCGCCGTTTTTGTCGTAGCGTCCGAGCGTCTCGTCAGCTTCATCAAGATCTTCCTGCTTATACGGATACTTGATTCGTCCGAGACCAAAGCCGGGTACGATGGGTTTGTCGGGATCCGGCCCGAAGCCTTTGACTCTGTTTTCAGGAGTTGGCTGAACATCCTTCCCGGAGACGCCGTTTTTGATCGCGTAATGAATACGCACGTATTCCATGATGCGTGAAATGGAACGGTCTTTGTCGATTGAGCGCCGATCGGTCTTTAGAACGCGTTCAAGATACGGCCGCGAGAGTGGCGTGATTTCCCCGACTTCGATGACGCCGTTTTGGTTCGTGTCGAGTGCTTCCAACGCCTCACGTAGCCCAGCCTGTGCGTGGGCTTGCTGCGGTGTGGAGAACCAGAATGCGAGGGCGACGATGGGGAGAAGGTTCCAACCAACGATGGATCGTCGTTTGCAGAGCGAGGTTTTGTGGTCAGCGGAACGGTTCATCGATTCGATCCTGTTGATCGGGAACTGCTACTGCGTCTTGGACTGCTGCTTCTGCTTCGTGAACTACTACTGCGTGAACCTGATGAGCCGCGGGAGAGCGATTCGCCGGTTGTGACGCGGTCGCCGAAGATCTGTTGAATGAGTCCGGCCTGCGGCACACCGTTGGGCATGTTGATTATGCGAACCGTTTGTTCGCTGCGTGAATCGATTTGTTTGGCCAGTGCTTCGACCTGAGCGAACAGTTGCGCCGGTGCGGTGACGATAAGCGAGTTGCTTGGTTCATGAACCGCGATGGTCATTTGTGGTTCGAGATTGCGTTCTTCTTTCTTCGGTGCGGCGGGGGCCTTGGATCGACTGGCTGGCTTTTCCGGTGCAGCGGGAGCTCCGGATTTCGCCGCCGACTTGGCAAGGCGTGAGCCGTAGGCTTCTTTCAGGACTTCGGCCACTTCGCTGGCCTGCGTGTTGGCCAATGCGATGACATGCGTTTTGCCGTAGGTTTCGATGTCTGTAATGCTGCTGTCTTTGTCGACGATCTTCAGATAGCCCTCGATCGTCTCGATGTCGGCGGCGGTTCCCTGAGCAATCAAACGGTTCAATCGAGTGTCGGCGACGACTGTGATGGAATCGTTCATCATGGTCGTGGTGCCTTCGTTCGAGGAAACGATGCTGCCGAGGTAAGAACTGAACCCCGACGAAACGCCGCTGACCAATTCGCCGTTCTCACCACCCCTGGCTGCTTCGGCTCCGTCCAAAAGTTCGGCCAGCATCCTTAATGCGTCATCCGGTTTGGCATACTTCAGATAGAACACAACCGGCGGCGCGGCCAGTTGATCGACCGGGCCGGAGATGGATCGGAAGTGAGCTTCGAAGTTGTCCAGCGCCTTTACATCTTCGCATTGCATGAGCAGTCCGTTGGGAGTCATCTGACATCGGATGGGTTCGCCCGTACCCCGAAGGCTGCTGGTGAGAAGTCGGACGCCAATGTTGGACCTGGCCTGTCCACCAAACAGATCGTCAAACTTCATCTTGTCCGTGCCGGCGTCCGCGACAACGCGTTCTTTCGGAGCGTCGTCGGTTGTGACGGCTGATGGGAAAAGCAGAACCGGATTGTTGCCGCGCCAGAAGCGGGCTGCTGTTTCCAACAGTTTTTCGGCCTGCTTACCTTTGATCGGAATGATTCGAACGCCTTCGTTTTCAGTTGCCCCGCTGGCGTTGTCGATCTCGGCGACAATCTGCCTGATCTGCTCCATCATCGGTTTCTTCGCGCGAACGAATAACCGGCGGTTGACCGGGTCGGCGTCAATCCTTGGGCCCGTGCTTTCGCCAGCTGAATTGAACAGCTCGTAAGCCAGCGTTCGGCCGTGGCGGGTGAACGCTTCGAGTCCGGCCTTCTTTTGACGGTCACTCTCGCCAAGGTTCAGCATCTGTTCGATAAGGTTAATCGCCAGGTATGGGTCGACGGTCTTCAGTTGAATGACCGCGAACTCAGCGTCCGAAGCCTGCAGTTGTTTGATAGTTGCTTCGATGCGAGCCTGAACTTCGGGGTCTGCAAGTGCGACGATGGTTTGTGCTTCGGCGTCCACCGACAGCCGCACTTCTTTGTCGGCCAGCAGTGTTAACAGCACATTGTAAACGCTGTTCAGATTGCCGCCGGTCACCGGGTGCGCCTTAAGTTTGACTTCGCCGCTCTCTGTGGAAAGACTGGTCTGCGGCTTGTCCAGCGACGCGATGAGATTCTCCAGCAGCTTGACCTTGCCTTCGACGCCGGTGATGAACAGGTTCTTGCCCTGCGGGTCGGCGGATAGGCTGACGTCGATACCAATCATCTCACCAATCGCCAATCCCATGTGCGGTCGAGCGACAATGAGAATGTCTTCTGCGTCAACGTGCTTGAGAGCGAAACTCTTGACCAACGTTCCATTGTCCAACTGGTCCGGCTGGAACGAAGCCAACAGGCTTTTCACGGTCTTCAGTTTTCCGACCGTATCGACGATCAGCAGTCGTTTGGTTCGAGAGAACTCAGTCGGCGTCATTAGCAGGCTTAGTCCACTAAGTTCTTCAACGGCGTCTGCCGCGTTGAGATCGCCCAGCGGAAAAATGCACTTCACCACGTCGTGGTCCGGAAGCATGTCAAGTTTTTCGACGGGAACCAGCTTGGCGAGACTGTCCAACTGCTTGAGACTGCGCGGATCGGAAAGGTTAATGACCGACAGCAGGCGTCCGCTGCGGACCAGTGTGTAACCTTCCGGCAGCAGAAACAGGTTCACTCGGCTAAGCGCTTCGGAAACCGTGAACGCTTTCGAGTCGGTGTAGGAGAAACTCCCGACGGGCAGATCGCCAATGTGCAGTGCGAGGTCACCGGTGTCGGCGAGTGTTTGAATGACATCCTTCCACGGCGTTCCATTGAAAGCGAACGTGATCGTGGGTTCCTTCATCGCATCATCATCAGCAGGAGGTTTGCTGTCTTGTGCGTGCAGATTGCAACCGAGGTTGAGAACCAGCGCGAAGGCGATGCAACGCAACGCGCGATGTGCGGATGAGTCTTGCATGAATTCAATACCGTGAGTGGCAGGTTCCGAACAAAGTGCGTTCGGGTGCGACAGGCGGGGAGTCGCGGGTGGGGTCGAAACGCAGGAAACGCCTGTTTCGGCAGTACTTAGGCTAAGTGTTTGCCCTCAGTAATCAATGTCGGTTTTGAATCAGTCGGTACATGAATCCTGCACCAAGGTCCGTTTGTGAAAGGTGTAGCGTTGTTTAGCGGCAACATGTCGCGAAATTCAGGTTATCTGATCCACAGTGCGTACCGCGTCGGTTCGTTCCAGAATCGGAACCCTGAATCAATTGCCGGGGGTGTTCACTGGTTCTGTTTCGGTTCGCAACCCTGGCCCAGGCGACAGACCGACTCTTAGCCGCCTGTTAGCGGACGACCGAGTTCATTCGATTGCTGCCGACTACCGCGTCCTTCAACTTGAGTGATCCGGACCTTTGCAATTGCCAGGCCGACAAAAATAATCCCAACGCTGATCCACTGCGTGGGGCTTGGATAGTCGCCGACAAACAACCAAGCGAACAGCAATGCGAGCACCGGCACGATGGTACTCCATGTGGAGATGGTCTCAGTTGGCAAGCCAGCCACGGCGCGGAACCAGGTGAACTGAGCCAGCACAACCACGAATGCTGCGTAAACCAGCATCAGTTCCCACAGGCCTGCAGAGAACGCGTCAGGAAAGTGACGCAGGCCGAACATTTGAATTGCCAGCGCGAAGAATCCAATCGCGCCAATCAGATTTCGCAGCACGAGGAACGCGGGCATGATGGAATCGTCCTCGATGTCTTTCTTGCCAGGCAGGATCCCAAAGATCGACAAACCGCTGCGCCCAGCGTGCAGAGGTGGACTTTTCCAATCGGTTCACCACCTGGTAGCGCCAGCAACACGATCGCACCAAGCACAACCACACTCAGGCCAACCAGGGTTCGACGAGAGATAGTTTCGCCGAACATCATCCACGAAAACAGCGCGTAGAATAGCACGTTGGTCTGCAGTAGCAGAATGACTGCCGTAATGTCACCGGCGTCTTCCAACGCGATCACGATCAGGATCGGAGAGACCATGTTGGCGAGAATCGTATTGGCCAGTAGGCTTCCCCAGGAACTCCGTGTGATTTTCCGAAACTGCTGGAAAATCTGCGGCGGCCAGAAGTACACAAACACGATTAGTGCCGAACACAGATTCCCAACGAAGAAAATGTTGCAGTACGACAATGCGTTCTGCACGGTCGTCCCCAGATGCCCTCCTTTCTGAACCAGTGCCTTGAGCATTGGTGTGCCCATCGCTGACAGCAGCAGTGCGACCGCAAGTGATCCGTAGGGTCGTGTGCCGGTCGTACTGGGTTCCATTGGATGTCCTGGAAGGAGAAGTCCCATGTGGTTTTGAAGAAACCATGATACGCCCGCGAGTCAAGAAAAGAGAGGAAGTCCCATGAAGGTCGTGAGCAGTCAGAAAAAGGGTGTCATTCGTTCCTAACACGATATTTGACTCGTGCGGACAAACTTTGAAGATTTCGGCGAGCGGCGGGCGTCAGCCCGGTGATGTCAGCGCAGCATACGCGTGGGTGATCACACTGCATCAATTGAACTTAAGACCTTCTCCAATCAATTCGCCGCGACGATATCGCAACACTTCACCGTACTGGTTGTGCTGACATCACTGGGCTGACGCCCACCGCTCGCCGTTGGTCGCGGTGGTGACACCCGCGTCAACTAGCCAGCACGCAACGTCAGTACGAGTAGTCCGCGCCGTCGCGGCTGAGTTGGCAACCGCGTCACTCGCCCCCAACCTCAATCCAGACCTCACGTCCCTCCTGGTCCAGTTTCGTCACTTTGCCGAGTTGAGCCTTCTCCAGGAACGCATCGATGTCCGCGACCGGTCTGACGAAAAAGTCATCTCCAATACCTCGAACGCTAAGAGAGCCGGACTCGGTATTGAGTTCCTTGGCAGTTTTCAGAATCGTGTCGGACAGTTGCGACCGCTGATCGCTTGTTGGTTCCGAAAAATGGATGCGCAGTGCAACCCCTTCATGCTGTCGCCTGAACGCCGCCCACTGCCGGTCTGCGGGATTGAATCTACGCTGAGGGGTTTGGTCTGTGGAGCCGAGCTGCCGTCGAGCTGCCTGCACGCCGGTCGAAAATGGCCCTATGCGCTCCAGCAGATCCCGGTCTTCCGAAGCCAACAGAGCAACCATGGCCGATTCTTTTCGAGCCAGCCGATTCCATTCCTCAATCATCGCTTTGTTCGTTTCAGACTGCTTCCGAATCGCATCCCACTGGTCCTCAAATTCGGGTATCGGTGATTGCTGCTCGGGCGATTCCGCCAATCGCAGGAGTTCCACTTCGTAGGATTCAGCCGACCGATTCAGCACTCCGTTTGACTTTCGAATTTGCTCCGTGACGAGCGCGTGCAACGAGTCCTTTGCTTCCTCAAGTTGCTCAAGCAGCTTGTTGATTCGTGGAATGGACTCGTTCATGCTGTTGGCGTCAGTGATGCCAGCGAACTCGCCCTGTAACTCCTGTTGCCGCCCAGCGATGGCTTCTCGAGCTGCAACAGGCGTTGTAAAACTGGAGCCTCTAACTCTTGCAGCGATGCGCTGTGCATACTGATAACCGAAGACACCAATGCCCCCCGCGAGACAGACCCCAATCACAGCGGGAACCAACCACCGCGGCATGCCGCTTTTTCCGTTTGCCTTGTGGCTGGATCGCCCACGAGAACGCGGCTGTCTGACTTCAACGTCGTCGTCGTCCCACGACTCACCGCGCGCCTTTGGCTCTGGCCGCGGTGGAGACGCCTTACGCGCCGGCCGGGCAGATACCCCACCCACGACCACCGTTTCGCCGCAACCCGGACAGGCAACACGTTTGCCGCGGTGTTTCGCCGCCACCGCAAGAGCCTTATCGCAGTTTTCGCACTGAAACCTGATTCGATCCGACATAGAAAAAACTCGCCAGAGAGCTTGGGCTACAGGGGGCTACAGGAAGGCTGCGATCCCAGACGAACCACCGCAGGACGGGACCGACTTCCCATTCCGGGACTCGCAGTTCATTGATCACGCAATATGTAGATATTATCGACACCATAACGTCCGGCACAGTGAGTTGCTGCCGTAAACGCAAGTGTGGTCGATGCCTGACTCGCAATATGCGCGGCTTTATTTGGGAAGCATCGAACACTAATGTAAGCTGCCACTGTTAGGAGCCAAACAATGAAATATCGAAGTCTGAGTCTCGCAGGTCTGGCACTTCTTGTTCTTTTCGGCTGTAGCGATCCTGGGCCCGAGCCTGACGTTGGCTCCGACGAGAACCTGACGGCTGGCGGTGCGGAAGCAAAGCTCGGTGTAATAGCCGAGTCATTGTTCAGTCACACCGAAGCGTGGATGGGCTATACCAGCGAAGGCTTCATTCTGTCCAGGAACGTTGAGGCAGTGAGTTGGCGTGTTGCCATTTGCAGGGCAAAGACTGAAGAAGACTTCGGACTTGTGACATTCAATCGACTTGGCGAGGTCGAGCAAACGACCGAAGAACTAGCCTCACTAATGCCATCAGCGTTTCGCTTTACCGGTGAGCCGAATAAGACGAACTTGCTTCTGGCCACCGTTCCAGGCGGCATAGGTGTGGCGGAGGGCGGCATGAAACCGGACAAACCGGGATGGCCTGTGAGTCACGTCAAAGATAAATCCACAGTTATGGCGGTACTGGTTCGACCTGAATTCGCCGAACTTTGGACGACGATCTCGCCACCCAGGACCGCTGAATCGCTGTTCGGAATGCTGCCGGCTCAATCCCGGTTGGCAATAACCGCTGACTTCTCGGTCGTTGAGCTCCCGGATGACCTGTCGCTTGAGGACTTCAAAATTCTCCTGTCCGTGAAGGCTGACGGGCAGGTCCCTGTGAAAGTGCTCTCGAATCACAGGCTCTATTGAGAGCAATGCTGATTTCGTCTGGCGAAGTGAGTGCCATTGCGAGTAGGCGGCTGGTTGGCCGCCGAGAGGCCGTACTGAAAAGTGGGACAGCTGATCTAGACGATGCCATCACCGTTTCCTGTTCTCGGCTCGTCTGTTTCGGAATCAACTCAGGATGCTGTTCGCGCCCACGTAGATCTGCCACGCACCGAACGCCGTGAGTGCCAGGGCGGAGATTCCGTTGAGCCAGCGGTTGGCTTTTGGGCTGAGTGCTCCGAGCTTTCCGAAGATCACGACGAACAACGCAAGGCCGCCGATGAGTAGGCCGTACATGCCAAGCATGAATGCGTATGCGTGGCCCGGGCTGATTCGCCAGCCGTCCAGGACAATCGGCGCGCCGACGGTTCCCCAGAAGATATAGGGGTTGGGGTTTAGCAGGTTCATGAGTGATGAGTGCCAGATGCCTCTGTTTGGTTTGGCTTCGCTTGGTTCAATCGCGTTCGAGGTTGAAGGTGCTGGTTGGTCTTCTGCGGCTTGCGAAGGCAGGTAGCTGCGAACAGCGAAGTACGCCAGGTACAGAATGAACGCGCCGCCAGCGATTCGGATTCCGGCGAGCACCGAGTGCGGCACATCGCGCAAAGCGAATAGCATGAGCGCGACGATGGGGCCGTCGCTGATGAGTGGAGCCAGTGTGGCTGGCAGTGTTTTTCTCCAGCCGTGCTGCGTGACCTGTGAGAGCAGGTATGCCTGGAACGGGCCCGGCTGTGCGGCGGCGGTGAAGCCAAGGACGATGCCTTTGAGTAGAAACGCGATCACTTGAGCCAAATTCCTGGAGTTGTCGTATTGTCGTCGCCGTCGGGCTGCATCGTTTCAGAAGTCCTTACTGTGGGTTCGAAATTCAAGGCGACTTTTTCAACTGTCGAACCACAAAGGGTGGCCCGCCAGAACCAAAACATGGGTGACAGCATACTGCCATGACGCTGGCAGTGGTGTTGTCGCTATAATCCCCCGGGTCAATTCTTTTGCTGGAACGCGATATGAACCTGCCAGTCATCGACAACAAAGAAGAAGCAGTCTACGAAGATCCTCTGGATGTCATGGACGAAATCGACGCGCTCAAGAAGCAAAAAGACGCGGTCATTCTCGCGCACTTCTACGTCGATGGGGATATCCAGGATGTGGCCGACTACAACGGCGACAGCTTGAAGCTGGCTCGCGATGCGGCTCGGATTGAAAACGAAATCATCGTCTTCAGCGGCGTCCACTTCATGGGCGAGTCTGCGAAGATTATGAACCCGGACAAGAAGGTTCTGATTCCTGACATGTTGGCGGGCTGTTCTTTGTCAGATAGCTGCCCGGCCGATCAACTGAAAGCGTTTCAGGATCAATTGCGTGAAGACGGTCGGACCTTCGACACGGTCGCTTACATCAATACTTCGGCGGCGGTGAAGAGCCTGTGTGATTGGATTGTGACTAGCGGGAACGCGGCCGAGATTATCGAACGCGTTCCGAAAGATCGCGAGATTCTGTTTGTGCCGGACCAGCACCTTGGTCGGTACCTGCAGGAAGTCAGCGGACGGAAGATGATTCTGTGGCCCGGTTCGTGCATGGTCCATGAGATCTTCAGCGTTCAGGATTTGCTGCGTGCGAAGAAGGCCAACCCTGGCAGCATTGTGATTGCTCATCCGGAATGTCCGCAAAACATTCTCGAAGTCACTGACTTCATTGGCGGAACCGAAAAGCTGCGGCAGCATGTGATGTCGGTTAAGGAACCCAGCAAGTTCCTGGTCGCCACAGAAGCCGCGATGATTCATCCGCTTGAGAAGTCGGCTCCACAGCACGAGTACATTCCGGTTCCTGGCATTATGGCCGACACGGGTGAGACCTGTGCGTGCAATCGTTGTCCGCACATGGCACGGAACACTCTGCAGAAAGTTCGAGACTGCCTCAAATACGAAAAACCAGAAATAACCTGGCAGCCGTACTTTGATAAGGCGAAGGCTGTCCTTGAAAAGAGCCTGCTGGAATAGACTCAACGTTTTTTTGGGGAAGCATTGCCATGCCAGAACGCAGCGAACAGGGCACCAGGAGTAACCCATGGGTGGGAACCATTATTGGTTTGACCTCTGTTGCGGCCACTGTTGGTCTCCGCATAGAGCTCGGAAAGTCTGAGCGCGACGGTGGTGAGAAGCCAAACGCCATTGTCGTTCTTCTTCACAAGGCGGTCAGTAGACTGGGAAGCGCCCTTATCTTCGGTGGACTCGGGTTGGCCTTGGCTGTTTGCGGCGTCAACGCTTTGATCGAGAACAAGAGGCAAGCCTGACACAGATCGGTCGCCATGCGACGAACTGGCTGAGCGCCTCAGCCAGCTACATTTCTGCCTGACATCTATCGGTAGACGCACACCAGTAGTTCCGCCGGCGGTTGAGTGGGAGCAATCAACTACGTGACGTTTCCGGCGGGTTTTGCCGGTAACCCTCTTTTGTATCTGGGTTGAATGGTGCAATCCGCCAGCGCGAAGGCGATTCGGATTAACTTCTCACGAGCAGACTGGCCCGTTGCCGATTCTGATCTTGGTACGTCGCGCGCAATCGGGTGTGTTTCGTGCGGATGAGTCCGGGGGATCCGGGCGCGTGCCAGGCTTGGCGACAAGCAAGCAAGGAGTGCTATCGTGTCAAATTCGCAGACGCAGGCGGACAATCCAAAGTTGTATCTTGAGATCGTGACGGGTGCGACGAAGTTCCCCAACCGGCCTGTCTATGAGGGCGTGTTCCTTATTGGTTCAGGTTCGAATTGCGATCTTCGACTTGGTGGCACTGCAACCCCAACTGTGCACAGCGTTATCCGCGCTGAAGACGGGGAAGTTCACATCGAATCGCTCTCGCGAAAGCCTTTGCTTCGAGTGAACGGCAATCCCTGCGAACGCACTGAGCTGTCGGATGGCGATCGCATCCAGATTGGTTCCATCCAAATGATCGCGAAGTTCCAGCTTGCAGCAGCTGCACCTGCCATGGTTGTTACTCCGGAACCAGCTGAGTCTGACATTTCTAACATGTCGACGCCGGAGTTGATTGAACTGCTGGAACAAGACTTGGCGTTAGTTGAAGAACACGAAGCCAGTCAGGCAGCCGGAGCAGAACTGCTGCTAAACGCTGCTCGTCATGCGGCTGCGGTACCGGAAGTCGAGGAAGAAGAGCACGGGTTGAGTATCGTTGACCCGGATGCAGACGAAGATCTTCGCGACGATCACGCGGAAGCCGAACAGCTGATTGTGGCTCTGAACCGAATCGCAGACGACCTTAATACTCGGGTCGATCACATGCGGAAGAAGGAGGAAGTCTACAGCGATGCCGCTGAAGACTTGCTGACGATGCAGAATCGGTTCGCCACGCTACTGGAGCGAGTGCTTGAACGGCTGGATCGCCGTGATGAGCAGCGACCGCACCGACGGAGTGCCTAGCTTACTTAGATTTTAGATTCTGGAGTTTGGAATTTAGAGGCCAGGGCTTGGAGGTTCTCTTTCCAAACTTGCGCGTCTATTAGCGCATGGTTGGCTTTTCTTTCTGTGGTGGTTGATCCTTCGCTTTCGCTTTCGCATCGGCTGGCTTCTTTGCTTGGCGCAGTCGGTTTAGTTGAACGCGGCCGACGTGCCACATGTAGTTGGGTCCGAAGCCAGCCGTCCGTGGCCATTCAGTGGCGACCGCGACGTGCAGGTGTTTCTCTGCTGATTTGGGGCGGCGTTCGACCAGTTCGTTGAGACCGATGTAGAGTTCCGCGTAGAAGATGCGTTTTTCGCGTTCGGTCTTTGGGATGTTCGCTGCGGCTATTTGGCTGAGGATCTGCTCGGGAGTTAGTTGTCCAGCGAATAGTTTGTAGACGGCCGGGAAGGGTTCGCGATCGTCCTTCTCGTATTTCAAGAGTCCCTTTCGAGCGTACTTTTGGCCTTTGGCTTTGTGCTGGCTGAGGTATCTCCAGATTCCGTTTTCGCGGTCGATGTTGTCGAAGCTGTGGTAGCGTTCGAATTGTTTTGATGCCTTGTCGAAATCGTTGGCGTAGAAGTAGGCAATGCCGCGACGCCAGTGGGAAGCATCTGTGGCGGGGTCCAGTTGGACCATTTTGTCGTAGTCTCGAACGGCCTCTTTAAACTTGCCGAGGAAGAACAATGCATCCGCACGGGTTGAGATGGCTCGAAGATCGTCCGGCGATTCTTTGATTGCCGCGGTTGTGTCTTCAACCGTCTTGTTGAGCTGCGACTGGATCTGTTTTCGCTGCGCAGCAGACAACGGGTGCTTAGGTTTGGCCGGCGGTGCTGGCTTCTGTTCCTGAGCCGACTGCGGGAGTGCCAGGAGGATCGACAGAATGAAGGTCATGTTGGGATGTTCCATGAAGTTTGCGTTCGGATATCATCGTTTATTGGCGAGGCGCAGAGAATGGAACACGGGTGGAGAAGTCAAAGAGTGCAAGAGTGCAAGAGTGCAAGAGTGCAAGAGTGGAAGTGACATGAAGGACGATAGCGTGCTGGAACGCATTCGAGATTGGTTGAAGGCGGCGGATGTTGAATTCCGTGAGGTGCATCACGAACCGACTTTGACGTCGGCTGATTCGGCTCGGGCGCGCGGGGAGGAATTGCGGACGGGTGGTAAAGCCTTGCTAATGAAAGCGGGTGATCAGTTCCGTCTGTTTGTGATGCCGGCGGATTTGAGAGCCGATTCGGGTCGGATTCGCAAGCATTTGGGTCTGAAGAAAATGCGGTTCGCGACTCCTGACGAACTCAGGGAACTTACGGGGCTCGTGCCTGGTTCGGTTCCTCCATTTGGTCAACCAATTCTGCCATTTGACCTCTACGTGGAGGCTGGGATTCGCGACAATGACCGAATCGCGTTCAACGCTGGTTCGCTGACCGATTCGGTCATCATGTCGGTGGCAGATTATCTGCGACTGGCTGAACCAACGGACGTGTTCGAATTTGGAAAGTGAGAATTTGATGCTGCGGATTTTGACCATTGGCTTGCTGTTGAGCTGCGTTTGTGTGCCAACCACTTTTGCTCAGGGAACCGGCGCCAAACCGGTTTCTCCACAGGACCGCAAAGTCAAACTTTCCGTCACCCGCGGGTTGGATTACCTCGCGCGTGAGCAGCAAGGGGGGAACCAGGGTTACTGGGAAGCCAATGGTGGTCAGTACCGAGTGGCGATGACCGCACTGGCTGGTCTGGCGTTGCTGGCGGAAGGTTCGACCCCCGACGAAGGCAAGTACGCTAAGAATGTCAGGCTTGCCCTGGATTACATTCTTCAGATGAGCCGGCCGAATGGGCTGATCGGGTTCAAAGACGACTACCACTACACCTACGGGCACGGGTTCAGCATGCTGTTCCTGTCGCAGGTTTACGGCGAAGAAGACGACATCGCGCGGCGTGAGCAAATCAAGAAGGTTCTGACCAACGCAGTCCGGTTCTGTGCGAACGCGCAAACCAGCAAGGGTGGGTGGGGCTACATCTCAGCGAAGGAAGGCAACGACTTCGACGAAGGCTCAACGTGTATTACTCAGGTGCAGGGTTTGCGAGCGTGTCGGAACGCGGGTATCCCGGTGGCATCGAAGATCATCGAAGACGCGAAGAAGTACATTCGAAACTGCACCACTGACAAGGGCGGCGTGCAGTACAGCATCCGAGGCGGTGGCGAGCGGCCACCGATCACCGCGGCTGCGCTGGCCGCGATGTTTAGCGCGGGTGAGTACGAGTCTGAACACACGCGCGACATGCTGAAGTTCTGTGAAAAAAATATCTGGCCCGGTCGGCAGGGACGCAGCTACTACGGCCACTGGCACTACACGCACTTCTATTACGCTCAGGTTATGTACCGGATGGATGAGAAGAAGTGGAACGATTACTTCGCGTACGTGAGTGAACAGATTCTGCGAAAGCAGAACGCGTCCGGAGCGTGGAAGGAAGGCCATGTGGGACCAGTTTACACGACCGCAATCAACTGTGTGATTTTGCAATTGAACAACGGATACCTGCCAATCTTCCAAAGGTAGTGTGGTGGTCGACGAGTCGAATCCTTACGCAAGCGCCGACGTAGCAGAACCGCCGCCGATCGTGCCGATGCGACCTCTGCAAAGGCGACCGCTGTCGCGGTGGCCCAAGAGACTGCTGAGGTGGGCGGTGGGTACCCTTCTATTTTGGTTCGCCTCGGGCATTCTTATTGAAGTCGGTTCGTCGGCAGTGGGGTTTCCGCATGCCCTGGCCAGGGCTCCCTCGTTGCATTGGGCCCAGGTTCTTGGATCGTTCTTTGTGGCTGTGAGAGTAACGCATGCCAGGGAAAACGCTGGTGGCTGATGATGTTGGACCCTTTCTGTAGCTGGTGATTTTCGTATACCTTGTTCGGTGTTCGTTGCGAAACTGATTGGCCGCTAAGAATGTCTGACGCGAATCCGTACGATGTAGATGACACCGGTTACCTGCCGGAACGCGGACCGATAAAGGATCCGCGGTGGATGCCGTCGCTGCGGCCCGGTCGGACGTTGCTTGCAGTGCTTCCGATTTATTTCACGTTGGCGTTGCTTGCTGTTCCTCTGGTGAGGAGCTTTGAAGTTCAGGACTACTGGCTACCGATTGGGATGGCTTTACTTGGCCTGGCCGTCATTGTGAGTGCGTTCGTGACGCGTCGGAAAGTGGAGCCTATTTTCGACGAAGACGAACTCGTTTGAACCGCTTAAATTGGCCGCAGTCGGTCGGTCGGTTGCTTGCCGGGGCCGAATACGGAGTATTCGGCGACTTTGGTCGTCCTCGTCCACTGCCGAAAGAGTAGTGGGTCGAGTAGACTAAAAGTTCGTGGTTCGCGTTGTGCGATTACGAGCACGCAGTGGCGCGGTGGTCTACGAGTTTCCTGATTGGAGTAAGCTATGCGGTTGATTCTGTGTCTGGCCGTGTTTGTGCTGGTTGGTTGTGGATCCGAGGATGCTGGTACGTCTGCTGCCCCGGATGTTCAAAGCGTTCCCGACGAGAATGCAACTGCCGCGTCCGGTGCCGGGACAACAGAGCCGCCAAGGAAAAAGAGAACACTCGCGCCGTTGACTCTTGGTGGCAGCAAAGGTTCTGAATCGGCTGTGGCGGCCAAGGCACCGACGTCCGATGCACAGCGACTGAATGCGATAATCGATCGCCTCAAGCCATTGCAGGTGCTACTTGGAAACTGGCGAGGAACCACGCGCCGCGAGATCGAAGGGTTCAAGGCGGTCGATATGCACGGGTGGGTTTGGGATCTGCAAACTGATCCACGGCAGCCCGCGCTGGTGATGTCGTCTGGTGGTAAGAGTCCGTACGTGAAGGAGGCTCGGATGACATGGTTGGCGGATGTGGACGAGTTCCTGCTGACAGTCACGTCTCCCGAAAACGAACAACGTGTGTTTGCCGGAGCGTTCTCGAAGCCCGTTGCAGATGTCGCTGGCGACGACGGGAAGTTGCAGCGCACATTCGCCTTGCGGTTCACTCAGATCGAACCAGCCGATGCCAAAGAACAGTTTCAATACACGTTTAATCAGCAGGAGAACAATCGGTATCTCCTGGAGATCGAAAAGAAACGCGGTAAGGCTGCGTTCAGGCGTTTCGATACGGTTTCCACTCAGCGCGAAGGAACCTCTTTCGCTTTGTCAGATTCTGACTACGGTGAGAAAACCTGCATCATCTCAGCGGGGCTCGGAACGATTTCCGTCAGCTACCAGGGCCGGACCTACTGGGTTTGCTGCTCCGGTTGCAAAGCGGCGTTCGAGGAAGACCCCGAACGCTGGATCAAACGCGCAGCGGAAGAGAAGGCTGCGGAGTGACGAACATCCAAACGGAGCAACTGCCCTGGTGAGCAGGTGAAAGCCGGAGCTTTCCTTGCGCGCGTGGTGGTCAGGGATTACTCCAAAATCCAACCACGCTGCACTTCGTACTCAGGTATCAGGCGCGTGGTTAGGACCTGCTGGATTTGCTACTGGGTCGGGTTGTGACGGCTCTGGAATTGGCAATTCGCTGGCTCAACCAGCTTCCGTGATGTTGAAGGTGACGTAGTGTTGCGGGAAAGCAACATTTTGCTCCAAAAAGTGAACGATATCGATGCGCACGAAACTTTGGCCATGGATACTGGTGCTTGCAGGCGCCACGACTAACATCAGCAACGCTGGTGTGTTGAAGTACGAGATCACAGGAACCACGAGTGCAACTGTGGGATCGACGTTTTTCTCGAACACCGATTTCGCGATCGAGTTCATTATTGACGATACGACGCCGGACCAGTTTCCAGAGTCGAACCGAGGAGCCTTTGCTGGTGGAACCACCGTGGTGTCTATTCCTGAAGCCGGCATCAACTCGGCAGTATCAACCAACATCGATGGTTTGTTCCTGCAGGATTTCGGTTCCACGATCCTGAACCTGGTCTCAACCAACAACTTCTTCGGCAGTGTCGCTCTGGGCTTGATTTGGAACCAGTCTGGAGTCCTTGGCAGTGTGGATTCCATCAATCCCATCTCCGATTCCGCGCCTGACCCGAACGCCGCACAAGGTGGCCTGACACTGCAGTTCGCGGGTGGCCAGCCGAACGTCACCTTGAACTCCGTCTCGTCGGCCCGTCTGACTACGCAGATCGCCGCGGTTCCTGAACCCGGCGGTTCGATGCTAATGATGGTGTTCGCATTCGCGATGAGTTGGCAACGCAAACGACCTCGCAAGAAGTTCGTTGCTTAGGGGGCTCATCAGCGCCCTTCCACCACCAACCGAGGTCCATGCCTCACTGTGCGTTTGAGCCACACCGCAAAGCCTACGAGCTTAGCCACCTATGTCACCTCTCCGCCTTGCCAGAGAGGGGCAATCGCAAACTGTCCCGTTTGTATTGTCTGTGTGAACCGGTCGTTCACGGAATCGAGACCAGGACAACGATTCACTCTCATCGCAGAGAATATGCGCGCTAAACATCAGTGCGGGCGTTCTTTAGGCCGGTTCCTCGCGATGTGTGGCGGCGGGGGCCAGAACATTGCCGATTCCGCCGGGGTCAACTATTGTGCCTCACGCCAAAGTTGCGGATAAGTCGAACCATGTGATGTTCCCCAATCTTCGGGGAATTGTGAGTAAGGAACCGTTTCCGGTTCGCGTCGTGTGGTCACTGGAAAACCTGGCTGCCAACAGAGAGAGGTGCTGTCGTGTCGAATGCTGAAAAAGTTGTGATTATTGGTTCTGGTCCTGCTGGCTGGGCCGCAGCCATCTATACCGCTCGGGCGAGTCTGGAGCCGTTGGTATTCGAAGGGGCTCAGACGGAAGAGAATCGACAGAAGGGAACCCTTCCGTTAGGGCAGTTGGCACTGACAACCGAAGTCGAAAACTACCCCGGCTTTCCCGCTGGTCAACTTCGCGAATACCTCAACACATCGCTTGGTGAAGATAAGACAAAGTACATGTCTGAACCCACCGGCGAAGGCGTGACGGGTCCGGAGCTCATGGAACTGCAACGTCAGCAGGCCGTGAACTTTGGAACGCGGGTCGAGACGGATGACATTGTCGAAGTCGACTTTTCGGTTCACCCATTCAAACTGAAATCACTCGGCGGCAAAGAAGTCGAAGCGCTGTCTGTGATTGTCGCGACTGGTGCCCGAGCCAACTATCTGGGGCTTGAGTCCGAAGATCGTTTTAAGAACATGGGCGTGTCGGCGTGTGCGGTTTGCGACGGTGCCCTGCCCCGCTTCAGAGGCAATCCACTGGTTGTCGTCGGTGGTGGGGACAGCGCGATGGAAGAAGCTGACTTCCTGACGAAGTTCGCTTCGAAGGTTTACATTGTGCACCGCCGCGATGAGTTCCGAGCCAGCAAGATTATGGCTGAGCGAGCGATCAACAATCCGAAGATCGACATCAAGTGGAACTCGCAAATCGATGAAGTTCTGGGAACCGACGAGAAGGGTGTGACCGGAGTTCGTATCCGCAGCACGGTCGATGCAGACAAGACTGAAGACCTGGAATGTACCGGTTACTTCGCCGCGATTGGTCACACACCAAACACGGACTTCCTTGGCGGTCAACTAGAGACCAACGAGAAGGGTTACGTGATTTGGAATACGGCGATGCGAACCTACACGAATGTGGAAGGTGTGTTTGCCGCCGGTGACGTTGCCGACGACTACTACCGCCAGGCGATCACCGCGGCCGGAACCGGTTGCATGGCTGCTCTGGATGCCGAACGTTGGTTGGCGGCGAAGGGTTTCGAATAAGCCGCACTATTTGACGACGCTTTTTCTCTCGCAGAGGCGCGGAGATCTCGGAGTGGGTACACTTCGGGTTCTTCGTGCTTCTGCGAGTTTCTTGTTTGGGTGCATCAATGCTTTTGACTGCTGAGGGTTGCCAACAACGTCGGGATCGTCTTTGGTCCAGGATGTCCGACGATGTGGAATGGATGTTGGTCGCTGATCCTCGTCACGTTTGCTATCTGAGTGGGTTCTGGGTGAATCCGCTAAGCTTTTCGAATGGCGAACGTTCGCTGTTGTTGCTGAGACGCGATGGTTCTTCCACGTTGTTCGCTGATAACTTCACGCGGCGTACGGCAGTTGTCGATCCGTGCGTGTCTGACGAAGTGATCCACGCCTGGTACGACCACAAGCACTCAGTCGAGAACCGCGACGACGCGTTGCTTAAGGCATTTGAGGATACGAAAACGGCGCTGGCGAATTCTCGAGGCGCGGTTGAAGGGGAAGCGGTCCCGCTGACGCTGTTGCCGATGGGGGCGGGGGACATTGATCTCGGGCACACGATTCGCGAGCTGCGGCGTTCAAAACACGATGATGAATTGGAGCTGCTGCGTCGGTGCATGCGGGCGGGTGACGCGGGGCACGCTCGGGCGTTGGAAGTCATCCGGCCGGGGATGACGGAGTTCGAACTGTACCGCGAAGTTCAGGCCGCCGCACAGGAAGCGGCCGGTTGCCCTGCTCTGGTGTACGGCGATTTTCGAGCCAACAATGCGACTGCTCCCAAAGCGGGCGGCATTCCAACGGACTACGCGCTGCAGGAAGGCGACCTGTTTATTCTGGACTACTCGGTCGTGATTCAGGGCTACCGCAGCGACTTTACGAATACGCTGGCTGTTGGTGAACCGACGTCAGATCAGCAGCGCCTGTTTGATACGTGCTTGCGGGCATTAGAAGTCGCACAATCGACATTGGATACGGGCACGAAGGCTGCGGAAGTTTATGAAGCTGCATCAGCGGTTTTGGACGAAGGCGGGTTCGGTCCGTTGGCTCATCACGCTGGGCATGGACTGGGTCTGGGGCATCCGGAAGCACCAGTGTTTGGTCCTGAGAGCACTGATGTGCTGATGACGGGTGATGTGGTGACCATCGAACCAGGTGCCTATGTCCCGGGGATTGGCGGTGTTCGAGTCGAACACAATTATGTGATTACCGAATCGGGCAGCGAACGTCTCAGCAACCACAAGATCGCGCTTCGGTGATGGCTGAGATGGAACGATCGACTGTGGATTCACTGGATTACTGGCTGTCCAGCCGGTTGTCGGATCTGACGGCCAAAGGTCTGCGCCGAGATCGGGCGGTGACACGTTCGTTCCCGGATGGCTGGTGCGAACGCGGTGGTCGGCGGTTGCTTAACTTTGCCAGCAACGATTACCTGGACCTGTGTCACAACCAGCAGGTTCGGGACGCTTTTGCATCCGTCGCGAACGAGACAGCGGGTTCCGGAGCCAGCGCACTGGTGTCGGGTCGAACGCAGTGGCATGAGCGGCTGGAGGCGAAGATCGCTGACTTCGAAGGAACCGAATCGTCGATTGTGTTCCCAAGTGGTTACGCAGCCAATGTTGGGACACTCTCTGCACTGGCTGGTGCGGGCGACACCGTGTTCTGTGATCGGTTGAATCATGCCAGTCTGGTTGACGGCTGCCGTCTGTCGGGCGCGACGTTCAAGTTGTATCGCTACGACGAACTGGACCGCTTGCGGGAGCGAGTGTCGAAGTTGGATTCGTCTGATTCGTCGGGCCGCATCTTCATCGTGACGAACGGCGTGTTCAGCATGGATGGGGCTATCGGGCCGTTGGAGGAAATCTGCGACATTGCTGACGGAGTCGCAGCGATGGTGATGGTCGACGAAGCTCACGGAACCGGGGTTCTTGGAGCAAGCGGACGGGGCGCGTGCGAGGTGTGTGGCGTTGAAGATCGTGTTGCGGTTCGAATTGGAACGCTTAGCAAGGCGGTCGGTGTGTTTGGTGGGTTTGTTGCCGGGTCTGAGAAGCTGGTCGAATATCTTTGGAACACGGCTCGGTCGCAGTTCTTTTCCACGTCTTTGCCGCCAGCAGTGTGTGCGGCCGCGGTTGCTGCGTTTGATGTGATGGTTGCAGAACCGCAGCGGCAGCAACGAGTGCAAAGCAATGCGGCATATTTGCGAAGCCTGCTGCCCGAACAGATCGTTGCGCCACAGAATGAAGCGGCCAACGGTGTTCCAATTGTCTCAGTTGTGATTGGATCAGAATCAGACGCCCTTGAGGTGGCTGCGCGCGTGAAGGTAGACGGTTTTCTGGTGGCCTGCATTCGCCCACCGACCGTACCGAAAGATACCGCTCGACTAAGAATCTCACTCAGCGCCGCGCATGCTGAGGACGACATTCGCCGGCTTGCGGAATCAGTTCAGAACGCCATTGAGGCGATTCACGGGATGGAATCATGAGTGGTGTTAGTCGAACTGCGTTCGCGGATGAGTATCCGTTTGAGTCTCACTTTGCTGAGATCGATGGGCAGCAGTATCACTATGTCGATGAAGGCGAAGGCGATGTGCTGTTGTTTGTCCACGGGAATCCAAGTTGGAGCTTCGCGTGGCGGCAGCTGATTAAGCAGTTCGCCGGAACGCATCGCTGCATTGCGGTCGATCACGTTGGCTGCGGGATGTCGGACAAGCCGCAGGATTACCCGTATCGACTTGAGAACCACATCAGCAATCTGGTGTCGCTGGTCGAGAAGTTGGATTTGCAAAATGTGACATTGCTGGCTCACGACTGGGGTGGAGCGATTGGGATGGGAACCGCCGGGCGTTTGCCGGATCGGTTCAGGCAGTTTGTGTTGTTCAATACGGCTGCGTTCCGGTCAAAGCAAATCCCGCTTCGTATCGCGGTTTGTCGAATCCCGGTGTTCGGCAAGATTGCGATTCAGGGGTGCAATGGTTTCGCGGGCGCGGCGGTCCATATGGCGGTTGAGCGCAAAATGAAGCCAGCGGTGAAGGCCGGGTATTTGGCTCCTTACGATTCGTGGGCCAACCGCATTGCCACGCATCGATTCGTGCAGGACATTCCGCTGAAGCCCGGTCATCCGAGCTATCAAACATTGGTCGGCGTCGAAGACGGGCTGGCTCAGTTTGTCGATCACCCGATGCTGTTTATCTGGGGTGCGAAGGACTGGTGCTTCACGACTGACTTTCTAAAAGAGTTCCAGCAGCGGTTCCCCAACGCGGATTCAGAAGTCTATGACGACGCTTCGCACTACGTGTTCGAAGACGCTCACGACCGGATCGTTGAGAGATTGACAGCGTTCTTGTCTTAGGGTTGGCGAGGGCCCGGCGACTGTCCACGCTGGTCCTAACTGTAGAAGAAGCCCTCCACAAAGATCTCCGCGAAGATCATCAAGACAAAGTGCAGCCAGCTTCCATGGTCTTCGTCGCTCGATGGGGGCTTGGCGGGGCAATTTGATTCTCGCGATTCCGGGCACTCCGACGTGGGCAGACCACAGACCTTGCAGGGGCCACATTCGCAACGGAGCTTGGCGGGTTTAGCGTTCATATCCTCTTAACGAGGACAGCGAGTGTTGGATCACAAAATTCACACAAACTCGCCGCCCGAGTTTCGAGGCAACGACCAGCTGACTTCGTTGTCGGCTTGGATGGTGTGGTCTGTTATTCGAGCCAGACGGATCGTGTCGTGCCTGGACTGCTTCAACCACGTGGTGTCCTCACCCGAGTTCAACATCTTGCTGCGGTTCCCGGATGTCGACTTGGAAGTATTCGAGGGCGCTTAGCACTGTGTGTTCGAAGACACACCGGAACGGATGCTGAGCGGCTTGAGAGATTTTTCACGCGACAGTCGGTCGTGATCGAGTCGTAACGATTTGGATAAGAACGACGGTCAGTACATCCTGCCGACTCCGCGGGCATCGCTCGTTGTAATCGTATCTTCTTCTCTGGCCAGATCCTGTGCCGGTACGTCTATCAGGTTCATGATGTCTTTCCCGGGTACTCCGAGGCGGCGTGGCGTTATTCCGCCATTCAGATTGGGTTGAGATCGTGAACCGTTGTTCGCTTACCGATTTAGCCGAGAGAACGGGCACGTTTTCTCCGAGGCTGGACGATGACACGAACAACTCTTCTGGTGCAAGCTGCCTTGTTAGTGCTGGTGAATTCAGCATGGGGAAATATTGTTTCTTTCGACACCAGCGACTGGGACCACGGCGCTGGTAGCCAGCTTGGTTGGAACGATGGTGAGCTTCAAGGTTCCACTCAGATACTTGGACGAACCCTCACGGTCACGAGCAACCGCTTTGGCAGTGCGCAATACACGGCAGATCATCTGAGTCGGATTGACGAGTCCTTTTTTAGCGGCTTCGCCTTCCAGCTGGATCCTGCAACCACGCTGAACGGCGGTTCGCTAACCAATTACGCTCGGTTCGATTTTTCGTTTTCAGGTGACATCAACCTGGACAGCTACACTCTGACGGATGTTGACCGTCAGGATGGACAGTGGTACGACGTCATTGCGGTCGAAGCGTTTAGCACGACTGTTCCAGGAGGAGCTGGCAGCGGATTCTCGCCGGACTATAGCTTCGAGACCAATACTAATCTTGGTCAGGCCACCCTATTCGGTTTGGATGCAGTCGGCCCGTTGGCCACGACGGGCAATGTGCAAAACACACCCGAAAACGACGTCACATTTAGTTTTGATCAAAGTATCCGGTCGTTCTCGATCTATTACTGGAACTTTGTCGCGGGTGATAGCGGAGCGACCACTCAGACGATCGGAACTCGGGGCAACGCCTTTACCGTTTCGGCCCCGGAACCATCCTCCGCCATTCTGATGTGCGCCCTTGGCGGTTTTGGGTTGTGTTCGCGGTCTCGACGTCGGCGAAGAAAGTAGCAAGCCGTGTCTATCCTACTTCTTTGTCGGCCTGAATGGTGTCGTCTGTTATTCGAGCCAGACGGATCGCGTCGTGAACGGACTGCTTAAGCCACTTGGTTTCGTCACCAGGTTCGACCTTGCCATTTGTGATGAACGCGGCGTAAATCTGCGCTGCGGCGGTAACGATGGTCTGTTCTGTTGGCTGCAGTGTGATGTACGGCTTGCTCATTTAACACTCTCGTCCAAGTGCCGCCGCGATTGACTACGAATTCAGCCGCCGGGCCGGCCGCTGAGGTCGCGCCGGTTCGAAGCCTTCGATTTCGTACTGGGGCAGCATGTCATTGATTCGCATTTCAATGTTGGTCAACTGATCGCCCTGCTCTCGGGTGACGAAGGTTATCGCACAGCCCGTCGCGTCAGACGACATGCGTCCCGTGCGACCGACTCGGTGAATGTAGTCGTCGCAGTATTCCGGGATGTCGAAGTTGACGATGTGTGAGATGCCGCTGATGTCGATGCCACGCCCGACAACGTCGGTCGCGATTAGCATCCGCAGTTGTCCAGAGCGGAGTTCTCTGATGACACGATCGCGTCGGCGTTGCGGAATGTCGCCGTGCATGATGGCGATTTTCTTTTCCGGCAATCGCTTACAGAACGTCTTATGCAACGAGTCAGCTCCACGCTTGGTTCGGCAGAACACGATGCACTGTGTTGGGCGTTCTTTGGCAAGAATTCGGATGAGCGAAGGAACCTTGCGGTCGGGGTCGACCGTGACGAGGTACTGCTTGATGGTTTCGACAACGACGCTGTCTTCAGACAAGTCAACGCGCTGTGGGCTCTTCATGTACTTTTGAGCCAGGCGTTCGACGCTTGGTGGCAGCGTTGCAGAAAGTAGCAGCGTCTGACGCGTTTCCGGGATGCGCCGCAGGATCTTTTCGATGTCCGGTCGGAACCCGATGTCCAGCATGCGATCCGCTTCGTCCAGAATGCAGAAGTCGACGCATTGCAGGTTCAGGACGCCACGGTTGATGAGGTCGATGACGCGGCCTGGCGTTCCAACAACAACCTGAGCTCCGCCTTCCAGCGCTCGGATTTGGGAATTGACCGGCCGGCCCCCAACGATGACCGCGACTTTGATGGGGTGATCTGCGGAAAGCTTCTTCGCTTCGACAGCGACCTGTTCACACAATTCACGAGTCGGGGCGAGGGCGATGGCCTGGACGCGTTTGCTTTCCGGGTCGATTTTCTCAAGCACAGGCAGCATGAACGCCGCGGTTTTGCCGGTTCCGGTTCGAGCCTGTCCGATGGCGTCTTTGCCGCTGAGTGCCAGCGGGATGAACTCCGCCTGGATCGGACTGGGGTTCTCGAAGCCCAGTTTCCTGATTGAAGAGAGTGAATGTGGCCCAAGGCCAAGTTGTTCGAACGTAACTTCCGCGGTTTGCGGGTCTTCTGTGCTCTGCATTTAAATTGGATCTTGAAAGAGTCGGGTGAACACCCAAATTGGATGGAGCAAGCTGGGCCGCGTCGGTGCCGTCATAGTTTTGTTGCCGACGCCGGAGGTCCAAATCGTCGGCGGTTTGACGCAACCACTTGCTGGGGCGGGAGTTTCGTTCGACTCCCTCAATGTTGGTTCAGTAGTTCATTAGGAGGTTTGGGTCAATCTCGTTTGTTCGCCAGGATAGTCGAACAAATGCCGAAGTGCTGGTGATCATGTTGGTTACGTCGTTCTTCGCAAACCGACATATTGTCATAGGACGCCGTGTTTTGGTGCTCGAGTCCGTGTTTGGTAGACTGAACTAATGAGAACCGCCGCACTTATCTTCTGTCTTTCTGCCACGACCACCCTGGCCCAGGCTCCTGCCGAGCTTAGCCAACAGATTGACGAATTGATCTCTGTTCGCATCTCCAAAGAGAAAGCGACCCCTGCTCCAGCTTGTTCGGACGCCGAGTTCATCCGCCGGGTGTACCTGGACGTGGCGGGAAAGATTCCGCCCGTATCGCGCGTTCGGGAATTTCTGGCCGATAAGACCTCCACCAAACGCGCAGAATTGGTGGACGAGTTGCTGGAGAGTTCGCGCTACGTTGTGAACTTCACGACGATGTGGCGGAACGCGTTGATACCTGAAGCGATCGGCGATCTGCGGTTAAGCCAAGCCGTGCCGGGCTTCGAAGCGTGGTTGCGGAAAGCGTTAGCCGAAGACATCCGTTACGACGAGTTTGTGCGGCAGATTGTGGACTCACCACTTAACGCCAACGGAACTCCATCGCAGTACGCTGAAGGCGACGGCCCAACGCCGGCCGGTTTCTATATCGCCAAAGAAGGCAAGCCTGAGAACCTGGCGTCCGCGACGTCGCGAGTTTTCCTCGGTCGCCGCATCGGGTGTGCTCAGTGTCATGACCATCCGTTTGATGAGTGGAAGCAGGAACAATTCTGGCAGTTTGCCGCGTTCTTCTCTGGTGTCGATCCGACGCAGAACATGGCTGGGGCAAAGCTAAAGCCCGGGACGATAAAGATCCCCGATTCGGAAGACAGTGTTACGGCCGCGTACTTAACCGGCGGTGCTCCCGATCTGAAAACTAACGCTGACGCTCGAAGATCGTTGGCGCAGTGGATTGTTGATGAGAACAACCCATTCTTCGCTGAGGTGGCGGTGAACCGGCTTTGGGGCCACTTCTATGGGCGAGGTTTGGTCGAGCCCGTCGATGATTTCTCAGCGGAGAACCCGGCCAGCCATCCGGAGCTATTGAAACTGTTGTCGGAATCGTTTGTGGCAAGCGGTTGTGATTTGAAGTTCATGGTCCGAGCGATGACCGGGACGAAGACGTATCAACGAACCAGTCAGCAAACAGACGCTTCTCAGGAAACGCCTGAACTGTTCGCTCGGATGGCGGTAAAGGGGCTGACGGAAGAACAGATCTTCGACACGCTGGCAGAAGCGACAGGCCACTTCGAAGCGTACCGAGCCGATCAGCCCTTCGTGCTGCAGCAAAATACGCCTCGATCTGAGTTCCTGGAACTGTTTCGCAATGACAGCGATTCTCGGACCGAACAGCAGACAACAATCCTGCAGGCGCTGGCCATGATGAACGGTGAGTTCGTCGCGCTGCACACTCATTTGGAGAACAGCCAGACGCTGGCCGCGGTTGCGAATGTTCCGTTCATGAGTGACGAGGATCGCGTTGAGACTTTGTTCCTTGCGACGTTAAGCCGCAAGCCCACGGCGCCGGAACGAGAGAAATTCGTGAAGTATGTGAAGTCCGGTGGAGCCAGCGACGATGCGAAGACGGCGCTCACCGATGTGTTTTGGGCTTTGTTGAACTCAAGCGAGTTCTTGTTGAATCACTAGTGGCTGCGGACCAATTCGTCCTGCGACGACACGGAGAAATACGATGAACACTTCACGTCGAGACATGCTGAGGCTGACAAGCTGTGGTGCATTGGGGATGTCGCTGTCCAACTGGTTCCCAAGTTTCGCTCGCGCGGCGGCGCAGGATCCGAAGCGCAAGCGGGCTTGCATTTTGCTTTGGATGAGCGGTGGGCCGAGCCAGGTTGATACGTTCGATCCGAAGCCGGATCACGAAAATGGCGGTGAGTTCAAGCCGATCGATACGTCGGTTCCGGGCATTCAGATTGGTGAGCACCTGCCGACTGTTGCGAAGCAGATGAAGGATCTGGCGATAGTCCGATCGATGGCTACCAAGGAAGGCGACCACACTCGAGCGACATACATGATGCGGACAGGCTACCTGCCGCAGGGGCCGATCGCTTATCCGACGATGGGTTCTTTTCTCAGCGAACGTCTGGGCGATGCGAATTCTGAACTGCCCAATTTTGTCAGCATCGCGCCTTATCGGTTTTTGAGCCCGGCGGCATTTGGTCCTGGTTTCCTGGGACCGAAACATACTCCGTTGGTTGTCGGTGGTCAGAACACCCCGGTTCCCCAGGACGGCGATTATTCCAACTCGCTGCGTGTGCAGAATCTCGACCTTCCGGAAGGTGTCACACGTAAGCAGGCCGATGCGCGGTTGGAGTTGCTTTCCGGCCTGGAACACGACTTCATTAAGGCCCGACCCGGCGTACCTGGAAACAGTCACCGAGAGTCGTACCTGCAGGCCGTGAAGATGATGCGATCAGAAGCAGTCAAGGCGTTCACGCTGGATGAAGAGAAAGATACTCTGCGCGATGCGTACGGACGGAACCAGTTTGGCCAGGGATGTCTGCTGGCTCGCCGGTTGGTGGAGCGGGGCGTTCCATTCGTTGAAGTCGCGCTGAGCGGAACGGATGGCAACGCGGGGATTGGCTGGGACACTCATGCTGAGAACTTTGCATCAGTCAAAGGCCTGTGTGAGGTTCTTGACCCGGCGTGGGGCACATTAATGACGGACCTCAGGGACCGCGGGCTGTTGGATTCGACGTTGGTCGTCTGGATGGGCGAATTCGGTCGGACGCCAAAGATCAACGACAACGGCGGTCGAGATCACTGGCCTGGCAGTTGGAGCACGGTGCTTGGAGGCGGCGGCATCAAGGGCGGTCAGGTTTACGGGGCGACTGAAAAGGACGGCGTCAAGATTGCGAAGAACGCCGTTTCGGTTCCAAACTTCATGGCCACCATCTGCAACGCGCTTGGTTTGGATCACACTGACACGAACATCAGCAACGTTGGACGTCCGATTCCGCTTTCTGATCATGACTCCGAACCGATCGAAGCTCTGCTGGGGTAGTCGTTGTTCTGTGAATGGATGGATCTGGGCGCGAACAAGATCTTGTTCGGTCTGCGCTGGTTCGCACAATGAAAGAAGACAGCCGACTTTCTGAATCTGGTTCGACCTATGAGCACGACAGCTCACTTCTCAATTGCCGAATATGATCGCCTGGTCCGGACCGGTGTACTCGAGGGCCGCCGGTTGGAACTCATTCACGGACAGATTCGCGAGATGTCGCCGATTGGTCCGATCCATGAAGATATCGTCGACTTGTTGACCCGGTGGAGCTTCGCCAGCACAGATGCTTCGCAGATTCGGGTGCGAGTGCAGCACTCCGTCGGAGTTGCTGCTTCCGATAGCGCCCCTGAGCCGGACATTGTCTGGGTGAAAGAACGAAGCTACCGGGATGGTCGTCCCGGACCATCCGACATTACGTTGTTGATAGAAGTTGCCGACAGCAGTCTGGCTTACGATCTGGGCGAGAAGGCGGAGTTGTATGCAGCGAGTGGTGTGAGTGACTACTGGGTGGTTGACGTTAAGTCGGAGTCCGTTGTCGTTCACAGGACTCCAGGTGAGTCTGGCTATTCCAGCGTGGCGACTTTTGGACGTGATGCGGTGATTGCGACGTTGTATGACCCTGACTTGACGCTCGATGTTGCGACACTGTTCCCGACCGCGTGAGATCGAACGCAGCCCGCTGCCGACTGCAAATCGCCCAGGCAGTTGTCCCCAGTAGTGACGTCCGTCGCGGGGCTTGCTCATATTGAGCGAGTGAGACCAACCGAGCAGCATTGGCTATCAGCATGAAGAAACGGCTCAAAGTACTCGTGGTTTTGCTGACGATCGGCATCGTCGTCGGTGGTGTGCTGTTTGTTGTTAACGGCACGGTCCTGGCTGGTGGAGAGCAGCCGTCGCAGGGCTCGGAGACAACGGCAGTCGACGAAGTCCCTGTCGAAGCTGCTGGTCAGGTTCGAGTGATGGCGTTCAACCTCGCCAAATGCTTTGTGATGACTGGCGCCGTGTCGTTTGAATCTGAAGCGGCTGTGCTTGACCGATTGGACAAGCTGGCCGCGATTATTCGGGCTGAGAATCCGGATATCGTTTGCCTGTCCGAAGTGATGACAGAAGCCGGTCCGTGCGATGTGAATCAGGTGGCAGAACTGGCGCGAAAGACGGGGCTGCGGCACTGGGTGTTTGGAGAGAACTACTGCTTTGGGTTGCCCTTCCTAAGAGTTGTGGGTGGCAATGCGGTTCTCTCGCGATACCCGATTGAGCCAGTCGCGAACCTGTCGCTGGCGGGTCGGCGGCCATTCTATATCACTAAGAACAGTCGCCGCGCGTTGTTCGTGCGGGTCATGCTTCCCAGTGGTCCGGTTGGGGTTTGGTCGTTACACAACGATTCTTATGACATGGATAACAATCTGGCGCAGGTGGATCAGTTGCTGGAGTATCCCGGTACGGTTGGTTCCATCATGGCCGGTGATTTCAATGCCGGACCTGATTCGGAATCGATAAAGCGGCTGTGGGGAACGAACCACTTTGCAGGCCAGTTGGTCGGCGAACCGACTTTCCCAGTGGACTATCCCGACCAGAGAATCGACCTCATCTTCGCACCGCGCGACTGGACTGTGCTTGAGCACAAAGTGATTCACAATGACGTTTCAGATCATTGTGCGGTGATGTCTGTCTTTGCGGTTGGCGGCGAAGTAGGTTCGAACGTAGAGAGTCGGAAGTAAGTGGAGGCCGCCTCACGGCTCAGGCTTCTTCGGCGGTCCAGCGTTTTACCAGGCTACCGTTTTGTTCGTTGGCAGTGCGGATCTTTTGATACGCCCGGCGGTGTTGCGTGGTCCTGGTAAGGTCCGCGGCATTGTTGACCATCAGGCGACTCTCGCCCATTTCCCAGGGCAGCACGTAGGCGTCGGACAATTTGTCGACATCGCGGTAGTAAGCTCGGCAGGTTTCGGCGTCCATCTCGCGGCGAACCAAACGGATGACTCGGCCCTGGATCTTGTCCCACGTCTCGACTGGTGGGAACTCGGATTCATCGCCGGAAAACTGAGCCTGGTAGTCGGCGATCTCAGTGTCTGCGCGAAAGCGGTCGGGGAGTGCGGCCAGCATCGCGTGCATGACCTGTGGAAAGCGGGCAATCGCTGTATGAATGTTGCGAGAGATTTGCTGATGAGGCAGACGGATCTCGACAACGCGCGGTTTGGTGGGGCAACTGCATCCATCGTGATGGAAGTACTCTGCCTGGCTTAGTTTTCCGTGGCTCGATTTGCCGCGGACTCGCCGGTACGTGGGAGCGTCGGTTTGGAGGTTCTTGCAGACGACCAGGTATTCGGTTTCGATGAGGTTCAGGAACGCTTCGCGGTTTTCGGGGGCAAGCAGAATGTCGTGGAGGTAGTCGGCCGGACCTTCCGGAGCTGGCCCATTTATGACGAGACCAAACTGGTGTGGTCGCGACGTGGAGAAACTTAGGCCGGAGAATTCGATATTGGTTCCGACAGTCTGATTTGCTGAGGCCATGGGTGTCATCTCCTTCGACAGTCACTAGTGGTGTGTCTATTGATGAATGTCAGGTGATAGTGTCCCGTACTTGCGGGCCTCCGAGCCCCAAGCACGAGCGATTCCCCCATCTCAATGATCGTCCTGTCCACGCTTAAATATCGATCAACGCTTGCGACCTAGGTTCGCCGGAAGACCTTGGGGCTCGGAGGCCCCAAGTACAAGACTACATGAGATTTATGGTCGACGCACCACTAGTCCAGGGCTCCTGCCTGATTGGCGGGCTGCGTAACGACGAGTCTAAAACCGCGGTAGTTCGTTCTTACCCGTTGTCGGATGTTGTTCGGCCGAGTGCGACGTCGAAGTCGCTGACGGCGGGGACAAGCATGGCGATGGTGGCAAAGCCATAGGCGACGGTAATCCACATGCAGACACCCAGTGAACCGTCCAATAGGAACTCAGTGATGGCGTAGAAGGTTAGGAATGGCAGAAGTGCCGCGGCCAAAGTGAGAGCGTTGGATGGGTTCTTGTTTGTCAGAGAACCGTACAAGCCCATGCTGCCGACGATGATGAAAATCAGGAAGCTTTGGAACTGGATCGCGAATGACGATCGAGCTTCAACTAGCAGGATCATGAAAATGAAGATGCCGATGAACAGGAAGAAGATCGTGCCCAGGCTGTTGGCAATAGACGACCGTGAGTTCTCGTAGCTGAGTCCTGAGTGCAGTCCCAGCATCGCTGAGAACACGACCAGCGCCGAGTAACCGATGATGAGGTAGATCATGTTTTCGGTCGTGATGCCCAGGTTCCCCGAATACATGAGGTAACCCAGCATGATGAATGGAACCAGAATGAGTTCTTTCGAGTTCCAAAGCGCGCCGCCGATTTTGCCGAGGATGAATTCTTTGGCGCTGATGTCTGTGGCCAGGAGGAGTTCCAGCGTCTGGCCGTCACGTTCGCTGGTGAGCGATGTCACTGCCTGGGCGTTGATGAGCAGCAGGCTGATAACCGTAAGCGCCACGAAGGCGAAGCCAGAACGCGACACCATGCCCAGCACAAGCGATCCGTCATCCGCGCTGGTGGCCAGGTACCACGTCACAAGAGCGGCGATGGCGACATAAGCCAGTTTGATGAAAACAATCTTGCGGCCGTAAGCGCGGGTGCAGATTTCTCGCCAGATGACCGGATTGGTCCAGATGCTGCGGTGTTTGACGCGGCTTTCCGTTGCGGCGTCATCGTCTTCATCGACGCGTTGGTAGACCAGCTGCGACGGGTTCCATGTTCTTAGGCGGCCGATTGTGAACAGGCTCATTCCCAAGGCGAACGCCAGCAGCGACACGACCGGCACAACGGCGGAGACTGTGGCAACACCGGATTCAACATTGGCAAGCGGGTTCAATACAGCCGACATCGCGCGGTACGGGTTCAGGGCGCCCGCGATGGTTTGAGCAATACTGCCTTCACCCATCAAAGCTGCGGCACCTTCAAGCAGAACCAGAAAGGCGACGATTCCCAGGACGCTGATGGCCAGCGTCTGAAAGGTCTTGTCTCGCCAAAACGCAACCAGTGCGCCCCAGCAACCGGCGGCGATGGCAGTGGCCGAACATATCGCCAGCGACCAGATGATTTGATCTGTGGAAATGCCACCCAGCATGTACAGGAAGCACATCACGGGCGCGGATGCTGCGATCAGGACAAACACAATCAGGAGACTCGCGCCCAGTTTTCCGAGAACCATTTCTCGGCTGCGCAAGTCGGTCATGAGTAACAGGATGAGCGTTCGACGGTCTTTCTCCTGCGCGATGTTGCCTGCGGTTAGCAGTAGCGCGAAGAACATGACCAGTGAAAGTTGAACCAGTGAGAACACCTGGAACACCAGTCCGCCAAAGCGCGCGATGTCTCCGATGTTGCGGACTTCCTGGAAGCCGATGGTCGTTTGGCGCGTTGTGTACATGAGCACGAACAACGCGGCGACGTATCCGGCGCGGAGGAGGAAGTGGCTGGTTTTTCGTGGGGCCGTGATAAGTTCACGGTTGAAGATCGGGCCGGCGAGCATTCTGGGTGAATCTAGTGCTTGGGAGATTGAGGTCTGTCGGTTGGTTCTGGTGTCGACCAGTATACGGGCTACTGGCCGATGACACCAAGTTCTGCAATTGAGGCCCACGGGCCGTTGTTGACTTCGCTTAGGATTCGTAGGTGCAGGTAGCGGCCGGTTCCATTGAACCGGGCTTCCTGCGGTTCTCTTGTTTTCCTGAACGTGACGGGATTCGTTTTGGTGGGGAATGTGTCTGCCGAGTCACTGACGGCAAGTTCGCACTTCGCGAGTGCTCCGTTCCAGCCGCTGTCCTGCCGGCTCATGTATCGAACGCCTTTGACTGTGCGGACCTGCCCGAGATCGATGACGACTTCGTGCGGGTGCTTCTTTATTCCGCGGTTGAACTGTGTATGCCAATGAGTACGTGAATCTCCGTCAATCATGCTGGCGCCGCTTCGGTCATTTCCGTCGGCCTGGCTGCTGACGCGGACGATTTTGAGGTCTTTCGTTGGAATTAGCCCCCTTTGCGGCAGCTTGGTGTTTTTGCCCCGTCGCCGACGTTGTGGTTGTGGGAAGTCGCCAAACTTGGCCCGGCGGTCGCGTTCGTGGATCGCTCGGTCATGAAAGGTTCCCTCAACGGCATCCACATGGGCCGCTGCGGCGAAGCCTTTGATCGTGGCGAGAACCTTCGGTTCGGCGGCCGCGAGGTCGTTGGCTTCGCTGATGTCTTTGCTTAAGTCGTAGAGTTCCCAGTCTGCTTTCGCGCTGGGGCGAACGGCTTTCCAGTCGTTCCAGCGCACGGCTGTTTTGCTGCCAAGTTCCCAGTAGAGGTACTCGTGCTTTTGCTGTTCGCGGCCTGCCGCTGTGGTTCCGAATAGTTCCGGCACAATCGAGATGCCGTCGATATCAGCGGGCGGCTTTGCGCCGGTGATTTCGGCGATGGTCGGCAGCACATCCGGAAAGTACCACAAGTGATCGCTGACTTTGCCTTCGGCGATTCGTCCGGGCCACTTTGCGATCATCGGAATTCGTAGTCCGCCTTCGTACAGCGTTCCCTTGCGTCCGCGGAATTCGATCCCCGTTTGCGGATGCTTGTTGGCTCCAAAGAAACCTCGTTTGTGTTCCTTTGTGACGAAGTAATCGTTGCCGCCATTGTCTCCACAGAACACGACCAGTGTGTTCTTGTCGAGGCGAAGTTCTTCCAGCAGTTTGAATACGTCGCCCACCTGGCGGTCCACCATCGTGACCATCGCCGCATATCGTTTTGCCTGGTCGGGCCAGTCCTTGTCTTTGTACATCGCCCATGCCGGATCGTTGTCCGGGATGTCGAACAGTCCGTGCGGCGGTGTGATGGGCAGGTAGCAGAAGAAGGGTTTGTCTTTGTTCCTGCGAATGAAGTTCATGCCGTGTTCGACGATGACGTAGTGTGAATACGTCTCACCGGTGCTCATGCCCTTGTTACCCTTCAGTGGCAGTTCTTCACTGTTGCGAACGATGTACTTTGGGTAGTAGCTGTGAGCGTGAACCTGGTCGTAGTAGCCAACGAATTCATCGAAGCCGTGCTTTTCAGGAACACCGGTCGAACCGCGTCCGCCGCAGCCCCACTTGCCAAAACCGCCCGTCGCATAGCCCTGCTCTTTTAGCATGCTGGCGATGGTTGCCTCTTCGCTTCGCAGCGGGGTTCCGCCTCCGTTGGCTCGCACCGACGTGTGTCCGCTGTGTTTGCCGGTCATCAACACGCAACGCGTCGGCGCGCAGACTGAAGAACCGGCGAGGCCCTGCGTGAACCGCATCCCGGTAGCGGCCATGCGGTCGATGTTGGGCGTTTTGATGTGCGGATTGCCCATGTGTGACAATTCGTAGTAGCCGAGTTCGTCCGCCATGATGTAGACGATGTTCGGTTTCTCAGCCTGAGCGATTGCCGGTCGCTGATGCAGAACGATGAACGCGAGAAGCAACAGGCTGGTCGATAAAACACGAGTCGCGATTGAGTGAGGAAGCTGACGCACGACGAGTTCTTTCTACAATTGCGTACTACGCAATGTGTGGCGGCGCGCAGAGGTTGGGCGCCGGTCAATGGCGGGGCTTCATTGTCCAGTGACTCTGGTGCCAGGTCAAATGCGGTATGTGCCTGTATTGCAGCAGTGGGAACCGCATGCATTGACGCGCTCGCCTTGGAGGTTTCGATAAACCTCCGACCGTGATCCGGGAGCCAGACTGCAAGCTAGCGAGAATTCCGCGAGTTGCAGCGAGGTTGGCAATCCGCGTGATGTCACAAACAAACGCTGGTGTCCAGCGAACATCGAACGCTCGATCTGTGGGAACCGAGAGTTGGCACCGGGATGGTGCGCAGGAATGAGCGCAGTTGATTGCGCGCTCATCTTGAACGCCAACCGCGTTGACCGGTTCGCCCGGCCAGCGAATCGATCGACTAAGTTACGCGGCGTTGGGAACGACAGAGGCCAACGGGAGTTTCAGAGTGAAACTGGTGCCTTTGCCCACGGTGCTTTCAACGCGGATTCGGCCTTTGTGGGCTTCGATGATGCGTCGGCACATGTCCAGGCCAATGCCGGTTCCGCCCTGACCGTTCTCATCGGTGGTCTTCGTTGTGAAGAACGGGTCAAAGATCTTCGGTAGCTGTTCCTGTGGGATTCCGCACCCAGTGTCGCGGACCTGAATCTCGCCCCACCCATCGGTTGGGTTCTTGCGGACTGCGATCGCCAGGCGGCCGCCCTCTTTCATAGCCTGACGCGCGTTGACGATCAGGTTCATGAGGATCTGTTGAATCTGACTCGCGTTGACCGTGGCCAAAACGCCTTCTTCGATATTCAGATCTACACCCAAACGGTACTTCTGCAGATCCTTCTCGACCAGGACCAAAACATCCTCGACAAGGATGCGCAGATCGTTGGGCTCATAGCGGTCCGCTCCTTTGCGAGCGTACGACAACATACCTGTCGTGATCTTTGACGCGCGTTGTCCGGCGGCGAGGATTTTGTTGAACGCCTTTTCGCGGGTCTCATCGTCTGTGCGCCGCAGACCCATTTTGGCGTAGTTAATCACCGTTGTGAGAATGTTGTTGAACTCATGCGTGATGGAAGACGCGATGGCTCCGACAGAACTCAACTTCTGAGCCTGTAGCAACTGCTGGTTGAGCAGGTCGATTTGGGCGAGGAGTTCTTCGGGTGTTGGCTGTGGGTCAGTGCTCATAATTTGTCCGGGTCGGCTTGGGGGGTGCGGGCGTAGTGATCCCGCCGAAGGTAGGTATCGGGACGAATATGCCGCCGGCTTCACAGACAGAATCATGGAATCCCCTGCTCTCAAAAGACTGCATCCGGTGGGTGGGAGTGGGTTGTTGCGGCAGATCGCGTGTCCATACGAGTTGGGCCAGGCTATGCCGGTTGTGACGACTATTCATGCTCTGGGGGGCGTTTGCCCCCTATGTCTGGGTCCGGTGAGTCCGGTAGTCCGGAAAAATGGCCAATGATTCCAATCGCCACGCAGAAATCGGCCTAAGTTTGTTTGAGCGGCAGGGATTGCCTTGCTTTCCCAGTTTTCTGTTTACAACCGAGACGGCCACGATGATTCATCGAAAAACCAGAGTGACAGACGGCACGAGAGACCAACGGTCTGGCGCCACGCTTGTTGAACTGGCCATCGTGCTGCCTGTCTTCTTTCTGCTTGTGTTTGCATTCATCGAGTTCGGCCATGTCTTCATGACCATTCACGTTTTGAACGGTGCCGCTAAGAGTGCTGCCCGTGTTGGTGTTGGCGACAACTCGACGACCGACGAGGTAAAGGCGCGAGCGAACGAGATCCTGGGTGGGCTTCTTAATCCGACAACCATGTTCAAAGTTGAGGTTCTGGACGGGAGCGTGTTCGACGATCCGGACGTGGATCCGACCAGCATCGACTACAACAGTCTTGCCGAGATTGACTTGTCAGAGGCGGAGCCGCGGCAGATCTTCATCGTGAGGGTTTCAGTGCCCTACGACAATATCTCGATCTGGGGACCCGCGGGGCCCAAGTGGGTTCGTGGAATCAATATTACGGGCATGTCCGTCTTACGGCACGAATAGAACAGATCAGCAGCAACCGTCTGTTAATGAAGGGCGAGTGATGAGAAAACAGCATCCTGAAAAACACAACAGTGAACCGCGACGCGGTGCGGCTATGGTCGAATTTGCGATCTTCTGTCCGCTGCTGCTGACTTTGGTGCTGGGCACGATTGAACTCGGAATAGCGACTCGAGCGTCGACAGTGCTGCACTCTGCGGTACGTGAGGGCGGCCGCCTGGCCAGCATGGATTTTCGAGACAGGGTTGCCGCCAACGAGACGCCCAATCAAAAGGTCAGACGTGACATCCAGAACTTCATTTCGGCTGCCGGCTTTAATGGCTCCAAAGTGACGGTCTCGATTCGACACGAAGGTGATACCGCGGCCGGGGACAAGGATGGCGACAACTTTGATCTGGCAGCGGCCGACAACCACCTGAAACTATTCCGCATCCGAGCGGTTATTCCGTACGCGGATGTGACGCTGTTTCCACTTGATCGATACATGAGGGGCAGGACGTTGGCAGCGGTTTCGGTATTCCGATCCGCAAGGTCTTCGCTTGCCAATTGATGCAGTAAGAAGGATCGACAACGAGAGAGTTGACTACTAAGGGTTTAAAAGGGGGAGAGGGGAATGTTGAAGATTTTCAAAGAGGAGGGACTGCATTCGAAGCAGTCCGGAAGACGAAAAGGAGCCATCCTGGTCCTTTCTGTTTTCTTCATTGCCGGGATTCTGACGTTCGTGGGTATGTCAGTTGACCTTGGTCTGATTAATGTGACCAAGTCACGAATGCAGTCTTCTGCGGATGGGGCGGCTCTTGCGGCGGCCCAGGAAATTACAGTTGCGATTCGGGAAGCGGCCGATACGGGCAATTCCAGCAATGTGCACGCATATGCTCAGACCAGAGCTGTTGCGATGGCGAAGGACGTTGCGTCACGCAACGGGTTCTATCTGGAAACATCCGACGTTGACTTCGGTCGACGTTCATGGAACCCACAGACATCGCAGTTCGAAATCGACTGGACCGGCTCACCTTACAACGCAGTTCGGGTCAACATCCGCAAGGATGGTGCTGACGAAAAGCGCGGAGACAGTAAGCTGAAGCTGATGTTCGCTCCAGTGTTTGGCGACAAGACAGTCGCTTTGCGGTCCAGTGCATCTGCCTACGTTGAGGCACGTGACTTTGTGACGGTCTGCGACTATTCGGGCTCGATGAACTACGACAGTCTTCCTTACTTCACGTCGCTTGACAAAGGCGCTGTTCAGGATGACCTGGACGACGCATGGGACGCACTGGTTGATTCCAATGCTTACTTTTCAAATGCTTCCGGAACCAAGAAGTTCCCTGCAAATGGCTGGGGAAAGATCAACAGCTATGCTGGAACCTACGTGTCCAGTTCTTCGGCTGAATCAATCTACGAGTACCTGGAACTGGAAGAGGAAGACGATGATGGCGGCGTGAGGTTCTACGACTTCAACAACTACTCAGGCTACAAAGGTAGGTTGGGTGTTGGAGTCCACGATCTTCGCTTTATCTCGGGATTTAATCAGGATATTAACTCGTTCAGAGTTGATCCTGGCTACCAGATTACGCTTTGGGACCTTTCGAATTACAACGGCTGGAAAGTTGGCCCGAGGACTTCGGATCTCGCTTCACTGGGAATCTACAACAACGATGCTTCATGGATTCTCATTGAGAAGATTGGTTCTACAGGCACCAGTTACGAGCCATACCCACAGGAAGGCCGGAACAGCGATGGCAGCTTCAGAGGCATGCCATCTCGGTCGGTCAGCAAGGACAAATGGAAAGACTACATTTCCTGGGTGATCAGCAACTCCAACGACGGGAACAGCTCTCGTCTTCGGATTAGTAGCTCTTACGACTACCGCTACGACTTCGGGTATCGAACTCTGATGATGTACTTGCTACACGAAGAACGTAGCAACTCTGATTCTGAGGACCTGTTCCGAGTAGCGGCTTACCCTTACCAGGCGGTCAAAGACGGAATGACTCAGTTCAATGCATTCCTGACCGACCTGCAGTTTGGCGACAGTCTCGGGCTTGTTGGCTATGGTAACACGGCTGAGAAGCTAAACAGGATCTCGTCCAGTGAGGTCAGTGCACCGAACAGTATTTCGGATGTTGACCTTGGATCTGATTTTCTGACTACGGACTACAGTCAGATCGAAACGATTCAGCTTCACCACCAGGCGGCTCACTACAGTGCGAGTACGAATATTGGTGATGGGGTTAAGGCTGCTCGCGAAATTCTGACCGGCGAAGGTCGAGTTGGAGCCCGTTGGCAGATGTTGGTCATGACCGATGGTCAGGTCAACAGGCCAAGTAGTCTGCCAAGTGGACTGCCCGCCGATTGGGACAATATCCAGTATGATGAGTGGTTTGACTGGGATGGTGACGGAATTGCCGACTACACCTCAAGTGACTTGAACAAGGGTGACACCCTGCAGAAGAAGTATCTGATCTACGAAGCTCGAGAAGCAGTTCGGGCCGGCGTCACTATTCACGCGATGTCTGTAGGTAACCATGCTGATAGAGGCCTCATGAGGGCTCTGGCCAGCATGGGCGGTGGTGTCTACATCGAGGTTCCGGGAGAAACGACGACCGATCAGATGTCAGCACTGCTTCGAGAGAAGTTCAACCTGCTTGCTGGCAACGTGCCAGCTGCGAAGCTGTTGCATGAGTGATCGTAGGTCGCTAACACGAGTTGCAGTGTCCCCCACTGCAACCCGAGGCTAGTCAATGAAGGTCCCGCACAAACCAGTGCGGGGCCTTTCTTTGTTTTGGGTCTCCGCCCTGCCTGCCACGACTTTATTGTTCGGTGGGTGAGCGGGCTTTACTTAGTGAAAGCCGGGTTCGAACGCGGCATCCGAGCTCCGATAGTCGTCTGCCAGTCGCGGAGTTGCGATTGCAGTTCTCTGGTCTTCTCCGGGTTGATTTTCGCGAGATTAGTGCGTTCTCCCAGATCGCTGATCAGATTGAAAAGCTCGACTTCGTCGGAATCGTAGAACTCAATTAGCTTCCACTCCCCTGCCCTGATCGCCGCGCCGGGCGCCCATGTGCTTCCGTGGTAGTGCGGGTAGTGCCAGTGGAGCGCGGTTCGATTTGTTGTTGCTGCTTTCCCGCCAAGTACATCCGTCAAATCGACGCCGTCCACGTGCTGCGATGGCATCTGTGGTAGTCCGAGCACCGAGAGGATGGTCGGGTAGTAGTCCATGCTGGTGACTGGCATGCTGGAAGTTGATCCCGGTGTCGTTAGTCCTGGAACGCGGACGATTAAAGGAACCCGGATACCTCCCTCGTAGCACCAGCCCTTGCCGGCGCGGAGTGGTAGGTTGCAGGTGGGGGCATTGGGACGCTTCAAAGTTGACAGACCCCCGTTGTCCGACGTGAAGAACACAGCCGTGTTGTCATCCAGGCCAAGTTCTTTCAGAGAGTCAAGAAGACGACCGACATTGCGGTCCATTCCATAGACCATGGATGCGTAGTCCGGACGATCCTGCCGAGCGCGCGTTTTGCCGTTGCGTTCGTTGATGGCTGCCGGAGACTTGCCGAGTTTTTTTGCGGAGTCTTTAAACAGAGCGACTGACTGGCGGTCGGCCTGAATGGGAGTGTGCACGGTGTAGTACGACAGGTACAGCAGGAACGGATCATCGCCGACCGACTTCAGAAACGAGATGCTTTCGTTTGTCAGACGGTCTGGAAGATACTCTCCCTTTTTGCCGTTGGTCAGTTTTGGGTTCTTGTACGGAGCGTAGTACCCGCCCGGCGGAGAACCTTTGTGATGTCCGCCCTTGTTGATGTCGAACCCCTGCTGTTCAGGAAAATGACCGTCGCTGCCCAGATGCCACTTGCCGGCGAAGAAGGTTCGGTACTTGTGCTGCTTCAAAGCTTCGGCCAGCGTGACTTGTGCCAGCGGCAACGCATCAAAATCTTCGTTGCTAAGTAGTTTGCGATCCTTTGGACTTTGCCCGGGAATCCAATCGGTGATTCCGATGCGAGCCGGATGCTGTCCGGTCATGATGGCGGCTCTGGTTGGCGAACACACCGGGCAAGCCGCATACGCATCGATGAACCGCATTCCCGAAGCGGCGAATCTGTCCAGGTTGGGTGTCTTGTGAAACGTGCTGCCGTAACAGCCAAGGTCGGCCCAGCCCAGGTCGTCAACCAGGATGAAAACAACGTTCTTCGGTTTTGCAACGTCACATAGCGCCCGGCAGGGTGCGGAACACAGCAGGAAGAAGATGCAGGCAGATCCGATCGATCGCATGGCTGGCTTTCTGGTCGCAAAGTCTTAAGGCTCGGCAGTTGTTCCCTTCGTTGTAAGCGAACCTTCGCGTCCATGCCACCATGTTTGGTTCATGAGAACTTTTGATCTCGTCGCCCAAGTCGTTTGGAAAGCTGCGACAGCGCCAGCTTGCGAAGCGCGAACCAACCCACTCCGTAATACACGATATTCAACAGCAGCAAACCCCATGGGGCCTCATATCTTCTGTAGTCCTGCCGGAAGTACGACATGGGTATGTACAACGGAGATTGGGTGTTCCAGAGTATCGAAGGGCTGCTTTCACCCGAGTTCCATGAGTAAGAACTTGTCGAGTTTGTGAGGTAGTCATGAACTACCAGCGGAAGGAAACACCACGCGATCACAATGGTCAGCACAGTCACCAACGCGACCAGCACGCGTTTGATTCTCATTCCGACACAAATGCTCAGCCATGCAATGACCTGCGGATACAGCACCAGCGTGCTGAGGTGGCACAGGCCGAAGAATGGTACGTCCATTTTGTCGCGACGTTTCTCGAACGGCAACGGCGAAGTCATAGCAGAGACGTATAGCCCGCCGAGTAACAGAAGAATTATCGTCAGAACCGCAATCAGGTTTCTGAGTCCGCGAAACTTCTGCAACATCAGAGTGCTGTTGCGCATCGGGATTGTCAGCAGTACATCCAGCGTCTGGCTGGCTCGCTCCTGTGAGAACAAAGAGGATCCCTTTGCCGTGATCAGCAGTGCTCCCAAAGCGAAAGCGAAGATCTGCATTGCGACTAGCGCGTCTCGTCGCTGTGGAACTAACAAGATGGAGTAAGTGCCAAGAATCAGAATCGAAACGACCGCCAGCGAATACAACTGGTACCGAGTGTTTCCCAGCATCCCGCGAGTCGTCTCACGCCACGCGATTGGTTCGTCGGTTGGAATCGTTTTATCGCTGCGTAGCTGTGTTCCGGTCACGGCTTCGACAGATTGATCGACTCGACGAAACGTTCGCCTTAGTAGATTGGTTGGTTTGGCAAACGCCCGGGGAATGAGAGCCATCCGGGCAGTCAACAACATACTGACGGTCGTCACCCAGACAGGCCAGCTGTGAACGAAAGCACTTGTCGCACCGACTAATTCAAGCGTGTGCAACTGGTGGTACAACGGGAAATGCTGCCAATGCCACTGCACATCGGGGCCGGAAGGCCGAATGTCGAAAAGTTCAGCCAGAGTTAGAGGGCCGAACCAAAGCAGGATGCCAGCCAGGACGTACGTCGCCACGAACGCAGTGACGGTTCGCCTGAACCATACCGAACACAAGATCGCCATTGCCGAAACTTGCGCGGCGGCCGAAAGGCCCAGGTAGGCGGTGCACCAGACCATGGGCTGCGTAATACCGCCGTGACTGTACGCGACTGCCAGTACTGGTGCTCCGATGGCCAGAAGGCTTGCGAAAGGAACCAGCCGGCTAAGTGACTTCTCAAGGATAATCGACGTCGGAGAAATCTTTGTCACTAGCAGTAGTTGCAGCGTATCGTGTTCTTTCTCAGACGTAATCAGTCCCGCACAGTAGGCGGGGAGGAACACGTACGTGATGACGTACTGAATCCCAACCAGCAGCCAAAACAGATCCTTGCCCTGTCCAAGCGAGAGAACTTGATTGGGCGACCCAGTGGTGACGACATCTTTGAGCCCGTAAATCGCTGCAGCTAAAGCCGTGAGGATCAGAATGACTCGAAACACATAAGTTCGCTTCCGGGCCGCCTGTCGGGTGAGTTCCCTGACCAGAAGCGGCATCGACGCGCCGGTAGCTAATCTCCGCAAAAGCGTCGGGCGATGCACCTTGTCAGTCATGGCGTCCCGTAAACAGAGTTACTTAGAGTTCCGCAGGTTCAATCACATGATGTCCGGCGCAATACGATTCGTCTACTCATGTGATGGTTTTAGTTAGGCCTTGCGGCAGTGGTTTATCTTTCGTGGTCTTCCGGCCGAGTCGTTGTTCCAACTGATGATGCGCGAATTTGCGAAGAGCCAGCCAGCAGCCGATATGCCAGACGACGCTGATAATGGCTTGGATCGTGGGGAAGTTGCCGACACTATCGCCAAACATTGTGGTGAGCGGAACCGTGGCGGGCGAAAGAAAAAACAGTGTCACAACTGGGGAGTACGGATCAACTCCAAAGAACTCAAACAGAGGAATCAGAATCATGACCGGCAATACGATCCACGCCGCAAGGATGCACAGCATTACAATTAACGCGACCGTAATTCGCTTGAATCGCATGCCAATTATGATCCCCAGCCACGCCACAATTTGTGGGTAGACCACCAGGGCAATCGCACGTTCAAGCAGCTAGTTTCGCTTGAAACGCAGTGAGGA
>CAZAIB010000013.1:0-90193 GCA_964485095.1 uncultured Planctomycetaceae bacterium | reverse complement strand
AAATCCTCACTGCGTTTCAAGCGAAACTAGCTGCTTGAACGTGCGATTGCCCTGGCAATGACACAGACCGACGTTCGTACAATCTGATTCGTGGCCACATAGGAGTTTGATTATGCAGCTTTGGATAGTCGCCTACACTTTGTTTTTATCTGGCGCCGGTCAGAGTTGCCTGTGTCCAGCCGCTGCTGCGACACTGCTCTGGCAAACTCAGGATCTGGAGTCCGGAAAAGAACCGGCGGGGGTTGTACATCCCGAGTGGACTGAACTGCCTCAGGCCCAACCTGACTACTTGCCTCCGGGATTTCGCTTCGTAAGGTTCCCGGCAGAGTTCGTGTGTTGGGTATACCTGGCCGAGCGAGCCGAGAACGGGTGGCGAATCAAGAAAGATAGCTATCCCTACTGGAACGCATCAAGTCTCGCTAACTGTTCGGTTGGGATCGCCAAAGGCCGGATTGCATTGCCAATCAATCAGCCCTTGTTACTAGAGACCACGGCAAAAGATCTCAGTTTTCTGGAGGACATTCCAAGCGAGACGTTTGTCGCCATCAGTGCCTCACGGTCGAAAGGCACTTTGAGCAACTTCCGTCGGCTGATCGCAACACATGCTGAACAGATCCATTTCCCTGATCCTGACCCGGCGGCCCGGTCCGAGCTTAAGCAATTGCCGATTGGTGATCGGCTGAAGTATTCAAGGCAGACGCGATCGGAGTACCTCGCATCCTGGCTTGCGAACAGTAGTTCGCTTGTTCGATTTAAGGAGCGACTGAGCTTATATCCGTGCTGGGAAGGACAGGATTCGATTCGGAGTTTGCACCTCGACATGTCTCTAAGGGGGGGCCAACCGAAGCTACGTGAAATGGAGCATGCCTCTCTGCGTATCGCCGGTACGATGGACAAGTTGCGTGACCTAAGTGTGAAGTACTCGAGTGGACCGATTACTGCGGTTCGAATTGCGCCTCTTGCGGATCTGGGCGATCTTGCGGGGCTCAACGCAATCGACCTCGAACTTGCTTCAGAGGTTCCCTTAGGTCGCGATTGCGTCAAAGAGTTATGCAAGATTAAGAATCTCCGGCGACTGGCTTTCACCAAAATTGCCCCTGATGCTTATCCATTGCTCAAAGATTTGCCCATGCGGGTGATGTCAAGACGAGGGAGTTCAGATGAGGTATACGACCCAAAGTTGGCGCGCGCACTCGCGGGTATTCGCACCCTGAAAGAGTTTCCTGCTCTGGCGGTTCCTCCCGAAGCGTTGGAGGCACTGAAGAACCGAAATGACATCGAAGCCCTGGACCTTCGCGCGCCTCCCGGAGAGGTCAAATTTAGTCGCATCTACGAGGAAATTGTCCTGGCGAATCCCGGCTTGCGCCGTTTGAAGCTGAGCAGACTTGAAGTTGACGACTCTCTGTGCGCCGCGATTGCTGGGTGCTCAAAGCTTGAGAGCCTGGTGTTTGGCAGGGTTAAGATGATCGGGAAGAACGACTTTGTCGGGGAGTTTCCTGTTCTGAGAGACCTGCAGCTTTCTGCGTCGAACGCCGGGCGAGGCGAGGCAGCTCTTAAGATACGTTGCCCTGAAGTCCGGAATGTGAAAATCAGCGAGCGATGGCACTGGTCTACTACGGACTTGCTGCGAGACTGTCCCAAGGTCGAACGCCTGACGCTTGGTTTACAGTTCAACTTGGTCGGTGACGCCGGTGGATTTGACAGTAAATTCGTCGCTCTCTTGGGCGGCATGCCGAATCTTTGGGACTTGAATGTTTCTTCTATCGAGGTGACGCCAGAAGACGTTCCACTTCTAGCGAAGCTGTCGGGGCTGGTCCGATTGGACATTGAAGGGAAGCTGGCCCCGGCAGAGTTGCTGCCGCTGAGAGACCTAAGAATGCTTCGCAGGCTTGTGATACGGGACTCCGGAGTTTCACCCTCAGACGCCAAGCGTCTTAGTGAGTTGTTCCGGGGACGCGGCGTGGACTTTAGAAACCGCCCAACGGTAGCAGAGCTTAAGAAGGTGGCGGAGCGTAATCGCGACAGGGAAACTGGGTGGAATTACCCTTGTGTTTGGAGTCGACACACCAATATTGCCTGGTACTTTGAAGATCCGAAAGTCATCGAGTTATGCAATGCTATCGACCAGCAGGACACGATTCGGGTCCGGGAACTGTTGGTGCAGGGTGTCGATGCCGACTTCCGAGGCAAGCGCGGTGTGACTCCGCTAATGTGGTGCATGCCGATTACGGATACTGGGGTTTTTGATTTACTGTTGGCGAACGGGGCTGACCCCAATGTGAAGTGTCAGGCAGCCTTTGCGGGATCGCCCATGGTTCGAGGTGACTCTGTTACATCTCTTGTCGCCAGCTTCTGCAAAGCGAAGGCCCTGCGGGCCGTGCTGGACCACGGCGGTGATCCGAATTTCGATGGGCTGCGGTCGTGCCTGGCCTCGGCCGTGGGAGTTGCTGGCTTTCGCGTTGAGGAGCGTATTGCGAAGGTTCGGCTGCTACTTGATCGGGGGGCTAATCCGAATGCGAAGGTAAGAGAAAGTTCAGTTCTTACTCAAGCCCTCCAGGGAAAGCACCTGGAATGCGCCTTGGTTCTGCTGGCTGCGGGGGCTGATCCTAAGCTGGATGAAGACAATCCGGTGGCCACCTTGCTGCCTTGCCACCACGTGGCCGTCCTGCAGGACGCCTCCGATCTCTCGCCAGTTGATCAGGAGCGAGTGCTGTTACTCACAGAGAAGTTGAAACGACAGAAGGCATGGCGTCCTAATGCGAAAGCCGAGATCACCGAAGTCCGAAGGTTGGAGGGCCAGCACAGATTCGATGCGGCAAAAGAATACATGAACGCGCGTTGGGGACGGCGTGACAACCAGTGAGAACGCTTGTGGTTCTCCCGTCAATTCTGGCGATAACGAAACGAGCAAACGCAAAGGGTCACTTCACAGTTGGCTCAGGTTCTTGCTTCGGAACGTGTGGCAAAGCTTGCTGACTCTGCGATACTTGCTGGGCTTGCGAAGCGGGCTGGGAGCCTTTGTCGCACTTCGAAATGAGGGTGAGTCGGATGCGGTTGAATAATAACTGGATGAAGGCGGGGGCTTTGACGGCCGCTTTGGGTGTTGTGTTGGGGGCTTTCGCTCCGGATGCACTGGGTGGTTATGTCACGGAAAAATATGCGGGGCAGGCTTTGACGGTTCTGGGACGCAGTGTTCCGGCGGCGTCGAAATACATGGACGATCTTAGAACCGCAGCGATTTATCAGCTTGTCCATGCGCTTGCGATTGTGTTCGTGGGGCTGCTCATGATGCATCGGCCACGCGTGATGCTGCGGATTGCTGGCTGGTGTTTCCTGGTCGGTGTGGTGTGTTTCTCGGGTAGTGAATACCTGCGGGTTCTCGCAGACCTGCAGTGGTTGAGCCCCGTCAGGCTGATCGGTGGTTTGTTGCTGGTCGGTGGATGGATCGCGGTTGTGGAAGGTGCTTGTCCGGGCGATAACCCGAAAGCGGAACCCGTTGAATCAACGTCTGATACCAAGTCGTGAAACGTCGCGAGTGATTCGGGCTGGGATAGCCTGGGGCGATAGAGATTCTTGGTCTCAACGAAAAAAAGCGTGGGCATCTTTGTTGATGCCCACGCTCTTGTGATTCGCAGATCGTTTTGGTTTGGTTACCAGATCTGGATTCGTTCGTTCTTTGGTTTGAACAGTTTGTCGCCTTCCTTCACATCGAACGCTTCGTAGAACGGGTCGAAGTTGATGATCGGCCCGTTCGCTCGGAACAGTGATGGGGAGTGCGGGTCGGTGACCAGTCGGCGGACCAGTTCTGAGTCGCGGTATTTGCGAGCCCAAATCTGTGCCCAGCCGATGAAGAACCGTTGGTCGGCGGTGTAGCCGTCCATGACTGGTCCTTCCTTGCCCTTCAGGGACATCTTGTACGCCTTGTAGGCGATGGCCATGCCGGACAGGTCGGCAATGTTCTCACCGAGAGTCAACTTGCCTTGCACGTTCTTGCCAGGCAGCGCTTCGTACGCGTCGTATTGAGCGACTAATGCGTCTGCGAGTTTCGTGAACGCGGCTTTGTCAGAATCGGTCCACCAGTTTCGCAGGTTGCCGTCGCCGTCGTACTTGCTGCCCTGGTCGTCGAAACCATGACTGATTTCGTGGCCAATGACGGCTCCAATACCGCCGTAGTTAACAGCATCTTCTGCTTCCGGATTGAAGAACGGAGGTTGCAGGATAGCAGCAGGGAACACAATCTCGTTCTTGGTCGGGTTGTAGTACGCGTTGACGGTTTGCGGAGTCATACCCCACTCGGTGTCGTCAACGGGTTTGCCAAGCTTGTCCATCATGCGTTTGTGTTCGTGCAATGAAGAACGCTTCATGTTGCCCAGCAGGTCTTTCGGATCGATCTTTAGGTTCGTGTAGTCACGCCACTTTTCGGTGAAGCCGATCTTTGGCTTGATCTTGTGCAGTTTGTCGAGAGCCATCTTTTTGGTCTCGGGGCTCATCCACGCCAGTTCGTTGATGCTGACTTCGTATGTCTTCAGCAGGTTCTGAACCAGTTCGTCCATGCGTCGCTTGGCTTCGGTTCCAAAGTGCTTCTTGACGTACATTTCGCCAATCGCTTCTCCGAGGACTCCAAACCCACGTCCGCCGGAAGCGGCTTCCACTCCACGACGCCAGCGTGGCTTCTGTTCCGGAACGCCCGCGAGTTCTTTCTGATACAGCTCGAACGCTGCATCGACAAACGGTTTTGGCAGGGCGGGCGCGGCTGAGTCCAGGACTCGGAACCGCATGTATTGCTTCCAGGTGTCAACGTCCGTTGTTGACACGATGACTTCCAGCGCCTGGAAGAAGCTTGGTGTCGCGACGTTAACTTCTTTCAGGTCCTTCGCACCGACGGCTTTGAAGAATGTGCCCCACGGCATGTTGGGAGTCAGTTTCGGCAGATCGCTGACAGCGTACTTGTTGTATCGCAGGTTAGCGTTACGCAGCTTGATCCGAGGCCACTGGAACATCGCCATTTGCGTTTCCAGTTCCACGATCTGTTTAGCGGCGATTTCGCCACCGTCGAACTCAGCAAGTTCAAACAGAGTCGCAATGTAGGTTCGCAAAGCGGCGCGGACCTTCGTGTACTTTTCGTTGTCCACGTAGTAGTAGTCGCGGTCGGGCAGGGTGGTTCCTGATTGGAACACTGCAGCCAGGTGTTCCTTGGAACTCTTCGCGTCGGCTCCAACGAAGAACGCGATTGGACCGCCGACACCGACTTGTTGCAGGTATCCGAAGTGCTTGATGACATCTTCAACTGTCTTGAGATTGTCGATCGCTTCGAGTTCCGGCTTCAGGCCATCAATGCCAGCTTGTTCGATGGTGCTGACATCCATGAAGCTTTTGTAGAAGTCGCCGATCTTCTGAACGTTGCCAGTTGCACCTTCAACCTTGGCCGCTTCTTCCATCAACGCTTTCACGTTTTCGATGGCTTCGTCGGACAGTGCTGTGAACGAGCCGTAGTTCGACTTGTCAGACGGGATCTCGGTGTTCAACAACCAGCGTCCATTGACGTGATTAAACAGATTGTCCTGAGCTCGAATCGACTTATCGAAGTTGGCTGTTTCGATGCCGGACCGGATCGGCTTTTTCGGCGAGGTGTCCTGAGCGAACGCGGTCGATGCACAGACCATGAGCGCTAAAGTGAGGTGGCGCATATTGCTTTCCGATTAAACAACAAGTGGAATTTCGAATTGGGATCGTAGTGAATCGGCAGCCCGATTGGACAGCCACCGCAGCCGATTACCGACGAACAATCCACAGCACCCGGTGTATTGTAAATGGCCCCCGGTGAGTCGCAGGCCGTAAGGCCTCGGGTGAGATTGCGGGGCTTCGGGCAACACCCGCTGCGACGAGTACTCTGGCTCATCATTCACCGTGACGACTTACCCGAGGCCTCACGGCCTGCGGCTCACGGCGGTTCCATTCGGACCGGCGCGATTGTTTCGGTCTGTATCGTTTCCACGGCTGCGGTGGCGTCGTTGCCCGTTCCAACGCAAGATGTCTCACAGTCACTCACCGATATGAGCCGCCTCAAACCGGAGCACTCGAATGACAAAACTGTTCGCTTCTCTCTGTGTTGCCGCCGTCGTGCTGGGAGGCGCGTCGTTGCTGGTGTTTGCTCAGCCGAGTGTCGAACCCGGTCCGGTTCCGGTGAGTAAGTCGGACGGCACCGACCGTTCGACGTTACCGGTCGCGGTTGGGCACCCGACGTTTGTGAGTCCACACGCTTCACCTATTGCGATAAGCGGCGGGCGGGTGTTTGTTGTGAACACGCCGGCGGACACTGTCGATGTGATTGATGGGGCGACTCAGCAAGTGATCCGGCGTGTTCGCGTGGGAGTCGATCCGGTCAGCATTGCGGTTCGGCCCGATGGGAAAGAAGTTTGGGTTTCGAACCACGTCTCTGATTCGGTGAGCGTGATTGATTCTGATCCGGACAGTGCGACCTTCATGAGCGTCGTGGCGACGGTTCAGCAGTTCGACCGGAAAACTAAAGCGACCAGGTTCGATGAACCCGTTGGGATCGCGTTTGCGAACAACGAAAAGGCGTACGTTGCGTTGTCGTCGGAGAACACGATCGCGGTTGTCGATGTGGCGAAACGAAAAGTTGTGAAGCGGCTGAGTATCAACGCTCAGGATCCGCGAGCCATCGTAGTGCGTGACGAGAAGCTGTATGTCATCCCGTTCGAATCGAACAATCAAACACAGCTTTCCGGCGGGACAGGAAAAATTGACGGCGATCTGGTGACCTTCGACGCGCGCAAGCATGCGATCGAAAATAACAATGTCTTGTCCATCGGCGCGGTGATGGACATCGTCAAACATCCGAAAGTTCCGGACCGCGATCTGTACATTTTCGATACCAACACAGACAAGCTGGTCGATGTCGTCGATTCGCTGGGCACTTTGTTGTACGGGCTCACGGTTGATTCCACCGGACGTGTTTTTGTCGCTCAGACTGATGCTCGGAACGACGCGAACGGTCGGGCGGGAACCAAAAAGCATGGCCTTGCCGAATTGGACAACCGCGCGTTCTTGAATCGGATCACGACTGTTGGTTCGGATGAAGAGCAGGCCGTCGGCTTCATTGATCTTGAGCCGTTGCCGCCGGAACAGCCACGTCCCGATGATGCATTGGCAACGCCGTTTGCGATTCAGATTAGTGATGACGATTCGACGCTGGTCGTGTCGGCAGCCGGTTCAGACAAACTCTTCACGGTTGACGCTCAGTCGGGTGCCGTCCTTGGCCGCGTTCAAACGGACGCCGTCCCGCGTGGGATTGCGTTAGAGAATTCCGAATCCGGCAAGGCGTCGGTGGCGTGGGTTCTGAACGCAGTGGCGAACACCGTTTCGATGGTGGATGTTTCGGATTCGAAGAACCCGTCAGTCGTCAAAGCCATCTCGCTGGAAGATCCAACGCACGCGGCCGTCAAGCGCGGCCGCATCGCGTTTAACACTGCATCGGCGTCATCTACAGGAACGTTTGCGTGTGCGAGTTGTCATCCGGATGGGCATACCGACCAATTGCTGTGGGTGCTGAAGACGCCGATCGTGAGCGGCGGGAACCAGATTATGCCGCGTTCGACGATGCCCGTCCGCGGTCTGCGGGACACGCAGCCGTTTCACTGGGATGGAATTCCTGGCGATCCTTACGGTGGCAACAACAGTGCGAAGGTGCATGGTTCTGTTGCACCAAACAGCGACATTGACGACCCCATCAGTAGCGTCCGCCATTTGATCGACGGTGGGATCGACTCGACCATGAGCCTGGTCGATGACGAAACGAAGAATGACGAAGGCAAGGCCGGTGCGTTGACTGAGGCAGAACGCGACGACATGGCTGCGTTCCTGCTGAGTATCCCGTACCCGCCGGCTCAACGCCGTTCGTATACCAACGAATTGTCCGATGCAGCCGTGCGTGGGTTCGAGCTATTCCACATTGATGGTGACCACGACCGCAAAGCGAAACCGAATGTTTGTGGCAGCTGTCACCGGATGCCGTTTCTGGTCAGCACTAACACGCCAGGTACTGGCATGGATGCACCTACCTGGCGAGGTGCGTATGACCGCTGGTTAATTCTTCCGCAGGGGCGGTTGAATATCATCGACTTCAATTTCTACAAATCCATCGCGGAACGCGGCACGCCCGAAGACAAAGTGTGGCGGCTGTCGTGGGGCGGACGTCGTCGGTTCGATCCCGTCTGGAACATGGTGCTGGAAGGCAGCACTGGCTATTCCGGCACCTTCGCGCGGCAGGTGACGTTGAACGACGCCTCGGCGGGAGATCCCGAGGTCAATGACATTCTGGCGGCGCTGGAAGTGTCAGCGAACGAGAACGCGGTCGTTCTGGAGTGCGATGGTATGCTGATCGAGGATGGCCAATCGACACAACTCTCGCTGCAGTTTGCAAACGGAAGCTATGTCAGTGGCGGCAAGGACGGCGAGGATTTTTCTCGCGACACGTTGGTTCGCCTGGCGTCCACTTCCAAATTCGTGGGAACATTCACTGGACGGCATGGCCGGAAGGCAGATGTCGAACACCCTCAGCCCGCGCTGTGGACGCGTGGTCCGATTGAGAAACAAAGCGGGCGGCAGAAGTTCCCGGTCCTGCATGAATCGAAAAAGACGATGCAGATTAGTGGTCGCCATATCCACGATGGGGCGAAGGTGATTGTTGATGGGCGACTTGTTGAGGGCAGTGTCACGGTTGGCCGGAAAGACAATCTGGCCATCGAGTTGGCCTCGTTGCCAACGGAAGGGGTGCACCTGTTACAGGTTCAAAACGTCAACGGCATGTTTAGCAACGACTTCATTTTCAACGTGACTGAGAATGCAAAGGCCGCGCGTGAGTTGACTCGCGCGAGAGACCAGCAACACCGTGATTGGCGAACACGGTTGGCTCGCGCGATTGCGGCGGGCGATGTTCAGGAAACGAAGAACCTGCGCCGGAGTGGGGTTCCGCTTAACCGAATCCGATCCGGCGGGAACTCAACCGCGCTCAGCATTGCGGCTCGGGTGGGCAACGTTGAGATTGTGAAGTACCTGCTGAAACACCGGGCGGATGTGAATGGCAGGAACCGTGATGGCAACACTCCGCTGCATACCGCAGCATTCTTCGGCCGAACAGAAATCGTCAAGCTGTTCCTCAAGCGGGGAGCCGATCCGTTGGCGAAGAACAAACGCGGCAAGACGGTCATCGAGACAGTGTCGACCGAATGGAGCGAGGATGAAGAGAACGCCTACAAGGCAATCAGCCGCGCGGTGGGTCTGGACGTAGATGTCGATCGTGTCCGAGAAGCTCGGTCCGAGATCGCCGGGCTTCTGGCGGAGAGGCGGTGAAGTTTTGGCCCATCACTATTTTGGGTGGCCGGGGTTGGACTGAGCCCGCGAAGGAAACCCCGGTGCGATCAACCAGCAGTGCTCAGATTCAAGTGAAACGTTCGAATCACGTTCCGGGGTTTCACTCGTGCCTCGCTCCAACCCCGGCCACCCATTTATGCACGGCCTCGGAGTAACCAAAGACGGAAAATGTGGTCGAGTGACGCCTTCAGTTCTCTGCCAGCTACGCTACTTTGAAATGGCGTTGTGGTTCCATTCGTCATCGACCAGTTGCAGTTCGTGCAGCTTTCCGTCTGTGCCCACGTAAACGTAGTAGCGGTGACCGCTTTTTGAGGCGAAGCCGGTCAGGCCGTCGGCGGCGGGTGTGGCGTTGGTTGTTGCGACCAGGTCGGTGCTGGTCCACTTGTTCTGGTCAATTGAGCCTTCGTGGATGTGGCCGTTGGTGTCACGATAGGCGACGTATTGGCGACCGGTTTTCTTGTCTCGAACGTTGAGGGGGTCGCTGGCTGGTTTTTCGTCGTCCTTACTGATCTGGTCCATGCGGAAGAACCGTGTTCCGTCGTCCCAACCGCGAATCAACGCATCGCGCGGGCCTTTGTAACCGGGGCCGCGATATTCGTGGTAGAAAACGAATGGCTCGCCATACGGATACTTTTCAGCGACGCGGAAGAAGACGCTGGAGGTGCCGCCAATGTCGTTGCTGACCGGTACTCCCTGGCCGGGAATCAGATTGATGGGCCGCATCGACCAGTACCTGTAGGTGGGCGAACTGCTGCGCAGTGGAAGCGTTTGTTGGCACGGGATGCCGTACGCGGTGAGGTACGTGACCATCAATCGGTCCGGGGTCGCTGTGACAGAAATCTCACCGGCCGGTTTGGGGCCAGTCGGTAGCGGATGATGGTGCCACTTGTTGTTTTCGAACCAGAACTCGCGCGGCTTCGCATCGGCATCGACAAAGACAATGTGCGGCGCGCCGTTGGCGACGACAACAGATGGATCGACCGCGGCGGCTGGTTGGTTCAGAGTTTCAGTGAGGTCGATGTGTTCCCACTCGGAACCAGCAGCGGCGTCGTCGGCGCGTGAGAGTTGGTGGATGTGTCCCTGGGGGCCTCGAAACAGGATATGTCGTTGGCCAGGCAAGCTGTACGAAGTCGGGGCGCCTGCGGATTTTCGTGCGGGGTGTATTTGTGATTCCGTCCAGTTTGTGGCGCCGGCAGCAGACGTCATTTCTTTCAGTTCGCCGCTGATGTCTCGGTAGACGACATGCCGCGCGCCGTCTGTATCTTCGAACATGGCGAGGCGGTTCTTGCTACTCGGCGTCGGTTTGTGTGCGAAGTAGAGGTCCGTCTTTTCCTGGAAGAACGGGCCTACGTTGCGGCCGAATTCTTCGATGCGCTTGATCTGATTTTCCCAGCGGTCGAAGTCGAACCTGTGTTGGGCGAACTCCTGCCGGGTGTCAAACTTGATCGCGTCGCGGTGTCGTTGAATCTGCCGCATGACGTTTTCCGTGGACAGCGCTCCGGCCAGGTGTTTGCGGACCTGCTGCTGGTAGTATTCGCGGTAGTTGTTGTTGCCCAACAGTCCGAAGAACATCGCTCGAGCCAAGCTGGTTCCATAGGCTCCGCCGCTGTCGATGAACGCGTAGGGGTCGGCTTCAGACGGGTCGTATGGTCCGCCGAGGAATCCCCATTCGGCGTCCCAGCACAGGAAGATCCATTTGCCGTCTGGCAGGCTGCGAGCGGCGTACCAGTTATTGTGTGGCCAGTCGAAGTTTTGCGACCACAGATTCACGATCATGTATGCCGTGAAGTTCTCAATATCGACACGCTTGGCCAGCGCGTCGTAGTTGGCCTGAATGGAGAAGTCTGTGGAACTGATGAACTGTCTCAGACTGTTCCAGTCGTCAGCGGTCCCGCTTAGCAGTGTGTTGCCTGTCTTCATCACGTCGTATTGGCCAGGGCCAAGGTGGTCGGTGAAGAAGTCTTCGTCCATGCGTTCGCAAACGTTGTAGACGCCAAAGTTCTTGCCGTTGATCAGCAGGACGTACCATGTTCCAGCCGATGACAGGCCGCCCATGTCACGATGCAGATCGCGGATGACCTGGTCGCGTATGTAAGAACCATGCGGTCGGCCATCGTTGGAACTCGAACGCAGAACCATCTTGTCAAACTTCTTGAGTTCCGCTTCCGGGATGAGGTTGAAGTCAACCAGGCCCTGACCGTAGGTTTTGCGGAAGTACGTTCGATACGATTTTTTCCGGTCGAGACCCCCGCGCCGGCCGGCTCCACCGTGCAGTCGCAGTCCGAAGCCGGTTGCCAGCTTTCGTTTGCCATTCGGGCTGAAGACTTCCATAAAAGCAGGGCGTTCACCGCTACGGCCGCTGGCGCTGACGGTCAGGTGCACGTTGAGGAAGTCCTCTGGCTTCATGGTGACAGACATTACCGGCAGCTGTGGGCGGTCGCCGACAAGATAGGTGGCTGAGACGATCTCACTGGCGCGTTCTTTGCCGACGAAGGCGGCGGTTCGGAACACGGATGTTTTGTCGAGACGGAATGGTTCCTTGTAAAGCGGGCTGGATGCTGTTGGTTCGGAACCGTCACGTGTGAACCGGATATCGACATCGGCCGACGACTTATCCTTCAACCTGACTTCCACACCCGCTTCATGCGCGCCGGGTTTGGGGTCGAATGAGATTTTGGATTTGACGGGAGCTTCCAGCATTTGCCCGGAGTTGGGTGCTCCGGGAGTTGGTGTGAGGAAATAGCCCCAGCGCGATGGTGTTTCGATTGATCGGCCGAGCGTCTGGTCGGCCAGCTGTTTTGGATACGTGATTTCGTCGGCAACGGTGCCGTCAGGCGCGACCAGGTACAGCGTTCCTCCGTTCTTGCTGAGTCGAAAGTTGGCGTGGCTGACGGTGGGCATCAGCCCCAGCGTTGGCTTGATGGACATGTCCGAACTGCCGGGGTGCGTGTTGAGTCCGGCAACCGCCAGAACGTTCTTCCCTTCGCGAAGCAGGCCGACATGGGCTGAGAGATCAAACCGTTCTGGTTCGCCAGCTTCGTGGTTTCCGCGAGAAGTGATGCCCGGGCCAAGTCGCTCGGGCGGGGCATTCACTGCCGCGATGCGGGTTCCGTTTAGGTACGCGATGAACCCGTCGTCATAGTCAACCTGCAGCACGAGTGAGTCTGACGCCAAAGGTTCATCAACCGTGAATTCATGTCGCAACAACACGACCGTTGTGCCTTCCGGCAGATTAGTCGCGTCGTCTTCGTCGCCGTATCCGAAACCAGCCTTGCCTGTCTTGAACGCGCGGTCGTCGAAGTCCGGTTCGAACCATCCTGAAATCGCGTCTTTGTTTTGTTCGCTGGGGACGATGTACTTCCATTTGGCATCTGCGTTGACCAGCGTGTATTCGAGCGGAATGGACGCGGCTGAGGTTAGTAGCGCTTCAGGCGACAACGATTCGACCACTCGGCCGGACATCGAGACAACAAGGTATCCACCGGCCAGCACACGAGCGTTGGGAAGAGCCCACTTGTTGAGCTGGGTCGGGTCGTTGGTGAGGTGATAGCCATCCAGCCGCATCGCGTCTGGGCCGGCGTTGTGGAGTTCCAGCCAATCGCTGGTCTGTCCCTGTTCGTCCAGTCGTCCGCGTTGGTTGGATGCCAGTAGTTCGTTGAGAACCAGAGTGTTGACAGGTGAGGCCGCTTTGTCTGCCGACGCCGCGTCCTGGCCGTCCTGAGCAGTCATTGTGGCGCCGCACGCAATGCCGACACTGCAAGTTAACAGGGCGAAGATGATGTCGTTCTTCATATAAATCAGAGTACGCATGGAGGATTTGGGGGAACCTCTGGGATTCCGCGGGACCGGAGGAACGGGCGAACCCACATCCAGCGGCTCACACAGTGTACTCAAAAATCACATCCGACTTCCGCGTAACATCCGATACGGACAAATTGTCTCGCCGTTGCCTACTGGTTCGCTATCGTGCGGATGCTGATTCCGCTGAGGACCGGTTGGCCGGTGTGGGATTTGAATGCGATGTCCAACGTGTCGCTGAGATCGATTTCGAAGTCGGCGCTGGTCGTGCGGTCAGCGGTCGCTGACAGGCGGAGGTTCTCTGCGACCAGCTTGCCGTTGGCGATGACATCGAAGTCGCATGCGCTTGTGTCTCTGAGTGCGGCGAACAGTAGATTGACTCGATAACGTTTCTTCCTGAGCGGCGTGCTGAGTTTCACGACGTCATCCGCGTCGATGAGTAACCTTGCTCCTGGCTTGTCGCGAGACTCGCCGGCGACGGCCACACGTTTTCCTGAACCGGAAACGACAAACGCGACCGCGTTGCCGGGTGTCCAGTTGTCTCGATCGACGATCTTCTGCAGCAGTGGAGCGAGATTGGGCGTTCGCTGGTCAACCTTGGCGACGCCGGTTTTAGTCCAGTCTGCGGGCTTCCACGTGATCTGTTCGTCGAGCAGCTTTCGGCCAGAGATGTTTCGTTTCTTCTTCCTGAACGCCGCCGCGTTCACCGAATCCTGAAGTCCAATTCTTAGCGCCGCTTCGCCTTTTGTTTTCTCGTCGGCTGTGAACTGAATTCGAGCGGACTTGATGTTCGCGCCGCGCTTCAGCGGGATCTTGTTGAACCGGAGTCCCACCAGGCGATCTTCTTTGCCTGAGCGAACCATTTCCAGGTCAGCACTTGTCACGTTCACAATGCCCGTTGGACGTTGTTCTGCGTCGTCGTTTTTGTGTGTGATCGGGATTCCGTTTTTGCCGAGATCCAGCGGCTCTTCCATGCGCATGTGGATTCGCAGGCGTGTGAAGTTAGTGACTCCGGACGCGTTGACCCATGGCAGTTGAGTTTGCTGCATCGTGCTGGGGTGTTGCTGGATGTATTTTGGCTGCCCTTCAAATTCAAGGTAAAGCGGTGGCGAGTCACCGGCGACGTCGGGGTATTCCAGCCACAGCGTTCCGGCCGCATCGCGGCGATCGCCTGGAGCGCCGAAGTTCAATCCGATGTGTTCGATACGTGTCTTGTTGACTTGGACCGACGCGTCGTAGTTAACCGACCACATGTCGATTTCAGGCATGTGCACCAGGGCGAGTGACGTTTGGTTCTGGTACGCGCAGCTACAGGTTCGTGTGTAGTCCGGTGCGTTGAGGACTCCGTTGGCCACGACCAGGTTAGATGTACAGCCTGACTTAAACCCGCCCAGGTTTCCGGTGCCGCTGTTGGTCTTCAGATCGTAGAACCCCGCTGCGCCGGAACGGAATGTCAGGAAGTTCTCGCAGGCGATAATGTTGTTGCAGCCGTAGGCTCTGGTCATTTTCCACGGTTGCTGTTTGCCTGTGACCGGATGGGTGACCAGCATCGGTTCGCCGTCTGAGATGCGAAACGCGCCGGCGGAATCGGAATACGAGTTTGCGTTTGTGAGTATGTAATCGCCATGCAAAATGCAGGGGCCATTGTATTTGAGTTCTGGTTTGTGCCAGACAACGGAACCGTCGGCCGCCTTGTACACGGCCATGCCTTTCGACGCTTCGGCCAGCGAACGGTCCTTCGCGCGGGCTCCGGCTTGAAGTAGCGAACCGGTTGCCGCGTCGTAGCTTAGCCATGTGCCAAACGTGTACTTGGTGTGTTCCCAAACCTTCTTGCCTGTTTGGTGATCGATGGCCAGTAAGCGGTAGGTTTTCGGTTTCGCTTTACCGCGTCGCGCAAGTGCTTTCTCGATGGCGTGTGGGTTTTTGTCGAGGCAGAAGATCTTGCCTTCGCCAGCGGTGATGCCGTTGTGCCAGAAACTATGGACCGCGTCGGTTCGCCAAAGTTGTTTTCCGGTATGCCGATCGAACCCAACCAACGCCGTGCTGGCGGCGCGGTCGAAGCTCTTGGAACCGAAACCTCTGGCGTTGCCCTTGAGTACCTTGTCTGTGAGAAACGTGAGCTTGTGTTGCTGGCGATAGTTGGCGAACCCGACGCCACCGATCAGCACATCTTCGTACACGCCGATGAAGCCCCACTCTTTCGGTTGGTCAGGGTTGTCCTGCGGGATAGAAATGTCCAACAGGTTCTTGCCGGACGCCGGATCCAGCACATGGCACGTGGGGCCTTCCACGATGTAAATGCGATCGGCCGCGGCAACAAAATTTGTCCCGCGGGCGTTCGCACCGGGAATGTGGTTCTGGTTGTACTTCGGATCAAGAGGCGTGTCTTTGTAGGTGTCGTCGTAGTAGACGTCGTAGGTGCCCAGGTCTTTGAATTCCCGTTTCCACAACGCGCGGCCGGTGTAGACATCGCGTGCGGACAGTGAGTTGAGGCCCTGGATAAACAGTCGGCCACCGATGACTTGTTCGGGCGGTCCGTGTCCGTGTCGGGGTAGAACATCGGCGTTGCTGGTGCCGCCGAACCACAGTACGCCCAGCGGGAGTTCGACACTGCTGTCGTCGGATTTCACCGTGTTGGCAATGTCACCGTATTGGTGAGTCCAATCGTCTGAACCAGGAATGCGACCGACACGTTTCACAACAACGGCAATGTCGGTTGTTGAAACTTCGGCCTGGGGCAGGTTCATGCTGCGGATGGACGTCGCAATGCGTTCGTGTTCGCTTGGGTCGGCCAGCAGTTGCAAGACACCGCCGTAGGGACGAACGCTGCTAAACAGGCTGCGAAGCTGTGCTTTGTCATTCGCGATGGACTCCGCCTGTGACGAGCCGACGAACACCATGTTGGCGATATACTGCGGAGCTAGAAACTGCAGCGGCGTCGCGACGTGGCCGGTGACTCTTCCGTAGCGGCCCCGATTGTCGAACCACGCACGGAGCTGTTGGATTTGCTGTGCATCGTTGTCTACGACAGCCACCTGGACGAAGGAATCGGACAGTTTGTCAATGACGGCGAAGTCCCGGTCATCGTCCACACCGAACCACAAAGCGAACCCATCTGCATCACCCGCATCGGCCAGTTGTTTGGCTTCTTGTTGAATGACGCCAGTCGCTCCGTCTTCTCTGACGGTTTGCACTTCGACGTGTTCGACCGCAGGTTCTGAGTGGTCTGCGAACGCTGCGATTTCGCCGTTAAGGCTAACTGCAAACAGCATCCCGTTTGCGGCCAGTAGCCGTTCGGGTTTGAACTCGCACGCGATCTTTCCCGCAAGTTTCGGAACCGTGGCGCTTAGCGGTCCAATGCGAACGATGCCGTCTTCACCGGCTGCGATGAGTTCATCTCCGACGCGGATCAGGTCGCCGGTTCCGTCGGCTGCGACTTCCCAGATGAGGTGCGGGTCGGGGTTGTCTTTGTCTCTGGCTTCTACTTCTTCGAGTTCTTCAACAGGTTCAATACTGCCTGCGTTTTCTAATGCGTCGACGATCTGCGTAACGATTTTCTTTGGCTTCTTTTTTTTCGGTTGGTCTGCCAGGTTCACTCGCAGTGCGAGAACGAGATGTTTCTTTTTCTTCGTGACGGCAGAGTAGCCAACGTCGCCGCACAAGACTGGTTCGTTGGTAAGGAACGCTGTCTTCTTTCCGTTCTTCAAATTGAACGCGCGTGTGCCCTTCAATCGTGTGTGCAGGAAGAACCGTTCGTCATTGGCGAACACAGTCGCGCCGCCGTTGCCTTTTCCGCCTGCGTTGATTTCAAAGTACTTCAGCTTTCCCGTCGCGCGGTCCAGCACGGCGGGAACCGAACGACCGCCCGGCACGACGAGATACTTCTCAGTTGCCACCATCGATCCCTGTGGAGCCACCCCGGCAAACGACGGCGCGCTGTGAGGTTGCTTGATGTACTGCGCGCCGGTGCTGTCGTTGACCCAAACGACGTCGCCGGTTTTTGCATCCAGTGAGTAGATGAACGTGCCCATGAACGGCCAGATGCTGGCCGCGAAGTAGACGTGCCCGTCGCGAACCACCGGGCCACCACGCGCGGGCCACGCGGATGTGATTCGTTGATTGCCAAGTGCCTTGCGATCGCTGGGGCCGCCACGGAATCGCCACTGCTGTTTGCCGGTGTCCTGAGACCAGCAGTACAGGTAGCCGTCGTCACTGACGCAGTACACGTTACCCGCGTAAGCCACCGGGGCGAACCGGATGGGCGCTTCGGCGAACGCGGTCCACAACGTCTTGCCGGACTTAATGTCCATCGCGATCAGTTTGTCCTGATCGTTGAACCCGACAAACATCCGTCCGCCAGCGACGATCGGTTCGAAAACGCGATCGTACGTCATTAGGTCATGATTGAGGGGATCGTCCCACGCTTGCTTTCGGGGTGTGAACGTCCGGGACCAGAGTGGATTCAGTTCACTCGGTAGCTGTTCCTGCGAAGCCGCAGATCGGTTCGCGTCGTACCGCCACATGGGCCAGTCATCGGCGAAGACCGAGTTCAGGCACAGCAGGTTGGCGACAATGACGAGAAGGGCAGCGGAGCGTGACATAGAAGCGAAGTCCAGGTGCGGTTCCCTATATTAGCGCATGGGCCGCCCGAATTCTTGCCTTGGTTTTTAAGATCATGTGAACCGCAATTGATGTTCCTGCGGATTTGTCAGCCCGTTCGATTGACGGATGCCTGTTGTTTTGAGAACACTGGTGGCGATTCAACTTAGTTCGCAGATCGGCAAGTCATGTCCAACCCTTCAGTTACCGGCGTTGTCCACGTTATCGAAGAAACCAAAACTTTCGGGCAGAAGGGCTTCCGAAAACGCCTTGTGGTGCTCGAACAAGACAATGGGCGGTTCACAAACTACCTTCCGATGGAGTTCATCCAGGATGGGTGCGACACAGTTGATGATCTCAAAGTCGGCCAAAAGGTAGAGATGACTTACCGGCTCAGTGGCCGAAAATGGCAACGCGATGAGAAGAGCGAAGTGAAGTATTTCCTCAGCGCCGAAGCGATGTCGTTTAACGTGGTCGGCGGAGACAATCCACCCGCTCAGGAGCAGGGCAGTACTGGTCCGGACGACTGGGCCGCCGAAGCCGGCGCCGACGAAGAAGTCCCCTTCTAACGAACGTTCCGTTCGATCGGTATCCGGTTGGAGGCGTGGGAGAAGTTGGTTGGTGCTGCGCCGGTTGGCGACCCAAGGTGCTTGCCAGGTTGCAGGCGTCTGCAGGAACCGGCCAGCCTGACTGAGAGCCTGCGCGGGAAAACGCGTAGCCGATGGATGATTTGGCGAACAACGTCCCAGCGGGCCAACCGGAATCCACCGCAACGGAACGTTGCCTGGAATCGGCGGGACTTCAGCCGTAACATCAACTGTTGATACTTGGTTGTTCCTCGCAGATCCGGACTAAGCTAAATGAACCGAAATTGCATTTCACTTTCGACGTCGATGGTCGCACTACTTCTGTGCGTCGCGCCGTCGTTTGCCGTTGACGACAATGACTGGCCGACATTTCGCGGAGCCGACCGTACTGGCGTTGCCAGGGATACTGGCTTGCTGAAAGCCTGGCCCAGCGATGGTCCGGAACTGGTTTGGGAAGCCACGGGTGCGGGCAAGGGCTATTCGAGTGTTGCTGTTGCGGCGGGCAGGGTATACACGCTCGGCAATGGGCTTTCGACGGCCAGCGACGATGACGAATACTTGACTTGTTTCGATGCGTCCAACGGTAAGCAGATTTGGGCTTCGAAGACCGGCCCTGCAATCAACGACCGCCGACGAGCGTCATGGGGTAGTTCGCGAAGTACTCCGACTGTCGATGCGGACCGCGTCTATGTTGTGACTCCAGAGGGCAAGCTGGTTTGTGTGAGCACTGCCGGCAAAGAACTGTGGCGAGTTGACTTTAAGAAAGATTTTGGCGGCAAGAAGGCAGACTCCTGGGGTTACAGCGAATCGGTTCTGGTCGATGGAGACAATGTGATTTGTACGCCTGGTGGTACAAAAAGCACCATGGTCGCGCTGAACAAGATGACGGGCGAGAAGGTCTGGTCGGTCGTTCGTGATGGCGACCGCGGTGCTGGTCACGCATCGGTTGTCGCGTCGACGGTCGGTTCTACTCGCGTTTATGTTCAGACAACCGGCAGTGGAGCGTTAGGTGTGCGAGCGTCTGATGGGAAGCTGATGTGGTCGTATGAGATTGACAGGACCACCGCCGTCATTCCAACTCCGATTGTGCGCGGCGATCTGGTGTTCTTTTCTGCTGGCTACAACCGAGGTGGAGCGTTGTTGCGTCAGGTGGCCGATGGCGATTCGGTCACCATGAAAGAGATCTACCCGCTTAAGAAACCTTTGAACAATAAGCACGGCGGCATCGTATTGGTCGGTGATTACCTGTACGGCGACTCGAACGACAAAGGCATACCGTTTTGTGCGGATCTTATGACTGGTGAAGTGAAGTGGCAGTCACGCGGTTCGGGAAAAGGTTCAGCCAGCGTCGCTGCTGCTGATGGCTATCTTTACATCCGGTACACCAGTGGCCACATGACATTGGTCAAAGCCGACCCGGCTGAGATGAAAGAATCCGGAAGCTTCAAGGTTCCCGGTAGTGGCAAGCTGCCAAGTTGGGCTCACCCTGTGATTGCTGACGGTCGGCTTTACCTGCGGGAAGGTGATTCCGTGCTGTGCTACAACATTTCCGGCGGCGCGGCAGGTTCAAAATCCGCAAAGACGGATGGTGAGATGTTGCCGAACGGTGGTTTTGCCGGTGGCTCCGAGGGTTGGGTGCTGAGTCAGCTGGAAGACGCGGCTGCGAAGATGGCGGTTGTGAATGAAGGCCCGAAGGGAATCCCGGCTGCGAAGCTGGAAGTTGAAGCGGGTGGCGACGAAAGCTGGCATGTGCAGATGCATTCAACCGATCTGCCGATTGTGAAAGACACGCAGTACGTTTTGAAGTTCTGGGCGAAAGCCAAAAGCTATAGCACGATCGCCGTGAACTGCATGCAGAACCACGAACCGTGGGAACACTCAACCAGCAAGAACTTTGATGTGTCGACGGAATGGGAGCAATTCGAGTTCGCGTTCACTGGTCCATGGGACGATGAAAAAGGCCGCGTGACGTTTACGAACCTCGGCAACTATGACGGACAGGTGTTTTGGTTCGCTGGTTGTTCGTTGACCAGTAAATAGGCGGAAAATTGCCTGGGTGAATTGGCACGAGCTCTTTTGGGCTCGTGCTTTTTTACGCGCCGCGCGCGGGTGACATGTGCTTTTACGGGCGTGGCTCATGCTGCGGGGCGCGGAATATCCAATATCCAACAAGGAATCTCCAAGTCTCAAGTGTTGCGCGGACATGCTTGCGACCGCGCAAACTTCAAACTTGGAGATTCCTTGTTCGAGATTGGATATTCAAACTCGAACGCTCAACACTGTCCGGTTTGGCAGAGAAACAATCGGCAGTTGCGCCTTCACCCACGCACCAGCGTATCAATGGTTCCGGTGCTATCCGCAAAGCGTTCCATTTGCAGACCCATCATGCGAGCTTGCGTCAGCCACAGGTTGGCAAGTGGTGTGCCTTCGGGCATGTTGATGTGTTGGCCTGAAGTGACGCCTTTGCCGCCACCCGCAACGATGATCGGGAGGTCGTTGTATTGGTGCGTCGAACCGTCGCCGAGGCCGGAACCGTAGGTAAACAGCGTATTGTCCAGCAGTGAGGTTCCGTCTGCTTGTTCGATGGCGTCCATCTTCTCAACCAGATACGCAAACTGCTGCATGTGGAACAGGTCGACCTTCAACAGATCGTCAACCGTTTTGGTTTGGTTGTGTGACATCTTGTGATGGCTGCGCGGCTTGTCGAACAGACCTTCGAATTTGTACGGCGTGTCCCAGCGTTCTGGCCCAACCATGAATGTGGTCACGTTGGTGAGTCCGGTCTGCAAAGCGACCACCATTAGGTCGCCCATGAGCCGGATGTATTCGCCGCGCGGGAGGTAGGCTTCAGGTGGTTCTTCGAAGCTGACTTTGGCGAGTTCCGATCGCATTTTTTCCAAACGATCCATCTGCGTTTCGATGGTGCGGATGGAATCAAAGTACTCGGCAAACTTCTGCCGGTCGTTCTGCCCCAGATCCTTCTTCATGGAGCGGGCATCTTCGAGAACCAAATCGGTGATATCGCGATAGCGGTCGGCTTCTTTGGTGGAGAACAATCGGTGGTACATCTTCCGCGGGTTGCGGATGGATGGAGCCAAATGGCCGGTTCCGTACCACGAGATGTTGTCGAAGTAGATTGATTCTTTATTGTCGCGGTGACTGTTGCAGCTGAATTCAAGCGTGGCAAACGGTGTTGTCTTGCCCACGTGATCGGCAACCAGATGGTCCAGCGTTCTATCCAGCGGCCACGCGGTTCCCTTGATCGTGTAAGGCGGCGCACTGCTTAGGTAACAGGATGCGCATTGGGCGTGGACGTCGGTGCCTTGCTGGAAGGTGCGATCCATGCCGGTGATCAGGTTGATCTTCTGTTTGAACTTCTCCAGCGGTTGCATGGTTGGAGTGAGTTCGGCCAGCGGCTTGACTGCGAAATTCGGATCCTGCTTACCCAGCGACTTCATGACGTTGCCAAGGTTACCCTTGGGGATGATGTCGTTGGCTTCGCCCGGAAAGAATCCGCGCCGGACGACTCCGATGGGTACGTAGAAGTGAGCCATCCGTTGGGGGATGGCTTTGGTTGCGGCGGCAGTGCTGATGCTTTCCATCCATGGCAGCGCGAGGGCTGCGCCGCCGATGCCGCGGAGGAAGGTTCTTCTGGAGGTGGTTCTCATGGTTGCGGGCTCATTGGTCCGGCGATCTTCTGTTTTGAATATCCAATATCCAACAAGGAATCTCCAAGTCTGAAGTTTGCGCGGACTTCTTTGTCGGCGGTTGAGGAGATTTCCGGGGGGGATACTTAGATTATCGACGCTTCAGCAGGTTCGTCGTTACTTATCCGCGACAGCTGGTGTGTTTGCGTGGTTGAGAAACGGTTTACTCAGGATAACCTGCTTTAGCAGGGTTTGTATTCGATAGTCATCGTCGGCCGTCGCGGCGGCGATCTTGTCCAGCGGCAATTGGTCGGATGGTGTGAGTTCTCGGGCCAGTGCGTACGACAACAGGTGTCCGGCAAGTCCTCGCGTGAACCGATCTTTCTCAGCCAGAATCGCGTCCTTGAACTGCACGACGTCTTTGAAGTCGTGTTGATGGAACAGCGTGCCGGACACGTCGACATCGCGGTCGTTGTCGTACTTATCACGCCAAACACCGATGGGGTTGTAGTTCTCCAGGGCGAAGCCGAGTGGGTCGATCTGTTCGTGGCAACCTCGGCAGTCGGATCGTTTGCGGTGCATTGCAAGCCGTTCGCGGAGTGTGAGGTGCGCTTCGGCTTCGGGCGGCTTTTCGTCCAGGGCGGGGACATTGGCCGGTGGTGGTTCAGGTGGGTTGTTGAAAATTACTCCGGCAATCCACGCGCCGCGGGTGATGGGCTGCGTGCGTTCGGGGCCGGACGTCATTGTCATCACGGCTGCGTTTGTGATGAGTCCTCCGTTGCGGCGATCTTCGACAGGAACGCGGTGGAACTTTAGAGCCGTGACGCCACCGCGTTGTTTCTTTGCCTTCTTTGATGAACTGGCCAGTGGGCCGTACGCTTCTTCCAGCAGCCCCGAACGGTACGTGAAGTCGGAGTCGATGAACTGCGTGATCGGTTGGTTCTCGATCAGGACGGTTTCGAACAGCAACAGTGGTTCCAGCATCATGTGCATACTGTCGCGGTACTTGAGGAAGTAGAAACCCGGGTACTGTTTGCGGTTTGGTACTGACGAGATCAGCCGATCCAGTTGCAACCACTGCGCGGGGAAACTGTCGCAGAATCGTTTGAGTTTGCGGTCCTTCAGCATCCGATTGAACTGGGCTTCGAGCACATCCGGTTCTCGCAGTTTTCCGGTCGCGGCCAGGTCCAGTAGTTCGCGGTCGGGCAGGGTGCTCCACAGGAAGAACGAGAGTCGCGATGCGAGTTCGAAGTCTGTTGGGGTCTCTGGAGCGGCTGCTGAATTGTCGTAGAGATACAGGAATTTTGGAGATGCGATTGTGGCTGCTGCGACGCTTTTCATGGCGTTTGTAAACGAGACGCCTGACTCCACCAGCTGTTCTGCGAAGGTGACGTATCGAGTCACGGTCGCCTGGTCGATCGGACGCCGGAACGCTCGAGACAGAAACGGTGTCAGTCGGTTTTGCAGTTCGGTTTTTCGGTCGCTGTCTGCTTTGGGTTCAGCAAAGAATGTCGTCCAGATTCCAACGTTCTTTTTTTTGAAGTCGGGGCTTTGGGTGATCGACTGACCCAGCTTGAGAAACGATTCCATGAGCAGCGGCGAGAGTGATAGATGGTCGCCCCGGTTGTCGTATCCGTGTTCTGCTCGAAGATCCTGAGGGAACGCGGCGACGCCAGCGAGGCGCGGTTCAATCATCTGCGACTTACCCAGCGGTCGGTTTCCAACCGTGACCACGTCGGCCATCTTTCCGGTTTCCGGGCGGAAGTAATTCTTGTGCACGCGCATTGTGCGTTCGGGCAGCGTGAAGACGATGCATTTCAAATTGAAAAGATCAGTCACCGCATTGTTGTATTGGAACCGATTCATCCGCCGAATTGGCGCGGCGGCAGCCAATTGGCTGTCGGTGCTCGCGTGGAGTGTCTTGCGGAGTTCCGTCAGTAACTGCGAACGTGTGTTGGCTGGTAGTTGTGGTTCGTCCTCCGGCGGCATCTCCCGAAGGTCCAGCGCACGAATGAGTTGCTGCAGGAGTTCCGGGTTTTTGCTGAGGCTGTCTGAAGTCAATTGCTTCAGGTTCACGTCGCCTTCAGCTTCGTCCGTTGCACCATGGCACTTGAGACAGTGTTCTTTGAACGCTGGAGCGATGAGCCTTGTGAATGGATCGGTTTGTTGGGCGAGAGATTCGGAACCCGGGGGCCATATCAGTGATAGAAGAATCAAGACGCTGGCGCGGGGCATCCGGAAGGTGTCCGATACTGAGGAGGGAGGGCTCTGGAGAGGCCTATGGTACCACGCGCCGCACCCAACTCGAAGCGCGACTTTGATTCAGCATCTTCACACGCAGCAGTCAGAAATGTAGCCGAATCAGGCCCTGACTCGGCTTGCTAAGTCACCGGACTCTCCGAGTCCGGTTCCGGGTCGGGACCGAACACGGAGTGTTCGGCGACATAGCCGCTACGGCGCCCTGATGGCGCCGCAGTCACTCAGTCTTTGCATCTTCTGCCGACTGTCTCATTCGGAGCGATTTGAGATAGGTGGCACACACCACGCACACGCCTGCTAATGCGCAAAGGCTATATGTGAGGGAATCTGACGTACGGTAGTCCATCGCGTTCCATGCCAGGAACAGCGCTGCGGCCAGGAGCACGTTCTCTGTGCAGAGACGCTTCGAAGCTGCGCCGACATAATCTGCTTCGCCAGCGGCTGATTGATCGAAAGCACGGTGGTCGGTTGTCGCCATGTGTGTTCCCTTTGTGTCAGGTTGTTGCGTGGCGTTCGGTTTTTGGTTAGGTGCCTGGCTTGAGAGTCCGTTCGAAGAACTCATTCTGCGTATCCATTAGGCCTCTGCCTAGTCCGTGCCCGGCGAGTGGCCAGAAGCGGCTTTCGTATTTGACGCCAGCCTTGTCGAGTGCCTGGATTAGCTGGAACGCGTTGTTGGGGTGCACGTTGTCATCTCGCATGCCGTGCATGATGACCATTTTGGCTTTCAGGTTCTTCGCGTACTTCATGACCGAACCGTTTTCGTAACCGTCCGGGTTAACCTGTGGTGTGGCCATGTAGCGTTCTGTGTAAATCGTGTCGTAGTTCTTCCAGTGTGTGACTCCGGCTCGAACAACCGTGGCAGCGTAGACGTCCGGGAACTTGCAGGCTCCCATTGCCGCCATGTAGCCGCCGTAGGAGTGGCCGACAATACCGATGCGCTTGCCGTCCACGTATGGCCTGGCCGCCAGTAGTCTCATGGCGTCGGCGTGGTCCTGAATATCGACATCACCCAGCTTCATGTAAGTCGCGGTTTCAAACGCCTTGCCACGTCGGCCGGTTCCACGGTTGTTGACCTTGGCGACCAGGTAACCCTGACGACATTCCGCGCGTTCGCTGGAGACGTAGGTCTGGCGGAACTCGGTTGTTCCTGGTCCACCGTACAAAGCGTTGATGACCGGGTACTGACGTTTCTCGTCGAAGTACTTTGGCTTGTACAGAATCGCGTAGATGTCGAACTTGCCATCGTCAGACTTAAAGGTAAACCACTCGGCCAGGTTCGCTGGCTTCGACTGGTCACTTTCTGCGATCTTCGCAACAAGCTTCCCGTCCGCTGTGCTGTAGATGGCCGTCGTTGGCGGGATGTTGACGTCTTCGTACTGCGCGATGAGCCATTTCTTGTCGGGCGAGAGATTGAAGTTTGAATGGTGCAGGTCGGTCGAAGTGACTCGTTTGAATTCAGAACCGTCCAGCTTCGCCAGGTGGTACTGCATGTAGTACGGGTTGGATTCAGAACTGTACGCGGTCACGCCCATCCAGCCGGAGTCTTCGTCAACAAACGCAACGCTGGCTGTTTGGAATTCGCCCTTGGTCAGTGTGTTGAGAAGCTTGCCCTCCAGGTTTCGCAGTTCGTAGTGCGTGTAGCCGGTTTTTTCAGTTGGCCAGATGAAACGCTGGTTGTCTTTGAGGAACCGCATTGCCGGCGAGTTCTTTTGGAACGTGTCCTGCTTTTCTTCGACGATGGTTTGCAGTTCGCCGGTTTCTGTATCGATGGCAGAGATCTTCAGGTGCCGCTGCAGGCGATCGGTCCAGTTCACAATGATGTGATCGTCGCCAGGCGTCGCGCGGATGTTGAATAGGTATTCGTCGCCGCTTCCGCCGGCTTTGACTTTGGTGGTCTTCTTTGATTCGAAGTCGTAGATCAACAGCTCTGAGGCAGGGTTGGTTCCACCGGCTTTCGGGTAGAACTCGGGATACAGCTCAGTAACCGTCTTCGTCCAGTCGTCGATCAGGTAGAACGGCTTCACGCCTTCGTCGTTGAATTTGTAGAACAGCAGCTTCTTTGAATCCGGCGTCCACCACATCGCGGTGGTCTGGTTGAGTTCTTCGCCGTAAACCCAACTGGCTGTTCCGTAGTGGACCGTTTCGTTGCCGTCCGTTGTGACGTTTATGGTTTCGTTGGAACTCTTGCGTTCAACAACGACATTCCAGTCGACGTACTTTGCGGTCCACTTGCCATCGGGCGATTCAACCGCCGTGTGCTGGCGACCTCGTGTCGGTCGGCCAAGTTGCTTGCCGGTGTTGCCGGATCCCAGCCCTACGCCGAACCTTCGTCGTCGTGCCGGGCCGCCGCTGCCTTCGCCGTCTTTAGTTCCGGCTTCCTTACCGGTGACCAGTGCCTTCTTTTTTCCTTCGAAGTCAAACTGGTATCGCTTGCCTTCGGTGGTGAAGTAAACCGACTTACCGTCCTCGCTCCACTTCACTCTTGAGACAGTGCCGGGCAGGCTGGCTCTTGATTGAGCACGCCGCTGTGGTTCAGCCTGCGCCGTTGAAACGAACGTGACGGTGATAAGAAGAGTGGTGAAAGCCCGAATGGTTGGCATGGGATTCCTCGGGGGAGTGTCGTTGAGTCTGCGTGGAAGGAACCCAGATGTTAACCAGGACTGGAACCAAAGAGAACGTTCGAAAGTCCAGAGGGTCCGAAGACGGGGGAAGACACGGCAAGGCGCGGTTGTTTGCAGGTCGTTTCGGGGTCATGCTAACGTCAGCGGTGTCCTCGATTTTTATTGGAACGTCTGATGGTTAGCAGGATTACAGTTCTGATTGTCTGCTGCCTTGTGGCTGGCGGTTCTGTGTCCGCAGCCGATGAACTCACCGATGGGGCTGACTTTCGGCTGGTGACTTACAACGTTTGGTATGGCTTCACGCGCGTTCCGCAGCGGAAGGACAAATGGCTGCAATGGACGAAAGAACGTGCTGCGAATGTTGTGGTTCTACAGGAACTCAACAAGTACACGGAGAAACAGCTCGCGGCAGATGCGGCTGCGTGGGAACACGGGCATTCGATCTTGTTGAAAGAAGACGGGTTCCCGACTGGTGTCACGTCAGCTACGCCGATTACCGACGTGAAGAAGTTCCGCGAGGGGTTTCATCATGGGCTCATGCGAGTGCAGACGGCGGGCTACTACATCTACGTCGTGCATTTGCATCCCAGCAATTGGGAAGTCCGGATCCGCGAGACAAAGCTGCTGATTGCGGATGCGAAGACGCTTCCGAAGGGTTCGTCCATCATCATTGCCGGCGACTTCAACACGTTCTCGCCGCTGGACGCGAAGCACTACGCGACGCTTAAAGACATTGAACCCTTCTTCGGTCGTCTTGACGAACGCGCGAAGGGCAAGGCGAAGAACCTGCGCGAAGGCAAGCTGGATTACACACCGCTGAAGTTGTTTACCGAAGCGGGGTTCATCGACCAGGAAGCTCGGTTCAGGAAGAAGTTTCAGGGAACCTTTCCCACGAAGATCAAAAAGAAAGGCGAACACGGTGACCTGCGGCGGCTGGACTACGTGCTGACGAATCCGAAGTTGTCCGGCAGTGTGGTCAAAGCCTGGTCGGTCCTGGATAAGAATACGCACACGCTGTCCGACCACTATCCGGTCATCATGGATCTGAAGCGAGCGGATCGGTAGAGTCCGCTGACTGATTGACTTTTATCTTCATGGTTGCAGGAGCAGATCCTGTTCCATGCCGAACGTACTACTAACCCAAGCGAGCCGAGGTTTCTGTGCATCCTGTTCTGAATAAAAACCAATTCCTCGTCAAAGAACATGTCGGCATGTTCAAAGCGGCCAGCAACTACGATGTCTACGACCCCAACACGGGTGAGGTGATCATGACGTGTCGCGAGCTGCGACTTGGAGCCCTCACAAAGATGCTGCGGTTTACCGACTACAAACGGATGACTCCATTCCTGCTGGACATTGACGCGGCCGATGGAACGCAGTTGTTGACTGTTCAACGCGGGATTTCTGTGTTCCTATCGAACGTTGATGTTCTGGACGAGAACCAGCAGCGTATCGGTGGGTTCAAACAGAAGATGTTTTCGATTGGCGGTAAGTTTGATGTGATGGGCCAGTCTGACCAGGTTTTGTGTAGCTTGAAGGGCAAATGGACGTCCTGGGACTTTCGGTTCCTGGCCGGCGACAAAGAACTGGCTCGAGTGACGAAGAAGTGGAGCGGTCTGGGGAAAGAACTGTTCACATCGGCCGACAACTACATGCTGCAGATTTCCGAAGAGGTTCCACCGGACAACCCGTTGCGGCAATTGATCCTGGCGAGTGTGTTCTGCATCGACCTGGTACTCAAGGAGTAGCGGGTTGGGGCGGCGAAATGTCGATCTGATATCGCGGGTGGGGCCACGGCCAGAATTCGTCGTCTCCGATGCTGTATCGCCATCCGTAGGCGTCGGTCGGTAGTTGATCCCGGATGTCGTCTACGCTGTTGGGGCCGAACGATTGCAGAATGAAGCCGTCTTCGGTTCGACGATAGTTGAACGGTTTGCCGGTGAAGGCATCAATGAATAGTTCACGGTCTGTGGCCTCCCAACCCGGCAGGTTCAGTAACTCGTCCAATGAATCCGGCCACCGACCGTGCTTCGATCGGTAGACATGTAGACGGATGGTAAGCCGCAACCGTCGCCAGTTGTTTTGCATGCGTGCGGGGTAGGCACGCATATTTGAGTACATCAGGGCGGCCTCGCGACACACGCGAGCGGTATGGTCGGCTGTTACCAACTGCATGAGTGTGGCGGGCGATTGTGTGTTACCAACGCCTTTCCACTTGGTGGCAATAGCGGCGTTGAATTTGTTCATGGCGGCGATGCTCTCCAGGTAGTCCTCGATTTGGAACGGAGCAATGGCATCGTGGTAGGCCTGGGCCGTGGCTGCCATTGCCACTTCGAAGTCCAGACGTTTGACGAACCAGTTTCCTGCGGGGCGTCCGAATGCATCGGCGTACTGGCTATGCTCACCAGAGCTTGCTCGGTTTCGATGCGTCTCTTGAAATTCTGTGAGCCACTGGATGCGTTCCAGCATTAGCGCCTGAAGCCACACTTTGTTTGGGACATTCGGCGGCCGTATGTTGTCGAGTTCTCTCAGGATGTTCTCGGGAACTTGTTTCACCTTCAGTATGCCAGAGCAGACCGTGTCGGTGCCCGCCCGCGTGATGTCGATGCCGACGAACTGATTCGTCCCGAAGGGCACTGTGCGTTCTCGTGCGGCCACTTTCAGGATGAAGCGGTATGACTCGATTGCCTTTTCGAAGTCACCATCTCCGAACGCCAGCGATGCGCGGAGTTGGAACCGGCGATACAACTCCTGGTGCATCTCAGTGATCGGTATCACAACCGTTGGAAAGTCGTCCCACCGAACTCCGACCGGGCCGGGTTCCGTATTCAAGACAGCCTGGTACCAGGCTTCATTTGCTTCGGTGGTCTCGGCGAACTCCGGATCCTCAGCGGCGTTGAAAGGAACCCGAGACCTCACCAGCTGCCGTTTTGATTCCAGTCGCCTCGCATCCCATGTCTTCTCCATTGGATGGATGGCATCACGTGGGTCCTGATAACTCACGCGGGGAACCTGACTAATCGCCCATGCGCTGGATTCGTCGTACGGTCGTTTGGGTGACACCAACGCTTTCCACAGGTCATCCTTTGGGTCTTGTTCGCCAATGAGTTGCTTGTGGTACGCGAGATAGTCGACGTACTGACCATCCGGCGTCAGCGGCTCTGTGATGAGCGTTGTTTCTGGAGAGATAACAATCGGAGCCGGTGCGCTGAAGCACATCCATAGCACGTAGCACACGGGCAACAGGTTGCCGATAAGGAACAGACCAAGAGCTTTCTTTCGTGCCGGGCTTAGTTTCATAGTCGCTCAGTCCGCGGGAGTCGTCTATTTTGTTGGGGCGACCGAAGATTCGATTTGGGTTGTGAACTGCAGCCTGGCGGGAGTTCGAGCATCAATCACAATCTCTGGCTGATTGGTGACAGTGAAACGGGAAACGACGCTCGAGTAGAATGGTTGGAGCATGTATTCGCCGGTCCAACTGGTTGCTATCGCAATCGAGCCTTCGGAAGACCCGGGATCTACAGATCCCACTATCTGGAAGCTAGTCGCAAAGTTCGGTAATGCGCCTATTTGAAGTCAGCACTTCCAAGAACGATGTTTCAATTGGCCAAAAGCCTGCGGGCGGCCCACCGACCTCAAGAGCGGCGAATCCTACTCTCCCACTGGATCGCCAATCAAAACAAAAGAAGTTTCCTCCGCCATCTGACGCGAAAGCGAGCAAGCCTGGTGCATGCTTTGGAATCCCATAGTCCAGGTTAGTCATCCGCACGCCATTAGGCCCTCCTGTAGGCCACAAACTAATTGTACGACGGCCACTGCGAAACTCTCCACCGTTCGACCAACGTAGTAAGTCAAGATACTTCCGGGGTAGCTCAGCGTTTGGCATAAGCTGATCGCCGGAGTCGTACGAGTACGTCTCGGCAAATCGGTCACACTCTGCATCGGTCAAGGGTAGCAGCAGAGTTTCGACAAACCTACGGATCTCCGTCGAGGTCGCACCTTCTCTCTTCTCGATAACTTCGTCGAACAGTGCTTCATCGAAACTCATGCGTTCCCCCCTTCACTATGCTCCAGGATTCCAAGGCACCTGCGGCCCGTTGCAACAGTCTTCGGGCATGCAAGCCTCCGCTAGGTCTTTCTGAAAACTCAGTACTGCGTTGTTGATGGACTTCCCTGTCAGTCGAAAGAAGAACGTTGTTGGAGGGAAGCGGAGAGTAAAAGTACCGGTTTCACTGGTCTTGGTTCGATACTTTTCCCTACCTGTCGGGAGAGCTGGAAACACGCTGATTCCCTCTGCAGGTGTTCCGTCCTCCAGGACGATCTTTCCTCGGATTCTGTCTGTTACTTCCTGAGGAAGCTGGGTTACTGCTGTACCTGAGCAGATGGCTGCAATCGCAAGCAAGGTATTGGACATACACAGCATTCTCTGTCTCCCCAAAAAGACGGCTCAACTCGATGGAGTATCCAGCACGACTCGCGTCTTGAAGATGCGGTCGTGGATACTTCTCATACCAACGGTGAAGATTGCGACGAACGCGTCTGCGACCAGGGCCAGGCCGCCCAGCAGTGCGGCTGGCAGGACTACATAGTCGGGTAGCCCGGCTCCATTGATGTTGGACGTGAGCGGCACCAACCACGCGGGAAGCAGTTGGAAGACCGAACGCCAGGCCAGGGCACGCGGTGACGGCGGCAGGCCGTGTTCGTCGACCACTCGGATTTGCAGGATACGTTTTCCGGGCGAACGGCCACCGCGGCGTTGCCACTGTAGAGCGAAGATCGGAGCGATTAGTCCGCAGCTGGCGAGCAGGAAGTTCGGGACACCCAGTAGTTCGCCCACGAAGCCGCCTACGGTCAGGAAAGTGATTTGAACAATCAGCATGATGAGCAGGTCGATGCCCCAGGCCATGCCTCGAACCAGTCGGCCGGCCGGAACCGGTGCGATGGGGCGGTTCTTGTCCAGATCGACCAGTAGGTTCTCATATGAGTCGTAGCGGTCGGCCGGGTTCTTCGCGAGTAGCTTTTCCAGGATAGCTCGCCATGAATCGGGAACGCTGTTCGGCCACGGAACGGGAAATTCAACAGGCGATTGCTGGTGGGCAGTGAATCGTGTTTCCAGCGAACTATCAGGGAACGAATAGGGCAGGGTACCGAACGTCATCTCAAACAGCATGACGCCAAACGAGTATTGGTCGGAACGCGTGTCGGCGAGTTCGCCGCGGCAGACTTCCGGAGCCATGTAGTTGGGCGTGCCAGCCACCTTGGCGTCGTCTTCGGTCTGGCGGGACATGCGTTGCGACAATCCGAAGTCAGACAGCTTGGCATTGCCTTCATGCATCAGGATGTTGGCAGGTTTGATGTCGCCGTGAACGATGTCAAACTGAGCCGACTCGCGCAGTGCTTCGGCGATTTGCCGAGCGATCTTTGCAACTTCGGCGTACGGCATTGGTTCTTCTTTAAGTCGCGTGGCAAGGCTGCGTCCGGGAACCAGTTCCATCGCGAGGTACGGCAGTTGTTCGTTTCGACTGACGAAATAAATATGAACCACATGCGCGTGGTTGACTCGGGCCTGTGCCCTGGCTTCCTGCAGGAGCCGGTCCAGTTGAATCGGATCGGTGCTATCCCCGTTGATCCCTTGTCGGCGGATGACTTTGATGGCGACGTACCGCTGCAACGATTCATCCAACGCGCGGTAGACGGTTCCCATACCGCCGCCGCCCAGACGATCGATGATGGTGAAGTGGTCCAGCGATCGACCGATCATTTCGTCGTCTTCGGGGTCGACCGGTTCAACACTGACGTCTGCAGGCATCCCGATGGTCATGGACATCGAGGCGTTGACCGCGTTCGCCGTGTAGGCTCGGCCGCAGTCGTCACAGGTCCCACCTTCGCGTGAGTCAACCTGGACAGTCGACCCGCAAACGCATCGGTAGGTAGCAGGTTTGGTCGATGACATTGATGGATCTTCGCTGGTAGTTGCTGATGTTGTAGTCGTTCAGCCGTTTGGAATCACCTGCAGGGGGCTGATTCATGAGCCGCGGTCGACGGGCCCCGTTCGGATCGGAATAGACGTCGGAATTGATGTCGGGCACGGCGCGGGTAACCGGATGTAGAGACAGCCGGTGAGACTTTCCTGCATTTTTCTAAGCAGGCTCAGGTGGTTTGCGCCAGTGACTGTAGTGGCAAGTTGGCAATCGGTGATGGCGGAGCTCGTCAGACCGCGACACTGCAAATCAGATTGATGGCGGTGCAGGATCATGTGTTCGAACGGGCGTCAATTCAGCGGGCGAGCTGGCTGGCATCTGGATTTTCTTCCGATGTGCGGAAAGCCATTGAGATGTGGAACTTACGGAGTTCTAAAGCATGTGGGGTCAGCAGAAAGTTGTCGAGCCAACGTCGGTTTGCGCATGCGTTTTGCCTATGTGGGCTCAGTCGCAAGAGAACGCGACTCTAGTTTTTCAACAACCATCACGACGGTGGAGCGGGAACATGGCCATTCGTATTGCTGTTTGTCTACTGAGTTTGTTGCCAGCCACTGCTTTCGCGCAGTCGGGTGATATCGATTACGGAACCCAGGCACTTGAGGTTCTGAAGAAGCACTGTTTCGATTGCCACGCCGATGGTTCGAACGAAGGGGCGTTTGGGTTTGCCGACGACCTGGCGAAGATCGTCGCGAAGCAGACAGTGGTTCCGGGCAATGTACCTCAATCCCGGTTGTTCATTCGGATGCACGCCGGTGAGATGCCGCCGCAGGGTGAAGAACCAACTGGTGAACGGCCAACGCAGGCCGAACTGGACATCATCGGGCAATGGATCGCAGCGGGTGCTCCGGAACCGGGCGCTAAGATCAATACTGTCGCCGCCCGAGAAGTAATTGGGCTCGGTGAAGAACTCCATCACGCCCGCAGTTATCTCCGAACCATCGACCGGGCCGAACGGCAGTACATTCGGTTCTTCTCAATGCGCGTGCTGCACAATACTCCATCGCGTACCCCGGCAGAAATCGACTACTCCCGCGCCGCGTTGGGGAAGGTCCTGAACAGTCTCTCGTGGCGGCACCGCGTTGTGGTTCCTGCCAAGGTCGATCCGGCCGGAACGCTGTACGCGATCGACATGCGAGACCTGACCTGGACGGTCGATACCTGGACAACGTTATTGTCGCACTACCCATACGGCCTGAAGTTTGACGTGCTGCCGGACAATGAAGTCATCAACGAACTGGCTCGCGAAATCTATGAACTCACAGGAACCGATATCCCAGCCATTCGAGCAGACTGGTTCATCGCCCGGGCGACTCGGCCACCGCTATACCACCATCTGCTTCGCATTCCTGAATACGATGCGCAGCTGGAATCCAAACTGGGGGTGCATGCATTGCGAAACATTCGCAATGCGGAAGTCGATCGCGCCGGAATGATTGTCAGTGGAATCTCTGAACAGCACCGACTTGTCGAACGGCACGAAGGAACGAATGGGTACTACTGGAAGAGTTACGACTTTAAGCCAACATCGAAGCGAGGCGATTTGACTCGGTTCCCGCTGGGGCCCGAATACGACCGGCATCCGTATCCGCACATGGCGTTCGAACACGACGGTGGTGAGATTATCTTCCGCCTGCCGAACGGACTGCAGGGTTACATGCTGACCGACGGCCTGGGCAAGCGAATTGACGCTGGCCCAACCGACGTGGTCGCAGACAAGACACGTGTGTCAGGCAATGTCGAAATTGTCAACGGGCTCTCGTGCATGGCTTGCCACACGCAGGGCATGCTGCCGTTGGAAGACATTGTCCGCGACAGTTCGTCGTTGGGTGGTGAGGCTCGAAACTTCATGCGTCGGCTGTATCCAAAACGCGAGGAGATGAACGCACTGGTCGCTGGCGATCGTGATTTCTTTCGAACCGCGGTACTGCGTGCAATGAAAGGTATGGCTGAAGATGACGCGGCACTGGTGAAGGCGGACGGCAGTGTGTTGGAACCAGTCGGCCCGCTGGCTCGGTTCTACGCTTTGCAAACGCTGGGTATCGAAGAACTTGCTGCAGAACTTGGAGTGGCTCCGGACTTCCTGAACGCGGCAATTCAAGTCAACGATCGATTCCGAGACGCCGGACTTGGTCCCGTGGCCACCGGGCAGGGGCATATGAAACGGCAAATCTGGGAAGACACGACGCATTTGGTGTCGCCTTACCAGAAAGCCGCCAGCCTGCTGCGATTGGGAACCCCCAAAGCGGTGATGAAGTAGAGCGAACGCGATTGTGTTTGTGTCGCGGAGCGGTGCAACGACTTTCGAATGGAATCGATGACAACCTGGGCTGACGAAACTCCTGGAGGATTCGGAATGTTGTCTCAAACCAAAGCAAGATGTTTTGTCATAGCGGTGGGTCTGGCGTTCATTGTCGGCGGGCAAACCGCCCGGGCGGCTCGCAAGCTGCATGTTGTGATCGCGGCTGATGAAAACGATGCTAGTATTGGCAAGTACTGTCAGACTGATCGCACCAATATTGAATCTCTGTTCCTGTCGAACGTCGATCCTGCTTCATTGCGAACGCATGTCGTGCCGGCGTCGAGTCTGACTCAGACCGGTCTTCCGCAGTTCATTCAAGGCTTAAGCGTTGGCCCCGAAGACGCCGTCGTCTTTTACTACTCGGGACATGGCAACTACGCCCGTGATGGCCAGCACTACCTGGTCGTGGCCGGGCAGTGGATTAGTCGTAGTGCAGTGACATCGACTTTGCAGTCACTCAGTGCGGGGCTGACCGTGATGATGACGGACGCCTGTTTCAACTTTCACGATGTGGTTCCGCCACAGCGTGCCATTGGCGTACGACGCCAGATTCCTGTGACCTCTCCGTTGTTCAGGAAGTTGTTCTTTGAGGCGAACGGGTTTATCGATCTCAATTCCTGCCAGCGTGATGAGAAAGCGGCAACGCACGCCGAGTATGGGCTGGGTTCCGTTTTCACAAAGGCGCTAAACGACACGATGAAAGCAAAGTCCAGCATGGGCGATGCGACCTGGCAGTCCATCATCAATGATATCGCCGCAGAGACGGCAACTCAGTTTGCGTTGCTGCACCCGGACGGTGAAACCATCGAAACCGGTGACGGGAACTTTCTGAACCAACGCTCCCAGACGGTTGCGAGACTCGCGCTTAATGTTGTTCCTCACAACCCCGGTCCCGCGCCTGGCCCGACTCCAGGAATACCACCACTACCGTCGGAATCCAATGAGCGGCAAGTGACCATCGATGCTCGCAGCGGCCAAACGACCGAACAGGTCATCACATACAAATACTTCCCGGACACCGGTCGCACACAGACTTTGCCCGGCCCACTGAAGTCACTGGGTAAAGCCAGTCTGGTTCGCGCGACGGACAATACGCCGTACTGGCGTTGGCCTCGCGTTCAGACCCCGGACCGTGTCAGTGGTGAACTTACCTACGTGCAAGCGATTCTGCCTGACAGAGGTCCCGGCAGCGAAGACAAGCCGAAGCCGCCACCCGGCACGCGAACGCTTGCCATTAAGCGACTGGGAATTCTCGCGGCGAACGGTGCCGGCGGCGTCCAAATTCGGAATGTTGACGCCGGTGGTCCTGCGACAAAGTGCCAGGATACCGGCGGACGCATTTGGCGATTGGAAGCTGGTGACAGGATCTCCATGCTAAACGGGATGGCCGTCACGGACGCGAACCAGTTGCGTCGAGCGATTCGAACCTCACCGGCTCTCGCTTCAATCACAGTCATCGGAGTCGATGGCGCGCGGCATGCGTTGACGACGAAGCTGAACCCCGTAGGCAGCGGTACAACACCGACTCCAATTCCGCCGCCGGGTCCGAAACCCGGAAAGGGGCCGCGGTTTGGTGTTGTGGTTGCAGCCGCGACCGGCATGGGGGTCGTCATCACGCGAGTCGTCCCCGGTTCGCCGGCGACGCGGTGTTACCTGGATGGTCAGAAGTACCGGCTGGAAGCTGGTGATCAGATTACGCACGTCAACGGTCGGAAGATTACGTCCGAAGCTTCGTTTGCGAACGCGATTCGGAGTTCTCCGAAGAAGATGCGGATTAGGGTTTCCGACCCATCCAAAGGTACCAGCTACAGCTTCACTACCACGTTGAACAACTAAGTCGGGTGCTGAGCACAACGTCTGATGAATGCGGCATGGGTACGGCAAGCATGTCCAAACAACGAAACACACAACAGCCGCGAGTTCCTTCTACCGTCGCGGATATGAAAGGCAGAACCATGATGGTCACAACAAAGCGAATGCTGCAAACGCCTCTGCTCGCACTGGCGGTTTTCTGTATCGGTTCACAGGCTCAGGCAGCTAAGTTTGAGTCGCAGATTTCACAACTTGCAGCCGATGTCCACAAAGCTCTGGTTGCTCAGAACTATTCCACGTGCAAGATTCAGATTAACGGTCCGACCATGTACCCCAGCAGTGGTCCGGCTTTGATAACTGAGTTGCTGGGAACTCACCTTACCAGGCTGGGTATCACCCCGAAGAAGTTGCGGGCAGATGTCGGACTGCTGGGACAGGTGAAAGTTCGCGAAGTCAAAGACGCCGGCAGCGACAAGGTGAGTTCTCTGGTTCTCGTCATCACGCTGGAATTCGTCGATCGCAACGACAACCCGATTCTTAGTCTGGATTCGCGGAAGATCAACATCGTCGATCGCGGTGAAATCGCTCGTATCCTCGGCATTCCATTTGAACCGCATCAGGGACCAAAGCCGGCTCCGGTACCCGGGCAAAAGCCGCCGCAAGAAGAGGGAGTCCACCTTGGGTTCACCGATCCACACCAGCATCTCACGGGCACAGTTGTTCGAGCGAAACGTGATGGCCTGTTTGGCATTGAGATCATCAAGTCAGGTCAAGCGTGCCCTGTCGGATTGGAAGACGGACTGGCGTTCATTGATCTCAAAGAGTCCGACAAGTGTCACATTCGGCTGGTTAACGACGCGCCGTTTGAAGTCGCTGTCCGTCTGACTTTGGACGGCATCGATTGTTTCTGGTTCAGCAAGAAGCAGAAAGGTATGTGGTTACTGAAGCCGCATAGCAGCCTGACCGTGAAGGGTTGGCAGATTGACAACACGTTTGCCCGGGAGTTCCAAATCGTGCCATTCGAAAAATCGGTTGCTGCGAAAGTAGGAGCAGTCGGTTCGGTCGGGGTCATCGCGGCTGGTTTCCACCGAGCCTACCAGGAACACGAACCTTACGCGCCTGGCGACTCGCCGCTTAAAGGCGTTCCACCGATCGGCATCGGTGAAGGTGCTGAGTTTGTAAACCGAGTGAAATCGGTTCCTCGCAAGGTCGGCAAGATTCGCGGAGCCGTCCCCATCCGTTACGCCAAGCCTACGGTCCAGCACTAGCAACGGCGTTGTGGTGAGCTGGGGAACGCTCGCCGCATGCCGAGACAGGGCTGGGTTGAACGCGAGCAGTTAGCTGTTTTTTGAAAGGGTGCACGATGAGACAACTGTTGATTGCTTGTTCCGCGTTGGTGACGTTCGGAAGTGCCGCACACGCCCAGGAATCGCGTGACCCTGCTGTTGCCAGGCTGGCGGCAGCCGAGCGCCAGTTCGCTCGGAAGATTTATGCTGCGGTGGCTCAGGCGAAACCGGCAGGGAACCTGGTTCTCGCTCCGTACGGCGTTATGGAGTCGCTGACCATGTTGCAGGTTGGAGCTCGCGGTGAGAGTCGGCAGGCAATCGCCGGTGTTACCGGCCTGAGAAGCATGGACGCGGCCACGATTGCCGCGTTTGAGCGAGTGCGAAGTTCGGCGTTTCCGACAGCCTACCGGTTCGGTGCGGCGGTCAGGGACAATGGCGGTTACGGCGTGAAGATTATCGACCAGACGCCCGCGTCGTTGTCGGGGATCGGAATCAAGAAGGGTGATCTCATCTTCACAGTCGATGGTCGCCCGGTCCGAACCGCTCGGGAGTTCATCGAGGTGTGTTCGTCATCGACAGGTGCGGTGAGGCTGGATGGGTTCAGTCGCGAAACGGGCCGTCCATTCTCAAACTCGGTCGCCCAGCTTGCTCAGGTTCGTGAGATGAGTGTTGAATCGAACGCGCGGGTTCTTAATTTCGCCAGTGCGTTGTGGTTGAAGGAAGGACTGGTTGCGGATTCTCGGTTTCCTGATCAGTTGCAGCAGCTGTTTCACACGAAGACGTTTACAACTTCGTTTGGTTCCCTTGAAGAGATTGGTGAGCAGGCGGATCGCTTCTTCGCTAAGGAAACCAGTGGCAGAATCCAGCGTGTCAATATCCCGGAACAGCTCAAGCCGGGCACGCTGATGATGCTCATGAACGCGATGGCGATGGATGCGAAGTGGGAACGTCGATTCAACTCCGGGCTGACCAAAGCGGGTCAGTTTGCGGCTCCGGCCGGAGAAGTAGAAGTTAAGTACATGCGGCAGCAAGGTACGTTCGCCTTTGCCAACGTTAACGGGTTACGCGTCATCGAACTTCCGTATCGCAACACGGATTTACGCATGACCGTGTTCCTGCCGGCAACGCCCGATGGGTGGACGGGAACTGAACGCGACGTGCTACTAAACGATCTGGAGCTCCACAACCTGGCTCGAAAGATGCGGCCAACTCGCGTCGATATCAAACTGCCGAAGTTTGACATCCGGATGAGCGGCTCGCTGAAGTCGTCGATCGAAGCTGTGGGCCTGGAATCGCTGTTCACGAAAGAAGCAGACTTCCGTGGCATCGACGCCCGCAATCGTGTGATGCTGGACGATATGCGGCAACAGGTTTACGTCACCACCAACGAAGACGGAACCCGCGCCGGCAGCGTGACGCAGGCCGTCGGGATCCTCAAGAGTTCCACGATGAAGACGGAACCGTTCCACGCAACGCACCCATTTCTATTCCTGATTCGCGACTCCAGCGGTGTCATTTACTTCACTGGCCGGGTTGTGAAACCATAGGTAGACCGGGCGGCTTCGAACGGTGAGAAACCCGTGCGTTTATCAATACGAAACCAGTTTGTTCGGTGATTTCTCTTGTGCCGGGCGAGTTGATCGTCGGCTGCGAATTGGACAGTATTGTGTTGGTTCGCGTTCGTTCCGAAGCAGGAGTCCATGATGCCCGAGATTGCAGATGGTGAGACAGCGTTGGTTCAGGGTTCGGCGGCCAAACCGTACGAGCTGAAGAACACGGGCGGCGTGTATTCGTGTTCTTGCCCGGCATGGCGAAACCAATCGACGCCAATCGAACGCCGCACGTGCAAGCATCTGCGAAAGTATCGAGGGGAAGCGGAGGAGAAAGAACGGCTTGGTGGCGAATTGCCAGCCAAAGCGAAACCGTCCGGAGCCAAAGCAGACGCGCCGCCGTTGCTGTTGGCTCACTCATGGGACTCAGCGACCGATCTTACCGATTGGTGGATCAGCGAAAAGTTAGACGGAGTTCGAGCGTACTGGGACGGCAAGAGATTCTTCTCTCGGTTGGGGAACGAGTACTTTGCGCCGGACTGGTTTGTCGAAGGGTTCCCAAAGTGTCCACTGGATGGCGAACTGTGGATCGATCGCAAGGCGTTCCAAAAGACAGTCAGCATCGTCAGGCGTCAGGACAAGAGCGATCATTGGAAGGACGTTCGGTTTGTTGTCTTCGACGCACCCGGTCGCAAATCGAAGTTCGAGAAACGGATGGAGTTTCTAAAGGAAGCGTTGCCAGCCGAATCGCACGCATACGCCCAATTGTTGGAACACTATCGCTGCGAAGGAACCGACCACCTGCGCGAAGAGCTCGCTCGGATAGAAGGTCTCGGAGGTGAGGGGCTCATGCTGCGGCAGCCCGGTTCGAAGTATGAAGTCGGCCGTTCGCACACGTTGCTAAAAGTCAAAAGCTTCCACGACGCCGAAGCCGCCGTGATCGCGCATGTTGGCGGCAAAGGTAAGCACAAAGGTCGGATGGGCGCGTTATCGGTTCAGCTTGCAGATGGGACCGAGTTCAACGTCGGAACCGGCTTCACGGACAAAGAACGCGAGAACCCACCGGAGATTGGCAGCGTCATTACGTTCCGATATCAGGAACTGTCCGACGGCGGAGTTCCCCGGTTCCCGAGCTTCTTCCGTGCTGCTCCGGGCAATGCAAAAGCCAGTGATCTGGCCGACACGGCAGGCACGAAGGCGACAAAGAAGAAAGCGACAAAGAAAAAGGCAACGAAGAAGAAGTCGCCGAAGAAGAAAGCAAAAAAGAAGCCCGCAGCTAAGGCCAGTAAAGAATCTGCAGCCAAGTCGGGCAGTTCGGCTGCCGCGAAGCGATACTTCGAACTCGTCAACGACAACTCCAGCAAGTTCTGGGAAGTGTCCGTTGCGGACAGCACCGTAACGGTTCGCTACGGCCGAATCGGAACCGATGGAACCACGAAGCCCAAAGACTTCGCTACTCCCGAAGCCGCTACCGCTCACGCAGACAAGTTGATCGACCAGAAAACAGCCAAAGGGTATGCCGAGGCAAGTGGGTAAAAGAAGAACCAGGTCACCTCGCCCCGTTTTGGGGGAGAGGTTGGGCTGTAAGCCCGGGTGAGGGGCAGCGCACGCACGCGGAAGAACGCATCGTCAAAAAGACAGGGCTCGCCCTCTCCCGCGGCTGAGACCGCGACCTCTCCCGCAAGCGGGAGAGGTGACTGGTACGGGGCCGGACAACCAACGCCGGAGGTGTTGAACATCAAAGCCCAGTGTCGCAGAGCGCACGCTGGGTTCACCGTCAGCGGAACGCCTCGTACCCCGAATGGGGTTCCACACCACACTTGGCTCGGATGTGAAACCCCTTGCGGGGTATTGCTCATAGTGGCGACAAATCCCAAGGTGCGCTGCGCGACCTTGGGCTTTGATGTTGGACCGCGTTGCGGTTCGCGTGAATCGGACGATCACTGAGATGGGTAAACCGCTCGTGCTTGGGGCTCGGAGGCCCGCAAGTACGGGACACTCTCACCTGACATGTATCGATGGACGCACCACTATGAACGCCACAGTGCAACCTCTGCATGCACCAGTTGCTTCTTCGTTGGATGCATGACTGCCTTGGGCGACCATTCTTAGTATAACCGTGGCATGAGCGTCGCGGTGGACAATGCACTTGGTCAGTTTCACGAATGCACTCGGGATTGGTTCCTGGAAGCGTTCGATAAGCCTACGCGCGTTCAGAATGCGGCGTGGCCGGCGATTGCGGATGGGCAGAGTACGTTGCTCTTGGCTCCAACCGGTTCCGGGAAAACGCTGGCGGCGTTTTTGGCGTCGTTGGATCGGTTGATGTTTGGTGGGGATGCGACTGAGAAGAAGGTTCGCGTTCTTTATATCTCACCGCTGAAGGCGCTCGGTGTGGATGTCGATCGGAACCTGCGGGCGCCGATTGCCGGGTTGCGGGCGGTGGCTCAGCGGACGGAGACGCAGCACCGGGTTCCTACCGTTGGCGTGCGGTCGGGTGATACGCCGCAGGAAGAACGCCGAGCGATGGCGAAGAACCCGCCGGAGATTTTGATTACGACGCCGGAGTCCTTGTACCTGCTGCTGACATCGCAGGCGTGCGAGACGCTGGATGAAATTGAAACGGTGATCATTGATGAGATCCACGCGCTGGCTGGGACGAAGCGTGGTTCGCATTTGTTTTTGAGTTTGGAACGGTTGGAACGACTGCGTGGTTCCGTAGGTCAGGCTGTGCCTGACGGTACGGTGAGTGATGGTTCGCTTCGTCAGGCACAGCCTGACCTACGACAGAAGCCGCTGCAGCGAGTTGGGCTGTCGGCGACGCAGCGACCGCTGGAAGAGATTGCTCGGTTGCTTGGTGGAGCGAACGCCACGGCTGATCCGGAGGTGGTTCCGGTTCCTCGACCGGTTGAGATTATTGATGCGTCTGAACCAAAGCAGTTTCATTTGCGAATTGAAACGCCTGCCGATGAGATGGCTGAGGAAGCCGAAGACGATGACATCCCGTCAGGCAATGCGGCGGGCGGGCCGCGTGCGCCGTCGGTTTGGCCGTCCATTCATCCGCGGCTTGTCGAACTGATTCGAGCGAACCGGTCGACCATGATCTTTGTGAACAGTCGGCGGTTGGCCGAACGGTTGGCGGCGGCGATTAACGAATTGGCAGAAGAAGAAATTGCACTCGCGCATCATGGTTCTGTGGCTCGCGATACGCGGGCGTTGATTGAAGATCGGCTGAAGCGGGGCGAGTTGCCCGCGATGATTGCGACGTCGTCGATGGAACTTGGCATCGACATGGGTGCGGTGGATCTGGTGATTCAGATTGAAGCTCCGCCGTCGATCGCGTCGGGAACGCAGCGGATTGGCAGAGCAGGGCACCAGGTCGGCGCGCCGTCGGCTGGGGTGATCTTTCCCAAGTATCGAGGCGACTTACTGGCGTGCAGTGCGGCGACCGGTGCGATGCAGGAAGGCTGGGTTGAGGAGACTCGGTACCCGCGTAATCCGCTGGATATTTTGGCTCAGCAAATCGTGGCCATGACGTCGCGCGATCCGATGTCGGTGGACGATGTGTTCGCTACGTGTCGCAGTGCGGCTCCGTTTGCTGAGTTGCCGCGGAGTTCGTTTGAGGGTGTGTTGGATTTGTTGTCCGGGCGGTACCCATCGGACGAGTTTGCTGAATTGAAGCCACGGATTAACTGGGACCGGATTGCCGGAACCATCTCGCCGCGCAAGGGTGGGCAGCGGTTGGCGATTTTGAACGCGGGCACGATTCCGGATCGTGGGTTGTACGGCGTTTATCTGGTTGGTGATGGACCGGATGGAACCGGCGGCAGTCGGGTCGGTGAGCTCGACGAAGAAATGGTGTTCGAGATGCGGCCGGGCGATGTGTTCCTGCTGGGAGCGTCGTCGTGGCGATCGCTGGAGATCACGCGCGATCGGGTGTTGGTGGCTCCGGCGCCGGGTGAACCGGGACGCATGCCGTTTTGGCGAGGTGACGGGCCGGGGCGGCCGCTGGAGTTTGGGAAGGCGATTGGGAAGCTGACGCGTGAGCTGTTGGCGGTTCCCCAAGCGAAGGCGCGGAAGCGGTTGGAATCGGAACACGGGTTGGCTGAGTCAGCGGCGGAGAGTCTGCTGACGTATTTACAGGAACAGGCCAGCGCGACTGGCGATCCGCCCAGTGATAGGACGATTGTCGTCGAGAGTTTTCTGGATGAGATTGGTGATTGGCGAATTGTCGTGCTCACGCCGTTCGGTTCGCGCGTGCACGCTCCGTGGGCGACGGTGGTTGGTTCGCGGTTGCAGGATGAGACGGCCGGCGAAGTTGACATGATGTGGACGGACGACGGCATGGTGTTCCGGTTGCCCGAGTCGGAGAAAATTCCACCGGTCGAGGCGTTCATTCCTGATCCGGATGAAGTGGAACGGCTAATCGTGCAGCAGGTGGGCGTGACGGCGATGTTTGCGGGTCGGTTTAGAGAGAACGCGGCGCGGGCGTTGTTGTTACCGCGTCGGTATCCCGGCCGGAGAACTCCGCTTTGGTTGCAGCGGCGGCGGTCGGCGGATTTGTTGAGTGTCGCGTCGCAGTACCCGAACTTTCCAATTCTGTTGGAGACGTATCGCGAGTGTCTAAGCGATGTGTTCGACATGTCCGGGCTGCTAAGCGTGCTGCGGGATGTGCAGAAGCGAAGCATCGTGGTGCGTTCGGTTCAAACCGATCACCCGTCACCGTTCGCTGCGGCTGTGATGTTTAGTTACGCGGGGAACTTCCTGTACGAAGGCGACGCGCCCCTGGCCGAACGCCGCGCGCAGGCGCTGGCTTTGGATCATGCTCAACTGCGGCAGTTGTTGGGTTCGGCCGATTTTCGTGAACTGTTTGATGCGGATGCGATTGCGTCGGTTGAACTGGAATTGCAGCGACTTAACGAATGGAAACTACGGCACGCGGATGACGTGCACGATGCGCTATTGAAGCTGGGCGGATTGTCGCAGGGGGAACTCGAACAACGTTGCGCCGAAGAGAACGTGGCGTCCGGGGCGTTGAAAGAGTGGATCGGTGAGTTGGTTGAGAAACGTCGGGCCGTTGGTTTGAAGATCGCGGGTGAGCTGCGGTTCGTGGCGGCTGAAGACGCCGGTCGTTTGCGCGATGGTCTGGGAATTGTTCCGCCTGTGGGTTTGCCGGATGCGTTCCTGGAACCGGTTGCTGATCCGCTGGGCGATTTGATTTCCCGGTACGCTCGGACACACGGCCCGTTTACGACTCAGCAGGTTGCCGAACGGTTTGGTCTTGGGACCGCACCCGTTCTGACGGCGCTGCATGCCTTGGTCGCGCGGGATAGGGTTGTTGAGGGCGAGTTCCGACCGGGCCATCATGGACACGAGTGGTGTGACACGCATGTGTTGAAGCTGCTGAAGCGGCGGTCGCTGGCTGTGCTGCGGAAGCAAGTGGAACCGGTTGAACCGGAGGTGCTGTCGAAGTTCATGCCGGACTGGCACTGTATTACTCGGCCGCGTCGTGGGTTGGATGGTTTGCTGGACGCGATTGAACAACTGCAGGGCGCTCCGTTGCCGGCTTCGACTTTGGAAGCCGAGATTTTGCCGGCGCGGGTGGATTCGTATCGGCGCAGTAGTCTGGATGAACTGTTTCTGGCTGGCGAAGTTGTCTGGCGGGGTTTTGACAGCACCGGTGGGAGCGACGGCCGGATTGCGTTGTATCTGACGGATCACTATCCGCTGTTGGCTCCTGTGTCTGAACCGTTGGTGGATGATGCGGCCGCTGAGCAGGTTCGTGACTTGTTGCGAGAACGCGGCGCGCTGTTGTTCTCGCAGATCAAACAGGCGGTGGGCGGATTCCCGAATGATATTCTCGAGGCGATTTGGCGATTGGTTTGGGCGGGCGAGGTCACCAATGACACGCTGGGTCCGATGCGTTCCTTGAGAACACAGTCCAGTGGCGGTTCGTCGTCGCGGCGAACCACCCGGTCGAATCGCCGAGCGTTCCGGTCGCGGCGTGATGTGCAATTGGCTGGTTCGGAAGGGCGTTGGTCGCTGTTGCCGACGGACTTCCCAACGGTGACGGTTCGGCAGACGGCGATATCGGGGCAACTGATTGAACGCTACGGCGTGCTCACACGTGAGATGATTTCGCGGGAGCAGATTGTCGGCGGGTTTTCCGGTCTGTATCCGGTTCTCAAGGCGATGGAGGAAACCGGCAAGGTTCGTCGCGGTTATTTCGTCGCCGGTTTGGGTGCGGCGCAGTTTGCTGCTCCGGGTGCTGAAGATCGACTGCGTGCCGAACGAGCGAAGCGGGATGATGATGTTCCGGAACCAGTGGTTCTGGCCGCCACTGATCCGGCGAATGCCTGGGGGAATGTGCTGCCCTGGCCGGAGTTGGGGGAACGCGGCCGACCGCAGCGTGTGGCCGGGGCGAAGGTGATTTTGCTGGGTGGGCAACTGATTGGTTACCTCGGGCGAACGCGGAAAAGCCTTGTCACGTTTCTGCCTGAGAGTGAACCAGAACGCGGGCAAGTGATGCGGGCGCTGGCCGACGCGTTGGCTGGAATCGCCAGGCCGGGCGCAAGTTTACTGATCTCCAAAATCGACGGCGGCGCGCCGGGGGATTCGCCTTTGTCGGTGGCGTTGCGGGATGCTGAGTTCTCACCGTCCAGTCGCGGGTATCTGCACAAGGGCCGGTAGAGCGCGATGCCAGAAGGGGACACAATATTTCGAACCGCCGTTCAGCTGCGGAAAGTGTTGGATGGTGAAACGATCGTTGATGCGTCAGGCCGATGGGAAGTGGAAGACGCGGCCTCATTGATTGGTCGTCGCATGGAAGGAATCGAATCTCGCGGCAAGCATCTGTTGATGCACTTCGATGACGAACGCGTTGTCCATTCGCACATGGGGATGACCGGTTCGTGGCACATTTACCGACCGAAAGAAGCCTGGCAAAAATCCGAACGGGCGGCCGCTTTGACACTACGGACGGATCGCTTTTGCGTCGTGTGTTTCAGTCCGAAACTAATCGAGTTGATCACCACACAGCGACTGCGGCGGAATGAGTATCTGAACCGGCTTGGTCCTGATCTGTTGGGACCTCGCCCGAATGATCGCGAGCTATTGACCAGATTTCGAAGTCAGAACCCGGTTCCCATCGGGCAGGTGGTGATGAACCAGACTGTCGTTTGCGGAATCGGGAACGTTTACAAATCGGAAGTCCTGTTTCTTGAACGAATTCACCCGCTGACTCCGGTCGCAGTTCTTAGCGATCAACAGATTTTGGCAATTGTGAAACGTTCGATCGATTTGATGCGTAGAAATCTGGAAGGCTATCCGCGGCGGACTCGGTTCTCGCCGGGTGGCAACGCCTGGGTTTATGGAAGGATGGGTTCTGAGTGCTTCAAGTGTGGAGTCGCAATCGAGATGCTTCGGCAAGGCGATTTGGCTCGATCGACATACTTCTGTCCGCAGTGTCAGGCGGGCGACGCTGAGCTAAACTTGCGGCTGTCTTGAATCTTTGGAGTGTGCAATGCGACTCGTTTTCGCAATCTTGATAAGCGGTTTGTGTTTCAGTGGAATCCAGGAACAGTCGGTACCGGAGAAGCAGGATAAGAAGAAGCCTGCCGAATTGATGCTTAACGATTTGCTTGGTGTCAATGACGCGGGGCTAAGGAAGGACGAGTTCGCTCGATTAAAAGCGGTGGCGGAACGCTACGGTCGGTCAGCTCAGGTTCTGTTGGAAAAGCAGATTGACTATCTGGACGCCTACTGCGGTTTGACGGAGAAACAGAAACGACGTTTGGAGGTCGCGACGCGCGGTGCGACGCGAACCACCGGCAAACGGCTGCTCAAGGATGTCGAAGCGACCGCGGAGATTAAGAACAACAAGGATGCTCGGAAGAAGCTGTCGGCGATCTCGCAGGAAATCGACGGGCTTCTAAAGGAACCGACAGCGAGTTCTTTCTGGAAGAAGACCATCGAAAGCACGCTTACCGGCGAGCAACGTGAGGGGCTCAAACGCAACGAAGAAAAACGTCGGGAGTTCGAACGGAAGGTATGGGTCTTCAAGGTCGTTGACGAAACCGACCGCGATGTGTTGTTGCTATCGGAACAACGTCAGGCCTTGTTGGAATCGCTGACTAAGTGGATTCAAGAGAACCCCATTCCCGCGCTGCAACGGGGACGACGCAGCGCATGGAAGTGGCTTCCGGAGAGCGTGGTTATTGAAACGCTGATTCCAACCTTCGACAAAGTCCGCGTGCGCCGTCTGATTGCTGTCGCACCGTATCGATTGCGAGAGCCGCTTCAGAAGAAGTATCTGTCAGAACAGTAGCGCGGGGCTAAGCCTGCCACCGGAAATGAAAAGAACCCCGAGTGTGAGCTCGGGGTTCGTGATCCGACTTCGTCAACTGCTGATTACAGCAGGTCGAAATCGATGTCCAGCGATGCAAACAGCAGGTCAGGCTGTTCGACGTGGGTGGGACCGGAAACGGTTCGGCGTTCGCCTGTTTCCAGTTCGTGGTACATGATGTCGTTGCGGTCGGGCGAATGTCCGAGGCCCAGCACGTGACCGATTTCGTGAGCGACGGTGGTCAGCAGGTCCATGCGGTTCCCGATGGTGTCGTCGTTCACGTCGGATGGTGTTGAATCGACATACCAGCCAAAGCCTGCAGCGTTGTCGTCGATGACGACGCTGGGACCGACGGTCTGTCCAAGTTGCCCTTCCGGCAGGTCGCCGATCGATATTGAGAAGTTATCAAGAGCCAGTCGTTGGGCTGAACTTAGCGGTTCTTGTCGCCATTGTTCGATTGCGGCTGCGGTGACTGGCTGCAGATCTGCCGTTGTTAATTGGTCATTCACAATCGATGCTGGCGATGTGGCGGCGACCAACAAGTCTGTGGACGCTGTGAATGTGATGTAGGCCTTGCCGGAACTGGTTCCGGAATCGTCAGACAGTGGGGCTCCAACCAGTGTATAGTCCCCGCTGACTGCCACGCTTTCGCCAAAGAAGTCGCGCGGAGCCGCATCGTCGGCCTCAAGTTTCTGAACCTGGTGCCAGTTGTCCTGATTCTCAACACGATCAAACAGGAACGCGGCTCCGGCTTTCAGGAATCCATCGTCGGTTCGTTTCGTGCGTGCTCCAACGGCAATCCGCCCATTGTTGATATCAACGTCGTATCCAAACTGGTCACGGATGGCAGGGTCGTTGGCCGTCAGTTTGCTGGCGATGCCCCAGGTATTCCTGGCTTCCACATTCTTGCGAAGTACATAGACGGCACCTGAGTTCAGGTCTGAGTTTCCACGTTCTTCGAAGTGAGCTCCAACGACAGCAAGACTGCGATCAATGGCGACCGAGTTTCCGAAGCGGTCACCTCCGCCAATGTCGTTTGTGAAGTCAGGCGCATCCATGCTGCGTTGCAGGTCCCAGCGGTCGCCTTCACTGTGGTAGATGTACGCGCGGCCGGTTCTTGGATAGACAGTTGTGCCTTCGTCTGTTTCGACTGTGAGGCTGGCACGCGGTGCTCCCACAATCAGGTTGTTCCCGTAGACATCGACCGCGTAGCCGTACTGGTCGTTGCGGCCCGAATCTGCATCGAACAGGTGCCGGATTTGTGACCAGTCACCGGTGCTCTTCTGCTTGAACACGTAGACCGAACCGGAGTTCTTCTTAAGTAAGCCGTCGTCCAATCTCGCTCCGACGACAAGTGTCTCATCATGGATTGCGACCGAGCTGCCAAACTGATCGCCAAGTGACGCATCAAGTGCTCGCACGCGTTGTACGAGTCCCCAATTATCCTCTCCGCCCTCGTCTCGTTCGAACACATAAACGGCTCCCGATGTCCGGTCGGCTTCGCCGTCCTCATCACGGGGGGCTCCAACAATCAAAGTGCCACCGTCCAGCGCGATTGACTCACCGAATCGGTCGCCGCCCTTGATGTCGTTGGTGGAGTCAGGAGCAGTGATCTGTGTGACTTTGACCCAGTTGCTGCCGACTCGTTCGTAAATCTGAACCGCACCTTTGCGGTTGGTTCCGTCGTGTGGAGCGGCAACGGCGGCGTAGCGTCCGCTGATAGCGACGTCGTGACCGAAGATGTCTTCAAGCCGGCCGCTTTCATCGGCCAGCAGTTCCGCCGGAGCGCTGACGATGTCGACTCGATGATCCTCGACTTCGCCGTCGGTCGCGTGGCCGTCCGGAGCCAGTCCCGCGTCAGTGCTGAACCGGAACCGGGAGAATGTGGATGTCATCGATGCGTCCGCGGGAACCGCAAACGAGAGCGAGTTAGTCCCTGGTGACAGTTGTGTGTCGGCGAAAATTTGTTCGCCGGCATCGGTCCAGTCGCCGTCGTTATTGAAGTCAATCCATGCGCTTAGCAGGCCGTCTGTTGACGCATCGACTTCAACAGTGGCTCGCTGGCCTGGCACAATTGTCGAAACGAATGTGACTCCGTCTTCGTCGTTGGGGACGTTAGTTGCACCGGTCGTATCGTAGACGTTCAGGTCGTCTCCACCGGTTGTGCTGGGCTGACCGTCTTCGTCTTCATCGACTCCGCTTCCCAGGTGGATTCCAGCCACGATTGTATGCGAAGCACCGTTGTCGGCTGCCAGAGTCGGATAGTTTTGATCCTCTGCGTACCACGCTCGATATGAGAAGTGCACGACATCTCGGCCATCGAAGCTGTACTCGCGAACTGGCTGGTCGTTGGCGTCGTATTCAATCAGCGAGTACTCACTGAAGTTGGTTCCAGGTAGTCCCCAGCTAACCAGCACGTGATCGTTAGGCAATTCCTGGACAGAGCCAGTAGGGCCGATGTCGTAAGTCGGATGAACAATCTCGCGGACCAGGGTGGCGGTCATGTTCTGTTCGTCAAGTTCATACTCGACATACCGCATGCGTCGGTCATTGTCCTCCGGCCGCGCGTCGTATTCAGGCAACTCAGGGCAAGGAGTGCCGTTGTCGAAGAAAATCAGGTTGCCCTTGCTGTTGATCTGCGCCGTATGCTGTCCACACGGGCCACCCCACGGATCGTCGATCTCGAAGTCGCTGCGCAGACCGCCCAGTCGCCAGATGATTTCACTGGTCTCGCCATCGACCTTGATGATGGACGAGGTGAACCGCAGCGACATGATGTAGTCGCCATTTTCGTCCTGGAACAGCGAGTTGATATGAGCGTACTCGGGGATGCGTGTTTCGCCACCGAGCTGTTCGCCGATATCAACAACTTCATTCTCGGGAGTGCCGATATTGCTGCCGATTTCTTCCCAGCTGTCCCAGCGGAACACTTCTTCCTTCGTTGTCGGATCAATGACAACTACGACAGAGTCTTCGTAGAAAACGCCGTCGCGTTCGACACCGTTGTACGACAGGAACGCGTAGTTGCCGTTCTCCAGAATCAGGAAATCGTGGAAGTCAGTGTGATTGATACCGTTGCCAATCGCGTCAACACGATCGATTTCCTGGAAGTTGTGGTCCAGGATGACAAACTCGGAGGTGTACCGATTGAACTCGTTACGCGTCGAAGCGTCTGAGTAGGAAAACAATCCGTTCGCGTGCTGCTTAAAGTCAGCGATTCGGACTGTCGGTCCGCGTCCCTGGACGGCTGGTTGTTCGAATGATTGTACAAACTCAGGAACACCGTTGTGATCGATGCGGGCGACGTAGTTCGTTCCGTTTTGCGGGCGCGGCGTGACGTAGATGGAACCCGTATTCACGTCTGCGGCCGCGTTCAACTGGACCTCCAGCGGGAAGTCGATCGGAAGATAAATGATCTCGTATGTTCGAGGTTCGGCGTCGTGATCGCCTGCGTCGTAGACGTTTAGAAAGACCGTTTCGCCTTCGCTAAGGTCACGCAAAACGATGGAGTCGCCGGCGTCAATCGATCGACCGTTCACGGTGACCTGTTGGTCTGCGTTGGCGAATGGCGCGATGGTAATCCCATCTGTCTCAGCCGATGGGGTGACGCTGTATCGAAGTTGGTCGGGGCTGAACGCAGGGTAAACATCCACGCCTTCACCGGAGACCTGGAGATCTTCAAGTGCTGTTCCGGGAATCAGCCCCTGATCGGCCAGCAGAGTCGCGTCGCCGAAATCCAGCCCGGTCAGGAGTTGCCGATCTTCCAGAAGTTCGGCTGGGGTTGCAGATGTGCGCGCGTAAGTTCGTCGCCGTCTTCTCATTTGATCGCCCTATCAGGTCAGGCGCCCTGCCGACCTATCGGTGTCCCCAGGAATCGCGGTGGCCCCTGGCCCAAGCACTTCGCGCGCTAACCGCCCCTACCAGACTTTTTCGGCAACCGGTCACATGCTCTGTATTACAGCTCGCAAATTGCGCTCCGTCAGGCGGGCGGATTTTGATCGCTGAGTAGCCGTCCGGCAGATTCAGCGGCAACTAAGGGTGGGCAGTCGCGACCTGCAACGTTTTTTTGGTTCCTGTTCGAATCGGCCTGTTAGAGTCAGCCGGAACGCCGCCGCAGAATGAGAACTGTGTCGCCGAGTTCGTCGTTGAGTTCCAACGGTTCGTCGATGTCGTAGCAAAAATCGTAGACGTCACAGAGTTCGAAGTTTGGAACCGATTCCAGCAGCGATCGCATTTGATCTGCCAGGTACAATCGCATTGTGTACGTGGTTTGCAGGCGGATGTGTTCGTCACCATCCTGTACGGTGAGTTCAAATCGCAGCTGTTCCAGCCTGGTTTCGCGAGAGAAACTTTCGACTTCCAGGAACACGTTGACGCGGAGATCGTCCTCCTGAACCGACCAGTCTTCTGAATCGTCTTCATCCGCGTCCGGTGGCATCAGGTGCAGGCCCAGCACGTACAGTCCACCGGGCCGCAGGCAGTCGGCGACGGTCTGCAGGTGCGTGCGCGCCGCGTCTTCGGTTAGCAGGTGTCGGAATGTGTTGACGGTATTGAACGCCAGATCAACGGGTGCCGGCGGGCAAAAACTCGTCATGTCAGCGTGATGAATGCGTTCCGTCTGATCGCTTCCATCCAGCCTGGAACGCAGGTAATCCAGCGCTGGCTGGCTGGTGTCGCAGGCCGTGACTTCGTAGCCACGTTTCGCCATTTCCACGACCAGCCTGCCGCCACCGCAGCCCGGTTCGTACAGGTTCTGAACCGGAATCTGGCTGTATTTCTTAGCGGCCGCTTCAATGAAGTCGGCTTCAAACAGCGTTTCGTCACTGAACGCAAAGTCCCAATAGCGGGGGTGGTCGTAGCAATTCACTTGTTCGGGAGCGTTCATGGCTGAGTTCTACTCGAACGCGACGGATTTGTCGCGGTTCGGCCACGCGAGCTTTTAGTGAGTGAATGCAATATGCTCCCTGCCAAATCACGCGAATTGATTCGGCAACCGATGAACACTTCTGAACTCGAACTCCTCAAGCAGCAACTGGACCTCGATCTGCCCGAATGGTGGACTCGACATTTGCTGGACTATCCGGAAAAGCTTCTGGCGATTACCCGTCCGGATGGAACCAGTGTTTCGGAATTCGAATTCTGCAACGTGGCTGAGTTCTTACGGGCCGGCAACGCAGAGGTTCGTCTTGAACCGATTATTGACGCGCATGGCATGCAGTTCGATTGGCCGGACGCGTTTGTCGTCATTGGGGACAACGAACTGGGTGACTACTATTGTATTGATGTCGATGATCCCAGCAGCCCCGTGATGTGTCTGGACTCGCAGCTTTGTGAGTTGTTTGAGATCACCGAGACGTTAGATGGGTTTATCGACTACCTAATAGAGCACTATAGCGCGATGGCGCTGGGGGAAGATGTGGAATGAAATCTCCGGAAGCAATTCGAGCACTCACGGAGTCGTCGGTGTTCGAAATCAAATGGACCGCTGATGATGTCTGCCAGCTGCCGTTCAAGTTGCTGCGTGGTGAGTGTCCCTGTGCGGCGTGTGTGAACGAGTTCACTGGTGAGAAGATGATTAACCCGGATGATATTCCGGACGACATCAAACCCGTCGGCATGGACTTTTCAGGCAACTATGCCGTGAAGGTGCGTTGGTCTGATGGTCATGACACAGGGCTGTTTACGTTTGAACGCCTGGAAGTCATTTGCCGAGCGGTGCAGGAGTACCATTCGAATCAGTCGAAGTCGTAGCATGATGGACGATGGCTACACGTGGCTGACGAAGCCGTTTGCCGAATTGACGTTGGAGCAACTGTACGAGGTTCTAAAACTCCGGCAGGATGTGTTCATCGTCGAACAGGAATGTTGCTACGACGATATCGACTCAGCCGACGCCGCTGCGGTTCACATGCTGGTTGTTAGTTCTGACGAACAACTGATGGCGTACCTGCGACTTTTCGAACCAGGCGTCCGGTGCGACGAGGCATCGATTGGCCGAATTATCGTTTCACGCGCCGCGCGCGGGGTTGGGCTTGGGAAACGACTGGTCGAGCAGGGCATTGACTATTGCCAGTCGGCATTTCCAAACGCCGGGATCCGCATTGAAGCGCAGGCGCATTTGCAGAAGTTCTATGCTGACTGCGGTTTCGAAACGGTCTCCGAATCACGAATGGTAGACGGCATTCCGCACGTCGACATGTTGTGGCGCGGTTAGTCGAACTCATTCACGGAAGAACTTCGGTGAATTTGTTTCCAATGGTTGCCTACCACGAATCGAACCCCACGCTGCTTGACGATCTGGTCGCGAGGCCCGCGGGGATTCTGGACCTTGTAGCCGGAGGAGTCCTTCCCTCTCCCGCGGCTGAGACCGCGACCTCTCCCACAAGTGGGCGAGGTGACAGGACGGCGCCGGGCTGGATTTGGGCGTGGTGCTTATTCCATCATGAGTGCCTGGACGATTGATTCGAGATACTCGTAGTCGTGTTGTCCGGCGACCTTCAAACGCACTTTGCCGGTCTTGTCGATGAACAGTGTTGTTGGGTAGCCCATGAAGTCTTCTATTTGGCTCTTCACGATGCTGTCACCCATGAGGCATGGGTAGTTGATCCGTGCTCGCCTGGCGAACTCCGTGACAAGTTTGACGTTGGCGGCTTCGCTGTTTCCCTGTTCGAAGCTGATGCCGTACATCTGAAACTTGTCGCCGCCATACTTTTCCTGCAGCTTGATGAACGCCGGGATTTCGGCCACGCATGGCGGACACCATGTTCCCCAGAAATCAACAATGACGACTTTCCCTTTGGCTTCGTCCAGCGTGTGTTCGACTCCACCGATGTCCGTCAGAGTGAACTCAAACGGGAATGTTTCTCCCGACTCCAGTAGCTTCGCAATCTCGGCCGCGTGGTGTCCTTCCGCAACGACCTGCCACTTAGCGAGTTCTGAAGAGAAGTTGTCCAGCTTGCGAATGTTGACCAGGTCTTCGTCAGAGTTGATGTGTTGGATGTTGCGGTAGCCATGCTTCATGGCTTCACCAAGAGCCCGCATGGCTTCTTCGGTCTTGTTCTCTTTCGAGAACGCGCACGCTTCGTTGTATGTGATCAGAGCAATGTCTTCGTCGTCAATGTCCGCGCCGTCCGCCAGAGCTTCTCGCAGCAACCGGGCTGACTGTTTGAAGAATTCGTAGCGAATCTCATTGGGCGTCAGAGCAAGCCCGACATCTTCTGTGATCATCGCGAACTTGTGGATCGCGTCCGGCGACATGCCTCGACTGGCGTGGGTGTAGGATTTCCTGAGCTCGTCACTCACCTCGTCCGGCAGTGCCAGCGGTTCTATCTCTGCCGTTGTCCTGGCTGCTGGCGTCGCTTTGGAATCAGAGCCACCGCAGCCAACAAGTGGCAGCAGGCAAACGGTCAGGACAAACCACTTTGAGAGAGACATAGAAGGTTCCTTTGCGGGTCGCGTTTCTCGCAGAATTCAGCTTAATCAAAGTGACGCTCAATCCAAGTGTGGTTCGCTGATGGGTGCCGCAACGCCGCAGTTTTGTAGTGTTTGTGCGGGTAGTCGGGCTGTTGAGTGCTTCCGGCGTTGGGATATGAGATGATCGCTGTTCGCGACACAGTTGCCGCCGACTTACACGAATCGCAGAGGATTTGAGGTTCCATGGGAAAGGTCTATGAATCGATTGATGAGAAGATCGAACAGTTCATTCTGAACCAGAAAATGTTCTTCGTCGGCACCGCCCCCGGCAGCGCGGACGGCCATGTGAACGTGTCGCCAAAAGGGCTGGATTCATTTCGCATCCTCGACGATCACACCGTGGTCTACGCCGACCTTGCCGGCAGCGGCATTGAGACGGTTGCTCACGTCCGCGAGAACGCACGGATCGTGTTGATGTTTTGTGCGTTTGAAGGAGCCCCCAACATTGTGCGGTTACATGGTCGCGGTGAAGTTGTCGAACAGGGCCACGCCGATTTCGATTCGATGCGTGCGTTGTTCGGAACGCTGACAGGGCTGCGAAGTTTCATACGCGTTAACTGTACGCGGATCTCAGATTCGTGTGGGTACGGTGTTCCGCTGTTCGAGTTCAAACAACATCGAACCCAACTGGTTGGATGGAGCACGAAGAAAGGAGCCGCCGGACTAAAGCAGTACTTGCGCGAGCAGAACCGGCACAGCATCGATGGTTTGCCGGGCATTGAAGTGGGAGACGATGATGCCTGATCCAGTAAACCTGTCCGCAATCCGCAGTCTGCTGTCCGAATCGGGAGATCTTTACGCGGAGTTCCTGCGCGTTCCTGATTTAAGCGTCGGGCTGTATCGGTTGCCGGCCGGTGGCATTGATCCACAGAAGCCTCACAATGAGGACGAGGTCTACTATGTCATCAGCGGTAAGTCGCAGGTGCAAGTTGGCAAGGATGTGTTCCCTGCTGAGACTGGGGATGTGATTTACGTCGCGAAGAAGGTGGAGCATCGATTCTTCGACATCGAAGTTGATCTGGAGCTGCTTGTGTTCTTCGCGCCAGCAGAGACGTGAGCCCGGCAGGGCATTAGTCTGTTGAAATCGGTCCGCCGTAGTAGGGTCCGTCTCTGCCTTCCATTGCCGACGTGAGGAACGCGGGCGAGCATCCCTTCAGGCAGAACACGCCAGCCTTGTGTTTCGTGACCACAATGGTGTTCGAGAACTTAATCACTCCAAATAGCGAACCCATGAGAACAATGATTCCGGAAATTACGCCGGCTGCCGAGCTCAGGCTGACTCCATAAATCAGAATCGCGATGCCCCCCAGAAAACCCAGGAGTGCGCAAGCTAAACGGACTCGCTGACTGGAACGCTCGGCTTGGTTCATCCAGTACGAAACGTAGACACCCTTGCGGAAAATGTAATACAGGATCAGCAAGCCCGGCAGACTGAACAGGATGCCGAGAATCGTGGCTGGGTGAACGTAGTACAGCTGTCTGGAAACACGAACAAGATCGTCCGTCGTGTTTGTCCGAACGCACCGTTCAGGCAGCTCCGCGGGGTCTGTGACGAACAGATATTTTGCATCCGCCTCGACAAGCCCATCACTTGTCTGATTGCGACGGGATTCGCCAATCTGCTCAGCCGGCGTCGCGTAGGGATTTGAATAAGGAGCGGTTTCGTCCATCGCGATATTCACTGTCCGGCTGATTCAGTTCGCAATCATTGTCCGGGAGAACTTTGCGGTCGCAATCGCTATGCTTCTCATTCCACGAAGGCAGGAGAAAAGAATGTCCGTACCCAAGTTTCGCTGCGAAGGCGATTTAGCGCTCCACAACGAGTTGTTGGAAGTTGATGAAGTCAAGGCCGCCATCCGCAGGCTGGACGACAACCCCGGTGCTGGTGTCCGACGACAATTGTTAGCAACCGCACTGCGGCTGACGCCTTCCATGTCGCCGAAGCTGCACAAGATGATGCAGGAATCGATTGAGCAACTGGGTGTCGAGATCCCCGTTGAGATCTTCGTGTACAACTCGCCCGAATTTAACGCGGCCTGCCTGGCACCCGAAGACGACACGCTGCTGCTGATGTTCTCAAGTTCATTGCTGGAGAAATTCCAGGAGCAGGAAGTCCGTTTCGTGATGGGGCACGAACTGGGGCACCACATGTTTCAGCACACACAGATCCCGATCGGGTATCTGATCAAAGGGCCGGAACCCGTTGGACCGCGGCTGGCGATGAAACTGTTCTCCTGGTCAAGGTACGCTGAAATTTCCGCCGACCGAGCCGGCGCGGTCTGCGCGAAAGATGCTGATTCGACGGCGCGGGCGTTGTTTAAGCTGGCTTCCGGGCTGACGACGGATCTTATCGAGATCAACATCGATGAATTCGCTGCGCAGGTCGATGAGATGGCGATGGACGAGGACGATCCGACCAAGCGTGACAGTAACGAACGTGACTGGTTCATGACGCACCCGTTTAGTCCGCTGCGAGTGAAAGCGCTGAAGCAGTTCTTCGAATCCGAAGTGATGACGAAGGGCGGAACATCAATCACAAAACTGGAATCCCAAACACACTCGCTCATGGAGATCATGTCGCCGACGTATCTCAAGGAAAAAAGCGAAGCGGCCGAGGCCATGCGGCGCGTTCTGTTTGCGGCGGGCTGCGGCGTGATGGCGGCGTCTGGTGGGATTTCGGAGAAGGAAATTACAGCGTTCGACAACCTGTTCGGCGACGGAACCTTCAGCGGCAAACTGGATCTTGAACGCCTGGAAGAATCGCTGGACGAGCGGATTCGCCGCGCGAACGAAGTGGTTCCCCACGCGAGACGCGTTCACATCATTCGCGACCTGTGTCTGATTGCGGTCGCCACTGGCCGCGTGACCAAGAAAGAACGCGAGTACGTCCACCGTGTTGGCAAGAAGCTAAAACTCTCAGCCACAATCATCGAACACTGCTTCAACCACGACGCTGATCTGGACTAGGCAACAACGGCGGGATTCGGCCCACCGTTTAACCCGTGGTCGAAGACCAGGCAGTCCTCCCGCTAACCCCAGCATCTACTCGCTAACTGCGATCTGCTACACAACCTGGCCTCCGGCCACGGGTTAAACTCGGTGGAATCGATACAGGTGGAATATTCGCCAATTGCCCGGTGGCTTCTGTGACCTAGGCTCTATTCGTAGGGTCTGCACACGAGGCGCGAGATGTCCTTCACGTTTGAGGCAGAAGTAAAGACGCAACCGGTCGCAACCGGTGCGCGCGTTTTGGTGGCGGACGATGAACCGTTGGCGCGGTTTTCAATGGAACGCTGTTTGGCGGCGGCGGGGTACGATGTTGTCGTTGCCGAGGACGGGCAGCAGGCGATGGATTTGATGTCGGATGACATCGCGATTGCCATGTTGGATCTGCAGATGCCGCAGGCGTCCGGGCTCGAATGCCTGCGATTCGCCAAAGAACGGTTCCCCGATATGCAGGTCATGATGATCTCGGGCGCGGACGACCTAAGAGCTGCCGTTGAGGCGATGAAAGAGGGAGCAGTTGAGTACATCACCAAGCCCTTCAACCCGGAAGAACTTCTGGCTCACAGCGCTCAGGCCCTTCGGAACGGATCGTTAGTCAAAGAGAACCGTAGCCTGCGTGCTGCAGTTGGTCAGGCGCCGCAGGCGTCGGAATGGACTGCAGAAAGTGACGGCGCGAAGCGAGTGTATCAGCAGGCCAGGAAGGTGGCTCGACTTGATTCGACAGTCTTGATTACCGGCCAAAGCGGTACGGGAAAAACCACCATCGCGCGCATGATTCACAACTCGGGCGAACGCGCGGCCGCGCCGTTTGTGGCGGTGAATTGTGCTTCGCTCCCTCGCGATCTTATTGAATCGGAATTGTTCGGACACAAGAAGGGCGCGTTTACTGGGGCGACTGAAGACAGGCCTGGACGAGCGGAAATCGCAGATGGTGGAACACTGTTCCTGGACGAGATTGGCGACTTGCCGTTGGAACTCCAACCAAAGCTGCTGACATTCCTGCAGGACCGAACACTTCAGCGAGTTGGCAGCAACGACGTACGTACGGTCGATGTGCGCGTCATCGCGGCGACGCACCAGGATTTGGCGACAATGTGTCAGCAGAATCGGTTCCGACAGGATTTGTACTACCGGCTTAACGTGCTCAATATTTGCATGCCGAGTCTGAGCGAACGCCGAGCGGACATTCCGAACCTGGCCAATGCTGTGCTGCAACGAATCAGTGGGCGACTTGGCGAACCGATTTCTGTTGACGCCGACGCGGTTGCACAACTGGTTGATCATTCGTGGCCGGGAAACATTCGCGAGCTTGAAAACGTCATCGAACGAGCGGCCGCGTTTTGCGAAGACAACACGATTCGAAAGTCGGATATCCAAATCGACAGCAATGGACCGGACGCAATGGTTCCTGCCGAATCGATGTCGCTGGCTGATATGACTCTGGTAGAGATTGAAACAAAAGCCATTGTTGACACACTTGAGGCGTGTGGCGGCAACAAAGCCAGAACCGCGCGATCGCTGGGGATTAGCGAGAAGAGCATCTACAACAAGATGAAACGATTGGGTCTTAGGTAGTCAACGATGAGTACTGAGGCATTCGATCTGAACGCGCTTGTGGCACGCCTTGGCGGAGATTTGGAACACACACGCGATCTCGTTGAACTGTTCCTCAGGTATGAACCCACAATGATTGGCGATTTACGGAACGCGGTTGAGGCTGGCGACTCCGAAGCCATCGCCAGCAACGCTCATCGTACGAAGGGCGCGTTGGCGTCGATTCATGCCGAGGCCGCTCGAGGACTGTGTGAGCGGTTGGAAGACCAGAACCTGTCGGTCAGTGGAGCGACTGGTTTGTTTGCAGAACTGGAACTCGCCTGGGAATCGCTGTGCGTTGCGATGGCAGAGTACCTGCAATCAGTGACTCTCTCACCACCACATGGCTGCGGCGCGCAATCGGAATAATCGACATGAAATGCAGTGCTGGCTTTGTATTTCCAAAGTAAGCACGTGTCCACACGCGGGCCTGCCCTAGGTTTCACTGGGCTTGCTTAGGTGGGAAACATGAAGACCGCGATCGTTCACGACTGGTTCGACAAGATTGCCGGGTCCGAAAAGGTCGTCAAGGAAATGCTTGCTTGCTTTCCCGACGCCGATGTTTTCTCGTTGGTGGATTTTCTAAGCCAGCAGCAACGCCGCGAGTTGGGCCTGGGAAAAGTCACGCCTTCGTTCATTCAGCGTTTGCCTTTTTCGAAGAAGCACTTTCGCAACTATCTGGCGTTCATGCCGATGGCGATCGAACAGTTCGACCTGTCAGGCTACGACCTGGTTCTGTCTTCCAGTCACGCGTTCGGACGCAGCGTTGTCACGAACGCAGAACAGCTACACATCACCTACGTGCACACGCCCATGCGGTATGCGTGGGACATGCAGCAACAGTACCTCAACCAGGCCGGTCTCAGGCGCGGTATCAAGGCTGCGTTTGTTCGCAGCGTTTTGCATTACCTGCGGACCTGGGATCGCGGCACAGCAAACCGCCCCGATGTCTACGTAGCGAACTCAGCTTTCGTAGCGGCTCGAATCCAAAAGACGTACGACCGACCCGCTGAAGTTATCTATCCGCCCACGGATGTCCACAAGCTGGAACTCCGCAGGCAGAAGGATGACTTCTTCCTCGCCGCAGGACGATTGGTGTCTTACAAGCGTTTCGATTTGGTCGTGGAAGCGTTCGCCAAACATCCCGATCAAAAATTGGTCGTGATCGGTAAGGGTTCAGAGCTCGAACGTCTCCGCGACATCGCGACGCCTAACGTGACTCTGATGGGCTACCAGTCGGACGAAGTCCTGCGAGACCACATGCAACGTGCGCGAGCGTTTGTGTTTGCGGCTGTTGAAGATTTCGGGATTATGCCCGTTGAGGCTCAGGCGTGTGGAACGCCGGTCATTGGTCTGAACCGTGGTGGGTTGCAGGAGACGGTTCTTCCGCATCGAACGGGGTTGCTGTTCGACGAACAGACGGTCGAGTGCCTATCAGACGCGATTCAGGAGATTTTGGATCTGCCGCGAGACTACTTCGATCCGGAAGACATTCGGAAGCATGCAGAACGCTTCAGCGCGGACCGGTTCCGAACCGAATACCGCAGTCTCATTCGCGCCAGCCTTGCCCAACGCGGTATGGTCGGTGCGGACAGTATCCCTGAACTGGAATTCGATGCGCGGGAAGATTTACTGGCCGCCGAACAGGTTGCGACATGATTAGTCCTGTTCCACCCAGTACCGAAGACGAACCGCAACCGGTTCTGCGCCAGCTGATCGAACCAACTGCGCTGTTGGCGATCTTGTGGAGACGGAAGTTCCTTCTTCTTGGTGTCATGGTGTTTGGTGCGCTGGCCGGATTGGCATACGGGCTACTGGCGACTCCGAAATACGAATCGCGCGGCCTGATGCTGGTTATGCAAAAGATGCCATCGTTCATCAGCGCCAGCGGCAACCTGGACGCCAAGAATTTCGACAGCCTGTTTGCGACACACATTCGACTGATCGGCAGTCCTCGCATTGTCGGTATGGCGATGAAGCGAGGCCAACTGGACTCACTTCCGGGCATTCAGTCAGAAACGACTGAGTCCATTGATGCTGTTGAATACATCAAACGGCACCTGTCCGTGAGCCGCAGTGGTGAGGGCGATTCGAAAGGCGCGTTTGTTGTTCGGGTCGCGTTCAAGCATGTGAATCCCGACGAATCCGCGACGGTTGTTGAACATGTTATGGCGGCTTACCGTGAGTTCCTGCGTGGTTCGACTTTGAACGGGCAGGGGCAGGTGGTCAGTCTTATTGCTGAACTGCGGCAGCAGGCCGCCGACGATGTCGATGCGAAAAGCGAAGCTTATCGTGAGTTCCTTCTGAAGGCACCGGGCGTTTGGAACCGCGAAACGCTGGAGAATTCACATCAGCGGCGGATCGACGAACTGGACAAAGAACTGACAGAAGGCGAACTACGGAAAGTCAAAGTCGAGAGTCGGCTGGGCATGATCAACGAATCACTGCGGCCTGAATCTGCCAGCAAATACACGGACCTTGAGCGACTGGCTTTGATTGACGATGTGCATGTCGAACGGTTGTCGTTGATCGTGAATGTGAAGGGTGATGTGCTGACTGAGTTCCTGCAGTCGCAGTACCCTGAACGTCAGGAACACGCTAACGCGCGATACAACGACATGCTGACGGTTGTTCGCGAACACGAAACGCTGCGTTCTCGTTTGGGGCCGAATCACCCAAAGGTTCGTGAAAACGAACGGGACATCGAAGCCATCCGAAAAGCCCTGGAGACCACCAACAAGGCTCCTGCAGCCGCCGATTCCAACGTTGCGCCTCGCGAATTGGTACGGGCTTACAAAGTGCTCCTGGAGAACGACCTTGAAGACACGCACCGGCACATTAAGTACCTGCGTCAGGCTGTTGCTCGCGAAGAGACAATGGCGAAGCAGTTGCTGGACGTGAGCCTTGAAAGTGAAAAGCTGTTGCGCGATTACGAACGTAGCAGCGAGGTCTACACCGCGATGCTTGAGAAGTTTCGCGAACAGAAACTCGTGAACGAATTTGGCGAGTACAACACAGAGATTCTCGCCGCGCCGCGGGTTGGCGACAAAGTCTGGCCGAGAACCAAAATCCTGCCCGCGCTGGGACTTGTCGCCGGGATGTTTCTGGGGATCCTGCTGGCGATCGCAATCGATCTGCTGGGACAGTCCAGGTCGCCAGCGATGCCTATGGTCTTGCCTGGTGGGGAAGATACTGTGCTACCAGACCGTATTCAGCGGTAGGTTGAAGTCTGTGAGATTCAGTAGTGTGTTTCCAACAATCTCGCTAAGCCGGTAGCGCAGAATCAGCAGGTCGCCCTGGCGAATGAGAATGCGTTCGTTCGGATCGTCGACCGCCTTGCGCAGATCGACAGCGATTTTGATTTGTTGCTGGTCTGAGATTCGTCGAACGATGACCAGGTTGGTTGGCGGAATGACGTTGCCGGGGCCACTGCGAAATTGGGTTGATGTTCGTGGAGCACCAACGGGTCCGTGCGAGTTGCCAGTTGCGGCTGCGATTGCTTCCAGGACGTCCAGATCGCGATCACGGTTTAGCGGATAGCGACCACCGCCCAGCAGGCCGCCTGTCAAAAATACGTCGCCGTCTCGGCGCGGAAGGAACACGACATCGCCGTCGTCCAGGATGATGTCTTCTTCATTGAAGGGAATCTCCGCTCCGGGCGTGATCTCAAGCGGGATGCGAACGATCTTCGACTTGTTATCTGAGAGCATCATTGGCAACTCGCCAGCCAACGTGCTGTCTGTGGGTGGGAAGTAGTTGTGCATCTCTTCGGGTTTGATGCCCTTCATGACCCAGATTTCGTTTCTGGCATCGATACCAGGCAAACCGCCCGTCTTCAACAACGCACTGAGTACCGTGCAGTCGTCTGCTTCCAGATACAGAGTCGAACCGGCCCAACGCCGCGAGATTTCGAACTGATCGGTTCGCTGTAGCCCTGGCACGTTGTAACGCGTGTCCTGTCGAACCACATGAATCCGCCGCGCTCGGGGCGCGATGAGAGTGACCTGGATGTTTTCTGCATCCGGCGCGATGAGTTCTCTGTTGAGAACGTATTCGTCGATGATCGCCTGGCGAACCTCGGGCACGGACATGCCGCGAACATTCAGCGGCATGATGAATGGCAGGTCGATCTCGCCATCCGCTTCCACGGGAATCGGGTGTCCGACGTACGGTTCAATCGGACCGTTACGTTGGCGAAAGTTGGGATACGACACCATCGGAAGCTGGTCCGGCTCGCCCAGGATGTCGGCGATGTAGATGCCCAGGGTATCCCCGGAATCGACGATGTGTTCGGGGTCTGCAGGTCGTCCCAGCAAACGGAAGTCGATGGGAACCTGCAGTGTGCGGCGTTCCATCAGGTACTGGCAGGGGACTTCGCAAACCGGTATCGCTCCGCGTTCGACAGACATGCATCCCGTCACGGAAACCGTGATCGCGAGGAGTGCCAGCATGTGCAATCGATAGGGCAACGAATCAGCCTTACAGCGAATGGGTTCTTCTGTCTCAACCGGCCCGGCGCCCAGCGGGGATGACGCATGTTCTCCCGCTCGCCCGCCGGTATGAATCGGATCGTCGGGGCGGCAGGTCCGGTTGTAGGAGTAGTACTGGTTCTACGGCGTATCCGGATTTTGGGTTCTGATGGTACCGGTTGCGCAAAGTTTGATAGCTGGGACTGCATCGGCTGTCGTCTGGAACCGGCAAGAACTGCCGCGGTAAGGGATACCGTCACCCTGAACTTTCTTCAGTCCCGTCGGGCGACAGATGGCGACCATCAATTCTGTCGGCATGCGCGAGAGTTAGTAGAACGCTTGGTTTCAGCACGATTTCGCTGCGCGTGTCTGCTTTGGCACGGTGGTTGCCTTAGAGGAGGGCAGAGCCAACTAGTAACGCGAGATCAGACATGACAACTCAGACACTCAACTCCGCTCAGACAACGACGTCGACGACAACAAGTTACACGCAACAACGATTGATGACTCAGTTGCCAATCGTGGCTGCGGATGCTTTCCTGGCACTGGCCGCATTTTCTACCGCGGCTGTCGTCCTTCCGGGTTCTGAAAGTGTCTGGAACTACCTTCCGGTATTCCTGTGCGGAGTTGGTTTGGCTGGTCTGCCAACAGGCATGTTTAAAATCGTTGGCGTTCATCCAATTATCGAACTGCGTCAGACAGTGTCCGCGGTTCTGCTTTCCATGACTCTGCTGATGGCCGCTTCCCTGACGCTGGGCGCTGATCTTCCTTTGGCGGTGCTGATACTGGCTCATCTTGTTCTGGCTGTTTGCCTTCCACCGGGGCGAGCCATGGTTCGAGGCGAGTTGGCTCAAACGTCATGGTGGGGTGTTCGCTGTTTGGTCTTTGGCTGCAATCGTCGGGTAAACAGTCTGTTCAGCCAGCACGTCGCGAATCGAACAACGGGCTTGCTTCCATTTGGATTTGTAGAACCGTCTTTGCCTGCAAACTGTGAGACGTCCCTACGCAGTTGCTACATCGGCGACATGGCGATGGCTAAGGGAGTTCGAGTGGATCTCAGCATCCACACGGCGATTGTTCATCGGCACGGCCGATCGGACTCAGACGTCCAGAAGTACATTGAGCAGCACTTGGGTGCCTACAGCCAGATTAGCGTTGTCGGCGATGATGTCCGACTGCCGGCTTCGTTGGAAGACGGTGTGGTTGGTCAGACTTATGAGAACAAAGTTTTGAATCCAATCACGATGTTTACCAAACGCATGTTGGACCTGATGGCTGCGGTAGGCGCCTTAGTTCTGGGTTCGCCAGTGCTTCTGGCTTTGGCGATCTGGACTTACATTTCCAGTCCTGGCCCAATCTTCTTCGGACACGAACGCATCGGCAAAGACGGTCGTCGGTTCAAGGTGTGGAAGTTCCGAACGATGGTGACCAACGCTCAGGAAATCCTTGAAAAACATCTGGCTGAGAACCCGGCGGCACAGGCCGAATGGGACGCGACGTACAAACTACAGGACGACCCGCGGATCACAACGGTCGGGCACCTGCTTCGTAAGACCAGTTTGGACGAACTGCCACAGTTGTGGAATGTCATCAAAGGGGAAATGTCGCTGGTAGGACCTCGCCCGATTGTTACGGGTGAGATCGAACGATATGCCGACACGTACCAGACCTATCTCAGTGTGCGGCCAGGAATCACCGGTTTCTGGCAGGTTTCGGGACGTAACCTTACGACGTACGACCGCCGAGTTGAGTTGGATCGGTTCTACGTTCGCAACTGGTCAATTTGGTTTGACCTCTACGTTCTGGGCCGCACGATCAAGACCGTCATTTGCCGCGAAGGTGCCTTCTAAAAGCAGGCAGCTTGAAACGCAACACGCACGCAGCAACCAGCCGGTCGGGACAGTCCTCATGAGCACTTCGCGCACAGAAAAACGATTCGCTTCCAGCGCACTGACGGTGCTGGCGGCTCGATTCATCGCCTGCGTGTCGGCTTTCGGTTTCACAGCCTTGTTGGCTCAACAGCTTGCTCCGGGTGAGTTCGGCGCGTTTGTGCTGCTGTTTAGTTTGGCCAGCCTGGCAACACTTGTTGGTTCGCTTGGTCTGAACCGAGCTGTCGTGAAACGGATCGCTGAAGCCGAAGGAAACGTTGCCGCTCAACGGTTGACTCTTTGGCGCGGTATTCGGATTGGTTCTGCCGGCGGTTTGGCGGTCGGTGTGGTCGCGGGAGTGCTACTGCGGCTGTTTGGAACGCGCATTGGCATTGCCAGCGAAGTGGTGCCGTGGCTGTTTGGTGGCATCGTGTTTCTACGAACGCTGCACCTCGTTCTGGCGGAATCGTCTCGTGGATTTCACGAGAAGGCGTGGTCCAACATGTTTGGAAGCCCGGCGGGTGGTCCGGTTCCACACTTACTTTTTCTGATGGCGCTGGCAGCGTTCGTAAGCTGTTCGCAGGTGACTCTGGTATCAGCCCTGACAGTTTACCTGCTGTCGTTTCTAGTGACGCTGCCGGTTCTTGCCTGGCGAGTGTTCAACATTGCGGCCGGGCATCTGGCCGGGATTGATACTGGTCAGCTGCAGCCGGTTCGAGCAGAACCGCTATCGGCACTCATGGTTCTATCTTTACCGCTCATGCTGACTCAGGTCGGTTCGCTGGCAATGTCGCAGGCCGACATCTGGTTGGCTGGTGGCCTGGTCAGCGTTGAGGAACTCGCGATCTACGGCGGGGCTCAACGCTTGCTGGCGTTTCTGACTATCCCGCTGCAGATCGCGGGAACGGCGATCGTTTCTTACATCCCACAATTGCACGCCCGAGCTGACCGTGAGGGTTTGCAGTCGATGGTGTCGCTGTCAGCAAGCGCCGCGGGTGGGCCTGGAGTTGCGCTGGGGCTGCTTTTTTTGCTGTGTCCTGAGTTCGTGTTGGGAACCGTGTTCGGTGACTACTACCGAGGCGGCGCGCTTGTTCTGGTGATTTTGGCTGCCGGTCAGATTGTGTGCATCCTGACCGGGCCCTGCGAAATGTTGTTGATGATGGTCGGCCATCATCGCAAAGCGCTGATTGTCAACACGACCGCGACACTGGTTCTGCTTCTTGCGGCGCCGGCGAGTACTCGGTTCTGGGGTGTCACTGGTCTCGCGCTTTGCATGGCCACGGTGACGGCGACTCAAAACCTGGTCAACTGTTATCTGGCCTATCGCTGCGTCGGTGTGAACACCGCCTTCTCGATTAAACCACTGGCAACCCTTTTCGAAACCCTGCGATCACGCAGCGGGGTGAGAGCATCGTCATGATCAAGCCAAACCTATTCATCATCGGCGCGCCGAAGTGTGCGACAAGTTCGTTGGCGACGTACCTGTCCGAACATCCGGACGTGTTTCTATCGACACCGAAAGAACCGTTCTTCTGGAGCGAAGATTATCCAGGGCTGCGGAAGCGGTTCGGTATGAACAGTCTGGAAGACTATATGGGGCTGTTCGAACCGGCTGACGGTCAGGGCATCGTGGCCGAAGGTTCGACCAACTACCTGCGATCAAAGGTGGCCGTCGAGAACATCATGCGGTTCAATCCGGATGCGAAATTTATCGTCATGTTGCGCGATCCGGTGCAGGTGGCTCATGCGTTTCATTCTGAGGTCCTGTTCAGTCGTATTGAAAACGTAGAGAGCTTTGAAGAGGCGTGGCGATTGCAGGCCGATCGGAAGCTGGGTTTGCACCTGCCGGCGAAATGCGAAGCCGAACAGTTCCTGCAGTATGGCGAGGTTGCTTCATATGCGGACGATTTGGAACGCTTCTTCGAACTTGTTCCAGCTGATCAGCGACGAGTGATTCTGTTTGACGACTTCGCCACCGATACGCGGCGGGTGTTTAACGGCACACTTGAGTTTCTGGACCAGGCTGAGTTCGTGAAGCCTGAGTTTCAACGCTGCAATGCGTCTCACGATCACCGGTTCCCGGCATTGTCTCGGTTGCTGTTGGACCCGCCGACTCCGGTTCGACCGCTGGTGGAATCTGCCCGCAGTTTGCTCCGGCGAGCTCAGTTTGGACCAGTTGAGAAAATGAAGCACGCGCTGCGAAAGCCAGCGAAACGAACAGCGTTAACGCCGGAGTTCCACAACGAACTATGCGACTTCTTCGCGCCGGACATTGCGAGAACAAGTCAGCTACTGGGACGCGACCTGAGTTCGTGGGCCGTGCCGAAAGAAGTTTCGAACGAACCCGAATGTGCTGCTGTCGGAGTGTAGAACCACTTGTTGCTTACCCAGATCTGCGACGCTGCCTGAGCTGAGACATGGAAGCAGTACTGCCAACCAAATCGATATCGATTCCGGATGCGAACGCAGCAGCGATTCGCGTCGCGGTGGCGTACGCGTTTTGCACTCCGGCAATCGCAATGCAACTTCCAAAAGTTGGCGGCGTCGGCGCTGCAGATTTGTTGATGCCGTTCGGATTATTGCTGCTGCTGTTGCTGCCATTGAAAGGCAAGGTTCAAACGGCCCATGTGGGCGTTGGATGTTTTCTGGCTGCTGCGGCGGTGTCACTGTTTGCGATACCCGACGGCAAGATGATGATTGACTGCGCGATTCGCTGGGTTCGGCTGATTGGGATTATCGTTCCGTTTTTCTTTGGACTGGTCGTGCGCCCGTCGAAGGTTCAGTTGCAGAAGATCCTGCTGGGCTATGGCCTGGGCGGATTGTTTGCCGTTGCGATTGGCATTTTTCTTTACGTGTTTCAGATCGAAACGAGAGAAGGCCAACAGCGGTTGTGGATGGACGGAGGATCGCTGTTGCGTGCTGGCGGGTTGATTGGCAACTCGGGCGCGTTTGGGCACATGACGGCGACGTGGTGTTTGGTTAGCTGTTTGTCGTTGGCGTTGCTGACGGATTGGAAGTACCGGATCCCATGCATCGGGGTGGTGCTGGCGACGGCAGGCTACGCGGTCATCGGTGCGTCTTCTCGAGCGGCAATGTTGCACATGCTGGCTGGGGCTGCGATGACGGCAGCTTTGGTTCCCTCGTCACTAAAATTACGAAGACGCGCGGCGATTCTGGTTGTCGTGGGGCTGCTGGGAACGGTTGTGTTGGCGACGGGTTCGAAGGTGTTTCGCCAAGCGCCGTCGGGCGGCGGTTCGAACGCGACGCAGGCGCAGTTGGCCAGATTCATTCCGGGTATGGGTGGCGGTTCGACTGAGTTCACTTCGAACCGGATGGGGAACTGGCCTGAGTTCTTCGCGATGATCGCGGAATCGTGTGTCATCGGAACCGGTTACAAGACGGGTGTGCGGATGCACGAAGAGTCTCCGGACAATTCTGTGCTGTCTGTGTTCCTGGAGACCGGTGTGATTGGGCTCATGTGTATGAGTCTGTTTGTCATTGGCACGCTGCATCGTTTGGTGACGCTTTACCGCGTGGGCGATAAGTTCGCGACCATGATGCTGATCGTGAGCGGTGGCCAGTTAATCAACTGCGCGACGTCGGACATTTACACGTTCTGGATCACGATGCCTGTGGTCTACATGTTGCTGGGGCTGGCTCTTGAGTTCAGGCCCGCTGAGGCGAACGCATGATGAAGATTCTACAGATCGTTTGTGATGGCAGGCCGGGTGGTGGTACGAACCACGTTTTACAGATTCTGACCGGACTACGCTGTGAGTACGAATGCAGTTTGTTGACGCAACAGGATTCCTATCTTGCCGATCGCGCGGCGGACGCGGATGTTCGTGTGGAGACTGGCGACTTCTTTCGCGGTCGGCTTGATCGTTCGGCGATGCGGCGGATTCAGCAAGTGGTTCTGGCCGAACAGCCTGATCTGATTCACTGCCACGGTGGTCGAGCGGCTTTCTTCCGCAGCTTTGTGAAGTCGGATGTTCCGACCATCTACACAGTGCATGGGTTCCATTTTGCCAGGAAGAGGCCAGCAGCAAGAGCCATGGGTTGGATGGCTGAACGGCGTTCGATTCGTAAGTGTGACCACGTTGTTTTCGTCGCGGACTTTGATCGCGAACTGGCCGAGACCGCGCACCTGCTGCCGGCGGGTAAGGCCAATACCGTGATTCACAACGGCATTGCGGCTCCGCAGCCGACGGCGGTTGGTGACCGTTTGGGAGTTGGGTTTGTCGGCCGGATGGTATTTCAAAAGCATCCCGAACTGTTTGTTGAAATGATGGAACACCTGCCAGCGGTGGACGCAGTCATTGTCGGCGGTGGTGAGTTAGAACCGGCTGTGCGTCGGGAAATCGAATCGCGTGGTTTGAGCCATCGCGTAAAGATGCTGGGCGAGGCCGATCATGCATCGGCTCTGAATCACCTTTCGCGACTGGATGTTCTGGTGATGACACCGCGGTGGGAGGGGCTGCCGCTGTTGCCTTTAGAGGCCATGCACATGGGGGTCCCAGTGGTGTCCACTGCAGTTGGTGGTGTTCCGGAAGTTGTGCGGCACGACGAAACTGGTTTGCTGGCCGATAGCGCCGTTGAGCTTGCGGCGGCAACACGTCGTTTTCTTGAGGACGACCAACTGCGAACTCGAATCACGGCGCGAGCGAAAGAGGTGGCGTCGACCGAGTTCGCTCAGCAAACGATGTTGGACGCGTTGGAAGCGATCTATCGGCAGACATTCGAGGCCACGCTGCTGGTTACGCTGACCGCGAACGTTTGATTGGTCTACTCTGGATTCGGGCAGGGAATTAAGCTGGTATCGACAACCGTAGACAGGAGTGCGGCATGAAGGGAATCGTCTTTACCGAGTTGATTGAACTGGTCGAGAAAAAGTTTGGACTGGAAATGGTGGACACCATCATTGGGGAGTCTGACCTGCCGTCCGGTGGCGTGTACACATCTGTTGGGACCTACGACTACGAAGAGGTTCTGACTCTGGTGACGAATCTCAGTAAGCACTCCGACGTACCGGTTGCGGATTTGGTCTTCGCTTTCGGCCGCCACCTATTTGGTGCGTTTACTCGAGCGTATTCGGATCTGTTTGTTGGGATTAATTCGACGGCCGATTTTCTATCGAAGGTCGAATCGTTCATCCATGTGGAAGTGCAGAAGCTGTATCCGGACGCGATGCTGCCATCGGTTCGCTACGCAGAGCTTGATGCAGACTCGTTTGAGGTGTGCTACGAATCGGCTCGGCCGTTTGCAGACCTCGCCGCCGGGTTGATACACGAGTGCGTCCAGCACTTTGCGGAGCCGTTTGAAATTGAACGCGATGAGTCCGAATCGCCTGGCACGTCAGCTCGATTCGTTCTAAGACGGGTTGCTGCATGAGCGACGTTCTGAAACGAACACTCGAACGAGAACGCGCGGCGCGGAAGCAGGCTGAGGCGTTGTTGGAGAGCAAGAGTCGGGAGCTGTTCGAAGCCAACCGCGAACTGGAATCGCAGGTCGCTCGGACGCAGATGATTCTTAACGCGGTTACGGACGGGACTGCGATTGTAGACAGCGATGGGCGGATTGAGCTCTTTAATTCAGCCGCTGAAGAACTGTTCCAATATACTGAGGCGGAAGTGGTGGGTCGTACGCTTGAGAAGGTGCGGCTGACGGCGCCAGAAGAACAGCGTTCCCTTAGTCAGTTGTTGCAGACGTGTCAGGAAAAGGGCAGTACCGAACGCACGATGATCGGCTGCCGCAAAGACGGGTCACACTTTCAAATGGAAGCCACATGCCAACGCGACGCAGCAGACGGTCGTGTGGTCTATCCGTTGGTGTTTCGTGATGTGACGCGGCGGCTTGAGCTTGAGCATCAACTGGCGCATGCGCAGAAGATGGAATCTGTTGGGCAATTGGCAGCAGGGGTTGCTCATGAACTTAACACGCCGATTCAGTACGTGTCGCACAACCTTTCTTTTTTGCAGGAACAGTTCGCGGTTCTGTTGGAGGTTGTTGATCGGGGTTCTGAGCTTTGCAAAGGCAACGAAGACGATAGCAGGTACAAGCCACTGGCCGCGGCGATTGATGATGCAGACCTGGAGTTTGTTCGCGAAGAAGTTCCGCGGGCGCTTGAGCAGACACTTGAGGGAACCCGGCGCGTGGCGACCATTGTTTCCGCGATGCGTGAGTTCTCACATCCGGGTGGGAATGAAAAGCAGCCGACAGATCTGAACAAGGCGATCGAGAGTACGATTGCTGTGTGCAGGAACGAATGGAAGTACGTTGCCGAACTTGTCACAGAACTGGATGAGTCGCTGCCATTGGTTCCGTGCCTGCCTAACGAATTCAATCAAGTGGTTTTGAACCTGGTGGTAAACGCGGCCTACGCGATTGGTCAGGTTGTCGGAAACGATGCGGTGGCGAAGGGGCAGATTACGGTTCGAACTGGCCGGTGTGATGAGTTTGCTGAAGTGGTGGTCGCGGATACGGGTGCCGGGATTCCCGATTCGATCAAACGCAAAGTGTTTGACCCGTTTTTTACGACCAAGCCGCCGGGGCAGGGCACCGGCCAGGGGCTGGCGCTGGCGTACTCCTGTATTGTCGAACGCCACGGTGGCCTGATTGATGTCGAGAGCGAACGGGGCAAGGGCACAACATTTACGATTAAGTTGCCACTGCGGAGCAGTCATGTTGAGGATCGGCGATGAAGAAGTCTCTTCTGTTTGTCGATGACGATCCTTTCATTCTGGACGCGCTCCGCCGGCAACTGCGGCGGTATCGAAACGAATGGGATGTTGAATTCGCTTCCGGCGGCAGCGCGGCACTTGAACTGATGAAACAGCAGTCGTTTGATATCGTCATCAGCGACATGCGAATGCCCGAGATGGACGGAGCTGAACTGTTGACCGAAGTCATGCGGCGGCACCCGCGGACTGTGCGAATTGTTCTTTCCGGTCAGTCCGAACGCGAGTTGCGGTTCGAAACGCTTGCCCCCGCGCATCAGTATCTCAGCAAGCCCTGCGATTTGAACGCGCTAAAGGATGTGATTGAATACGCGTCGCGGCTGCGAGAATACTTGCCGAACGAAGAACTGTGCAGCGTCGTTTCCAGCGTGGCCACATTGCCCGCGCTGCCGGAATCGATTAGCAAGTTGACTGCGGAGGTTGCGAAGGACGAGCCGTCGCTTGATCTGGTCGGCGATGTTGTCTGTGACGACCCGTGTCTGAGTGCCGAGGTGTTGCAACTGGCGAACTCGCCCTTCTTCGGCGTGTCTGGTTCTGCCACACATCCACGCGAAGCGGTTCGCACACTGGGTGTTGAATTGGTGGCCCAGCTGGTTGAGCGATCGGTGCAGGTGAACGCTGACACTGCGTGGCCGGATGGTTTTTCTATAGAACGACTTGCTCAACACAGCTGCCGCATTGCTGTGGCGGCTAAGTCGTGGATTGTTGAACGCGGTGGTGAGCCGATCGTGGCGGATGCCGCGTGGACGGCAGGTTTGTTGCATGATGTCGGGCAGGTGGTGCTATCAATCAGCCTGCCCGATTTGTACAGCGCGATTATGAACCGTGTTCAGGAGCCGGGTTGTTCGCTTCTGCAGGCAGAGCGCGACGAACTTGGAACCACGCATGCTGAGGTTGGTGGTTATCTTCTCAGGCTGTGGCGACTTCCCGAATCCATTGTGGATGCGGTCACGTACCTGCACGATGTCGAAGCGGTTGGCGGCGGCGTGAGTGTGTTGTCCGCTCTTCGAGCCGGAGTTGCGTCGCAGGCGAGTTAGGCTGCCGCGCGTTGCTGGTCGGCGAGGCCCGCCCATTCAATCCACTGTGTGATTTCTGTCAGGTCCGGCGGGTTCCCGTCGCGGATGACGCGTTGGCCTTCGTCAGTTTCTGCGAAGTCCGTTGTGAGATCGTGAAGTTCGGCGGCTTGCATCGCGAACAGATCCTGAGCGTTTTCAATTCCGCAGCCAGCCAGAATCTGTGCGTCGTGCCCGCGGAGGCCTGGGATTGTGCACTGCAGGTATGATTGTGTCTGCCATTCGCGGATGGTGTCCGCGTCGATGTGGCGCGACGACAATTCTTCCGCGGCGGCTTCAGGATTCAGTTCAAGTAAGTCGTTGACGGTTTGTACGCTGACCTTCTTCAGTCGCGAGGCTGTCTTGGGGCCAATGGATGGTGCGTCAACGATTGGGTCGTCTACGTTCAGGAAATATCGCGCGCCGTCGTTGAAGAACTCGCCTTCGCCGGCTTCCGGTTCCTGGTCAGCGGGCTTCTTCTTTTTCTTCTTCTCTCGCTTCGGCTTTGGTTCCTTGATCTCGTCTGTTGGCAAAGAGAACACTGGCCGCCGCGATCGTTCGCGCGGAGTGGCGCCCTGGCCGTGCTTGGTTCCGCAGGCAGTGACCTGTTGTTCGGCCAGGTCTTCTTCAGAGATGTTAAGCACTTCTTCCGCGTGAGTGCGTCGTACCTCGCGTTCGTCTTCCGGCAACGATTCGATCGCTCGGCCCTTTTCCTGCACTTCGTCGTAAATGTCTTCGACGGCTGCGCGGTCTTTCGAATCTGCCAGCTTGCTGGTGATCCAGAACAGCGGCGTAGAGAGTTTGCTTAGAACGCCGGACAAAGACACACCAGTGTGTGGCGGAATCATGCCCGCTTCGCTCACGGCGCGGTCAAGTATTCGAGCCAGGCCGATGGTGGCGTGGCCAATCAATCCTGCCAAACGGTCCTTGCATTCCTGGTCGAAGCCTTCGGTTGGTTTGCGGACGCCGAGTTCCAGATCGTAGTGATCGATGAGTGTTTCGTAGTGTTCGAACGCAGCCTGGGCACCGTTGATGACCATTGTGGCGAGCCAGTCTGAGTCCTGACTTGGTGAGAGCGTTGGGTATCCGCCAAGATCCTGTATCAGAATGTTTTGGAGTTCTGAGTAGGATTTGGTGACGCTCCATTCAATCGCCCGATGAACAGCGCCTTCGCGTTCGGACTGAGCGGTGTGCAGCGGCATGATGGGATCGGTGTAGTAGTGGCTCATGACGCCGGCCGCATAGACCGCGCGTTTCCAGTCGCCTTCCTGCAGCAGCGAGACCAATCGGCCGTACCATTCCTCCGTCTTCACAACGGCGCCGCCCCAGTAGTTGTCGCCGACGTGCAGCACGTGGTTGCGGAAGTCCTTGAACTTCTTGTCGGGCGCTTTCGAACCGTCCAGGTAAAGTTCGACGTTCCCGATGAACAGGTTCCGCCATTCTTCTGCGTCGTTGCATTCCAGGAAACGCAAAGCGTCCATGGCCAGCTTGTGGTGTGTGCTGGAACATTTCTGAGCGAAGAGAACGCGAAAGAGTAGTGACATTGGAGCGTAACCAGCCAGGAGAACGGAGTATCAAAAACATCGACCTTCGCGCGCGAAGGTCGTCAGAATGTTTCTGGTCAAAGTGCGGCAAAACGTGCCGGTACGTTGGTTACTGGTTCCGGCGTGGTGAGTCCTGCGGTAACATGCGCGTGCGCTCGGGTATGAATCGAGCGGTATCGTGGCCGCGGTGGGAATCGTGTTGGATGAACGACGAACGCTCGAGAATTGAAATCGGTTGGGTCATCGCCGGGCAACTGGACGAAGCCGACTATCAGGCCGTTAAGGAAGCTCACGATCAGCTGACCACGGTACTAAGTGATTGGTTCCCGGAGTTCTCGTGGCACATGCCGATGGTTCGGCGTCCGGAACTGGTGACGGGTGCTCGTGAGGAACCTGTCGTGCTTCTGGATCGTGGACGTGACGAGCGAGCCACGCATCACTGGGATTTTGCATTGGTGGTGACGCAGGCGGACTTTATCACTCACTACAAACCGTTTGCGGTGGCCATCGTGTCGCGTGGGTTGGACCTTGGGCTGATTTCCACCAGCCGGATTGATCCCGCATCGTACGACGAAGACGTCGCGCATGATGTTCGGATCAAGGACATGGGCGGTCGTATTGAATCGCTGGCTCTACATGTGCTGGGGCATTTGGCGGGGCTGCATCACGTCGAACACACGGACAACATCATGCTGGATTTGCGTGATGTGTCTGAGCTGGATCACATGAATGGGATCCGAGAGAACCAAAAGGCGACGTTGGGGAATTGGTTGAGGCAGATTGCCGATACGCGGCTGGAAGAAGTGGAAGGGACGCCCGCGACCTGGCTGGGGTTCTATGTGCGTAGTGCGGTTTTGAATCGGCACGAAGTTTACGATGCGGTCTGGCAGGCGCGGCCGTGGGAGTATCCGCGGCGGTTGGGGCGGCTGACGACGGCGGCTGTTTCGGCGATAACCGTGTTCATGCTGACGGCGGAAGCGTGGGACTTTGCGATCTCACAAAGCGCGAAGATGACGGTCATGCTTTCGTTGGTGGCGATTGCCATGACGACGATGTTCATCTCGCGGCGGCAGCAGTTGTTTGTGCGACGGCACCGGCGGGGGTTGAGCGAACAGCGGGTGGTTGCGAACGTCTCAACAGCGTGCATTGTGCTGTGTGGGATGGTGACGACATACGTGTTGATGTTCGCCGCGATCCTGCTGACGGGCAGTTTGTTGTTCCCGGAGGATCTGGTGGTCGCCTGGTCGCATTCGCACGAGGTGGCGACGTGGTCTGACTATCTGCGCTTTTCGGGCATTGCCGCGTCGTTGGGGTTAGTGATTGGTGCCTTGGGTGCGTCGTTCGAAGAACAACATCACTTTCGGCACGTCACGTTTGTTGACGAAGAAACGTGAGCCGTCCGTTTCTTCGCCTGGATCGTGCGTCTACGGAACCTGCTGAAACTCTTTGGTTCCATGATCTTCACGGTTCTCGCCGACAAGCGCCAACGTTGTCTCCAGCAGTTCGCCCCGGGAGACTCGGATATGTTCGGGAGCGTCAATTGCGATTCGCACTCGACCTCCGCTAATCCGCATCACTTTGATGGTAATGTCCTCCCCGATTACGATCGATTCGGCTTGCTTCCTTGATAGTACCAACATGTTGCTTCCTTTCAGGTGGCCCGACGTCTTTCCTTTGCATAAGCAATGATCGTTCCGGCCCGACATTGGTTACCGATATTTTCATTATTTCGCTAAAGCTCTTTTGGCCAGGCCCAAATTTGGCAGATTCTGTAGCTGTAGAGTGGGTATCGGTTCAGTTTTGTCTGTCGTTTTTGAATTGTGCAGTTTGCCCAGTTTACTATTCGTTTCTGAATCTTTGAGCACTGAGGCTTTTTGAGACATGAGAGTTTGTTTGGTTGTGCTACTAACGACCTTGTCCGCTGGAGCAGAATGGCCAATGTGCGCGACTAAGTGCAGGGCGGGCCGCTGAAGGACGGCGGGCGTCTGTCAGCTGATTCCTGTTGAGAACTTCGCGCTACGCTTGGCACCGAAGGTCTACTGGTCCTCCGGTTGATAAGCCGGTAGTTGGTCAGATTGGTTCTCACATGCGAACGCTCTTGATCGGTCGTTTGGGCTGACAGCCGCGGGTGGTTCTATTTGTCATTTATCATCTGCCAGTTTTCATTTCTTATTGGCAGGTAGTCAGTTTGACGATGGCTTTCGTGAACCGTGTGGAGTCTTGTGCGTTGACGATTAAGTCGGCGAACTGCTTGCTGGGTTCAATATGCGATTGTTGGAATGGCCGGACGGTATTCACGTACTGGGCCATGACAGAATGGACGGTTCGGCTACGTTCTGTGGTGCCACGTTTGAGTCGCCGCGAGGTTTCATGAGTAGAACCCAACCCCACGTAGAGCAATCTGTGCCAATCCCGTCGAGAACGCTGCTCGTACTACTATGAGCCGGACGCGTTGGGTACCTTGTAGTCAGACACGCGGCTCTAAGTACTGTCGAAGGCGACGACTCATTTAGGTGGAATTGCCATGGTCTATCTGCTTCTCTTTGTCGGCCTGTCAACGCCGATAGCCGTATCCGCGCGACAGGACGACGAGCCAAAGCCGACTCTGCACCGTGCTGTATTTGAACTGGTCGGGGATGACGGACCTATTGCGGGTAAAGTGTCCTATCAGTACCGGGTCCACGTTCCGGGTTCGAACAAGACAATCAATCGCAAGGGAGTCGTCACGGTTAAGCGGCAGTTTGAACTCCCGGATCTGAAGGAACCGGAAGGCCGCGTGGAACTTTGGGTAGAGTCGGCCTCCGGAGACCGGTTCGATAGCGGCTACTTTTCGTTTTCGTGGGCTGACAAGAAACAGAGTGACCAGGTTACGCCGATCCCGATGAAACGCGGCGAAGTAGTTTCCGGCACGGTGGTCACAGCCACCAATGGTCAACCGCTGGCAAATGTCCTGGTCGCTCCCATGTCCACCGGCCAATACGGACACAGCTATCCGGACTTTAGCTCTGGTGTCGAAACGAATGAACGCGGCGAGTACCGTCTGACCGGTCGATATCTCAGCGGAGTTGCCACGCGACGGCCAGGTGGAATTGAGGATCGGTTTGAATTTGAATCCGGCACGAAGCGAAACGGTGCACTTCTCAAACTCAAACCTGGGCGGAGAGTACGTTTCAAAATTGTGACCCCTGACGGGCGTCCCATTGCTGGCGCGAGCCTGTTTCGTTCGTCGAAATCGGACGAGAAGGGGATGCTGGAAATTGAGGTCAACGATGACGCAGCAAGAGTCTACCTGCATGCGGATCGGTTCGAATCGGCGACGCCGGACGTTTCCAAACTGAAGGGAGACGGACCACACATCGTCACAATGAAGCCAATCACACCTGTGCGCGGACGTGTGCTGACAGAGGCAGGAACGCCGCCAGAAAAGTGCGAAGTCTGGGTGAAGGACGATCGCGGAATGCTGCATACAGACTTTAAGAAGGCGAAGATGGCTGAAGACGGTTCCTGGGAATTCTACAGTTGGGGCACGCCTCCAGTCGTTGAGGTGTCCGTCGTGGTGGATGGTGTTGAAAGACAGTTCTATCGCTATCGAATGCCGGGCGTAGATCCTGGTCAGCGGTTCGGAGAGCCAGTTGACGGTCTGCCGACGTGTCCGGATGTCATCGAAACCCGGCTAGGTCAGCATCACAACATCGTCGGGCGGTTGAGGCCTCGGAAGTTGTATGAACGGTTTCCTCGGACCATCATCGTCACCCTGGCGAACCCTGACAAAGCGATCGTTCGGGCAACGTTGGTTCGGAGCGATGCAAGCTTCATGCTGGCAGGTGTTGCGGATGGGAAGTACGAAGTCGAACTCCAAACATTCAACGTGTCCGACAGCGACATGGTCATTCAGGGCACGAAGGAGAAACTACCAGCGCGGCAGCTTCTAAATGACTTGCACGTGCAAACGGGTAAGTCAGTCAAAACTGCAGTCGAAGTGAAGGGCTCGGCGGTTGAGATGAAACCGATCGCGTTAGCTCGAGTTGCTCTGCTGCCGGGAACCGTAAGTGGCATTGCAAAGGCTGCCAGTGGCAAACCGCTGGCTCATTTCTTCGTCTACGTGAACCAGGGCTACAGCATGGACACCGCTGGCGGAACGCATTACATCGCTCGCGGAATGACAGACAAAGACGGCCGATTCAGCGTCAGCGGAATCATTCCGGGCGAATACGATGTCTTCGTCGCGTCGACGCCACGCGGCTACGGGAACACGGTTGCCACCGGTCACGCGGTCGTGCGTTCGGGTAAGCGAACGGAGGTTACTCCGAAGTTCGGTGACGATGGTCGCAAACATTGAATAGTCGGCTGCGCGATAGCAGACGACAGTCGGCGGCCGGTTTGGGAGGTGGCAGTGTGGCCTACGGTTGGCTGAATTCGCGGAGTGGGCCCCATTCGTCGTCTTGCAGGATGCGGCAGAGGATCTTTTTGTTGGCGGTGACGGGGATGGGTTGTTCGTAGTCTGACGCCGCTGGGTTGCGGTTGCCTCCGAAGAGTCGCGGGTCTTCGCCGTTGGTTGTGTAGCAAATTCCAGATTGCTGGGCGCGGAGTTGCAGGGTGGGTTTGGTTCCGGTTGAATCCCACGTGGATTCGATCTCTGGCAGGTCGGGGTACAGGCCCTGGCTGAAGAGTTGGTCCAGAACAACTTGTGTTCGTTTTGGTAGATACTCTTTGGTTGTGCGTTCTGCTTCGCGGAACCATGCTTCGTACTTTGGGAGGCTGCTGTTTTTTGAGTCGCGGCGTTTGGGTTCGCCGAGTGCCACCTGGTATTGTTTTTGGGGCGTGCCCCAACGTACGGCTTCGGCCAACAGGCCTTTGCTGGCTTCGTCCAGTCGGCGTTGCATTCGCTTGATGCTTGGACCTGGCGTGAGGGCTCCATCACGAAACATGTGCCTGGCGATGCGATCGGCCAGGAGAACGCGGAATTCTTCGTTCTCCAGCAGGCGTTGGTAAATCCAGTGTGGGTTGCTGCGGTCGGCGGTGGTTCCCAGCGGGAACGGGCCCAGTCGGTTCTCTTCAATGTCCAGCAGCGAGTGTTCGGCATCCCAGACGATGAATCGGTAGCCGTCGTTTCGCTTGCGGTTGATCAATCCGTGCCAGTTGTTGCCGCCGCGGTCGGCTCCAAACTTGCTGATGGGGGCGTCGAAATTTCCGCTGTGGAAAATGGACAGCATGTAGTCGATGAGATTAACCGGATCCAGCAGGCGACGACCGTCGGGATCGGTGGTGCCATCTTTTCTGAGTCCGATAATCCTGCAGTAGTTCTCCAGGTTTGACACGTCGGTTTGGCTGAGTGTGTCGAGTTCTTCCCAGGCTTTCATGTTGCCGTCGGTTGCGAACACCTGATAGGTGCGGCCCTTTTCGCCTTCGGAAAAACCGCCCATGATCTTGACGACGTCGAAGTTTTCTTTCTTGCCGCCCATGTAGGTCGAACCGAACGAGGCTTTCGGTCGTTCGCAGGTGTTAAACAAGCCCCAGTAATGGCCGTTGATGTACAGGTGACGGAAGTTGCCGCGTGGGGACGGATGCCCCATGGCCAACTGGGTATCTCGGCAATACTGGTCGCGAACGTAAAGTGAGCTGGCAGTGAATCCGCGATGCCATGCGTAGTTTTGGCTGCAGCGCAGGTCGATGTGGTCGAACCGTTTGGCTCCCTCGTCACCAAACAACTTGTACTTGAGTTGAGCGTCGCCGTACTGCTTACGGAAGAACATTCGGAAGCCGTGTTTTGGGTTGTCCGGGCTGCGGCTGGAACCGCCACGCATGCGGACTCCACAATCGATTTGGAAACCCTCTTGCGGTTCGTCCGAATCCGACGGCAGGAGTTCCAACGAACACGCTCGTTCTGCGCGGCGACCATGCCAGCCGGCGTGCGCGTAGATTCCGTTTTCGTTGCTAAACAGGTCGTCCGGTTTGATGACCAACGAGTAACTGGGCAGCGCGTTTAGCGATTCAAGGATCTGCTTGCGATACTTCGGGTCTTTGGTGAGAGCCGGGTCCATGCCGTAGTTTGCGGCGGCAACCCACCACTTGTATCTGTAGTTGGCCGGTGGCAGGCCGTCGGCGGAATCGTCCAGGCGATCTTCCGGGAAGATGTAACTGCGGGTTGTTGTCGCTGTTGGTTGATAGCCTGTGCGGTACCCGCGGACTCGAATGATGGTTGTCTTCGTGACCGCCATTGGTTCGGAAAGAACCGGGCTGCTTTCGTGCGGCTGACTGCCGTCCAGTGTGTACCGGATCGTGACGTCCGGATCTTTGGCGGTGGCGGTTAGTTGGAACGGTTCCTGGAAGAGGCCGTGCTTCTGTGAAAGTTTGACCCTGGAGAGTTTTCCGATTCGGGTGGCTGCGTTGGTTCGTCCCGGTGTGGGGAACGCGAGTTGTGTTGGGCGACTGGTGTCGGCGGCGATGCCGAATGTGATGTCGTCTTTTTGTTTGGGGAACCGCAGTTCGTGGGCCGTTTCGCCGTCCGGGTTCAGAAGACCGAGGTATTCGCCCTTTGATTTGAGCTTGAAGTTGGTGTGGAGCGGCTTGTCCGGATCGGTTCGGTCTGCACCGGACGCAAAGACGATGTAGTACTGATCGGGATTAAGTTCGACGGCCGGGAATGTCCAGCGAGCTTTCCCGGTTGTGTCGGTGAGCGACCAGCCTGCGAGGCTTTGCGGTTCTGAGGAGCGGTTGTGGAGTTCAATCCAGTCACTGACCAGTCCTTGTTCGTCCGTGATTCCCGTTTGGTTGCTGGCAAGCACTTCGGAAATGTGAATGGGCGATTCAGCGGATGCAGGACTGGCTAGCCCAACGATTGCGAGTGCAAAGCATAGATGCAGACGATTCATCTTTGGTTCCCAATGGATGCTGGCGAGCGGGCGAAGAAGCTACTGGGCTTTATCAGACTGTTTGCGTTTCTTCGGGCGGCTGGCGAGTGCTTTTCTGGCGTCCATCAATTCTTGTGCATCCAGCTTGCCGTCTTTGTTGATGTCGAATTTTGCCAATGGGTGGATTTCTTCTTCTTGCTTGTCTTTTCGGCCCCGTTTGTCTGCGGAACGAACAAAGTAAATCCAGCCGTAGAGCGCGGGGGGGAAGTCTTTGATTTTGTCTTTCTTCGCCGCCGCTTCCATCTTGTTGAGGTTCGCAACGACCAGTCGGCCGTCTTTGTAGGCTTCGAATTCTCCAATGAGCTGTTCCCATTTCGCCCGCAGTCCGCCTTCAGCGGCGCGGTATTCGGCGTCGCTTAGTTTGCCGTCTTTGTCTTTGTCGAACTGTTTTTCAAGTGCCGGTCCGAGATCCTGGCGTTCTTTTGGTCTGCCTTTGCCTCGGGACTTCTTACCACCCGACTTGCGGAGTGTTTCGCGTTCTTTGGCATCCAGTCGTCCGTCGCCGTTGGTGTCGTACTTTGCGACGATGCGCTTGCGGGCGGGGGACTGTTGTTGGGGCGTTTGCTTTTCCTGGGGAAGGAGAAAGCAGCAGACGATGATTAGGCTCATTGAGCACCCGTGGGGTTGTCACTGTTGTTGGTTGATCGAGGTCGGTCTGGCTGTCAGGTTGTTTGTCGATTTAGGAAGACCCGTTGCGGCGGGTTTTATTGACGCCGGGTGTTGGTTTTGTGTTCTGTTCTCGCGATCGAACCCGAGGCCTTACGGCCTTCGGCTCACAAAGGACTCGCCCAAGTTTGTCGCTTTGTGTCAGTCTAAGCAACACATTGTACAGTCAGGTCTGGTGTTGCTACTGGTTGTTACGAAGTGTGCACGGTAAAAAGACGTGGTGGCGAACGCGGCGGCCCGGCTTGTGATCGACGTTGTTCCAACCGGACCATAGTCCTGAACTCAAAACTCTGGCCATGTCATCAAACCCTTACGAGACGATTCCTGATGCTGAATTGGGTTCTGTTGAATACTCGTTTGAAGGCGTTGTGGGTGAGCGCGATGTGGCGCGGGTGTGTTCTGAGACCTGGTGGAAGGGAATTCTAATAATGCTGCCCGCGGGCGCGTTGTTGCTTGGGCGCGTGTTCTTTTCTGCTCGGTTGCTCGGCGGTTGGTCCTCGGTTGCGATCTCCGCTGTCTTTGGGGTTTGGTTCCTGTTTCGCGCCTATCGCTATCTTACGTGGACTGGGATGCTGATTCGCAGGAGCCCACGGCTGCTGGGGCATGTGCGTGGCCGCGTGAACTCGGACTTCCTTGAGTTAGAGTCGCACGGCGTCAAAGAGCGGATTCCGGCGGAGGCCGTCAGATGGGACCATTCCCGGAAACGTCACATCGGGATCATATTGGAGACGTATCGCCTATTGCCTGCTGAGTTGTTTGATGATTTCCAAGGTGCGCTAAATGTTGTGGCTGAAATTCGGGAACGTTCGCGACCTGCGGTTCTGGTTGATTCCCGTGTCACTCAACCAGCCGCTGAGTCACCTCGCGCGGTGCCAACGGGGGCGATTGGCGTAGCCGGCACTATCCTGAGTCGTGATGTGTTGCCAGAGACGTGGGCGCTTGTGAAGCGCGGTCACTGGCGGGACATTCTGATTAACCTGACGTGGCTGACGCTGGTTGTCGCGTGGGTCTATGATGGCTCTGGAATCGGGTTGGCTGCCATTGTGGGTGCGCTGCTAATTGTTCTGGTGCATGGGAAGGACTGTTGGGGCCATTTGGTTGGTATCCGAAATGTGAGACGATTTGCCAGGAGCCCGGACGCACCTGTGGCCGTACTTGAGGGGTGGCTGAGTAGTGACGGAGTGGATCTGCAGTCAGCGGCAGGGCATAGCGTCTATGAGTGGTTTGCGTTTGTGGGCCATGCGATTGATGAAGACCGGCTGCGGTTAAAGCTGCCTGGAGAATTCAATTATCTCACGTTAAGCAAGCGGCTATTCGCGTCCGAACTGGAATGGAACGCTGCAGGTGGTCTGGTGGCACAGAAGCTGCCGGCTATTGACCTTTCTGATTTAAAAAATGATTGACGAGTATTGATGAACAACCAACTAACCGTCGCGACATCGCAGACACGCGCATTGAGCCAGGCTGACCTGGCAGCGCGGACTGATGTGATTGAGATCGCTAAGTTGGATTCAAAGCGAACCGGTCGCGCGGTTCGGTTGGCGGACTTGCTGGGCGATGTTGAGATTGATGAAGGCGCGGAGTTGGTGTTGAGTTCGTCGACGGATGGGTTTTCGGCGACGTTGCCACTGGACGCGGCGGTCGAGGTCGGTCTGGTTTGGTTCGCTGGAACAGATGGACCACTCACGAAAGAGCAGGGCGGTCCGTTTCGGTTCCTCATTCCGAATGCGGCCGAGTGCAAGACGGCTGTGCTGGATACTTGCGCGAACGTCAAGTTTGTGGACCGGATTGAGGTTCGTCAGAAGGAATCTAACGCATGAAGGCTGTCGCTGTTTACTGCGGCTCAAGTCCCGGTGCGAAGCCCGAGTACGCAGCTGCCGCGCGGGAGTTGGGGGCGTGTCTGGCTGAACGCGAAATTACGCTGGTCTACGGTGGCGGCAACGTTGGCATCATGGGTGCCGTTGCGGATGGTGTGCTGGAAGCTGGTGGGCACGTGATCGGAGTGATCCCGCGCGGACTGGCTGATAAGGAGCTGGCTCATGAAGGCGCCAGCGAGATGCGGGTCGTTGATTCGATGCACGAACGCAAGGCGATGATGGTGGATCTGTCTGATGCGTTCATTGGGTTGCCCGGCGGGTTCGGAACGTTTGACGAACTGTGCGAGGTCGCGACGTGGTGCCAGTTGGGTTACGAGGAGAAGCCAATCGGAATCCTGAACGTGGCTGGATATTTTGATTTCCTGTTGCAGCAGTTTGATTTGGCGGTTCGTGAGCGTTTCCTCCAGCAGCAGCACCGCGACTTGATTCTTGCCGATACCAATCCGGCTGAGTTGCTAAATCGATTGGCGGTGTTCGAACGCGGCGATGTGCAAAAGTGGATTGATCGGGATGAGAACGCGTCGAAGCCCATGCGGCAGGTGGGCGAGATTAGCGTGCTGGTTCGTGACTACGATGAAGCGATCGAGTTCTACACCGGCGCGTTGGGGTTCTCGTTAATCGAGGACACGGCGTTGGGCAACGGGAAGCGTTGGGTGCGTGTTCGGCCCGGTGTCGCTGGTCCCGCGATGTTGTTGGCTCAAGCCGATGGTGAGACGCAGGTTGCTGCGGTGGGGAACCAATCCGGCGGACGTGTGTTTCTGTTTTTGTACACGTCTGATTTTGATGCCGACTACGAAGCCATGCGTTCGCGAGGTGTTGAGTTCGTTGAGGAACCGCGGGACGAACCGTACGGACGCGTTGTGGTGTTTCGCGATCTGTACGGAAACAAATGGGATTTGACCCAGCGGGTTACGGGTTGAACTGTCGGAATTAATCCGATACTCGTTCCGTTGTTGGCTACGCGAATCGAATCAGCGCAGCGTGCGAATCATGGAACGAAGCAATTACCGAATCGATTGATCAATCAGAACCCGCGGCTGCTGCTGTTGCCGCTTCCGGTCAGTCGGGACGGCTTCGCCGAGTCGCATCGCGTGGAGCGATGGTGGTTGTTTGGTTCAACGTCTCGCTGCTTCTGCTGTGGTCTGTGGGAGCGGTCTATTACCTGCGGTATTTGCCCGGGCCATTGAACGTGTTGTTGGCGATCGCGTACTGCGCGGGGGTTGTGTTGTTGTGGCGGCGATGCGCGAACAAGCGCAAGTGGCTGACGATGGCGGCGGCTTCTGTTGTTGTGGTCTATGTGCTGACTGTGTTCCAGCGACCGTCGCACGATCGCGATTGGGACGACGATCACAGTCGGCTGCCGGCGGTTCAGATTTCGGGAGACGACGTCACGGTTCAGAACTTTCGGTATTGTCGATACAGCAGCGAACTGGAATACGACACTCAGCACAGTGAGCTCACGTTTGAGCTAAGTCGATTGTCGAAAGTGTGGTTCGGCGTGCAGCGGTTCACTCCGCTGGAAGGGTTGGCTCACACGTTTCTTAGTTTCCAGATTGACCGGCCTGATGGACCCGAGTACTTCTGTTTGTCGGTGGAGATTCGCAGAGAGAAGGGCGAGGCGTTCTCACCGATCAAAGGTTTCTATCGGCAGTACGAACTCATCTACGTTCTGGCCGACGAACGCGATGTGATTGGCGTTCGAACCGTTCATCGTCCGGACGATCGTGTTTTTCTGTACCCGGTGAATGCGACGGCTGCGGAGGTTCAGAGTCTGTTTCGGGACATTGCAGGTCGTGTTGAGGCCATTCGGGCGCGGCCGGAGTTCTATAACTCGTTTCTTAACAACTGCACCAACAACATTGCCGATCACACCAGTCGGCTGACGCCGAAGCCCATCAATCCGCTGGATCCGCGGTTGGTGATTCCTGGCTATTCAGATCGGCTGGCGTTCTCAAAAGGCCTGATTGGTGACGCTGACAGTGACTTCGACTCGGTTCAGGAGAGGTTCCGAATAGATGAACTCGCGCGGCGGGCGGGTCTGACAGAGGCGTTTTCCAACGCTATTCGTGGTCGGTAGTCCAAATGGGTGCGGCCAGTTGCGTAAGTTGCCAGGTGGTCGAGCGGTAGATATTGAGGAAAGCGGCTGCGTTCACTAAAATCGGGGGTTTGACCTGATATTTAGTTCAGATTGTGGACGTAGGGAATGAGTGGCGAACCAGTACCGATCACAACAGAAGACGAAGCTCGGCGAGCTCTGAAGGAGCAGGGGGCCACGTTTGGTCTTAACTCCGCTGGCGATGTGGTCAAGATTAGCTTCTCTGGCCCCAAGTTTAATGACGCCACGATGGCGTTGTTGAATTGGCTTAAGAAGCTCAAGGATGTCAACCTGGCTGGAACCAAGTTGACCGACCTGGGCATGGTCGACATCGGCAACCTGAAGAACGTCAAGAAGTTGACTCTGTCGGGAACAGTCGTTTCTGACACCGGTGTTGCTCACGTTGCCAACTGCCAGAAGATTGAGGCATTGGTTCTATCGAAGACCAAGGTCACCGGCGCCGGTTTGAAGCCACTGAAGAAGCTCAAAGACCTGGAACAGTTGTACCTGGCAAACACGGCCGTTGACGACGCCGGGTTGGCTCATCTTTCAGACATCAAATATCTGGAAGCATTGGGTCTAAGCGGAACGCAGGTCACCGACGAAGGACTGGTTCATCTTAAGGGGTTGAAGAACCTCAACGCTTTGTTACTTCGAGACACCGCTGTCACGGACGCGGGCCTGGCTCATGTGAAGGGGCTGACGAAGCTGGATCGTTTGTGGCTTCGCGGAACCAAGGTTACTGACAAGGGGCTGAAGCATCTTGGTCGGATGAAGATGCTGGAGTGGTTGGAGCTGAACGAGACCGAAGTCACTGACGCCGGGCTCCCGTTGCTGGCCGAACTGCCTCGTCTTGAAAATCTAAGTCTGCGTAACTGCGAGATTACCGATAAAGCTGTCACTAAGCTTAAGGGTATGAAGACTCTGGAACGCCTTTGCATCACTGAGACGGAAATTACTGCTCAGGGTTTGAAGAAGCTGCAGATGGGAATGGGTTCCTGCCGGATCCAGGCGTAAGCCAGTTAGTTGGTTGGATGTCATCGTGGCCAGCCCACGATGACTGCGTGGGTAAGTGGACCGAAGCGGTGCTATCCGGGAGTTCTAACGAGCTCTCTGCTGTGACGAACGCGGCAGTTTGGCTCGGCTGATTCTCAAAAGCGTACTGTCCCCACTGCCAACCGAACGTGGAGAGCCAATTGAGCAACTCTGATCCGAACCTGCCAGCCAAGTCAAATCGCAGTCCTCTGAAGTCGTTACTGGTCGGGGTGATGACTTTGTTTCTGGTGATCTATCTGGTGAACCCCACCGCGGGCATGGTGGAGTTGATACCAGACGTGGTTCCATTCGTCGGGAACCTGGACGAAGCGACCGCGACAGCACTGTTGCTGGGTTGCTTGTCATACTTCGGAATCGAACTGCCGTTCCTACGGCGCAATTCCGGTCAGGCATAGTCGCCGAACACTCCGTGTTCGGTTATGAAAGCACGGACTCGGAGACTCCGGCGACTGTCTTTCGTAGTGGACGAGGCCACGAGTCCCGCGGTTCCGGAAAGGTACAGAGAGTCCGCTTGAAACAAGAAATGCGAGCCACTCCGAAAAGTGGCTCGCATTGTTTTTTAACCGCGTTCGATTGGTTCAGCGATGCTGGCGTTAGGTGAACTTACCCAGCAGTGCTTAGGTGAACCAGACTTTGACGGTCTCGATGATAGACCCCAGTGTCAGCTCCGGAGTTAGCCCGAAGTATTCGAACGCTCGCAGCACGACGGTCATGTCAATCAGACCAAACGTGTACGGCAACCGTGCGTTCTGAAATCCGTTGACCCGTTCGGCCAGCTTCTCGCGCTTGGCGAGTCGTTCGGCAGAGCGGACCCATCGCTGTCGCGAGTCCTCGGACTTTTCGAACGCCTTCATGAGGCGTAGCTGACTTGTGTAGTCAACCGGTCGGCCGAGCGCAACTTCCTCGGCCTTGCATTCAGTTTCAACAGAAGTGAATGCCGTCTGCAAAGTTTCATACAACGCCTTCGCGCGATCGTGTGCGCGCTTGGCTTTGTATCGGAGCGCCGACGCGATGCAGCGCACCAATCCGTATAGCAGCATCATTGGTGGTCTCCTTTCGTGACCCGTTCACGACCACTCACATCCAATACGCGAGTGGCCGAACGTACGGATTAGGAGACATGCGCCGATCGAAGGTTCGGCGGAACTTGCAGATTTTCTTTTCGGGAACATCAACAAGGCTGAGCGATTGGCGGGGCGCCGAATGCCACTGACTTTCCCTTCGCCACCGACGCAACGCTTCGCCACCGATTTTACATCGGTGGGTCCACGGCTTTTGAACTACGGAACTTATCAGCAGTGCGCCGTAGTGCAGAAGCCGCTAAACCCCCGACGTAAAGTCGGAGGCGGAGAATCAGATCGCTGGTTTTCGAATTCCGGGGGCGCGATGAAATCGAATCTGCATTTCCAGAGACAAATGGTGTCAAATGGGGTTTCACGCTGCGTGTAACAAACAGGAGACAGTTTTTGAGCGGCATTCCACGAACATCAGTCAGCCTGCTGCTGCGGATCAAAGATCCCGCAGATCGTGATGCGTGGGAAGAATTCGTCGCCATTTACCGCCCAGTCATTTACCGGATGGCTCGGCGGCGCGGGCTGCAGGATGCGGACGCTCAGGATCTGGTCCAGCGTGTTTTGGGTTCTGTGGCGTCGTCTGTTGAAGGATGGGAACAC
>CAZAIB010000012.1:0-90224 GCA_964485095.1 uncultured Planctomycetaceae bacterium | reverse complement strand
CCAAAACTAATCTATTTGCCTGCCTGGCGCTACTCGAAAATGAAATGCGCTCTAATCAGCCACGGTGATCGGGACAGACTAATTCCGCTCTCTCAGGGGCGGGCCCTCTACGATGCTGCTGCCGGTAAAAAAGACTTCTTCACCGTACGTGGCGGCGGCCACAACGATTATCCAACGGACCAATACAATGCAGTGTTCGATCAGTTCATCGACGCACTGCCAGAGGTTCCGCTAGCTGATTCACGTAGTGACCAGGATACAAAGAACGACAACAGAACGGTAAATGCGCAGTCTCAGACGCTTCGCAGCTTGTTGCGTTTCGGATGGCTGCTGGGCATCCCCATTCTGCTGTACTTCTTCATCGCTCGTTCGCAGAAACGCAGACGGCGAATCGATTGATTCCGTCCGGACACGTGAGGTTCGTGAACCGGCTACACGTTGACCAGTTCACTCGTCGGCTTCTTCATCCTCCTTCTTCTGATCCATCATCTCAATTTGCTGTTTCAACTGATCCATCTGTGGCTTAAAGGTTTGCCAGTTGTCGTCACCCATCGCTTCAACGAAGTCATCATCTTTGATGTCCAGTAAGCCGCGATAGCTGTCCATCATGCCCACACTGTTAATGCCACCTGAAGTCACCGGTCCAAGGTGAGTCGACATGAGCTTGTGGGTCGCTGCTTGTTGCTTTCCGGTCAGGTTCAATTGCGCTCCGAACGCCTTGACCAACATGTAGCACAAAGAATCACGAACCGCGGAAGCCTGCGACTTTTTCATTGCCTTCCAGGTCGCCTTCTGTTTGTCATCCAAAGCCCCGGTGACATACTTGTCCCATCGTTCGGCCTGGTTCTCGAATAGCTGGACGGGGCCCGCTGTTGCCAGTGTCATCATCTCAGGATCAGGTTGTTCGAAGCCAGCGTTTCCAGGCTGCATGGCCGCTATCCATTGCTTGTACTCAACTTCGGCCTGCAACCGTTTCGCCACCGTCTTCGAAATGATGCTCTTGCCAACTAGTTCCAGTTTTCGTCTCTGCTGGGCATCGAGTTTGAATTCGCCGTCCACCTGGTCGATCTTCATCGCGATAACTTTGCGTAGGTTTCCAACCAGTTCCTCGCGGTGTTGCTCTGCAGACTGATCCTCTTTTGTGGGCTGTAACATGAAAGCAGTCCCTTGCCCCGAATTGAATTCTTTGAAGTACTTCAGTTGTTTTTCAGTCAGAACAGTTTTCAGATCGGCTGCCTTAACCACCGGCCCAAGAGAGCCCTGAGAGAAAAGAAATGTCGCACCATTAATCGTGCCCTGCTTGTACAGCTTTCTCGCTAGCTTCTCGCATACAGGCCTCTGAGAGGTAGTTAGTCCGACCATGCTTCCAAGTGTCTGAATAAACGCTCCGACTGCTGCTTCTTCATCAAAGCGAAGACGCAAATCGATGTCCTCTCGGTAGACTGAGTACAATTTCTTATCCGGCACCACCTGCTCGGCCGCGTTTGCAATTGCCTTAAGCAAGCTGGGGCTAACCATGCTTGGTATCCCAAACATCTGGCCCTGCCTTCCAGCTTCCTTCTTAATGAATGGCTTCATTCCCAACTTGAGCCCGGCGATGACTCCGTCATCCAGTTTGGTCACCTTCTTGAGGTAGGCAAGTTCTTTGGCCACAGCCTGTTCGACCATGCTGGAGTTGTCGAAGACCGCCGCCGCCATAGCCTGCTCGTACTCTTCTTCAGTCATTTCTTCAGCTTCAGTAGCCTCCTGGTCAGGAACCACCTTTGCTTCCTGCCCCGCCGCTCGTTCCCTGGCTGGTTTCGCATCGGTTGTTTGTTCCTGACCGGCAGCCATGCCGGAACAACTCAGGCCAAAGATCAGGGCGCAGGTGAATCGAGTTCTCATTACTTATCCCGTCTGTGAAAACGTGTGTATGCCAGAGTACACCGTCTCCGGCAAATCCGACACTTCCCGAATAAAAAACCGATCGGACGCGATACAGTGGATTCGCTGCTTGCTGACCCAAAACGTCCCTCCGTACCATGATGTCAGCACAATCATCTTTTGTCTTGAATCCGAACGGTTCTTCACATGATTCGCCGAATTTGTTTCACGCTTTGCCTCGTCGTATTCGCTCACACCGCCTTCGCACAGGAAACTGAGAAGAAGTCACAGGATGGCAAAGACAAGCAGGAACAGACTGAAAAGAAGAAGGAAACCAAACAGGACCGCCGCAAGCGCAAGCGAGCCGAGCGCCTGAAGAAACAGGAAGAGGAACGCAAGAAGCAGGAAATGGACGACGCCGACAAGTCCGGCGATACAAGGGGGAACGGAGACGCTGATCAGAAGGATCAGAAAAAAGCTGAGTCGAAGAACAAAAAGGACGACAAGAAAAAAGAACTCACGCTGGAGAATCTGTTCCCCGACAAAAGCATGTTTGGTTCCCGAGCGTCACGGCCCGCGTTCTCAAACGATGGTCGCTTCGCCGCGTATCTGTATCGGCCGCGTGTTGAACGTCGCCATGGCAGTGACATCTGGCTTTACGATTTTGAGAACAATACAAACACGCGACTGACCAATGTGGTCATGATGTCCGAGTTCCAAAAGTCGGCTCGCAAGGTCAAGGAAGCCCGACTGGCAAAAGCCAAAAAGAAAAAGAAGTCGGACGACAAGAAGGACTCAGAAGACGAAAAGGACAAGGACGCCAAATCAGAAGAGAACACCGACACCGACGAAGAAAAAGCGAAGGACAAGAAGAACGAACTAAGCGACGAGGAAATCCTGAAAATCGTCAGCACGGTGTCGGACAAAGACGCCGACGACGAAAAAGCCCCGCGCTACGGCGGCATCTCGTCATTCACATGGCATCCCGAAAACAACGCGATGCTCATCTCGACTGGTGGCGACGTCTATCAGATTGAAGATGTCACAAAACCAAAGCTCGCCCGGTTAACAAAGACCAACAACCGCGAATCGCGAGTTGACTATCTGCCGGATGGTTCAGGGTTCACATTCGGAGCCGACGACGTTGTGCACCGAGTGACTTTCGGCAGCCACATGGTCGAACAAATCAACCCACGACTAAGCGGTGGTCTGGAACTGGCCGGATACGATGTTAGCCCAGATGGCAAGCACTTGGTCGTAGTTGGCCGCGGAAGCGGCGGTCGCCCAACCGGTTCTCGAACGGTGGATTACATTCGGTATCGCGATCGATTCGCCAAAGCATCATCGGTGCCCCGCACCGTTTCGGATGACAAAACCGAACCGCGTGATGTGGCCGTGTTCCTTTACGATCTAGAAAAGGCCAAGACCGAAGATGCTGAATTGATTGAAATTTTCCGAACCAAAATCGACGAACCACGGGACACCATCAGCAGCCCTGAGTGGGCTCCCGACGGATCAAAGGTCACGTTCTGTTTCTTCGACCAGAAGAACTCGGAAGCCCAGATCCTGCTGGGCGAGTTCCCCAAAGACGACGACAAAGACAGCAAGAAGTCGGGCAAGCCAGATGACGACAAAGGCGCAAAGAAGCACCCGGCTCGCGTCGCTTATCGATTCCAGCACTTTGGCGGCCCAAACACTCCACGCATGGTTTCGCCTCAGTTCGCCTGGGACAGTCACCACATCGTTTTCGTGAGCGAACAAAGCGGCTTCCGCCACGTACACATGCTGGACCCGCTGTATGAAAGCGTCAAACAGCTGACGAACGGGCACTACGAAGTTTACCCACAACGGATGTCGAAAGATCACAAGCACCTGTTTGTGACCGCTACCAAAGACTCGTCCGCACGTGAAATGGTTTACTCAATCAACCTTGAAACGGAAGAGATGCAAAGGGTCTCAAAGGAAGACGGAACTTATTCCAGCGTCGCAGTCAGCAACGACGGCAAGCGATTGCTGTCCAACTTCGTCACCTACGGCAAGCTGGTCGAACTCATTCGACAAGACGACAAACAAGATGTCGAGACACTGACCGATTCACACACAGACATCGCCAAACACTTCACAAAAACGGTTCCCGAGTTCTTCGAATACGAGAACCGACACGGCCACGCAATCAAAGGCATGGTCATCAAACCAGACGATTGGAAGAAAGAGAACAAGCACCCTCTGCTGATTTACGTCTACGGCGGTCCGCTGGGAACACGAAAGTCTGTCGTCGACGGCAGCTACAGTGCCAGCGCGTATTTCTTCAACTCGTACATGGCGAAGAAACACAATTACGTCACCGTCGTCATCGACCCCCGCGGTCAGTCCGGCTACGGCGGCGTGTTTGAGAAAGCGAACTACGAACAAGTGGGTAAGCCACAAGTCGAAGACCTGGTTGACGGAGTGAAATACCTGACCGAAGAAATGAACATCGACGACAAGCGCGTGGGTATCTTCGGTTGGAGCTTCGGCGGGTTCCAAACACAAATGTGTCTCTACACGGCACCGAAAGTCTTCCAGGTTGGTATGGCGGGAGCCGGCCCAACAGAATGGGAAAACTACAACTCGTGGTATTCGACAGGAACCATCGGCCCATCAGGAACCGACAAGCCCGACCAAAAGAAGTATTCGCTGCTGCCACTCGCCAAGAACCTCAAGGGCAAAATGCTTCTGGTCCATGGCATGGAAGACACCAACGTTTTGTTCCAAGACACGGTGAAGGTCTACCGCGAACTTCTGAAAGCCGGCAAGGAAACCAACGTCGAACTCTTTCTCGACCCAACCGGAAGTCACGGCCTGGGTGGTGATGTGAAACGACTCAACCGCTACCGCAAGTACGAAGAGTTCCTCCTAAGAACGCTTGGCGAAGGTTTGCCTGAAGCCGACAGCGAATAGCCGGCAGCCCATCGGGTCACATCAGAATCGTATTCGTTCCCCGTTCTCGAAATAAACTGTTATCGGCAAGCTAACGCATGCCGCTCGCCCAATTTCGGGAGCCAAAAGGCGAGCGGTGGGCGTAAGCCCTCCGATAAAACCCGGTGACACAAGTACAAGAAAACGAGTACGATTCAAACCACTCAAACACACGCCGCGCTGACCCGTGTTACTTGCCCCGGCCCTTTGCCGGAGCTTCAATTGCTTTTTCAGCACCCCGCCTTGGTCGCGGCGCAGGTGCCCCGCGCGGGGGTTGGGGAACGGTCAGGATAAGAACGTCCTTCTTAACGACCGTCTTATAGAACGGAGCAAGTTTTTGCTTTTTCGGAAGTAGAATCACCCCCGTCCGTTTCTTGAGTCGTACCAGTGCTTCTCTCGCCGGTACTTCTTTTCCATCGAGGTCTCGGAACAGAACTTCGGTTGGCTGATGGACGGCTCGACTAACAGTCGTCTTCATGACCGTAACCGTATAGATGTAGGGGACATTCTCAATCACCGTTCGTTGCACCCCATCTTCCAGGACAGTCCTTGTGACCGCTCGTTCTCCGGTTTTCTGTTCCTGGACGGGAACAGTCATTGAACGGGCGACGGCTACGGTCTTTCCGTCTTGGCTCGTAACGGCCGTAGCAAAAACAAGCGGTGGACCGGACGGAACCTCGATCTTCACGTCCTGACACAGAACCGAGCACACTAGCAACGAACAAGATGCGGTAAGAACTGTCACTTCCAATCTCCTGCTTAATGATTCGAAAGGTAATACAAATCTTATAGGAGCATATGTTCACAGGCTGATTAGTCCAGTCTCAGCTTCCATTTCACGATATGTATGAATCTGGACCAGGTCGAACCAAGGGAACCAAGAGCGCGTCGGTCAGAGGCCAGTCTCTAGACAGGTTCGGAAACGAACCGCGGCACCACACCTATCCGCCAAGCAACTCAACCATGGCCGGATTGCTACGTCGCCTGGCCCACTCAACTGGCTTGGCCCATTCATGACCAGCCAGCGTCGGGTCAGCTCCGTTACGCAACAGCAGTTTCGCAAACGCAACATCCCCCCGTCGCGCGGCGTAGCCGAGTGGTGTTGATTGGTGTTCGCTGCAGACCATATTGATGTCGGCGCCAAGTTGTAGCCACATCGCAAGTTGCTCTTCGCGACACCCGCGATGTAACGGATGAATTCCCAGCCAGTTTGTACGGTTCGGGTTCATACCGCTTCGAACCATCTGCTTAGTGACTTCAGGCGTCTTACCCAGCTTGGCCGGCATACGTTCCCATAGATCGGGTTGGTACTTCAGAAAGATCTCGACGATCTCCGGACAGCGCTCAACCGCGAGAGCGAACATCGACGAGTCATTCGTCACAAACGCATCACGCTGGCACAGCGTCGCGAAATCGACCGGCTGGCACCAATAGCAACATCCGAACGCGTCGTAGATTGCACCGTACTCCCGCAATAACTGGCGGGTGCGATCATCGGTCGCCGCAGACAGCGGACAGCCAGACGATTCGACATCCTGATTCGGGTTGCCTCCGTTCTCCAACAACAACTTGACAACGTCGAAATGCCCGTTCTGCGCAGAATCGTATAGCGAACCACCAAATGGCGCGAGGCCGTGTTCTGGTTTGTTTGGGTCGGCCCCGTGTTCCAGCAGCAGTCGTACGATCTCAATGTGGCCCGCCTTGGCCGCGCTGCGAAGCGGGAACCCCGAATACCAGGTGTTGTACAAAGCATCGCGATTAGCAGCCTCCGGATCTTCAGCCAGAATCTCTCGAACACGATCGATGTCGTTTCTGCGAGCGGCCATAGTCAGGTCATAGTCCGCTCCACTCGCGAGCAAGTGTTCGACCAGAACCCAATGATCGCTTTCACCCTCCGGATGTGTGTCTCGCCAACCACGGTAGTAATAGTCGCCATTGGTCAAATCCAAAGGCCGCGCGCCATCGGGGCGGGTCGCGTTGATGTCCGCGCCGTGCTTAAGGCATAGGTCGATCAGTGTTCTCTGACGTGTCATCACGGCCCAGTGCAGTGCCTTGTTGCCTCGGGCGTCAGCAACGTCGACACCGTGCTGAATAATGAGCTTGCTGGACTCAGCGGAACTTAGATCGCGAATCGCCGCACCAACTGTGTCGCCCGCTTCGCAAATTCCAAACGCTTCGAACAAATGTTCTGACAACAGCGAGTGCACTTCCGTGTCGCCACGATCAAACGCCATCATCACCGCGCTGTTGTGCGTGCCTTTCCCTGTCGCATAGGGGACCTCCGCGCCGCGGCCGAGAAGGAACCGCACGGCCTCCAACTGACCTTCCCGAACCGCGAAGTGCATCGGTTCCCGGTAGTGACACGAACAGCGAATCAGACTCGGTTCTTTGTCCAACAGCTGTCCAAGCCCCGCGATGTCGCCGGTCATGGCGGCTTTGAACATACCCCATACATCGTTCCCAACTCCCCATGCCCATGGCACGTGATTGTCGGTCATTAGAAAGTCAGGCTGTGTGGTCATGCGGATCAATCTAAGAGCAAAGCCGCCACTGGCGAATCTGCAGCTTCCTAATGTTCCAGACCAATGTCTACTGTCGCAATGGCACGTTCGGCCAGTGGTGTTTCGGGATCACGGTAGGCGGTCCCTAGTTGGCGAATCAGCGAAACCCACGCGGTGCGGTTCTCTGCTGAATGTTTGCAGGACACTTCCGAATCCGTCAGACAGGTCAGCTTTCGAGCCGTACCGATTGGGACAATCACCAGACGTGGCGAGTCCTTCCAGGTAATGGTCGATGCGTGCGGTCTGGTCAGGCAGGCAAGAAACCGAACGTGCTTGAACCCGTCCGTCTCGTCAGCGATCTGGTCATCCTGCAGATAGCCACGAATCGCAGGAATGGACGAAGACAACGTGCACGAAGCGACCGTGTAAATCCGATCGGCTAGCGCTTCGGCATCGACAGCGTTCTTCGGACGGACAACCAGGCCGGACTCGCGCGAGTCCCAACCGGACAACAACTTGCGCTGTGTCGCGTCCCACGTTTCGTCATCCAGCCGAACCGACGCAATCGGCTGACTTCGCAGCGTCGCGGTTTTCGAATCAGAACACTTCCGCGTGATGTCAAAAAACACAACTTCTAAACTACGATCTTCACGCCGCAGTTCGCGCATTTTGCGTTCGTGACGGCGCGTTAGAAACGACGACGCCAGGTACCCCGTCCACGTCATGGCTACCGCGCTGAAAGCAAACAAACTCCACAGCACGTCACGCGACGAAGACTCTTCAATCTTCAGCCGAACCATCTGCAGTACGTCATGCATAGCAACCTCCGACTCTATCAAGTGACTGGAGTCCAGAGGCGGTTCAGATCGTCGCCTACCAGTCAGCGTGAGTAGCAGATTCGAAAAAGTTGGACCTGGTACAGAACGCGGAGCGGTTCCTGAGGTTCAGAGTTTTGGCCGTTCCATAAGTCGTTGCCTGTTAGCAATTTGTGACTGAATCGAAAGGAATTCGGCGTAAAAATGTGGTCGGGAAAACCCGCCAGCATCCAGGAAGAGTTGCGATGGCGGGCAGGAATGCCATCGAGGATTGAGAGCCCGTCGCGTTGGGTCCCCCCCCAATGGGCACTGACTTAGATTCTCCGGCCCCGACTTTACGTCGGGCGTTTAACGACTTTTGCACCACAACGCGCTACTGAACGGTTTCGTAGTGCAAAAGCCGTGGACCCACCGATGTAAAATCGGTGGCGAAGGGGAAAGGCCACGCGAGTTGGAAGCGCCGCCCGCATTCGTTCAGATCGACAGGACAGGCTGTGCTGGTAGTAGCGTGCGTCAGAGCGGCGAAGAGTGAGTGCCCTCTCGTTCCGCTATCAGAGAATTCTCGGCAGGGAAAGGCCAGACTCGGTTGCATCGGGGGTACGTGCCAACTGTGCCACTGGTCACGAATTGAGCTCTTTTTAATTCTGACGCCAGTCTTTCGACTCTCGTCTCTGCTAAGGGTCTTTGTTTGTGGGGGGAGTGCATCCTAGAATAGAGACACGTTATTGAGCCGTCGGGGTTTTGGCCCCGTAGCCCCCTGCTGAGGATTCCAGATGCTGTCACTGATCGCGCGTCTTTGTGTTGCGTTCGCCGCGTTTGTCGGTGCCCAGGATAAGCCGCAGGAAGAAGGTGTTCTTCCGCGACAACCGGGTGACGACGTCGTTAAGAAGCTGGATAAACCGCTTCCGGACAAAACGAAGAATCGAATCGAAGCTCAAAGCTGGTTCATGGCTGCCAAAGTGGAACAGCGCGAGGGCCGGCCCGCCAAGGCTTATGAAGCACTGGAAAAGGCGCTCGAACTAGACCCCAGTGGCGTGGCGATTTACCGCGAGATGATTCCGCTTGCCTTTGGTCTGGGGAAGACTGAAGAAGCGGCACGGCTGGCGGCTCGAGCCATTGAGCTGGATCCGGATGACTACGAGATCCTGCAACAGCTATCCATGCTGTCTGCTGGTTCTGGTCGCATGGGCGACGCGATCAAATACACCGAACGCGCGCTGGAATCAGAACGCCTCGACAAACTCTCTGTCGGGGCAGTCATCCTGAACCGCAACCTGCTTCGTCTGGCGTACCAGGCTGGCCAACTTGATAAAGCGACTTCTGCGTGTGATGTTCTCTTCGACGCCTTGAAGGACCCGCAAAAGTACAAGCTTGAAGCCAGAGCCCAACGCGAACTGGCTCAGCAGACTGAACTCATCGGTGGCGTGTATGCAGCCTCCGGCAAGTCGGACAAGGCAATTGCTGTGTTCGAAGAACAGGCCCGCGTCCGTGGAGGCCGCCCTGGTTCTCACAACTACAGTCTGGCTCGTCTGTATTTCGTTAAGCGCGATCCTGAGAACGCCGAAAAGCAGCTACTTGAGTACTTCAAGACAAAGCCACGCGAGATGGAAGCGTTCCAGATGTACTCGCAGATTCTAGTTGGGACAGATCGCAAAGATGAACTGCTGGGCAACATCGAAAAGTTGGCCGACGCAGACAAACGCAATGCCGGCCTGCAGTATTTCCTTGCCGATCTCTACGTCGAAGCCAAACGCCTGGACGATGCCGAAGCTGTCATTAAGAAAACAATGAGAAGCTCGGGCAATCCGGCGGGTTACCTTGGCCTTGCCGAAATTTATCGACAGCAGAAGAACCCAAAGAAGCTTCTCAAGGCACTCGTGAACGCCCAGCGAGGTGGCATCGATACGTCACCGCTGATTGGACGGATCGCATCGGACGTCGAAACAGCCGAAGCGCTTCTGACTGACGGGAAGCAAATGCTGGAAGACGATCCTGAATCGATGGACTATCGAACCAACTACTTGTTGGGCCGGATCGCCTCTATTGCGAACAAAACAAAAGAGTCCATCACGTTTCTTAGAACCGCACTGCAACTCGGCACCGCCCAACAGGTTCCAGTTGTCAGCCTGGACCTGGGCACTCAGTTGCTCTTCGACGACCAATACGAAGAAGCAACGTCTGTCTTCGAAAACGCTTTGAAGAATCCGGACAACAGCCAGCAAGGCCGGCAAAGAACCGTGTTCCTGCTTTACCGTTTGGCTCAGGCTCACGAGTTCGCCGACAACACAGAGCCCGCACTCAAGGCGCTCAAGAAGGCGCAGGCCATGCCTGAAGGTGATATCCCACTGCTGCACTACCAAGAAGGTTGGACCTACTTTCACGCGCAGCAAACCGACAAAGCCGAAGAGAAGTTGCAGATGGTTCTGGCAAACTATACCGGCGACCCTGACACCACGATGCGAACCCGCGTGCTGCTGGCCAGCGTTCACTCACAACAGCGAGACTTCCCAACGGCCATTGATGAGTTCGAATCAATCATTCGAGACTACGCCCGGGACAAGGCCACAGTCCGATCGGCTCGGATGAGTTTGTCGAGCCTGTACATCTCGAAAGGCGATCAGGACAAAGCGGAGTCGATTCTCGAAGACGTGCTGAAAGAAGATCCGGAAGACCCGGGCGTCAACAACGACCTCGGTTATCTTTACGCCGATCGCGGCAAGAAGCTGGAACAAGCTGAGGCGATGATTCGCAAGGCGGTTAAGTCAGCACCAGACAATGCGGCCTACCTCGATAGTCTCGGCTGGGTTTTGTTCCGGCGTGAGAAGTACAGAGAAGCGATCGAGTGGCTTGAGAAAGCTATCAAGCTGCCGGGCGGCGAAGACGCCACCATTGTCGAACACCTCGGCGATAACTTCGAACAGCTCGGTGAAAAAGACGAAGCTCTTAAGAATTGGAAGCGTGCTTTGAAAATTGAGACTGGCGCTCCCTATCCTGACGAAACTGTGGTGAACCGACTTACGAAGAAGGTCGAAACCGGCAAGTCAGAACCAACCGACAAGTAGGTCGCAGACTGCAAGGATGGCAACAGGTCATGGCCAGAGACCCGGTTTACCGGCACGACGATGATGATGACGACGAGCCGCCGGATTCCGGTTCTGGCAACGCATCTTTTTCGCCCGACGATTCGCGATACGACGACGAACTCCGCCCGCAGCGGCTGGTCGATGTCGTTGGTCAGCGCGATGTGGTGAAACGGATTGGCATCATGTTGACCGCTGCGAAGAAACGCGGTGAACCGCTGGGCCATCTGTTGTTGGACGGTCCGCCAGGTCTGGGCAAGACGACGCTCGCCACCGTGATCCCGCGTGAGTTGGGAACGGACTATCAAATCACTGCCGGTCCATCACTTAGTGCACCGAAGGACCTGCTGCCTTATCTGACCAACGCAGGCGAAGGGTCGATTCTGTTCATCGACGAAATTCATCGCATGCCCGCGGCCGTCGAAGAGTTCATCTATCCGGCAATGGAAGATTTCCGCGTCGATATCACGCTGGGTGATGGATTAAACGCTCGCACGATCAACATGAAGCTGCAGCCGTTCACAGTCATCGGCGCAACGACGCGCAGCGGGATGCTGACCGCGCCGCTGCGTGACCGATTTGTGAACCGCGAACATCTGGACTTCTACACCGACGACGACATCAAGATCATCGTCGAACGAAACGCAAAGAAGCTGCGCACGGAGATTGATCCGAAGGCGGCTCGCGAGATCGCAATTCGCAGCCGAGGCACTCCGCGAAAAGCCAACAACTGGCTGCGCTGGACGCGTGACTACGCGGACGCGGAAGCCAATGGAAAGATCACTCTCGAAGTCGCCAATGCGGCCCTTGAGATGAAGGGTGTTGATGAACTCGGCTTGGAAGAACAGGACCGCAACTACATCCGCACCATCATTGACGTGTTCAGCGGCGGCCCCGCCGGCGTTCAGGCAATCGCGCACACCATCAATATTCCTTCGGATACGCTCGAAGACGAAGTCGAACCGTTCCTTCTTCGCAAAGGTCTGGTGCAACGCAGTCCACGCGGCCGAGTCGTCACAAACGCTGGCTATACGCATCTCAAACTGAACCCGCCGGCATCAGACGATCGCCTGGGAAGGCTGTTTTGAGCAACCGAACGAACCGCAATGAGTGAGCCGAAGGCCGTAAGGCCTCGGGTTAGATCTCACGGCCACTGACCGAGTGACCATGGCGACCCAAAAGAAAAAGGCTCACCAACCGAAGTTAGTGAGCCTTTTGAAGTTAGCAACTTAGCTACCTACGCCAGGTCGAAGCGGTCCAGGTTCATGACTTTGTTCCATGCGGCAACGAAGTCTCGAACAAACGCCGCTTGCGAATCTGCACACGCGTAAGCTTCTGCAATCGCTCGCAGTTGCGAGTTGGAACCGAAGACAACATCGACGGCAGAACCCATCCACTTGACTTCGTCGGTGCCGTGAGTCTTCCCTTCGTAGAAGTGGTTGCACTTGTCAGACTTCTGCCACTTGACGTTGTTGTCCAGCAGATTCACGAAGAAGTCATTCGTCAGCGTTTCCGGCTTGTCAGTGAAGATCCCAAGGCTCGGCGGCCCGACGTTCACGCTCAGTGCTCGAAGCCCGCCGACGAGAACCGTCATTTCCGGTGCGGTCAGCGTCATCAAGTGAGCCCGATCGACCAGCAACTCTTCCGCAGGTCGATCGTGGTCCGGTCGCAGGTAGTTGCGGAACCCGTCGGAAGTCGGTTCAAGCACGGCGAACGATTCGACGTCCGTGTTTTCCTGACTTGCATCGGTTCGTCCGGGTGCAAACGGAACAGTCACATCGGTTCCGGCGTTCTTTGCGGCTCGTTCAATGCCTGCACATCCGCCAAGAACAATCAGGTCGGCCATTGAGACAGGCTTGCCGAAATCGGACTGCACCTTTTCAAGTGCCGTCAGCACTTTGGCCAGTTCTTCCGGCTGGTTTACTTCCCAGTCCTTCTGTGGTGCCAGGCGAATGCGGGCCCCGTTGGCTCCACCACGCTTGTCCGTAGCACGGAAGGTTGCGGCCGATGCCCACGCTGTTGTGACCAACTGATTGACGGTCAGTCCGGAATCCAGAATCTTCGCTTTGAGATCCGCGATGTCTGAGTCGCCGATCAATTCGTGATCGACAGCCGGAACCGGATCCTGCCACAGTTGAGGTTCAGGAACCTCAGGACCGTGCAGGCACGAAACCGGACCCATGTCGCGGTGAGTCAGCTTGTACCACGCTTTTGCGAACGCGTCCGCAAATTGATCCGGGTTTTCGTGGAACCGCTTTGAGATCTCTCCGTACGCCGGATCCATTTTCAGCGCGAGGTCCGTGGTGAACATCATGGGAGCGTGGGTCTTTGACGCGTCATGGGCGTCAGGAGTCGTAGCGACGGTGGTTCCGTTGGCTACCGGAGTCCACTGAGTTGCACCGGCGGGACTCTTCGTTTGTTCCCATTCGTAGTTGAACAGGTTCTCGAAGAAGTTGTTGTCCCACTTCGCCGGTTCTGTCGTCCAGGCTCCTTCCAACCCGCTTGTGATCGTGTCACCCGCGTTGCCTTTGCCGTACTTGCTGATCCAGCCAAGCCCCTGATCTTCAAGGCCCGCGCCTTCCGGTTCTGGTCCGACGTACTGGTCGGGATCGGCTGCTCCGTGCGCTTTACCGAACGTGTGACCGCCGGCGATGAGTGCGACAGTTTCTTCGTCGTTCATGGCCATGCGGGCAAATGTCTCGCGGATGTCATGAGCCGATTTGAGCGGGTCGGGCGTGCCGTTTGGACCTTCCGGGTTCACGTAAATCAAACCCATCTGAACCGCACCAAGTGGGTTGGCGAGTTCGCGATCACCGCTGTAGCGTTCGTCGCCCAGCCATTCGCTTTCTGGTCCCCAGGAGATATCGCCTTCCGGCTCCCAAACATCTTCGCGGCCACCGGCGAAGCCCATGGTCTTGAAGCCCATGGATTCCAGGGCACAGTTGCCTACGAGAACCATCAGGTCAGCCCACGACAATTTACGGCCGTACTTCTGCTTGATCGGCCACAGCAATCGACGGGCCTTGTCCAGGTTCGCGTTGTCAGGCCAGCTGTTAAGCGGAGCGAACCGCAACGTTCCGGATGTTGCGCCACCGCGACCATCGGCGGTTCGGTAAGTACCGGCACTGTGCCACGCCATGCGGATGAAGAACGGGCCGTAGTGCCCGTAGTCGGCCGGCCACCAGTCCTGCGAATCAGTCATGAGGTCGTACAGGTCCTGCTTGACCGCTGCCAGGTCCAGGCTTTTGAACTCTTCGGCGTAGTCAAAGTCGTCTTCCATCGGGCTGCAGGCTGCGGAATTTTGGTGCAACATCTGCAGGTTCAGCTGGTTCGGCCACCAGTCGCGATTCGATAGCCCGCCCGCCGCGGTGTTCCTGTGCAGCGGGTTCATCACCGGGCACTTGCTTATGTCCGCGTTCTGATCTGCCATTGATTCGATGTCCTCTTTCCGGGTGATGATTGTTTCAGTCTTCGCGCAAACTTCTTGCGCCTTGGATCTTTGGTCGAGTATTGTTCGGTGCGATGGCGTATGCGTCAAATGCACGGGCCGTATACGTGGAATGCAGTGTGTGCATGAATAGAAAAGGCCGCTGAAACCGCGACAGAGTGTGTTCTCGCGCGGAAGAAGCAAGCCGATACTTTCGCAGAGTCCTTCCCGCTGTCGCTGCAATCGTTGATAATCAACGGATGGCAGTCGGAAAGGTGTATCTAGTCGGAGCGGGCCCTGGGGATCCAGGATTGCTGACGCTCAAGGGCCGCGCGTGTTTGGAGCAGGCTGATTTGGTTCTCTACGACGGACTGGTGAATCCGTCGATTCTCAGACATTCCCCCGCGATCGCTGAACGGACCAGCCGAGTCGACGGGCCGAACGGCAAGAAGCTGAACCAGGAACACATCAACCAACGGTTGGTTGAAGCGGGTCTGGCTGGCAAGACGGTTGTCCGGCTCAAGGGCGGCGACCCATACATTTTCGGGCGAGGAACCGAAGAAGCCGAAGCGCTGCGGGCGGCGGGAGTTCCTTTTGAGGTCGTTCCCGGAGTGACAGCGGCCACGGCAGCGGGCGAATACGCGGGCGTTTCGGTGACACATCGCAAACTGGCATCCGCGGTCGCCTTCGTCACGGGTCACGAGGATCCCAGCAAGCCGACGACCCTGGACTACGCTGCGTTGGCGGCATTTCCAGGAACGCTGGTCTTCTACATGGGCCTGGCGCGGATCGAAGCGATTGCCGGTTCGCTGGTGGAACACGGTAAGGACCCCGATACACCCGCATGTGTCGTCAGTCGAGCCTCCCGCGCGCGGCAACGGACGGTGCCTGGAAAACTATCGAACATCGCGACGCGTATTCACGACGCTGGTTTGCCTGCTCCATCGTTGATCATCATCGGTGACTGCGCGATTCAGCATGAGACGCTGCAGTGGTTCGAACAGCAGCCACTGTTTGGAAAACGCATTGCCGTGACCCGCGCGGCGGCACAGGCAGAACCGACAGTTCAGACGATCCACCAACTTGGTGGCGAAGCGGTGCTTATGCCTCTTATTCAGGCCAGTCCGCCTGCGGATTGGAACGCGGTCGATGCTACGATCGACGGGCTTTCCAAATTCGAATGGCTGGCGTTCACAAGCGCGAACGGGGTTCGGTTCTTCTTCGAACGCATGCACGCTCGCAGGTTTGATGGGCGGAAGCTGGGCAGCACTCGGATCGCGGCTGTTGGTCGTTCCACTGCCGATGCGTTAAGAGAATTTCACGTGCATGCAGATCTGGTTCCGGACACGCAGAATGCTGAAGGGCTGGCACAGGCAATGTTGGACGCAGGTGTCTCGGGTTCAGTCCTATGGCTACGGGGCGATCGGGGCCGCGATACGTTGAGCGATTTGTTGGGCGCCGCCGGTGTGGAAGTGGTTCTGTCTGAAACCTACTTGTCCGCTGACGTGAGTCTCAGTGAATCCGGGCAGTCTGATTTGAGAAATGGCGACGTTGATTGGATCTGCCTGGCCAGTCCCGCAATGGCAGCGAACCTGGCGGCAACTGTTGAGGTGTCGGACAAAGTCAACATTGCTGCAATCAGCCCGCTCACCAGCCAGGCGGCTCGCGATGCAGGTTTGCGAGTCGATGTTGAAGCGACCGACTACAGCTGGGCTGGAATGATTCAGGCGATCGTTGATCGTGAGTGCCGCTGATGCGAAGGTTCATTCCAACAGTTTTGATTCTGATGACGCTGGCAATCGGCTCCAGTACGTTGGCCGATATCGTCAGGCTTAAGACGGGCGGTGAACTTCGCGGTTCGATTGGTTCTGCAGACGATCAGCAGATCAGCATTACGACTCTGGCCGGCACAACGTTGTCGCTGCCGACGGACGCGGTTCACTTTTTGCTTCGGCGAAGTGACACGGAGGAAGAATACGAAACCCGTCTCGCAACGTTACCGAACACTGTCCAAGCGCACCTCGATTTGGCTGACTGGTGCAAAGCTAACCGCCTGCGGTCACAACGCCAGCAGCAGCTTCGCCAGGTTCTGTTGATCGATCCGAACCATGAGGGCGTTCGGAAACTCCTGGAATACACGCGGGACGGAGTGCTGTGGAAAACCCGCGACCACATTTTACGTGAACGTGGCTTGGTGCGCACGCGAAGGAAATACATTACTCGCCAGGAACGCGACTCACTCGCAGAAACGACAGCAGAGAAAGAACAGCAAGCCGCCTGGTCACGCCAGATGTCTCGCATCGCCGAAGGCATTCGCGCACGCGATGCAAACGCGGTGGAAGCGATACGCGAGGTCCGCGATCCAATGGCAATTGCCGGGCTGACGGCGTTCTTTCGGGAAGCCTCAGAACCAGCCGTTCGCGATGCCTATGTTTTTGCTCTCGGCCAAATCAAACATCCTGGAGCTCTACCGCCGCTGATCGAACAAGCGGTCCTGGACACCGTGCCACAGATTCGCACGAATGCTGCCATCTTGATTACGGAAGCGCGTGCTGAAGAAGCCACCGCGATGTTGATCAAGTATCTGGAGGTCGAAGACAACCAAACGGTTCAGAACGCCGCCGATGCGCTGGGACTGCTGGGGCACCCGAAAAGCCTCGCGCCTCTAATAGAAGCGCTAGTCACACAGCATCAATACTCAACGCGCCCGTCGGCGGCAGAAGAAGTTGCCGTCCGGGCTGCAGACTTGTTGAATCGCCCTGACCTGACGCCAGCGGAAATTGTTGTCGTGATGCAGGCCAGTTTGACTCCACTGCGTGGTGTGGTTGCGACCACTGACGAATCCAACGGCCGGGTTCAGTTGGTGTACCCACATCGAAACACAAGTGTCCTCACAGCATTAAAACGCATGACCGGGCAGGATTTTGGTTACGATCAAAGAACGTGGCGACTCTGGCTGCGAGCTCAATCGAGGAGAAGGTAGTGATGGAAAAGTTGGTCACAATTTATCTGGACCTTGCCAACTATACAGGCAAAGGCATTCGGTTTTCTAACTCAGATCTCCACGGGAAAGTCGAAGAACACCTTCAAGATGAATTGTCCGAGGGATGGAAGATCTCGACCCTCAGTACCCTGAGCAGCGGGACCACCGGTGGCTGGTTGGTCGTCGCGTTGAAGAAAGAAGATCGCCGTCGTGCGTGACAATCGCGAGTGAGAAGTGTGTGCTCTGTTTCGGTGGGGAAAGTGAATCCCCGATCGCACCTTTGTGGCGTTGAGGTATGCGCGTGCGGCGGCAGACATGAACCAATTCCGCAGTTCCGGTGTCGTGCGAGTAAACCCAACGTCTCGAGAGATGATTTATGACAGCCGCCCCCGAGTTCTACCCGATGCCGTCCTTCCCCACACTTTCTGTGACCGACATAGTGGCCTCCACAGAGTGGTATCGTGACACGCTGGGTTTTGATCTGATCTTTGAAATGCCGGGAGCTGCGGGTGCCCCCGTGTTGACCCACCTGCGTTGGGCGAAATACGCGGATCTCCTCTTGGTTCCTGATCAAAGCGGCGTGCAGGAAAAGGGAGTTGGAGTCACACTGAACTTTGCGATGGGCGAAGCGTGTGTCGATAAGCTGGCTGAGTCCGTTCAGGCCAAGGGAACTCAGGGTAATGGTCCCGTCGATCAACCGTGGAATGCCCGCGAGTTCACTGTGCTTGATCTGGATGGGTACCGCCTTACCTTTACCCAACCGATCAATCTGGATCTATCAATTGACGATGTCACGGATGCTGTTCGTGGCACAGATCAGTAGCTGCTGGCAACTGCTTAGTCAGTCGTAAATCACCACCATGAACAGGTGAGCTTCGCCGCGACCAACGTTGCAGATAGCGTGCGTAACGTCGGCCCGGTATCCGGCTGAGTCACCGCGATTGAGTTCGTTCGTGTCCTCGCCGGATTCGACTGATACTTTGCCTTTTTGAACCGTCAGAAACTCACGCGTTCCCTGAAAGTGTGGCGCGCTGCGCAGGGCACCGTTGGGTTTGAGTGTGACTTCGTAGAACTCGACGTCCTTCTCCAACCGTAGCGGAGAGAGAGTTCGAATCGTGCAATCGTCATCGGCTCGGTAAAGGTGAGCCGGGTCGTCTGCGCGAACGACCTCAATGGACGATGTGGCTCCGGGCGTTTCGACCAGTTCGCCCAGCGTGATACCGAAGGCCTGAGCGATTCGGTAAGTCACTGCCAGCGTTGGGTTGGCCTGTTCTCGTTCAATCTGGCTCAGCATCGAACGGCTCACGTCACTGGCTTGGGACAAAGTATCCAGGGACCAGCCTCGAGCCGTACGTAGTTCTTTCACGCGGCGGCAAAGCCGCTGGCTCATTTCGTCGGTTCCACGCTTAGATGTTGTCGCAGGCTTTCGAGGCATCTTTGTACAATATGATGGATTGGCGTCTTGTAAAACGGATTTAAGCTGGTTTACTATGGCGTACCTGTTTCCAATATAGCGGAACTCGGGCCAATTTGGTCCACGAAACCCGCCGCCAGAAATAACTGAGGATCTCTTCGATGAAGGCTCTGGTCAAAAGCAAAGCAGAACGCGGAATCTGGCTGGAAGATGTTCCGGTCCCCAGCGTTGGCGAGAACGAGGTACTCATCAAAGTCGATCGTACGGGTATCTGCGGCACCGACGTGCATATTCACGAATGGGATTCGTGGGCACAGAAAACGATTCCTGTCCCGATGGTTGTCGGCCATGAGTTTGTCGGTGAGATTGTCGAAGTGGGACGGTCGGTCACGGATTTCCAACCTGGCCAGGTTGTTAGCGGTGAAGGGCACGTGGTGTGTGGTCGCTGTCGAAACTGCTATGCCGGTCGCCGGCACCTGTGTCGTGATACGAAGGGTGTGGGCGTGAATCGCCCCGGCGCGTTTGCGGAGTTCGTTTCGCTGCCCGATTCGAATGTCTGGCAACACGACGATTCAATCGATCGCGACATCGCATCCATTTTCGATCCATACGGGAACGCAGTTCACACGGCTTTGAAGTTTCCGGTTCTGGGTGAAGACGTACTCATCACCGGCGCTGGTCCGATTGGAATCATGGCAGCCGCTGTGGTTCGTCACGCCGGCGCACGGCATGTCGTGATTACTGATGTGAACCCGTGGCGCTTGGAACTCGCGAAAAAAATGGGTGTGACGCGCGCCGTTGATGTGCGCTCGACAACGCTGGGCGATGTTCAGAAAGAACTGGGCATGAGCGAAGGGTTTGACGTTGGTCTTGAGATGTCTGGAAACCCATCGGCGTTCCGCGACATGTTGGTCAACATGTGCCACGGCGGAAAAATCGCCATGCTGGGTATTCCGTCTGAAGAGATTGCGATCGATTGGAACATTGTCGTCTTCAACATGCTGACGATCAAAGGGATCTACGGTCGTGAAATGTACGAGACCTGGTACAAGATGACGGTCATGTTGGAGAGCGGCCTGGACATCAGCCCGATCATCACGCACCGCATGCATTTCAGCGAGTTCCAGAATGGCTTCGACGCGATGCTGTCCGGCGAGAGTGGCAAGGTCATTCTGTCCTGGGATAACGCTTAGCTTGAGTTCACTCCATCACCCGAGGGGTGGAGAGTGTGGTTCTTAGACCGCCAATGGAGCCGCAGGACCTTCTGCGTCCTGGTGAACGCTTGCCATTCCGCAACCGGCTTTCGAAACTGGCACCAGCCTTCTTAATTTTGCTACGGAGTCACCACGATGACGTCTTCCATGCTCGAACACCTGTCTGCTCAACTTGGCGAGATCCGCGAAGGCGGTCTCTATAAGTCCGAACGAGTCATCCTGACACCCCAGGATGCTCGAATCGGTGTCGGTGACGGAACCGTCCTCAACATGTGTGCAAACAACTATTTGGGGCTTGCCGAACATCCGGAGATCGTGAAGGCGGCGCATGAAGGCCTGGATCGATGGGGTTATGGGCTGGCGTCAGTCCGCTTCATTTGTGGAACCCAGGAAGTTCACAAAGACCTGGAGGCCAGCCTAAGTCAGTTTCTCGGAACCGACGACACGATTCTGTACACGTCGTGTTTCGACGCAAATGGCGGGCTGTTCGAAACGCTGCTGACTGCTGAAGACGCCATTATTTCGGACGAGCTGAACCACGCCAGCATCATTGATGGTGTTCGATTGTGTAAAGCTCAGCGGTTCCGCTACCGCAACAACAACATGTCCGACTTGGAGGACAAACTGAAGGAAGCCAGCGGTGCTCGGTTCAAATTAATCGCCACCGATGGTGTCTTTTCTATGGATGGGTACATCGCTGACCTGCCGTCCATCTGTGAACTGGCAGATAAGTATGGGGCTATGGTCATGGTGGACGATTCTCACGCAGTAGGCTTCATGGGCAAGACAGGGCGGGGGACTCATGAGCACCATGACGTAATCGAGCGCATTGATATTCTCACTGGAACACTCGGCAAGGCGCTGGGTGGCGCTAGTGGTGGATATACGTCTGGCCGAAGAGAGGTTATCGACTTACTAAGGCAACGGTCACGTCCTTATCTCTTCTCCAATAGCGTCGCGCCACCGATTGTTGCCGCGTCTCTTAGAGCAATTGAACTATTGACTGAGTCAACTGAGCTTCGAGACAAGCTGGAATCGAATACGGCATTCTTCCGCGAACAGATGAGTTCCAGCGGATTTGAGATCCTTAGTGGGACACATCCCATCACCCCTATCATGCTCGGGGACGCCCATAAAGCGACGGCATTAGCCGACGCAATGTTGACAAAAGGCATCTATGTGATTGGTTTTTCCTTCCCTGTCGTGCCAAAGGGGAGGGCCAGAATAAGAACTCAGATATCGGCTGCACATTCACAGGATGATCTTGAGTTCGCCGTGAAGGCGTTCTCGGAAGCGAAGTCCGAACTTGGCTTATAGCACTCCTCTACTACTACGAAACTCGATCCTTATTAGTTTTGCCAAATGGCATAAGATGCGGTTGTTTCTGCGGGTTACCGAAGCCTAACATTCGACACTCACGCGGGGTCAAATTTATTTTAGAGGTAACGAGTAATGGCAAAGAAGAAGTCATCCGGTCCAAACATGTCAGAGGAGATTCGGAAGATTCTCAGAAGCAAGCCGAAGGCATCAAACAAAGAAGTATTTGAGAGCCTTGTCAGCAAGTTCGGCAAAGGGAAGTTCAATGAAGCCAGCTGCGGCGTCGCAGTTTCAAATCAGCGTAAGAATCTTGGTATCAGCAAGTCCAGGAAGCGTTCGATCAGGAAGCCTCGACCAGTGCACGTAGGCGTGGCGAGACGCGGGCGACCACCAAAGTCAGCATCTGCCGGCATGAGCGTGAGCCTGGACGCTCTTCGAGCCGCCAAGTCACTGCTTGCGGCTGTCGAAGGCGACGACGCAGCTGCGATTTCAGCCATTAGGCAGCTACATAGCCTTCAGATTGGCTAAGCGTTTCGTACGAAGCGTCAATCGAGGACAAGAAGCATAAGCAGAGCCCGTCTGGCGGAGACGGGCTCTGTTTCTTTATGGAGAGCACACCGGATGTCAGCGATATTGGAACTCACTAAAGCTGCAGCGGAAGCGGGAGGCGCGGTTCTTAGAGAGAAGTTTGAATCGGGCTTCAAGGTTCGTTCGAAAGCTCCATCGGATCTGGTCACTGAAGCGGATCTCGCTGCAGAGAAGGTAATCGTTGATCTAATTCGCACGTCCTATCCCGACCACGTCATCCTGGCCGAAGAATCGTCCAGCAGAGCGTCTACCGACGCACAGCACCTATGGGTAATCGATCCACTGGATGGCACCACAAACTTCGTACACGGTGTTCCGAACGTCGGTGTATCGATTGCCTACTACAACGCCGGACAGGCGACCGTGGGCGTGGTCTATAACCCACTGCTCAACGACTGGTACATCGCCGAACGCGGCGCCGGTGCGTTTTTCAACGACAAACCCGCGCGGGTATCCAGCGACGGATTGTCAGACAGCCTTGTCGGTGTCGGCTTCTACTACGACCGCGGCGCGATGATGAGAGCCACACTGGCTGCCGTTCAGGAACTATTTGAGCAGCAGATTCACGGCATCCGCCGCATGGGTTCAGCCGCGCTGGATTTGTGTTATGTCGGAACCGGTCAATTTGGAGCGTTCTTCGAATACCAACTCTCGCCATGGGACTTCGCAGCCGGCCGTCTGTTTGTCGAAGAAGCCGGCGGAACAGTCACAACGTGCGATGGCAGGAAACTGCCACTGGAAGTCAGTACGGTTCTGGCCGCATGTCCGGCGGTGCAGGCTACGGTTCTGGAGATCGTGCGCAGACACCTACCGGCGCAGTAGCTTCTTGAATATCGCCGTGTGCCACCCACGCTTGAATAGCTCGTCGGCAATGACGCCCGCGAGGATGACCATCCCAATAATTGCGAACTCCGTTCGGGTGTCGATGCCGTCAATCAAATTGATCGCGTTGTTCAATACGCGCATAACGGCGGCGGCGATCATCACGCCCAGAATTGAACCTTCACCACCTCGCAAAGAACAGCCTCCAAGAACTGCAGCAGCAATTGCGTAGAGCTCATAGAACTCACCATGAGCTGCGGGCTGCAACGAGTTAAGGTCGAGCGCGAACAAAATTGCCGCCAACCCTGCGCAGAATGCGCAAATCATGTACGACAGGATGATCATCCGATCGGTGTTGATGCCGCTGTACCGTGCTGCTTCTTCGTTGCTGCCGAGTGCGAGGATGTAGCGGCCGTAGATGGTCCGGTTCAGGAATACGGCGGCGATAATTCCAATGACGACGAAGTAGATGAACGGCATTGGTGGAGCGTAGTCGATGCTGCTGGTTCCGATGATCTCGAAGAAGTCACCTTTAGCAAACTGCTTGAGGTCCAGGTACTCCGCAGCAAACCCTTGCTCTTTGTCCTCAGTGAGAAACCGCGCGAGGCCGCGATAAAACAACAGCCCGCAAAGGGTTACAATGAATGGCTGCAATCCCAGTTTGGTTATCAGTAGGCCGTGCGCAAGTCCGATTAGCAGCGCCAGGCCGAGAACCGTGCCAATGGCAACCGGAATCGATGTGAACTGGGACCGAGTCGATAGCTTCGCAGCGCTTGGGTTTCGCAATTTCTGAACTCGGCCGTTCACGGGGGCATTTGTGAGAACTGTGACGACGACTGTGTTGTTCTCACCGGCGACGACGCCCTGAATCGGGAACGTTTTGCCAGCGCCAACTTCGTAGATGAGTTCCAGGCGATCGCCTTCTTTGAATCCGGTGCCGCTTCCTTTCAGCACAATCTCGCGAGGTTGGCGAGTGGTCGCGCCCACGCGAACCAGTTGATCGGACGGCTTGCGGATTTCGACTATCTCGCGAGCACTGAGAGAGGAGCCACGTTTTGCGGCAGTCTTGATTGGCTCTTCGGTGGTCAGGATGTCCCCGTCTATGGAGGCGACGGTAAAGAGTCGGTCGAGGAAAACGATCTTCTGCCCAACCGCGTACGGAGGCGGTTTCGCGCAGGTGAGTTGTTTGCTGTCGGTGCTGACGTTCGTAACTTCAATCGTGTTCTCGGCGGTGTAGGTTGTCGACAGCAGCATTGCCAGGACACAGCCAAGTAAGCCGATGACAGAACCGATAGAAAGGTCAATGCCGCCAGTCATGATCACGAAGGAAACGCCGATCGCGATAATTCCAAACAACGCGGTCCAGCGCATCGTGTTTTGCAGGTTGCCGGACTGCAAGAACGCGTCGGGGCTCTGACTGGCTGTGAAAACACAAATGACAACCAGTAACCCAAAGATGCCAAGGATTTTCTTATAGCTCTGAAGGAAGCGTCCCACTCTGTCGCCTATTCTTTTTGTTATGTGGCAGCGGCAACGGTGCCACCCGTCGCTAACTGCATAATGGCTTCTTCGCTTAGTTCCGGACGAGACAACTCACCGGTGATCGCGCCCTCATGCATGACAAGAACGCGGTCGCTCATACCGAGTACTTCTTCCATCTCGCTTGAAACAAACAAGACGGCGACTCCATCTTCAGCAAGCCGTTCCATCAACTGGTAAATCTCCTGCTTCGCTCCGACATCAATGCCCCGCGTTGGTTCATCCAGTAGCAGTAGTTTCGGACCTAGCGCCAGCCACTTACCAATGACAACCTTCTGCTGATTCCCACCTGAGAGGAACCTGACCACCTGCGCGGGGCTCGGAGTCTTGATTCGCATATCGCCGATCATGCGATCGGTGTCCGTTGATTCCTGAGAACTGTTGAGGAATCCAAACGGACGTTGATGTCGGCGTAGCCCGGCGAGCCCGATGTTTCGGCGGACGCTCGTTTCCAAAACCAGACCGTGTTGTTTGCGGTCTTCCGGAACCAATGCCAGGCCTGCCGTGATCGCGTCCCGTGGACTGCTGATGTTAAGCGTCGTTCCGGCAAGAGAAACGGTGCCCGCCAATGGTTTGGTGACTCCGAATATCGCCTGAATCAATTCGGTTCGTCCAGCGCCGACCAGTCCGGCGATACCAACGATCTCACCTGCGCGGACCTGAAAGCTGATCTCGCGGTTCGGCCATTCCGGACTGATGACCTTGTCCACGTCCAGCAATACATCACCCGGTGTGCGCGTTTGTCGAGCGTAGAATTGCGACACGTCGCGCCCAACCATCATGCGGACCATGTTGTCGTGATTGATTTCATCCTTGCTGAGGTGACCAGCATTTTCTCCGTCGCGGAGTACCGTGACCCTGTCGGCAAGTTCTTTGACCTCACCAAGGCGATGCGAAATGTAGATAACGCTGACGCCTGATTTTCGCAGGTCTTTCACGACCTCAAATAGTCGGCCGGTTTCGCGGGCCGACAAGCTGGACGTTGGTTCGTCCATGATTAGGACACGCGCGTTAACGGACAGGGCTTTGGCTATTTCGACCAGTTGTTGCTGGCCGATGGGCAGTGTGCCGACGCGTGTGTCCGGCGACAGATTCAATCCGACCCGCTGAAGATACTTCTTTGATTCTGCGCGGATGGTTTTCTTGTCGATCAGTCCGAACTTGCGCGGTTCGCGACCAAGGAATACATTCGCACCGATGTCCAGGTTACCGGAGAGGTTGAGTTCCTGGTGAATCAGCACGATGCCAAGTTCCATCGCGCGACGACAGGAGTCAATCTGCGTGGATTTTCCGTTGACCAGGACGTCTCCGGAATCCGGTTCCTGAACCCCGGCCAGGATTTTCATCAGTGTGCTTTTGCCGGCTCCATTCTCACCGATTACGGCGAGCACTTCGGCAGAACCGAGGTGCAGCGAGACGCCGCTTAGCGCTTTGACGCCGGGGAATGACTTCTCGAGATCCCGAACCTCGAGCAGGAATGAGTTGGACGGCGAGCCAGATGTCTCGCCGTCCGTGGTCTCGTCCGAATCACTCATTTCCCGTCAGAACTTCCCGACCCTGCTCTTTGATTGCCTGCAAGCAGAGAGGGGGATTGTAGGCGAACAATCCAACCATGCAGCCGAGGTCCGGATACTTTGAGATTGCATCCTGGGCATTCTGTTTTGCTTTCGCCTTGTCGAAGTTGTCGGTTTGGGTGCCGAGAATCGTGTAAGTCTCGTTCTTGATCACTTCGTCGGGAGGGTCACGCCGGGACGAATCGCGTTCGCGATCCATGAGTTCGTCAATCACGCCCTGCCGGCGTTGTTCAGCATTCAGCTGGCCAAGTCGACCGACGAAGATCATTACACTACCACCGTCGGGCAGTGCTTCTTTCACAAGCTGGCCTGCCATCCGGCCAGCTTCGTAGTTGTCCATTCCGATGTACGCTAGACGGTTCGTCTGAGGTGCGTCGGAGTCGTGGGTGAGGTAGTTCTTTTTCTCGCCGAGCGTATTGAGCAACTCTTGTTGGTTTGTTGGGTCGATAGGACTGACGGCGACGCCTGAAACCTCTTCCTTGGCCAGTAGGCCTTCGATCATCGATTTCTGATCAGCCACACCCTTGGGAGGGAACCGCAGCAAGACATTGACGTCGAATTCTCGGCCTGCAGTTTTTGCTCCGGCAGACGCAACGGTCCAGAATGGGTCAATTCCATTCGTGACGTACGCAACTGTTGGGCGACCGTCTTTGATTTCGGCTTCGCCTTCGCCAGCGGCGAGTTTGTCGTTCTTGTCTTTCCAAAACGCCTCTGCATCCGTGGCACGGATTTGCCGAGCCGGTAGGTCGAGGTATTCGTTGTCGGGGAGTACGCCTTCTTTTTTGCGAGCAAGTTCGGCAAGAATCCGGACAGATTCGAATCCGTAACCGTATGGATTCTGGACGACGGTACCGTGCATCTCGCCATCGATGATCGCTTGCAGCGTTTCATCGTGCTCATCAAATGCCACTACGTGAATCGGTTTTGGGCCGTCGTTCGCGGTAGTGGTCTCTCCACCACCTGCACCCGCTCCTGTTGTCGTTTCTGTTCCATCATCGTTGGAACAGCCGACAGCGAATCCTATGGAAATCAACGCTGTGAAGAATACGAGACGATTCATTTTGGTGTCCGTTCAGTCTGATGGCCCGTGGCGGGCTGGACGTTGGCAGGCAGGTGACGAAAGTTTCGCCAAGAGACTAAGATCCCACGATACTGGTGCCCAAATCCCAAGTCAATCTGCGCGATGTCAGCTCTCCGAACTGGCGCAAGCGAGTGAGTTCTCGGAGTTGCTGTGAATAAAGCCGCGAATAGCGAGGACGCAGAATCGCAGGGGGAAATGCTCTCTGGGTTGCGGTTGGTCAGTTTGCTGACGCTGGGGAGTCGTGTCACGGGGCTTATTCGTGATTCGGGGATGGCTGCGTTGTTTGGGAACGGTCCGATTATGGACGCGTTCACCGTTGCGTTTCGGATACCGAATCTCGCTCGACGCTTGTTTGGTGAAGGGGCGCTCACTGCGGCGTTTCTCCCGGCTTTGGTTCGGGAGATAGAACAGAAGGGTCGCGATTCGGCGTGGCGGTTAGCAAGCGCGCTGTTTGTGGTTCTGGCCGCGGTGTTGTGTGGGATCGTTGTGGTGGCCGAGGTGGGTTTGTTTGTCGCTGGTTCGTTGAGCGATTCTCCCGATACGCAATTGCTGATCGGGCTGGCGGCGGTAATGGTTCCGTACCTGATCTTCATTTGCCTGGCCGCGCAAGTGGGTGCGGTGATGCACTCGATGAACCACTTCAAGTGGCCGGCGATTATTTCGGTTCTTCTGAATCTGGTTTGGATCGTTGGCATCTTCGTTGTCGCGCCGATGTTTGATACGGCGACGGCGAAAATCTATGCGATTGGTGTGGTCGTTGTCGTGGGTGGAGTGATGCAGTTTGCAGTCCCGCTACCCGCGCTGTTTGGGTTGGGGTTTAAGTTCGATCGTTCGTGTCTGGGGCGTTCGGATCCTGATCGAGCTCAAACGATCGCCGGTGTGCGTGCGATCGCGAAGACCATGTTGCCGGTGTTGCTGGGTCTTTCGGTCACGCAGTTCAATTCGGTTCTGGATAGCTTTGTTGCGTGGTGGTTTGCGAACTCGGCTGATGGTTTCCTGAGCGATTGGGTTTCCATTGAAGCGGGAACCGCTGCGGCGTTGTACTTCGGCCAGCGGATGTATCAATTTCCGCTCGGCGTGCTGGGCATCGCGCTCGGGACTGTTTTGTTTCCGCGACTGTCGCGGCATTCAGAACGCGATCGGCTGGACCTGCTGCGTGATGACCTGGCAATGGGATTGCGGTTGGTGATCTGCATCGGTGTGCCCGCTTCGATCGGTCTGTGTTTGCTGGCCGAACCGCTGACGGACCTGCTGTTCCGTCACGGCAAGTTCGACGACAACGACGCCAGGCAAACAGCCGCGATGATTAAAGGCTACGGCAGCGCGGTGTGGGCGTACTGCGGCTTACTAATTCTGAACCGCGCGTTCTATGCGGTTGACGATCAGAAGACACCGCTCAAAGCCGGTTTGTGGGCGATGGTTCTGAATCTGGTTCTGAACTTTGTCTTAATCGTCGCCGTCGGTGGAGTGGGACTCGCTTTAGGGACCGCGATCAGCAGTGCGATTCAGTGCCTGGCGGCTCTGTGGCTGCTGCAAAAGCGAATTGGCCGGATCGATGTGGCCACTTGTTGGTCGACGCTGCTGAAGACGTTCGCTGCCAGCGGGGTCATGAGTGCGGCGTGTTTGTTGAGTTTGAACGCAATGGCCGGTGGCGAAAGCTTTGTGCTCCGCGGAATTCGGTTGGTGGTTCCCGTCGCGGTGTCCCTGGTCACGTTCTGGCTGATGTCGCGGGTCCTGCGAATGCCGGAAGTGGACATGCTGTTGAAGCGGGATGGTAAGGCTGAGTGAACGCTGCCTGGTGTTTGGTATTCCGCGTTCTTTTTTACAACCACGAATCCAACGAATCTAACGAATGACATACTCTTGGAGGGAGATGTCGAACCGGCACCCTTAACCAGCATGTCATTCGTTTCATTCGTAAGATTCGTGGTTGTTCCTTTTCCGAACACGAATGAGAGCGGCCTACGCGGCTGGCAATTTCTCTTCCGGGTCGATCGGCTTGGGCTTGGCGCCTTTTTGTTTGGCTTTGAGATCGAAGAGGCCGAAGATGTCGCCGGCGGACATGCTTAGGTTCACGCCGCCTTCGACCTGGCCGTCGCCGAGGATGCTCTTGAAGAGTTCACGCTTCTCGGTGAGCACGCGGTCGATGCGTTCTTCGATTGTGTTCTGGCAGATGAACTTGGTCACGATGACCTGAGTCTTCTGGCCGATCCGGTGGGCTCGGTTAATGGCCTGGTCTTCGACGGCCGGGTTCCACCAACGGTCGAATAGAAAAACGTAGCCGGCGAATTGCAGGTTCAGACCAACGGCTCCGGTTCCGTAGCTCATGAGAATCAGCGGGCAGTCGGGGTCGTTTTCGAAGCGGTCCAGGATTGGTTCTCGCTTCTTTGTGGGAACGCCGCCGTGGTAGATGAGCGGGTTGAAATCCTGCGTGCGTTCGGCGATCCAGTCCAGTGACTTGGTCCACTGGCTGAACAGGATTGCTTTGCCGCCGGACGCGGAGATTTCTTCCATGTCGGCGCGGAGGGAATCCAGTTTGCAACTGCTGTTGGTGAATGGGTCGTAGTTGCAGATTTGTTTTAGGCGGAGAACCAGTTCGAAGACGTGCTGGATTGAGATTTCGTCGCCCATCTCGTTGAGCGCCATGACGCCTTGTTTTTCGGCCTGCTTGTAAGCGTAGTCCTGTTGTTCGGTGAGTTCGATGTGTGCGTCGCGGTCGAAGCGGGGCGGCAGGTCGGTCATCACCAGATCTTTTGTGCGACGCAGGATGAACTCATCGGCCAGTCGCGAAAGCTGGCGCGGTTCGGGAACCGTGCGTGGTGGGACGACTTCCATGAACTCGAACAGCGCTGCCAGTTCTTCGGTGCGGTTCTCGATGGGAGTTCCGGTCAGAGCCCAACTGCGTTTGCGGGTCACGCTGCGGATTGTCTTGGCGGTTGTGGAATCGCGGTTCTTGATGCGCTGGGCTTCGTCAAGAACCATCAGGTCGAACACCGGGCGTTCGTCTTCTTCCATGGCGGCGAAGTCGCGAACGACCAGTTCGTAGTTGGCTAGCAGAACCGGGATGCCTGGGATTTGCCAGGTCATCATGCGTTTGCTGGTTTTGCCTTCGACGACCACGAACGGAATTTCTTCGGCCCACGTTTTGAGTTCTCGCTGCCAGTTGGGCAACAACGGTTTAGGGCACACCAACAGGATGCGGCGGCAGTGTCCGCTGCGTAGGAGCAGGCGGATGGCCGTGATGGTTTGCATCGTTTTGCCGAGGCCCATTTCGTCGGCCAGCAGCGCGGATTGGCTGGCGAACAGCCATGCGATGCCCTCGTATTGGTATGGGAACGGTTCGAACGGCATGATCATCTCCTGCCCGCCCAGCCAGCCTTCCAGCGGCGGTTGCAGGAGATAGAACAGTCGGTCCTTTAGTGAGAGTGCATCGGCGGGCGGCTTGAGACGCGTACGTGCCTTTTTCTTCTTCTCGCCGTTGACCTGATGTGCGCCGTCGGTGGGATCTTCTTCCTGGCCGGAGACGATGCCGGGCGGCTTGATGGACTTTAGCTTCTCAGGCTTGTCTTCCTTTGCCGGTTCCTTCGGGATGAAGTCGAACGCGTCCGGTAAAACAAAGCCCGATGTTTCGATCTTCTGTTTGCGCGGCGGTTTCCATGTAGGCATGACGCGCACGATCATTTTTAGATCGTGTTCGATGGTGGCGGGCGAGACTGTGCGCTGCAGTGCGCTGTTCATGCCGGATGCGAACGTGTCGGCGCTGATGTTTAGCGGGACGTTGGTGATGATGGTCGGATTGTCATCCGGTTCAACACTCTGCAGTTCATTCGGCGGGACTGGTTGCCCCGGTTCTAAACTCGCACCGACGTCCTTGTGCGGCTGCGTGTTTTCTGTCACGGCGTACTCCGGACGGTTTCGCTAAGAGCCTCCCGAACGCGTTCCAACGGTTCGGCCAGATCGGCGTCTTCGGGCAGGGCTTCGGCCTGGTTCTTGACGGTTCCCACATCCGCATCGTGCGATGAATGGAACGTCAGAAGCTGATCGCCAATCCGAACCTTGTCGGGCGGCGACGCGGCGTTCGGTTTCACTTCATCGCAGCACGCAACCGGAACGCGTAGCTGATCGCGCAGGTCCAGCAGTTCCGGATCTTCAGTCAGCAGCATGTGCGGTTTGACCGAAACCTTGTCGAACAGCGTCTTGCCGATGAGGTCGCACTTCAAGTACGGACGCAGCGTCTGGCCGTACAGAATCTCCTGAGTCCGCGACGCCTTAATCGGAGCCGTACATTGGAACTCCAGAGGGCGGCCAAAGCGGTTGGTGATAAGCAGACCGCCCACGATGCCTTTCTGATCGACATCGAGTGTCGTCAGAAAGCCGATTCGCAAATCGTCTCCTGCATTTTTCGTCATACAAAGCCCCCTCAGACTTTCGTTTCCCCACGGAGAAACTGCCACGAGAGGGTCATCGACGTGAGTGAGGAGTGGCTTGAACCACTCCCGGGTGGTAGCGATTCCTCTGAACGGCGCGGGCGCATTGGCGACATGGTCGGTACAACCCGCCCCGACAGCGGTTCTGTGCGCTAAAGGGTTTGTTCAGGCGGACGCCCGTTTCAGAGGCCGCTGTTCACCGGGGCGACCATCAGAACCCGCAGTGTTTTACTTTGCGGTAAGGTCGTACGCGATGACTTCTTTGTCGTTGCGTAGATAGAGGCGACCGTTGGCAATGGCTGGGTACGTCCACACTAACTTGCGGCGGGAGATGTTCTCAGTCGGTTCGATCGCGTTGAACCGACCGGTCTCTTTGTAACCGGCTGGGTTCATGGTCGCGGAAACGACATCGCCGGTTTCGGTGAACAGAACATAGTTGTCGCCCGTGGTCTTCAGCATGAACGCCGAAGCATGGCCCGCTCGGCGAACGTTCTCTTTACCCATGGTGAGTTGCGTTGTCTGCCACAACCGTTTTCCATCAGACGCCTGAACGCACACCATCGCACCCGAACGAATGTCGGCTCCGTAAATGTGTCCGTTTTCGAAAAGACCCGATGACGTTGCGAAGTAGACAGAGTTACGCGGTGTTCCTCGCCAGACTTCTTTCGCGGCAGGTTTATCTGTTGAGAGTTCCAACATCAGCGACTTGCTGTTCTCACCGGCCGTGTACAGCAGGTTGCCATCCAGCATCGGTGGCAGGATGGACATGCCGTAACCGGGTTCCAGTTTGTGCTGCCAGTAAACTTCGCGCGTTTCGGGGTTAAGTGACGAGAGTGTCTTGGGGCTCCACACGAGCAGTTGATCAACCCCAGCATGATTGATGATTGTCGGCGGGCAGTAACCGGTTCCGTCTTTGCCTTCGCTGCTGAGCGTTTTCCATTTCTCTTTGCCAGTGACAAGATCGAACGCGACAACCAGGCTGCCTTCGCCGCCGACCAGGCAAATCAACGAGCCTTTGTAAACCAGCGGTGCCGCCGAGTGTCCCCAGAACGGAGTTACCGCCCCATATTCTTTCGCGAAGTCGTGTTGCCAGACTACGTCGCCTGATTCTGCGTTGAGGCAAACCAAATCACCTTCGGCTCCGATGGTGTAGACACGTCCGTCATGAACGGTTGGAACCACGCGCGGGCCACCGCCATAGGACACGGCGTAGTCGCGGGCGTACGTGTGTTTCCAAAGCTCGTTGCCGGTTTTTTCGTCCAGGCACAGCACGCGTTCGGTTCCAGTCAATTCGTCGCGAGCGCCCGGGTTATTGGCGATCTTGCCGGACTTCAGTTGATAGTCCGTGACGAACACACGCCCGTTTGCAATCGCGGGCCCCGAGTAACCCCAGGAGACGGGACTCTTCCAAGCGACCGGTAGACCATCAGCGGGAATCGTTTCCAGCAGTCCCGATTCGGTGACAATGCCTTTGCCTGTCTTCCCGTTCCACTGAGGCCAATCGTCCGCGAACGTGTGACCTGCGAAAATCGACAGAGCCGCGAGCAGACAGACAGGGCGAAGAACGTTCATACTTGGCATCCACTAAACTTGATTCGTAGGCTTGGTTTCAAACGCCTGCGCCGAAGCAGCAAGCGGTCCGAACGCGGAGGTTAAAGAGTCTGTACAGCCATTGAAACCATTGGTGCCAGGCTGACTTGCGCTAACGGAATAGAAGTCAAGAAACTAGCTGACTTGAAGTCCGTTCCTGGACCAATGTTAAGACGGTAAGGTGCAGTGCCTCTTCGGGGCACGAGCTGTTTGTTTTGACGATCGATTTGGAACCCAACGCCTCGTGGCTTGCGCAGTATCACAGTTGGACTCGCCAGAGTTCAGGCCTCAACGGAGTTCATGATGAAATACCACTTACCCAGCACGCTCACAATCTGCACACTGCTGATGCTCTGCTTGGGCTGCCAAGGGGCAAGCGAAACCACGCCATCGGCGGCGACGGCTTCGCAGGAAGGCCAACAAAACGGCGAGCAAGCGACCGACCAAGACGGCGGAACCGCGGCGGACCACGCAGCCGCCAGCCGGAACTCGGGGAAACCGAGCTTCATGGAGGAGATGCAGACAGAGGCCCTAAAGACGCCATTCAAAGGGATCACCGCATCTGGCGAAATCGTAGAGGGACTGTTCCCAATCAAAGCGACCGGTGTTTCCACCGATCAAACACGATTGGCCGCCGAGAAATTCCTAGCCGCCTTGTCTGATCAGCAGCGCGAGAAAACTTCATTTCCGATCGACGACGATGAATGGCGTCGCTGGTCCAATGTCGATAACGGCCTCTTTGCTCGCCAGGGAGTCAGCATCAAAGAGCTTGACCAGGCTCAACGAAAACTTGCCTTTGACTTTATGCAGCAAGCGTTGAGTGCCAAGGGATATCAGTTAAGCCGAGATATCATGAAGACCGATCAAACGACTCGCGAGCTGAACGATAACGACCCGGCTTACGACGAAGAACTCTATTTCTTCACCATCATGGGCACGCCGTCCAAGACCGAACCTTGGGGCTGGCAGTTGGACGGACATCATCTGGTTATCAATTATTTTATTCTCGGTGACCAAGTCGTGATGACGCCCGTTTTCATGGGAGCAGAACCGGTCATCGCCGAGGCTGGCAAGTACAAAGGTAACACGGTATTCCAAGACGAACAGAATTTCGGCTTGAAGTTCATGCAATCGCTTTCTGAACAACAGCAGGCGAAAGTAACGTTAGCGAAATCAAAGACCAAACATGATTTTAAAACCGACGCGTTCAAGGACAACGTCACGGTTGAGTACCAAGGCATGCCGGTTTCGGAACTCGACCAACAACAGCAAGAAGCTCTGTTAAATCTTGCGAATCAATATATCTCCAACATGGACGATGGACACGCCAAACTAAAACTGGCCGAAATCAAGAAGCATTTGACGGACACCTATTTCGCGTGGATCGGCCCCGTCGATGACGAAGCAGTGTTCTACTACCGAATCCACAGTCCCGTCATCTTGATCGAGTTTGATCACCAAGAGTCGATCGCCATGCCATCACTCAAAGGCAAAGGCCCGACGCGGCAGCACATCCATACGTCTGTTCGCACCCCCAACGGAAACGACTACGGCAAAGATTTACTGCGGCAACATCTGGAACAACATCATCATCACGGCCAGTAATCTCAGCAGAGTCATGCGTAGGCTAGACTCGCTGGAGTTCACGACTGACTGCCCGACTGGCAAATCCAGACCTTTACGAGTGGCTGACAGTCAATAAAGGTTCCTAACACGTTCCTGACACCTTTAACTGCTTCGAGCCTCAGCGTCTTTAGCAGCAGTTGCTCAACGACCGGCAAACTGAGCAGTTTCTTACAAGCCTTCTGCAGCGTCGTGAAGTGGGGAACCCGCTTCAGATTCAGGACTTGCTGAAACGATTCGCAGTCGGCCAGGAACTCGACAACGCCGCGGTAGTGAGTCTTGAGGAAAGACTTTAGCACCAGATAAGCAAACAACTGCGGAAGTGTAAACGTCTTCGGGCTAAAGCGGTGCGAATACTGAGCTGAGGTAGAGACTGCTTGCCAATCTCATAGGCCACCAGAAGCACCTTCCGTGGTGACGTCTTCTTGATGACTCTTGGTTTCAGGCGTCCGGGGCGGTTACCGACTTCGCATGCTGCGATTTGTTTCAGGACTGCTCGGCAGTAAGTTTCGAATCGCCGGTTTGGGATCTGGCCCAGGCTCAGTGAGATCCACGAACTAACTGCAAGCCAAGACCTTTTCTACAGAGCATTCCTGCCCCCTTTACTGCTCTTTGCGAACGTCGAGCCAGCGAAAATCGACAGAGCCGCGAGCAAGCAGACAGAGCGGAGAACGTTCATACTTGGCATCCAATGAATCTTGATTCGTAGGCCTGGTTTCAAACGCCTGCGAGATAACGGCATGCGGTGCGAAACGCCGAGGTTATAGCGTCCTTACGGCCATTGAAACCACTAGTGCCGGACGGGCTCGCGATCGTAGCGGCTTCGGCATCGGCATCGGTGATGGAATGTTGACGGTCTCCCGCCGGGCCAGACACAAACCGCATTTGGCACCCAAACCAATGAAAGAACACCCATCAGGCGCCTATGCGGCCGATTCCAATTTCAAGAATCTTCCAGGAATTGTTGTCGCGTCCTCGCGGTGTTCTGTATTCACCATTGGAAGAGCAAGAAACGAGCGTGCTCGTGCCGCAAGTTTGGATCAGCTCAGCCTTAACCGAAGCCCATGAAGTCCCAACTGGAGTACACCCAATGATGAAATTGTGTCGCGTAAGAGCCTACATACTCTTGGCCGTCTGTGTTCTTACTTCTGCACAAGAAGTACAGGCTCAAGCCCGGCCAAAGGGTAGCTTTGTGTTAGACGCTACCGTCACCCCCATTCGAACCGGTGCGACGATTGACCGTGCGAAAGTCGATGCAACGGTAGTTGCGCGTCTTAAGTCCCGACCAGCACCGGATTGGGAAATTGGCCGCCTCTATCTCCACGGTGTGCAGGTCAACACCGGTCACTCCACGGGCCCTGGAACATACGGTAAAGCAATAGGACAGAAACCAACAGGACTTCTCAAAGCAAAGACAACCGCCAACTTAGTCAGGCGTAACGCGTCCGGACTACTGATCGGGCGAGATGTCGCAGTAGAGATCGAGGTGGATGCTTTCCAGTCTGGCCAAGGTACAAGCGGTGCGGCGACCGTTGTCTCGGAAACGGTTCCGGCGTGGCCTGCGGCTCGGACTGCAAAAGTTACAGGCCTGCATGCATGGATTAGCGTGACAGCTGTGCAGATCGAGTACCAAAACAACTCGATGACTAAGAACATTGTGATGGATGTCTTTACAACTACCGGTGGCGTTAAGACGAAGGTCGGACAAGCAGCAGTTGGCCCGCCAGATTCCTCTGGATTCAGGACGGTATACTATAACCATCCCGCCGTCCCTGAGGACACAGTCACGGTAGAGATTCGCGACGCGGGTGGCTCGTCAGGTGGTAGTACTGGCAACAGCCCACCCTTGCCTTAGTTGCGGTCTCGGAAAGCACCGTTGGAATAAGAGGGAAGAAACGGGAACGCAGCTCATTGTCTCAGCAAAAAAGTGGTTTGACTGGAGCCTTTCCAGACCATTCACTTCGTGCGTGCCCAACTAGCCGCTCTGGTGGAGCTCAAACGCACACTGAGACCGAGAAAATGGCCGAAGAGGAATAAATGAGCTGCGTCTCTTTCTTCGCGTCCTTTGGTTGTCCCAGTCTCTCGGTCAGTTAGCCAAGTCCACGAGCCGAGGCTGGCTGACCTAGAACGACTGTTGCTTTCGTTTGGCCGTTCCCTGCCATCCGTGTCGTCGTCGAGTCGTCGAGAGATTCGCTCACAGCTTGAGTTCAGGGTTCGGAGGCTGACCCGGCGTGCGTTGTCGTGTCTGCCGACAAAGCAAGGTGTTTCTGGCCGCTCGCTGTCGGTTGACTCTGTCTTGCGAAGTCACCGGGGTACGACGCAACTGCAGCCGCGCAACTACTCTGAAAGAGCGTGACGACTACTTTCTTAGGCCGCCATGTGGAGTCGCACTCGCGGTACGGGACGGTTGGGGTTTCACTCATCCTCGGTTTCGGCTCTTGCCACGGCGAGCCACGAATGCCGTCAATCATTCCACCCGGTGTGGCTCTTAGGCTCGAAGCTGGTGCTTTCGGCTTGGTGGACGCCGTGGTACCGTTCGTCAAGACGGCAACCCGCTCTGGACGTTTACTAATTACTGATATGACTGAATACATCCCCGAAGAAGTTTGGCGTAGCCGCGATCGCATCCAGCAGGTTCAGACTCAACGATTGCGTGAATTGCTGGCGGCGGTGAGCGAAGGGAACTCGTTCTGGCAGGAACGCTTCAAAGCGGCGGGAGTCGATGTTGGTTCGATTGAGTCGCTTGAAGATTTGCAGCGACTGCCGGTTCTGTTTAAGCAGGATCTGGTGGATGATCAATTGGCTAACCTCCCGTACGGAACGAACCTCACGTTTGCGGGAACGGAGTACTCGCGGTTGCACCAGACTTCGGGAACCACCGGTAAGCCGCTGCGTTGGTTGGACACGCCTGACAGTTGGGACTGGATGGCCGAATGCTGGCGGCAGATCTATCACTTTGCCGGACTGACGGCTGAGGATGTTTTGTTTCTGCCGTTTTCGTTTGGGCCGTTCATCGGGTTCTGGGGCGCGTTTGATGGAGCGTGTCGGTTGGGGAACCTGTGCATTGCGGGCGGCGGCATGAGCACTGATGTTCGGCTGCGAGTTCTTGCGGAGAATTCGGCAACGGTTCTTTGTTGCACGCCGACTTACGCGCTGCGAATGGCGGAGGTTGCTGAAGCGGAAGGCGTCGATTTGGCCAGCGGTACGGTTCGGATGCTGATTGTGGCGGGCGAACCGGGTGGCAGTATCCCGGCCACTCGCAAGCGAATTGAAACTGCGTGGGGGGCGCGGGTGATTGACCATTGGGGGATGACGGAAATTGGTTCGCCGGGAGTTGAAGCGGTGGACCGACCGGGTGGGCTCTATCTACTGGAGACCGAATTCATCGCGGAAGTGGTTGCTCCGGAAACTTACGAACCGGTTCCCGCGGGCGAGCAGGGGGAGCTGCTGATAACGAACCTTGGGCGGGTTGGTTCGCCCGTCATTCGATACCGAACCGGTGATCTGGTGCGTGCTGCGGTGCCGGATCCGGCGGACGAGATTCAACTGACGTGGCTGGACGGCGGTATCCTCGGTCGAGCGGACGACATGGTGACGGTTCGCGGGAACAATGTGTTCCCATCAAGTATCGAAGCCATTCTGCGCGAGTTCGATGACGTGGCGGAGTTTCGAATCAACATCGAAACGAAGCGGGAGATGAATCATCTGAGTATCGAAGTCGAACCGACCGAGTCGCGAACCGATGGTCTGGATAATCTTGAAGAAGAGATCCGCAAGCGGTTAAAGAACCGGCTTGGTTTCCAGTGCGACCTGCAATTGGTCCAGCACGGCGCGTTGCCGCGGTTCGAGATGAAGGGCCGACGGTTGCATCGGAAGTGATGTGGTCGGCGCTGGTAAGTCTCAACTGGTTTCTACTTCGACGCCCAGCCCATCGGCGATGCGGTTGACGTAGGCGTAGTAGGCCGTCGTTTCGGCGATGTGCAGAATGTCAGTGTCAGTGAAGCCAGCGGTTCTTAGTGATTGAACATCGTCGTCGGTCATGTCTTTGGGTGTTCGTGTTAGCTTCACAGCGTAGGCCAGCATTGTTTGACGCTTTGGTTCCAGATCTGCTGTGCTGTAGTCAGACTCAATCGCTGCGGCAAGTTCGTCGTTTCGCAGTAGGCGACGCAGACCGCGTCGGTGGTGTGTGATTCAATAGTGGCAGTCGTTTTCTTTGCTTACAACGAGTGCGATCATTTCGCGTTCGACTTTTGGCAAAGTCTTTGTGCCTTGCATCGCTTGAGAATACAACGCCAGGTGTGCGTGCAGACTGCCGACATCCAGTGAATGGACGGACATGATGTTGTCCACCTGACCTGTTGTGGGGTCGGTTATTTTGGGACGCAGGGAGTTGAGTTCTGCGTCCCATTCTGATTCGTCTACCGTTTTGATCCAGGTCATTGTGGTGCTCACGCGGGTGTGCTTGCTGATTCTGTTTGCTGGGTTCTCGTTGCAAAGTAGCCGGATGAGGTGAACAATGCGATTGAACGATTTGCTTGAAAGGCCTGCTCGATATGACTCAATCTACACGCCGTCAGTTCCTGGCGTCCTCAGCCGTCGCCGCCGGAACCATCGCGTTCCCATGGTCGACACCCGCATTTGCGAACACATCGCCCAACGATCGGCCAGTCATCGGCTGCATCGGGCTTGGTGGGATGGGTAAAGGTGACGCCCGAGGCCACTCGCGGTTTGGCGACATTGTTGCGGTATGTGATGTCGATCAGAAGCATGCTGAAGTAGCTAAAAAAGACGAAAAGATCGGCAAGGACAAAGCCGATGTATACGGCGACTACCGCAAGGTGCTTGAGCGAGACGACATTGACGTTGTGAGTATTGTGACGCCGGATCACTGGCACGTGAAAATTGCTATCGAGGCGTTGGAGGCCGGTAAGCATGTGTTCTGCCAGAAGCCACTCACCCTGACGCTGGAAGAGAACCAACTCATTCGCAAAGCTTGCCAGAAGCATAAGGACAAGGTGTTTGTCGTTGGTACTCAGCAACGCGGATCCAAGCCGCGGTTTTTGCGTGCGGTCAACATGGTTCAGAAAGGCCTGATCGGCGATGTGAAGAGAATCACGGTCGGTATTGAAGCCGGTAGTGTCGCGAAGGACCCGTTCAAGAAGACCGATCCACCTGCGAATCTTGATTGGGACATGTGGCTCGGTCAGGCACCGAAGGTTGATTACATCAAACAACGCTGCCACAACACTTTCCGTTGGTGGTACGAGTACTCAGGCGGCAAGTTTACCGACTGGGGGGCTCACCACATCGACATCGCGCTGTGGGCGATCGGCCAGAACGGTCCAGGCATGGGGCCGATTGAGTTTGATGGAACCGACGCAAACCACCCGGTCGAATATAAGGACGGACACGCAACGGTCGACGATCGTTACAACACGGCTCACGACTATGCTGTGAAGTGTAAGTTCGAGAACGGCATTGAAATGATCGTTGAAAGTCGTGGCCGCAACGGGATTCTGTTTGAAGGAACCAAGGGCCGCTTCTTTGTGAACCGCAAAACCATCGAAGGTACGCCGATCAAGGATGGGCGTGACAAGGACAAGTACGACGAGAACGATCTGATGGCGTTGTACAAGGGCAAGAAGTTTGAAGGTCACAAGCAGAACTTCTACCGTTGCCTAAGCGAAGGCGGCTTGCCGGTCTCAGACGTGTTCACTCACGTGCAAACGATGAACTCGTGCCACCTGGCCGCGATTGCCGCGCGATTGAAGCGAGTTGTCAAATGGGATCCGAAGAACGAGAAGATTGTCGGCGACGAACTGGCCGCAAGCTTCTTCGCTCGCGAACCGCGTAAGGGCTTTGAAATCCCGCGCGTGTGAGCTAGCTGTGGAAGGCGGAAAGCGAAAGGCGAGGACGAGCATTTGGTCCTCGCCTGACGTTGAGACAGTCAGTTGCCGTTTTTTCTAACAGGCGTCTTTTTTGAACCGGATCCGGAACCTGTTTTCGTCTTCTTCAGCAGCTTGAACGAAGCCAGTACCTGGTCGGTCCGTTTGGCCTTCACGAAATCCGGGGATCCCATGGCGAATACCTGGTACAAGGTGTTCTCAACGATAAACATGCGTGCTCGGTATTCGCCGCGTCGAGCCGGGATTGAGATTCGCATGTAGCGTCCGGTTCGCTTCTTATCCAGTTTTGAGTGTTTGTACTCAAGCACTTTGCCGCCCAGGATTTTCTCCATCCCACCCCGCGCGAGTAGGTAGGCGGCTTCCTGTTGTTTGGCTGTGTCCAGCTTTGTGCCGGCGAGGCTTTCGTAAGTCACCATGAAGACGCCGGTTTTTTCGCCCGACGTGAACTGATGATGTGTCACGGTTCTCTTGCCTTGTCGACCGGGCATCTTCCTTGAACTGTACGCCGGTTTGCCAGGCATCGACACAGCGAAGCCGCCTTCCTTTGACTGAAACGGCGATAGCTTTACCGCCTTGATTGGTTGTTGCCCGGCCGCGAATTGGCATGAGTTGACGACGGCCATGAGGAAGCAGAATCGGGCGATTGTTTGACGAGTGTTCATTGTTGGCTCCTTGGTGATAGCTGACATCCCTCACAACGCGGTGCGGGCGGTAACCGGACAGCGTTCCTTCACGAGTCGTGTTTTTTGCTGATAACCGACACGGTTACGGGCGGCTGAGAATTTCCTGCGGTTTCTTTGTCCGAGAACCACCGCCGCCTGCGTTTGGCTGTTCGCACAGACACAGTCCTCAACTCGGTGACAACCATGCGGCTTCTCACGACTCAAAACCTGCTGTTCGTTCTGATGTGTTTGGGATGGACTTCACAGGCCGCCCACGCAGCAGTTGATCAGGACAAAATCGCGGCCGAGGTGAAGAACATCTTCCGCACGCGTTGTGCGGAATGTCACGGAAAGACTCGCCGCGAAGCAGACATCGACATTCTGGATGTCAGTTCGTTTGTCGGTGAAGACAAAGCTGTCACGCCTGGCAGCATCGACGATTCAAGTCTTTACGACTACATCGCCAGTGAAGACGAAGATTCACGGATGCCGGAACCGCCGCTGCCGCCGCTGGAGTCATTCGAAATCGACACGGTTCGCAAATGGATCGAAGCCGGTGCACCGGCGTTCCCAGCCGATATCGAACAGCCGGGCAAAGACGCGAAAGATGCGGCGCTGTCGAATGTTGTCGGCGCCGAGTATGTGCTCAGTCAGATTCTGGAACACATCAAAGACACGCCGCGTGAAGATCGCCCGTACCTACGGTTCTTCAGTAGCAATCATCTGCTCATCAGCGGAACCACGGCGGCCGAACTGGACGTGAGTCGTCAAGCGCTTGCGAAGGCGATGAACCACTTGTCGTGGGAGCCAGCTGTTGTGAAGCCGACGCCAGTCGATGAGGTTGGTTCTATCTTTGCCGTCGATATTCGCAAACTGGGTTGGCACAAGACACCGCTGCGCGTTGTGGAGAACGATCGGGAAACGGTCGCGAGCCAGACGGATCTCTACGACCTGGTGTTGTTGGAGTATCCGTATGGGATGGCGTTCGAAAGTTCCGACACATTCGACGAACTCTGGGAAGACTATCTGCGTCCGGCCGAGCTGATTCGACCGATTCCGTTTGTCCGAATCGATTGGTTTGTCAGCGTCGCCACGCAGTTTCCGTTGTACGAAGACATGCTGCAGATTCCGTTCAACCTGCACGACCTGGAGACTGAACTTGGCGTCGATGCCGCATTGAACCTGGAGAAGCTCATTGCGAAACGAGCGGGGATGACGGTCTCCGGCGTGTCTCGAAACAACCGTGTTGTCGAACGGCACCCATCGCGATACGGGGCTTACTGGAAGAGTTACGACTTCGAAACCAGTAAGGGCCAGCAAAACATGTTTCTTGACCCCATCGACTTCCACTACGCCGGCGGCGAGATGATCTGGACGCTGCCGAACGGCCTGCAGGCGTACCTTGTTACCGACAATCTGGGTAACCGCATCACCGAAGCTCCGACTGCGATTGTGACCGACAAGTTCTCTGAAGACAAAGTTGTTCGCAACGGCCTGGCTTGTATGCGTTGCCATGATCGCGGGATGAAACGGTTCGCTGACAATATTCGTCCGGCGTTTGTTTCACTGCCCGACAGTGCGGGAATGCGGAAAAGCGACATTCTGCGGATGTATGTCTCGAAGAAGCAGATGGACGAATTTCTGGACAACGATGAAAAGAAGTTCCTGCGAGCGATGGAGGATGTTCTGGGAGAACCGCAGGACAAAGAGCCGCTGATTCCAACGTCGCGGCGTTTCCTGGACGCACCGATTGCGATTTCACAGGCGGCGGCCGAACTTGGAATGAAAGACGCAGCCGGCCTGCAGCAAATTTTCCGACTGCCGCAGTTTACTCGACTGGGCCTGGCGGGGCTTTCATCAGGTGGTGTGGTTCGTCGCGATACGTGGGAAGACTACTACGACCGGATCGCTCGGCAGCTTGGACTGGGTGTTCCCATCTCGCCCATCGACGGGCTGACGCGGTCCGACCATCTTTCCGATGGCATCGCGTTTGAACTCAAACTCAGGACCAACAAACGCAGCAACACATTCTCGCCCGGCGAAGACATGGTGATTAGCGTGGTCAACAAGACCGGCGTGGACTTGTTCATCGAACTCATCGGAACCAGTGCGAGGGGGCGGAAGGTGAAGCTAAGTGACGGGGTGCTGTCGTTGAGCAGCGGAACCAACTACCGGTTCCCCGAACAGGGCAGTATCAAAATTCAGCCGCAGCTGGGTGTCGAGTTCATCACGGTCTTCGCGCGGCCGACTCGGTTTGAACCTGGCGTGCTGCTGCGAGGCAAAGGTGTGGCGGACCGCTTCGTGCACCAGTTCTACGACTACCAAAGCAGCGACTCCCGACTCGGCAACGTGCCAACTCAACTCATCAAAAAGACCATCAAAATCGAAACCCGCTAGGCAACGTTCCGTTGCATCGGTTTCCGGTTGGTGCATTGGGATGGTGCTTTTTTTGCGGTTGATCAAATTTTGGGCGCCATGGCGTGGCGTATGGAGAGAATCATGAAGACATCAAAGACCATTGTTTGGTTGTTGGCTGTTCTGCTTGTGGGAACGAATGCGAAGGCGGACACCGTACACAAACAAGTCCAGAAACACGTCCCGAAGGTTATGGACTACCTGCGTGACAAAGGGGTTCAGACTGTTGGAGTGTTGAAGTTCCGTGTCGCGAAACCCGGCCAGAAACTGACCGACAGTGCAGGTCCGGTGAACTCACTGTTGGCTGACCGGTTGGAAGTGGGGCTCATCCTTGCGAACTCGTTTGACGAGGCGCGACAGATACAGGTCATCAAAGAAGCCAGCGCGCAGGTGGCGAAGGTGGATGGAGCGAACCATCTGACCGCCGATGGACGCAGGGCGATTTTCGGTTCCAGTTATAAGCTGGCCTGGGGTGACAAATCTGCGAAAGCGGATGCGTTTCTGACCGGCATTATTCAGGTTCATGAAGACAATCGAACCGCAACCATTGGCATACTGTGTTTCCACCGTAGCGGCGGAAAATTGGAACGTGCGTGTGATGTTTTCGACGCAGACCTGGATGCGTCGATATTGGGCGAACTTGGTGAGAGCTTCGTTTTGCGTGGTGCGTTTGACCGTGGTTCAAGCCAGCTGACATTCGAAGATCGGCAGAAGAAACGACAAAGCCGGATTCTGGAACAGTCCGAACAGGTGAAGTCACAGAAGACCGAGTTCCCTCTGGTGGATTCTGCGGCACCGATGACTTTGGAAGTACTGTTCGACGGACGGCCCGTGAAGGTTGAAACTCGTAACGGTCGGGCGTTTGTTCCGGAACCTGTCACAGGGCAGAAGGTTGAGTTTGCTTTGGTTCGTAACTCGGGCGCTCGTGGGCGGCTGGGTGTGCTGCTGAAGGTGAATGGAGAGAACACGCTGTACCGCGAGACGGCTCGCGACATCGATTGTTCGAAGTGGATCCTGTCGTCTGAGCATAAGAAGACCGTTGTTCGCGGTTACCAACTGGCTGACGGCAAGACGGCTGAGAAGTTTACGGTGCTGTCTCGAGCGGAATCGGCAGAGCGGGCAATCGACTACGGCCGCAACGTTGGCCAGATTCAGCTGACCGTGTTCCAGGAACTCACCGGGCCAAAACCGACGCCGAGAGTGCTTGATGGTGACGAGGAAGATCTCATCGCCATGCTTCGCGGTGTTCAGCCCAAAAAGTCGCCGAAGAATCTCAGCGCGTTGAAGCGGAAGATTCGAACGGCTGGTGAGGATGGACTGCAGACCCGCGGCCTGATTGTTCAGGGCGAGAAAACCGAAAATGCGATTAGAGTCGTCACGTTTGAACCCGATCCGACGCCAGTCATGTCGGTGACGATCACGTACTACAAGCCGTAAGTAGCTTCCTGGGCTGGCCGGCAGAAACTCGCAAGTTCGTTGTCCGTCTTCAAGCTCGCACTGCGTTGAGTCTGGTATCAGTGAAACGTTATGTCAGGGAGCGAACTATGAGTTGTCCACGGATTATCGTTCGAGTTGCCGGTTGTGTGATGCTCGCGTCTTGTCTGGCGCAGGCTGGTCAAAGCAAGAAAAGCGAACCGGCGGCATCGTCTGACTATGTTGTAGTGACCGCACTGACAGGCTACCTGCTAACTGACCGCGGCAATGTACTTGAAGAGCTCCCGACCTGGACACACTTGCGCATCGAGAAGTCTGAGCCGACTCGGTTGCGCGTGACGACACCGGTCGGCCAGGTGGGCTGGATTCGGCGTGAGTTGGTTCAACCGAATCCGCTGGAGAACCCCTCAGAGGAAGATCTCATTGCTGCGGAAAAAGTGGCGTTGCTGCTGGCAAAATCAAACAAACAATTTGACAACGGAGACACCCCGGCTGGGGTCCGGAGTACGAAGGAGGCTTTGCGGATCGTTGAGGCTGCCATCGGACGATACAACCTGCTGTGTCCATGGGTGCTGTCGCACGTTGCATACGGACAGTACCTCTCGGATGATCTGGATGGGGCGAAGGCATCGCTTGCCAGGGCCGACGCGATACTAAAAAAGCTGAAAACAGGCGGGTCGGTTCAGGCCGACGTGGAGAACATTCGTGCGATCGTCCTGGCAACCGCGGGCGATATGCGGGCCGCGTTTGCGGCGTATGCCAAAGCGATAGCCGCGGCAAAACGGTTTGGCGGCGACCAACATAGTGATGTTCGTGTCATCATGATGAACCTTGCCAGCAGTCATGCCAGGGCTGGCAACTTCAAAGAAGCCGCGCGGATTCAGGAAAAGGTGTGCGACATTGGAGCGGCTATTCTGCCACCCGATGTGATTGAACACGCTTCTGCCAAGTCGATGTTTGGGTGGTACCTGAGCAGTTCGGGGCAAACTGTTGAAGCGGTTCCGCATCTTCAGGAGTCGCTGCGGAGGTACCGGCGGCTGAAGGGTGAAAAGGATGCAGGTACTGTCGAGGTCCGTGACCTACTAGCCGAAATCCCTGCCGTGTTTCGCGAAGAGATCCGCGGTAAGCGAGCCAGCTTCAGTCCCGACCAGGGCATGTTGCGCGTGATTGCCAATCACGCATACATCCGCGACGAGTCCGGCGCGATTCTGCGAACGCTGTCTCGTCACACGCCGGTCACTTTCGTTCGAGCCCAGGGCGATCTCTACGAGGTTAAGTTTCGGAAGACTCAGGGCTGGACGAAAAAGGCACAACTGGTTGCCGATCCGACGTACGCACTGAATGAACACACGCCTGAGAATCGCGAGAAGATGTTGGAGGCGCGGCTGCTGCATCAGGAAGCGATGGAGCTTCTCGAATCAGATCTCGACATCGACCCTGCGGTCGCGCGAATGAACCGGGCTCGTGAGATTGTCGCTGGTGTTGGAGATAAGGCCACACTTTCCACGATCGTGAAAGAGCTTGGCTATCTTGTTTCGTCACAGGGAAATTTCAGTCAGGCGAAAAAACACCTGCGGCTTGCGACGAAGCTTCTGGGGGAAAGCAAACACGCAGGCAGTCCAGTGCTGAATGCTGAGCTTGAAAATGCGAAGGGCCATGTTGCTGTCGCTGCTGGAGAGTTTCAGGCTGCTGTAACGCACTATTCCAAGGCGTTGGATGTTATGCGTGGGGAGTTCGGAGAAAAGAACGCCGGGACAGCTTCTATGTACGGCAACATGTCTGTGGCGCACTCGTATTCTGGTGACGTGCAGATGGCAAAGAAGTTCGTTGAGAAACACGTTGCGACCATGTATGCGGCGTACGAGGCCGACACGAACGAGATGTCATTCGCTTACGACCACTACGCTGGTGTGCTTAGCCGGTTGGGTGAACACGCAGTAGCACGTGGGTACGCTGAGCGGGCTCTTGAAATCCGACAGCAGCTATTCGGGCCCGACCACCCGCAAACCGCAAATCTGCACATGAGTCTTGGCGAGGTTCTGGCTCTCGGAGGTGACACGCCCGGGGCCGAAAAACAGTTGCTCAAGGCGCTGGAGATTTGCGACAGGCTGGATTCACCAAAGACCAGGTCGCTGAGAACTCGGACGCGTTCGTCGTTGGTGTTTATATTGCGAAACGCGAATCAGCCAATTCAGGCCTTGTCTCATACAGGGCCGTTGTTGGAACTGCTAAAGACGCCCGGTTCGGGCAGCAAAGGCCAACTTAGCGCGGACGTGGTCGACCAGATCGCGAAGTTCGAGCAGATTGCCAAAGAACTTACCGTGGAGGCCAGACGTTCTCAGGCGGATGCAAATCAGATGCTGGTCGTTTTGAGGGACGGCCGGATTAAAGACGGGAGCCGCGTCATGATGACGGTTCCCATTGGCACGCGATTGTGGTCGCTGAAACTGCAGGACGGTTGGCACAAGGTCATGGTCGGGGAGAAAGGTAGGAAGCGCCCCGGTTGGATTAACGCAAAGACTGTCACCAGTGTTGAATCACAGTTGTTTGCCGAACTGGATCAGGCCGGTGATATGCTTGAAAAGCAGAACATGCTGTTGAAGCTACAGCAGACTGTTGCTGCCAATCCGGATTTGTTCGAGAAGCAGGACCTAACACGAGAAGAGACGATCAAGGCTTTGCGGATCATCGATCAGCTGGCAGTGGATGTGGAGGGTATTAGCGGGGACAACTTCGTATCGGCCACGATTAACCAGCTGCTGGCCGGCTTGTATCTCGAGTTCGGTGAGTTCGGTGAAGCCCGCAAGCATCTGGAAGCCGCACTGGCCACTCACATTGAGCATCTTGGGCGCGAGCATCCGCAGACAGCACAGGACCGTCTGCAACTGGGCAACTTGCTGGCTTCCATTGGGGACCATGTGGGAGCCGAACGTGAATTCCGCACTGTGGTTGGGGTTATGGAAGATGCATTTGGCTCCAATAACCCGTCCGCATTGGATGCTCGAGCGACTTTGGGCTCGCACCTGGTAGATATGGGTGCGATTGATGAAGGCCGGGCGATGCTGACTCAGGTTCTGGAGACAGAAGAAAAAGCCGGACGCGGTGATCAGTTGACCGTGCTTCGGCCGCTGTCTGCATTGTCTGTGTTAGCAGCCCGCGAGAACAAACCAGATCTGGCCCTCACACAAATCAAGCGAGCCCGCCAGGTGTTCGCTGCCTTTAAGGACCAGGTAGCCGACGTTGATTTGGACATCGTGCTGCAGCTGCAGTTGGGAGTCACTCAACTGCGATCCGGGGATGGGCCGATCGGTCTGTACAACCTTAACGCGTCGTTTGAACGTGCAACTAAGGAGCTTGGTTCGGCTCATTCACTAACTTCCAACGCCGCTTCTTCTTTGGGTTATGGGATCTCGTTGTATGGTCGTGACATGAAGAAGGCGACCAGGCTGGCCAGTCAGGGACTCTCAACCGTTGTGAAGACGGCGGGCCCCGACCATGTCGGAACCGTCTCGCCATTGGTCCATCTGGCCGCGGTAAACTACCGACAGGGAAATTTGCGGCAGGCTTTGAGCTTGCTGGAACGGGCTCGTACGACGACCAACAAGTATGTCCGCGAAGTATTGGTTGAGATGCCCGCGCAGGCACAGGTTCGGTTTCTTGAAAGGAATGATCGCCGGATACGCGACGCCAGCCTGTCCCTGGCCTTCAAACATGGTGATAAGCAGAAGGTCATCGATCGGACTGCAAGGTGGGTGCTGAATTCGAAGGGGCTCGCTGTGGAAACAGCCGCCGCGCGCGGGACGCTGCAGAATTTTCTGAGCAGCGAATCCAGTCGAACTCAGTTCAAACAATGGCAGGACCTACGACGACAGATCAGTACGTTCCCATTGGAAGGAGCCAACGATCGGGTTCGTGAAGCACGCAGAGCAGAATTGCAGACTTTGCGAAGTCAGGAACAAGAACTGCGTAATAAGATCTCGCCAGGTTTTGCCAAAGAGGTCGCACGGCAGCAACAGGGAATGGTGGATGTGGACAGCGTTCGATCTAAGATCCCGGGCGATTCGGTTCTCATCGAATTACTGCGAGTTCAACCGATTGAACTGGACCGCATCATTTCACCCGACGCTCGCAAGCCAGAACGTTACGTTGCGTGGATTGTTCGGCCTCTCAAAGGCGAAGACATCACGTTTGTTGATCTTGGTGAGGCCGCCCGTATCGACCGGTTGGTTGCGGCTGCTCAGACCAGCATTCTGGAGTCGCCAAAGTTGATTGAAGAAAACGGTTCGATTGAAGCCACGAAGTCGGTTCGGGCTGCTTTAGAACCGCTGCACTCACAACTTTGGCAACCGCTGCAGCGGGCGATTGGCGATGGTCAGAAGAAGATTATTCTTAGTCCCGATGCGAACTTGTGGCTGATTCCTTGGGCCGCGATTCCGATCTCTGACGAGAAGTTCCTGGTCGAAGAATTTGAGATCCGGCTGGTGAATTCGGGTCGCGACCTGACCAATCCCGCGAACAATCAGAACCTCGGCCGCCCAGTCATTATTGCTGACCCGGCTTTCAATTCTGGTGTTCAAGAGATTGAAGACACGATTCGAATTCTCGAACTGGACACGAAGCGAACACGCAGCATTTCGTTCGATGGCAGTGCTTTGGGTAAAGTCAGGCAGTTGCCGGGAACACGCAAAGAAGCGGAGATTATTGAGACCAGTCTGGAAGTCAGCAACAACGTGGGCCCGGAAATATTCCTCGGCCAGCAGGCGGCTGAAGCTGTCTTCAAATCGCTGGAACGCCCGCGGACACTGATGATGGGAACGCATGGGTTTGTACTTGATGAGACTCAATCAAAAGACCCAAACCCGCTGGCGCGATGTGGGTTGTTGTTGGCCGGGTACAACGACGCGTTGGATGATCAGGCTGCATCGGGTGATGACGGTGTGTTGACCGGACTTGAGATCGTCGAGACGGATTTACGCGGGACGGAACTGGTGGTGCTAAGTGCGTGTCAGACCGGTTTAGGAGCGATTCAGGACGGCGAGGGTGTGGCCGGACTACGGCAGGCATTCCAACTTGCAGGCGCTGAGTCGGTGGTGGCGACTCTGTGGGAAATTAGTGACATTGCGACCGTAAACCTGATGGTGACGCTGTTTGATGGGTTGGCTCTGAAGAAAAGTAAACCTGCCGCACTGCGGGACGCTCAGATCAAACAGATCCGTCAGCTCCGCGATCGAGAAGGGGCCGCTCATCCATTCTTCTGGGCCGCGTTTACGGTGACGGGGCATGAATAGGCGTCTTGAACGCGATCATTGACTTGTGGGTCGGGGTTTACCGGGGCCGGGGACGTTGTGTTCCCGGCTTCGGCCTTTAGAACGGACGTGCTGAGTCTCGCATATCTCTACAGAAAGTGGTGGAAAATCAGGCGGTTTGCCAGGTCGATATTCCTGTGACCTGATCCAGTGTCCTATGATGACGCGGGGGGAAAACGTCGAGTCAGGGCCGTCGATGCTAGCAGAAGACCAATTCGAAGATCTGATGGTTCGCACACGGGCGGGCGATGAAGCTGCTGCAATGGAGCTGGTCAGACTTTACGAACCTGAGATCCGCCGGGCGGCTCGAGTACGATTGACTGATCCTCGTTTGCGCCGGGTTGTCGATTCGATTGATATTTGCCAGTCCGTGTTCGGTCGGTTCTTCAGGAGCGCGACTGACGGGTCGTTTGAATGTGAGAAGCCAGAGCAGTTGCTAGGGCTGCTGGTGACTATGACTCGCAACCGAGTGATTGACGAGCACCGTCGTCAGACTGCGCAGAAACGCAACGCGGGCGAAGCGGCCGAGATACCTGTCGATCCGGCTGAAGTCAAAACAGACGCTCCAGGTCCGGGGACAGTCGCTTCGGCTCGGGAACTCCTGGGCGAGGTCCGTTCGCGGTTGAAGCCAGACGAACTTGTCGTGGCAGACTTACGGACGGCCGGAAAATCGTGGCAGGAAGTGGCTGACGAATTGGGCGAACCTGCAGAAGCATTGCGTAAGCGGTTGGAGCGCGCATTGAGTCGTGTTCGGTCGGAAGTTGATGGTTCAGAAATCTGAAACTTTTCTGTCCGGTACGCGGGCACGATTCCGTTCACTCTTACTGTGACCAAATCGTGATGAGCTAGTGATGTCCAGTCTCTTTGAAGAACTCGCAAAGCAGTGGGACCAGAATCCCGGGGCCAATTTGTGCGAGCTGATTGCGTCCGCTGGCGAGGTCTCTCTAAACGAACTGGCAATCCTGGTATCTGAGGATCAACGCCGGCAGTGGCTTGCCGGGCGCGACAAGAACCTAGAGGGTTACCTGGCCGATTTTCCTCAGCTGGCTGAAGAATCGACCTGCCTGGATCTCATGTACAACGAGATCATTCTCCGCGAAGAACGCGGTGAGGTGCCGACTCCCGGCGAATACGTGTCGCGGTTCCCGGACTTGAAGGATGCGATCGAACGCCAATTCCAACTGCATCAGCTATTGAATGCGCAGGCTGAGAGCAGTGTCGTTCCAGAGAACGCGGCAGTTGATTCCCGGTTACCGGCTGTCGAAGGGTTCGAGCTTATCGAAATTGCCGGTCGTGGTGCGATGGGGGTCGTGTATAAGGCTCGGGATCTGAACCTGAACCGCACTGTTGCAATCAAGATGCTCATTGGTGGTCAGCACACAACGGAGAAACAGCGGGAGCAACTTCGGCGTGAGTCGGAATCGGCTGCGAAACTTCAGCACCGCGGAATCGTGGTGGTCTATCAAGTTGGCGCGACATCGCAGGCGGTTCCATTTCTTGTGATGGAATATGTCAGCGGCGGAACGTTAGCAAACGTTTTGTCCAATGGTCCATTGCCCGCGACGCAAGCCGTGCGTATTGGTCGGGAAATCACTGCGGCGATTGCGTACGCTCACGAACGGCAGCTTATTCATCGTGACCTGAAACCGGGCAACGTTTTGATTGGCCCCGATGGCCCGTTGGTTGCCGACTTCGGGTTATCACGTAGAGCCGATACAAATCTCACCGCAGATTCCATCAGTGGTGCACTGGGAACTCCGCAGTACATGGCTCCCGAACAGGCCAACCCTGACACACCTGTTGGCCCCACTGCGGACATTTATGCCATCGGGGCGATTCTGTATGAAATGCTGTCCGGCCGCCCGCCGTTATTGGGTTCTTCGCCGTGGGAAATTTTCCAGCAGCTTGCCACACACGAACCGCCACGGCTACGAGAGTTGAACCCGGCGATCTCACGCGATTTGGAAACCATTTGTCAGCGGTGTCTACAAAAAGATCCTGCGCGTCGATACCAATCTGCCGAAGAGCTTGGCGAAGACCTGCGGCGATACTCGGAAGATCTTCCCATCACGGCGCGGCCTGTGGGTGCGTTTGAAAGGGTTGTTCGCTGGTGTCGGAGAGAACCAAAGTTGGCTCTTTCTATCGGAACGGCAGCCGTGATGGTGGCTGGCATGGTTGCGGTCAGTACCGCTGCCGTCATGCGAATCGGGGATGCTCGCCTGGAGACGCGAAGCGCTGAGGCGGTGGCTTCCGAAGCACGCGTGTTGGCGTTGTTGAACGCGGCTCCGGATGCCATTCCGCTTTGTATTGAGAACCTCGATGCAGCCGACCCGGTAACTCAGACCATGCTGGAAGATTCCCTGGCCAGCGACGCCGAAACGGAATCCTCTATTCGATTTCGGGCCGCGTGCGGTTTGGCAGCGATCGGCGAAGCGCGAACTCAGGTACTCCTGGACGCATTCGGATCGATTCCGGTCAGCCGAGGCGCGATGCGCAGCGCGGCGGCCGCGCTGCGTTCTGAAAAAGGGCAGGCCGGAAACGAACTGAGTTCACGTGTGCAGCAGGGCGAACCGGGCGCGCGTGTTCGATTCGCTTGCCTGGCGATGTTTCTGGGCGATCTGGAACCGGCAACGGGTCTGGTTGCACCGGTCGCTGATCCCACGACTCGGACGTTGTTCATTCACAGTTTCCCAAACTGGGTTGGTGACGAGTCTGCTTTGCCGGGCATTCTGGAGGGTGCCGGATCTGATCTGGCTGCCGCTGTTTGTCTTGGCGTCGGCAACATTGACCCACTGACTTTGCACCGCGGCGACCGGGATAACATCGTTGAAACAATGCAGGGCCTGCACCGTGGTTCGCCGAACGGATCGGTTCATGCCGCGTCGGGTTGGGCTCTTCGTAAGTGGGGCAAACAGCTGCCCGAAGTGCAACGTACCGATGCGGAATGGAAAGTGAACTCGTTGGGAATGGTCATGATTCCAATTGCGCCCGCTGGCCTGACTATGGGCGGGTCGGACCGGGATTCTACGGCGTACGAGGTAACCGTGACGCGAAAGTTCATGATGAGCAACCGGGAAACCAGCCGCAGCATGATGGCCGCATTCGCGAAATCGCGGACTCCGGAACAACAAGAATTGGTGGCGGCAGACACCTTCGTCAGTCCATTACCGCACCACCCCGCGCAAAATATGTCGTGGACGAACGCCGTTCGGTTTTGCAACTGGTTAAGCAAACAGGAAGGTCTTGAACCGTGCTACTCAGAAACCAAAGAGACACATGACGGCAAGTCACTTTCGCGCTGGACGTGCAGTTTTGATTCGTCCGGCTATCGGCTTCCGACGGAAGCTGAGTGGGAGCTCGCGTGCCGCGCCGGTTCTGCAGCTCGCTACAGTTTCGGCAACGATCAACTGTTGGAACCTCAATATGCCCGGTCGTCAAATCGCCGTCCGATTCCCACGTTGCCTTGTGGTTCTTTGATGCCGAACGCTTTCGGCCTGTTCGATATGCATGGCAACGTCTGGGAGTATTGCTGGGACGAGTGGTCTGAATCTGATGGAACTCCGGTGACTGATCCCACCGGGCCGGGTGGTGACACCGGACTTGAAGGAACGAGACGATTGATTCGTGGTGGTGGAGTATTTAATTCGTCCGGAGACTCAGACGCCGAAGCCCGTGGTTGGCACGGGATGAATTTTCGCAGCCGGAACTGCGGGTTCCGTGTGGTAAGAACCCAGAATGCTGACTGAATCGGGCAGGCTGAACTGCCGGTCAGGATCTGGCAGAACTGCGCGTGTCGAAGACGGACCAACGTGGTAAAGTTCCGGCAGTCTCAGCTTGGAATGCACACCATGAAAATTCAAAAGGCGGTTATCACGGCCGCTGGCGAAAGTCACGCCAATCTTCCACTACAAACCGTCGTCGATCGCGAGGGAGATGCTCGTACAGTTCTGCGAATCACGCTGGACGATTTGTTCGCAGCGGGTATTGATGAAATCGCGATTGTCATTCGGCCCGGTCAATCAGAACCGTACCTGACCGCAGCGGGTTCGCAGGCTTCCCGGCTTGTGTTCTGCGAACAGGACAACCCGCGCGGGTATGGTGACGCGTTGCTTCGTGCGAGTACGTTTCTAAACGGCGAACCGTTTCTGCATTTGGTTTCTGATCATCTGTACGTCAGTCGGACGGACACCAGTTGTGCATCGCAGTTGATTGCGATTGCGGAACAGTACGAGTGCTCTGTGTCAGCGATTCAGCCGACGCGTGAGAACGAGGTGCTGAATTACGGAACTGTTGGTGGCACGCCGCTGGGGCAGGTTGACAACGTTTACGACGTGACAAAAGTCATCGAAAAACCAACGCCGACGATTGCCGAACAGGAATTGGTCGTCGCGGGCCAACGTGCGGGTCATTACTTGTGCATGTTCGGCATGCATGTGCTGACTCCTTCTTTGCTGGCTTTGTTGAAGAAGAATCTCGAAGCCGACAGCAGCCCGATAGACCTGTCGTCATCGCTAAACGAACTTAGTCAGGCTGAACGATACCTTGCGTTCGAAATTGATGGTTCGCGTTACGACATCAGTTACAAGTACGGGCTGCTTATCGCGCAGCTTGCGATTTCGCTGGGTGGTAACGATCGCGATCTGATTCTGACGGAACTCGTGAGCTTGTTGGCTCAGCGGTAGTCTCTCCCGTCTTCTCCCCATCAGCCGTTCCGATCTACTCGCGGCCAGTGTGGCACAACCATGACCGATCTTCTTCAGATTATCACATCCACCGACCCGGCCATTCGCGATCAGTCGCTTGATTCCGCGTGCAATGGTTTGTCTGCCGGCCAATTGCTGGAAGAGTGCGCGCGGTTGGATGGGTTTCGGCGGAGTTGCGACAACTTGTACGAACGGGTTCGTTCGCTGTTTTTCCTGAACGCGATTTACCGGTTCCATTTGCCCGATCAGTTAGTGGGCAAGGAAAGTGGTTCTATTCCATTCGGTGGATACGAGAACCTGCTTAGTCGCCGCTTCCCGGAAGCCATTGACGGGTTTCTGGCGGCGCAGGCTACGGATGGTCCGTCGGTTACTTTGTCCAGCGCGCTGGCGGAGGCGTATCATCACCTGGCGTTTCAGACACTGGCGAATCAGGTTCGCCGCAGTGTGCGAACAGTGCGCGGGAACCAGTGGATGTTCCGCACGGGCCACCCGGCAGATATTCCGCTTCGTATTCAGAAACCGCTGCTGCAGTTTAACGATGTGACGCGAGCGTATCCGGTTCTGCGAGAGCGAACGGCAGTGCGAATGGACTTTTCGCACAGCGGTTGGAGCGACATTTTTTTTCTCGGGATGGACTTTCCCGAAGGCGCGCGGGTGATTAACGCTTCGGTCGATCTGGCCGTGCGTGGTCGGCATCAGAAACCGGTTCCGCCGATTGATACCAGCCTGCGAGTGATTGACGAACCGGTCCTGCGGTTGGTGAGCGTCGATTTGAACACAAAGGTTGAGATTGAAGAGATCGCCGAAGTGTTTGACTTTGCTCGTGACTATGCCGGTCTGTTGAAGGCGGCTGTGATCGCGGCCGGTTTGATTCCGCCGGGGATGGAAGGCTGCGGCGGGCGTATTGAAGATGTGTTCTCAAAAATGATCGGCCCGGGGTTGGGGCTGGAAATTGTGAGCCGAGTGAATGACATCCCGAAAGGTTCTCGCCTGGCGGTGTCCACGAACCTTTTGGGTTCGCTGATTTCTGTCTGCATGCGGGCTACGGGGCAGGTATCACAATTGACGGGACGCCTGGAAGAATCCGATCGGCGCATTGTTGCGGCCCGTGCGATTTTGGGTGAGTGGATTGGTGGGTCGGGTGGAGGCTGGCAGGATTCGGGCGGTATCTGGCCTGGGATCAAGCTTATCACCGGAGCGACCGCTGGTGAAACGGATCCGGAACATGGGATTAGTCGTGGTCGGTTGATGCCGCAGCACCATGTCTTCACGGACACCGAAGTATCAGAAGAAACACGGCAGCGGTTGCAGGATAGTTTGGTTCTGGTCCACGGCGGGATGGCTCAAAATGTTGGCCCGATTCTGGAAATGGTGACAGAGAAATATCTGTTGCGCAGCGATCGCGAATGGGCGGCAAGGAAAGATGCGATCGGGTTACTGGAAGAAATTACCGGCGCGTTGAAGTCCGGCGATATCAAGGCTGTTGGTCGCGCAACGAATCGGAATTTCCATGAACCGCTGCAGGCGATTATTCCGTGGTGTTCGAACGCGTATACCGAACGGTTGATTGCCGAGTGTCAGTCAAAGTACGGCGATGACTTCCATGGATTCTGGATGCTGGGCGGGATGGCTGGCGGCGGCATGGGTTTCATTTTCGATCCGAAAGTGCACTCGGAAGCGCAAGACTGGCTGCAGGAGATGATGGTCGCTGTCAAACGCAGCATGGAGACGTCGGTTCCGTTTGCGATGGATCCGGTAGTCTATGATTTCGCGATTAACAACGACGGGACGTTTGCGGAACTGCGGGACGAAGTCGATTTGCCGGGCGGCTATCACGCCATCATGGTTCCCGACTGGCTAAGGCAGGACATCAAGTCGCTCTCGCCAATGGTTCGAGCCGAACTGGAACGCGTGGGCAACACGTGCCGAGACGAAGGTAATTCGGTTGGACTTGCTGTGAAGCTGATGAATCGAATTCTCCCGACGACTTCGACTGAAGAAGAACAGTCTGGTCGTTTGGAAGATGTACTTGAAGAGAACGGTTTCGATACCACCGCGCACACTCAACTTCGCGAAGATATCCTGAGCGGCCGACTGGGGCTCTCGCAGAACCGGCTACCCGCCACGACCACGATCGAAGATGTTCAACCCTCCGACATCGTCGACATCCGCGCTGGTGGTTCTGCGGAGGCGATTGAACTGGGCAAACAGGCTTTGACCGATGGGACAGCAGCCGTGGTTTCGCTGGCTGCGGGAGTTGGCAGTCGATGGACCCAGGGTGCCGGTGTTGTCAAAGCGTTGAATCCGTTCTGTAAACTGTCTGGTCGCTATCGATCGTTTTTGGACGTGCACCTGGCGAAGACGGCTCAGACAGAGAAGCAGTTTGGCAAACGGCCGCCGCATATTGTCACGACTGGCTATATGACTGAGTCGCCGATCCGCGATTACGTGAACGCCAACTATGCAGGCCAAAATGTTTGGGTGTCGCGTGGTTTGTCGGTTGGGCTGCGGATGGTTCCGACGGTTCGTGACCTGCAGTTTGCGTGGGAAGAAATGCCGCAGCAGGTTCTGGACGAACAGCAGGAAAAGATGCGAACCAGTCTACGGTCTGCTTTGACCAACTGGGCTCGATCGGCTGGTGAAGCCGCGGACTACGTGGACAACCTGCCGTTTCAGTGCATGCATCCGGTTGGGCACTGGTATGAGATTCCGAACCTGCTTCGCAATGGAACCTTGCATCAATTGTTAAGCGAACAACCGCAGCTCAAGTACCTGATGCTGCACAACATCGACACGCTGGGAGCCAATCTGGATGCGGCGTGTCTTGGCCAGCACATTCAGTCCGGCGCTGATCTTTCGTTCGAGGTCATTACTCGGCGATTGGAGGATCGCGGCGGCGGGCTGGCTCGCGTTGATGGACGTGTTCGCCTGGTCGAAGGTCTGGCCATGCCGAACGAAGAAGACGAGTTCAAACTGTCGTACTACAACTCGCTGACAACATGGATCAGCATCGACGCGCTGCTAGAACGGTTCGGTTTGACTCGAACCGATCTTGCTGAGCAGCATAGCGAACGCGTTGACGCGGCGATCAGAGATCTGGGCCGTCGTATGCCAACGTACATCACGCTGAAGAACGTGAAGAAGCGGTGGGGGCATGGTCAGGAAGACGTGTTCCCCGTTTCCCAGTTCGAGAAACTTTGGGGAGACATGACCGCGCTGCCGGATGTGAACTGTCAGTTTCTGGTGGTGCCGACAATGCGTGGTCAGCAGCTGAAAGATCCGGCTCAACTGGACGGCTGGCTGCGAGACGGTTCGGCCGCGTATGTGGAATCGCTTGGCGAGTGGGTCTGAAAGAACACGCCGCCCGCGCGAAGTTGCGCGGGCGACGCGAGACTTAGGGTTTACTCAACGCAGCATGATCCGCAGCAATCGCCGCAGTCGCACGGGCCGCCGAACATGCAATCGCAGCCGACTCCATCGCAGACGCAGACATCACATCCGCAATCAGACGAACCGGCAGCAGCATCTGGCGCCGCGGTGGCTGGGCTGGAATACAGCGTGATGGCAAACAGCATTGCGACAATACCAGTCGCCACGAGTAGGTTCTTAAACATCGTAAAATCTCCTGCAAAGGCCGCCCCAGAACATTCGGGATCACGGCCGTTGTTTCCGCGCACATTGAGCGCGGTACTGGTGTAGAAAAGAAAAACACTCAGCGGTGGAGACCTATTTTCGCCACACGCAGAGCTGCGATTGACGCACGTTGTGCGTTGCGGTGCAGCAGGGTGGATCGGCAGGCAGCGTGCTTGCTTGAACCGGCAGTGGCGGTTCAAGAGACGTCAGGATCAGTAGGTCGGCTGTAGACGCGAACTCGTCGCTGGCCTTCCACGCTCTGATTGGCGTTTCGAGGTAGAAGCATTCGCACTCACAGCATGCGCGGCAGTCGGATGACTGGCGGCTGTTCTCAGGCTGCTTCGGGCCACAGTTTGGACAGCAACTGGTGAGCTCACACCCGTCAGAGCGGGGGATACAGCTTTCGATATCACAACAACACGAAAGTGCGGTTGGCAGCGACATCGCGTAGACTACGCCAACCATCAGCAACGCGTTGATTTTGCGAATGATCTCCATGCCGGAATTTTCACGCGACATGCTGAAGGCGTCAACCTGTATTTTGAGTGCATCGCGCAACCCAAACTCTGGTAAGCTGGGGCCAGGGAGAGTTCAAAGCGTCGCAAGAAGGCTATGAAGAGATCGGCCGCAACAGTCTCAACGCCGAGGTCTTTTCTTCCCCGGCATTCTCACGCGGCCGGATGTTCATCCGCGCTGCGACGAAGGATGGTGGGAAGAGGCAGGAGTACCTGTACTGCGTTGGCTCGGAGAACTAAAGGACGCCGAATAAATGATTGAGTTCATCGAATACCTGAAGCCGAAGGACGAACCGGTTCGCGTCGCGCTTATGCAGGAGGCGCTGTTGTCGGTTGCCGAAGATCTGTTTGGTCCGCGCGATAAGGCGGTCAAGGTTGGTAAGGCGGAATACCATGAACGTGGGCCGTACATTCAGTGGAGCGCCGATAAGAAAAGCGTGTGGACTCGGCTAAGTCAGAACGCGTCCGGATATTGGCCAACGGCGGTTTACGAATCGGCGCATGAAGTTGTGCACATGTTGAATCCGGTGGTTGGCAATGCGAACTATCTGGAAGAAGGCTTTGCCGTCGCGTTCCAGCATCATGTTGCTCCAGCGTTTAGCGGAGTGATGATCAAGGTTGGCTTGCAGTCGTACCTTGAAGCGGAGGTGCTGGTTAAGAAGTTGCACAAAGATGTGTTCCACGCCGGGAAGCTTATTCGAGAACACGTGGGTGCGTTCTCGAAAGTGACGGCCACCAATCTGGCGACTATCTTCCCTGACGCTGACAGAACACTGTTGGCGAAACTGGCTGAGGAATGTCGGCCGCGACCAAGGTAGGTCCGCCCGAATCGCCGGGCGGTTACTTGCTGATCATCTTGAGTTCATCGACCAGCAGTTCGAATTTCCCCGGGCGGCTGGAACCGATGAAGATGCCCAGCACATCGCTGCCGTCACTGCCATCAAAGTCGCTCAGCGGAAATGTAAACCGATTCCATTCGGGCTTTGCCCTGAACGACTTTGTGGATGGTGTGAAACCACGTTTCTGCGTGAACACCATTACGTTGAAGTCCGCGTCGTCACCTTTGGCTTCGAACGAAATTGTGGGCAGCTTGCTCAGATCGGCGGGCTGCATTAGTTGGTCGGCCGGGTAAAAGATGATGCCCGAGTAAGCGGGCTGCTGTTCGCGCACGTTCCCGGTGATCTTCAGTGCTCCGGCAGACTTGTTGGCTCCACCGTCAACTGGCACATACTTGACCGTCGAGCTGCCGCCAAACAGCTTGTCGGTTGATTCCTGAATCCCCGCTCCGAAGCCAGTGGTGAGTGTTTTCTTATCGAAGTTCGCGATCAGTCGCTCACCCATACTGGCAGCGGATTTATCAGACTTTTCGTTCTTCACCTTGTCTCGCCGCGCGTCGAGATCCACAACCGCGCCGGCTTTCCAGACACCAACGATGGCTCGGGTGGCGGTGATGTCTTTGGTGGGGTTCCCCCGAACCAGTAACAGGTCGGCATGCTGGCCGGGCGCGATTCGCCCGCGGTCTTTCAGTCGGAACAGGTCGGCGGTTTTGGACGTCGCACCGCGCAGAGCGTTGGTTGGGGTGAGCCCGCATTCGACCAACAATTGCAGTTCGTGATGAACGCTCATGCCGTGGCTTGTGCCGGGGTTGGCCGAGTCGGTTCCTACAAGGATAGGGATGCCCGCCTTGTGCATTTTTGTGACATTGGCCATCGCGGTTTCGTATTTTGACGCCATTCCCTTTCGTCGCGGAAACTGTCTGCGCAAGGCTGCCTGATCGCCTTTGGTGAGCAGCTGGGTGAGGTTCTTGTCGGCGACCAACCGGTCGATGTCGCCGTCAGTCATGACTCCTTTAAGCACGGCCATGGTGGGGACGACGCGAACTTTCTTTTGCACCATGAGTTGAATCAACGCGTCGTCAGCGACCTGGTCAGCGAACAGATGCATGAGCGCGTCGGCGCCGAGCTCAATTGCGTCGCGGGCGGATTCCATGTCGCCAATGTGAACCACAGCCAGCTTGCCGCGCTTGTGTGCAGCCTGAATGCTGGCGCCCAGCATGTCTTTGCCAAGTGTGGGGAAGTTGACGCCGAATGACTTGCCGTCGTCGTAGATGAGTTTGATGTAGTCAGAACCTTCTGCGAGCCGTTCATCAATGAAGGGCTGCGCGTTGTCTGCGGAATCCAAGACGGGAACAACAAACCCGTACTCGGTTCCGTGCCCGCCCTTCACTGTCACGGCCGCTCCCGCAGCAAACAGGTCGGAGAGCCCGTCGGCGCGATTTTTCTTTTGGCTCTGCTTTATCTGACGGACGAAGGCGGGCTGCGTCATCATGTCAAAACTTGTGGTGACTCCGAATTCGGCGGCTTGTTTCAGATGCAGTGGGAACCAGGCGTGAACGTGAGCATCCATCAGGCCGGGCAGCAGAGTGTGGCCGTCTCCCTTGACGATGGTTGAGCCATCAGGGGCCTGCAGGTTGGGAGCGATTGCTTTGATCCGGCCGGATTCAATAAGTACGCAGGTTCTGGGTTGGTAGTTTTGACCGTCGAAGACTGCGATGTCTTTGAAGAACGTTTGGTCGGCGGCTGAAGCAACTGAAATGAGAAGCAACGGCAGGATGTAGGGTTTCATGTGTTCTCGATGCAGGGAGCGGACGCAAGGAGTTCGCCAGAGACTACAGAATCCTGGCGAGAATTCCTGACGTGACACCAGATAGTACAACAACGTGCGGGGCTGCGCCGGATCTGATGTCGCGTCAGTTTGACTGACGCATATCGCTGACGTTTGAAGCCGCGGTTCTGACTAGCCGATGTCGATGGTAACTCGGCCAATGTCAACACGGAGGTCTTCGAAGTACACCGAACCCGAGTTGCCCCCGGCAGCATCTTCAAATGGAGCTCCTACGAATAGTCGGTCACCGTCGATGACGGTGGAGAACCCGAACTCGTCACCGCCGGACTCATCGTCAGCATGGAACAGGTGGGTGCGCCCCCAGTTGTCGGTTCCGCCTTCGTTCCGGTCGAAGACCCGCACGTCGCCGCCGACAACCGACCCACTAGACATCCGCGGCGCGCCGACGGCGATTCTGTTGCCGCTGAAGGAAACTGAGAAACCGAAGAGATTGGCTCCGTTGGCGTTTTCAGGATCGATGCGTTCGGTGACTCCCCAGTTGTTCGTTCCGCCTTCGTTACGTTCGTGAATGAATACGCGACCGGTGCGGCTCTGTCGTTCTCGGGCAGGCTGACCGACGACCAGGCGATCGCCGTTGACGTCGATTGAGAACCCAAAGTAGCCGTTGTCTTCCGGCTTGGATGGCAGAATTTGTTGGACCAGGTTCCAGTTGTCGCCGCTGCGTTCAAACACGTACACGGCACCGGCGTTTGTTCTGACGTTGTTGTCTCGGCGAGCGCCCACAAACAACCGGTTCCCGCTTAGCTTAACGGCGTTGCCGAACTGGTCGCCTCGAACGACGGTGTCGGGCAGAATCTGCGATCCAAATCGGAAGTCTGAATCAGCGTCCGGGCGAACGAAGAACTCGGCAGACCCCGAGTTTGTTCCGTTCTCGTCATCCTGTCTGACGCCGACGACGATGAAGTTGTTTTCGATATCAACGGCGAAGCCAAACTGGTCTCGAGCGCGACCAGTGCTCGCTCGAAGCTTCTGTGAGAACGTGAAGTTGCTGGTCGCGTCGTCACGTTTGTAAACGTATACCGATCCTGAGTTCAGTCCATCGTCATCGTCGCTCCGCGATCCGATGACCAATGTGTCATTATCGAGGGCGACCGAGAATCCGAACCGGTCGCCGGCTTCTTCGTCGGTAGCTGTGATGGTTTGAACCAGATCCCAGTCCAGACCGTTTCGGCGATAGACGCGAACAGATCCCGTGGAAGCGCCGGCCGCGGTTGTGTCCAGCGGAGCCGCGACGATAAGTGTGTCTTCGAACGTGACGGTTGCCCGGCCTGATTGATCGGCTGCCCCGTCGCCGCTGAGCTTGGTTTGCGTCAACCCAACTGTGTAATCGAAAGTTGTTGTTCCGGACTCGCCGGGATCGGCGGTGAAACGAACGGTTCCGTCGGTGTTTTGCGTGACAGTGCCTCTGGACGGATCGGTGAAGCTAACTACCTCTGCGCGATCGGAGAGGATGTCGTTGGCGACGACATCGATATTGGTTGAACCACTGGGTGCGACTGACGCTGTGTCGTCAATGGCCAGAATGCCGTCCACGATTTGGACTTCGTAGTCTTCTACTTCGCCATCCGATGCTGCTCCGGTCGGTTCCAGGTTGCCGGTTGAGTTCAATCGGAACCGGGCATAGCTGGTGCCGCTTCGTGCGCCGGCCGGAATGTCGAATGTCAGCCGGTTTAATCCTGCCGACACGTCAACGTTGTCCAGAATGTGTTCGCCCGGGTCTGCCCAGTCGCCGTCGAGGTTAAAATCGATCCAGGCGTTGATGACTGCATCACGGTTTGCAGTGACATTGACCCGGGCATCGTCGTCGGAGAACAGTCTGTCGATGAATTGAACACCGTCTTCGTCGTCGTAGCCATCGCTGTCATCAGAGGTTTGACCGTTGTTTTCTCCGTCGCCGTAGACTCCCAGGAACAGCCCGGGCCTCGTGTTGTGTCGTGCTCCGTTTTGTGCGCTGTTGGTTGGATATCTGTCGGACGGTGCGTCCCCCCAGTCGTTAACTGGCCGAGTGACGTCCCAGCCGATGTCGTCGAGACCGGCCCAATCGAGAAACGTTGGTAGTTCGCGAATACCACTGTTGATTGACGGATCGATGAGGGTTCGCTGGCCTGAGTCCAGCGTGTTGCTGGCCCAGTGCGCTCGGTCCGGGCTAAGTGGAACATTTCCTGACCCATCGAATTCCGCGACGGACCTTGGCCCCGTGAAACTGGTGCCACTGACAAACCGGTCGTACGACGGATGTCCAGTCGCGAATCCGAGGGCATGAAACAGTTCGTGCATTGCGACGGTCGTGAAATCGAACTCATTCGAATCCAAGCCCTCGACTGTCTCTCCAAAGTGCCAGTCTTGTGTGTCGTTGAATGTCAGAGTACCGCCCCACCTGGCGAAGTCGGTTCCGTTAGATGCCTGGCCACGGTTCGTGACTGTGTCGCCCCACTCACTACTTCCGTTCCAGTTGAAACCACCAAAGCCACCGCGGCCCAGTGTGCCTCCAAGATCTCTGCCTCCGACGTAGACCAGGTACTCGTCGGTTCCGATGCTGAGATTCGATTGCGTTGTCGAGTTGCCAGTGCCAGGGTGGGTGAAGTTTGCGGTCCAGCTGTTGCTGGCGTCAGGAATAATTGCATCCAGTGAGTCACCCAGGTGTGACGCAATCAGATCGCCGGCCCGTTCCAGCGCGTTCCTTCTGGCAGCGGTATTGAAGAAGTTGTTTGTGTCGAGGCTGTAGTCAAAATTGAATGCGATTGTCAGCAGTTTGCGTTCTTCCAGAGCATCGACAGGCGCAGATACTGAATTGGTGCGCTTTCGCTTTCTGGCGGCTGAATGGCGCGGGCGAAGCGATCTCAGAACGAGATTAGAAAACATGGGCTATCCCTCCATTAAGCCTGACGGATTCAGTGGTTCAATCTGACGTCTTTTGCTGATTTGTTCCACAGCGAAAGAGCTTACAAAAAGACCCGTTTTGAATACTCTAAAAGCCTGTTTTCGCTTTCACGGGGACTGTGCGATCCCTATAACTCGCGAATTCGGTGCGTTGTGTCTGAGAAACCGGTTCGAACATCCACCAGGGATTTCGTGCGGTTGCTCAAACACTGACGGTTTTGGTGCTCTGGAATTACCTCGGATGTCGACGTTACTGCAAAGAGACAATCTTTGAGTAATTAGGCTCAGCGGCGGGGAGTTTGTGGTGGCATTGGAGCCAACCCGTGACCTAAGCTTACCAACTGAGACCATTTGGCTTGATCAGAGAAGGCTTCTGAAAACATGTCGTCCAAGAGCATCATTCCACGACTTTCGATTCTCATTCCAACGTTGTTGGCTGTTTGGCTGGCAACCGTTGTCGCGCTGCATGGCCCGGCGATGATTGGCTACGTTGTTTTGCATCTGGTCACAACCGGGCTGTTTGCCTACGGGATGTGGAAGACGGAGAAAGAACACACAAGCAAGGTTGTCACAGGCGGCCCATCGCCGATGCTTTCGAAGCCGTCGAGTGAAAGCACTCAGACGAAGGAAAGCGACGTCGCGATCGCTTCCTAGTGTTTAGGTTTGAGCTTTCTTGAAGCTCGCCCACTAAGACAAGAGACAGGCCCCACTGCATTGTGCAGTTGGGCCTGTTTTCGTATACACGCTGGACAAACTGGTAGGGCTGGACGGTGTGATTTCGGGGCGAACTTGCGGTTCAACACTTGCGGCTGAACAATGGAGATTCCTTGTTTTACACCGAGTGAACCCACGCGATGCTCGCACGACTGGTTACCTATTCGCTTTTCGGAATCGATGCGCGGTCGGTCGACGTTGAGGTGGATATCTCACCCGGTTCCGTCCCGAAAACCATTCTTGTGGGGCTGGCAGAAGCGGCGGTTCGAGAGAGCACTCATCGCATCGAACGCGCGATGGTCAACAGTGGCTACTCGCGATCGATCGATCGGATTGTCATTAACCTGTCGCCCGCCGACTTCCCAAAGGACGCGCCGTCGTTTGACTTACCGATTGGGCTGGGTCTGTTGATGGCCAGCGGCCAGTTGGCCTCTGACATTCAACAGCAGTACGCGTCTGTTGGCGAATTGTCTTTGGAAGGTTCGTTGCGGCCGATCAAGGGTGTTCTGTCGATGGCGCTGGCGGCTCGCGAAGAAGGGCGGCGGGGGATTGTTGTTCCGGTCGGGAACGCGAAAGAAGCGGCGGTCGTTGAGGGGCTTGAAGTCATACCGGTGGCGTCGCTGACGGAAGCGGTTGGGTTCTACAGCGGTCAACTACCAATTGAACCGTTCCAGTTTAGCTGGGATTTGGCTCGCACTGAGCTTGGGCAGTACCCGATTGACTACGTCGATGTGAAAGGTCAGGAAGCGGCCAAGCGAGCGATCACTGTGGCGGCGGCCGGTTCGCATCACATCATGATGATTGGCTCTCCCGGAACCGGTAAGACGCTCATCGCGCAGCGGATTGGTTCGGTCATGCCTGAGCTTTCTCCGGATGAGAGTTTGGAGACGACTCGGATCTACAGTGCGGTTGGTCGATTGCAGCCGGGTGAACCGCTGCAAATGCTGCGGCCTTTTCGGTCACCCCATCACACAATTAGTGAAGCTGGCCTGGTGGGTGGTGGTAGTGTTCCGGCGCCTGGCGAGATTAGTTTGGCTCACAACGGGATTTTGTTTCTCGACGAGATGCCCGAGTTTGCCAGGCGAACTTTGGAGGTGTTGCGGCAGCCATTGGAAGATCACTGCGTCACGATCTCGCGAGCGATGGGCAGCGTGAAGTTTCCGGCCAGGCTGATGTTGGTGGCTGCGATGAACCCATGCCCGTGCGGCTACCGCGGCGATCCTAAGAAGCAGTGCAACTGCACGCCGATGCAGATCGAACGATACATGGGTCGGCTTAGTGGGCCGTTGCTGGACCGGATTGATATCCACATTGAGGTTCCTCCGGTTCCGTTCAGAGAACTCAAGGACGATACGCAGGGCACCAGCAGTGCGGCGATGCGCGAGGAAGTGTTGGCCGCCAGGGCGATTCAGGCGGAACGGTTTAGTGACGCACCGAACAGTGTGAACGGAACCATGCGTCCGCCACAGATTAGAAAGCACTGCAAGCTTGCGACGGACGCCGAAGAACTTCTCCGCATGGCGATGGATGAAATGGGACTTTCCGCGCGGGCTCACGACAAGATTCTCAGGATCAGCCGGACGATCGCAGATCTCGACAAGAGTGAACAAATTGCGGCTCATCACCTCAGTGAGGCCATTAACTATCGAAGTTTGGACCGCCAGTAGTCGGGTTTGGGCGTTCGGTAGCTGAATTTGGTCTCTAAGATTGCGTCAGGGGGCGGAATTCCGTGCAATGATACCGGAACTTACATAGTCAACTGCGGTTACATGTTTCGAATAAACAGACAACCCAAATTGTTCGAGGACAATTCAGATGCAGAAATTTAGCTTTGTAGTACGAACCGCAGCGATGGCTGCCGTGTTCGCACTGGTCGCGGGTTCAGCGGTCCAGGCCCAGGAAGAGGGTGGCCGAGGCGGTCGCGGCGGCGGGCAACGTGGCCAGCGTGGTGGCGGTGGTCAGCGCGGCCAGCGTGGCGGTGGAGGTTTCGGCGGCCAACGTGGTGGCGGCGGGTTCGGTGGTCAGCGGGGTGGTGGCTTCGGCGGTCAACGCGGTGGCGGCACGACTACGGCTCGAACCATGAGTAAGGCTCAGCTTCTTGGCATGGAAGAAGTCCAGAAGGAACTGAAGCTGGAAGGTGACGACCTGGAAACAGTCACTGCCGCAGTTGATGGATACAACGAAGAACGTCGAAGCTTCAACGATCGAGGTGGCCGGAATAACTTCGACAGAGAAGCCTACCAGGAAATGAGTGACGATGAGCGGGCGGAAGCTCGCAAGAAGTTTACTGAAGAACGCGAGAAAGCCGCGGCGGAAGTTGCGAAGAAGATGAAGAAGCTGAATAAGGAAACGGACGAGATCCTTGCTGCACTGTTGGACGATAAGCAGTGGAAGCGACTTGGCGAAATCCAGGTACAGTCAACGCTTCAAAACGGTCTTGTCGCTGCGATGATGGACAAGGATTTTGCTGCGAAGATGAACCTGTCCAAAGAGCAGGCCAAGAAGGTCGAAGAAATCAAGAAGGCTGGCGAGAAGGCGACCAAAGAATTCACTGAGAAGAGGAATGAAATGTTCAGCGGCGGTTTCGATCGGAGCATGATCGAAGAATACCGAGCGATGCAAACCGAGGCGACTAAGAAGACTGACGAACGCGCAAAGAAGGCAAAGGAAACCATTGAAGGCATGATGACCGACGAACAGAAAAAGTCGTTGGAAGAGATGAAAGGCAAAGCATTCAAGTTCCCTGAGCGACGTCGCCAGCGTGGTGGTGCCGGTCGAGGAGGCCAGCGCGGTGGCGGCGGTCAACGCGGCGGTGGCCGTGGTGGTCGTGGCGGCGGCGGAGAAGGTGGCGGCAGTGGTCGTCCGAATCGTCCAGGTGGAGGCGGTGGTGGCGGCGGAGCTATCTAGTTCCTACTGCTGCATTTGATGAATTGACCTCAGCCCTCGCCGAGTTATTCGGCGAGGGTTTTTTCGTGCGCGATGGTCGATATCATCGGTGTCACATTTGGATCAGGAAGTGCATCAATGAAGATTATTCGTTACCAGGATTCTGCCGGCGCGACACACTATGGGTGTCAGGGCGCAGATGGGTCTCAGACACGAATCGAAGGTTGTGTGTTTGGCCAGCACACCGTAACCGACGAAGCGGCGGATGTTGCGAAACTGTTGGCTCCCGTTCAGCCGGTCGACATTCTGTGCATCGGACTGAACTACCGGAAGCATGCCGAAGAAGGCAAGAAGCCGATCCCCGACTATCCGGTTCTGTTCATGAAAAACATCGGCGCGCTTCAGCATCCTGGCCAGGCGATTGTTCTGCCGCGGGTTTTGCACAGCGAACTTGTCGATTACGAATGCGAACTGGCAATTGTGATTGGGAAAGAGTGCCACAACGTCTCGAAAGAAAACGCGTTAGACTTTGTTCTGGGCTACACGTGCGCCAACGATGTGAGTGCTCGCGACTGGCAGTTGAAGAAGGGGGGCGGTCAGTGGTCCCGTGGCAAGACGTTCGCGACTTTCTGTCCGCTGGGGCCTTGCCTTGTGACGGCGGATGAGATTCCAGACCCGAATACGCTGCAGTTGAAAACCGAACTCAACGGCGAGGTGATGCAGGACTGGAACACGAACGACATGATTTTCGATGTTCCAACGCTCATCGAGTTCCTCAGCGGCAGTACGAAGCTGCTACCGGGAACCGTCATTCTGACCGGTACGCCTCATGGAGTCGGAGCCGCCCGAAAGCCGCCCATCCGCCTAAAAGATGGCGACAGTGTTTCAATTATCATCGAAAACATCGGAACGCTGACCAATCCTGTCATTGACGAGTCGATTTAGGTCTCAATCGCCCTCTCACCGCGGGATAGCGCATCCGGATACCGGTGAAGCGGAACGCTTCCTCGCACTGGCAACTCGGCGACGTTAACCTTTCCGATTCTCTACTCGGACAGGAACCATGTCGGACGACGCAAACACTCAGTCATACCAGCTGACTTTCGGAACAGATCAATCAATCGAGTTCGCACTTCCCCCCGAACGAGTTGTGTGGCAGCACTACGCTCCTGAAGCGGTGGCGGATCCAGCTGCAGCGGTTCGAGAAGCTCTCTCGGCACCGATTGATTTCCCGCCGTTGTCGCAGGCTGTGATTCCCGACGATGTCGTGGTGATTGCGGCCGAAGTCGATACGCCCGGCCTGCAGGTTATTGTTGCCGAGGTATGGTCCATACTTGCTGAACGCGGAGTGGAACCGGATCACCTTGTGATTGTTCAGGCGGCCGGAGGTGCTGACCCACGACTGCAGTTGCCCGATGATGTTCGTGACAAAGTGACATGGCTACAGCACAATCCGGACAACAAGAGTGCTCTGGCCTATCTGGCTTCGACGACCGGCGGCGAACGCATTCAGCTGGCCAGAGCGGTTACGGATGCAGATGTCGTTTTGACTGTCGGTCGAATTGGCTTCGATCCGCTATTGGGTTTTCGTGGCACTAACAGCGCGTTCTATCCGGAGCTTTCTACGACGGACGCCATTGCGAAAACGCGAGGGCAGGGGCATGTTGAATTAGAACCTGAAGACAGTCGCCCGTTGCGTCAGATTGTGGATGAAGTTGGCTGGCTGCTGGGTACACAGTTCACAATTCAAACTATCCCCGCACTGAGGAACGGAATCGCAGTCACTTTGGCCGGTGCGTTTGAGCCCGTCCTGCGACGCGGTAAAGAGTACGTCTCGCGTGAGTTGCTGGTGACTCCGGATGAGCGGCCTGAGTTAGTCGTTGTTGCCGTGAGCGATGATGCGGGTGGGCATGGGTGGAAGCAGGTTGCTGCTGCCATCGCGACAGGACGCCGGCTTGTGGCTCGCGATGGGAAGATTCTGGTTCTCTCTCAAATGAACGAAGACGTTGCAGAGGGATTGCAGATTCTGAAGTTGGTTGAATCGCCAGAGGATGCCATCAAGCCGCTCCGACTTGAGTCACCAATCGACCTTATCGCCGCCACGCAGATCGCGAGTGCGGTACAGTGGGCTGACGTGTACTTGTTGTCAGGCGTCGATGCCGACCTGGTGGACGATCTATTCATGTTCCCGTTGGGCGATGTTGACGAAGCCCGACGTTTGATCGGAAACGTGGAAGGAACCGTCGCGATTATCGAAGACGCCCACAACGTGCATGGCCGGATTGCCGACTGAGTCCCGGCCAGTGGCTTAGCAGCCCAGCAGAACACCCGCCTTGTTTAGCAGCGTGCAGATTGTTGGGTCAAAAATGGTCCCGTCTGCCAGGGTGCCTTCCAATAGTTCCTGGGTTGTGACCCAGCGGCAGGCTGGATTTGTCGCAAGAATGTTGGGCCACAGTTTTCCGTAGAGTTCGACGATGTAGAACTCGATCGAAAACAGCGTCACTTCCTGCTCACCCTGTTTTGCGAATTCTGTGTCGTAATTCAATCGGGCGACGCTGGAGATGATGTAGTCGCGATTGGATTCCAGTTTCAGAGCCCAGGCAATTTCGCGTTCCAGACTTGTTCGGCCGCTCTCACCTTCCAGTCGTTCGCCAACGACAAGAGTGTGGTGCGGTTTGTTTTGCGGCTTGTAGACGAGCCACATCGCTCCGTCGTCCGTCAGTCTCCGGATCATGCCTAATGCGGCGAGCATCGTTTGCATTTAGCCGACCTGTGGCTGAGTTGAATACCACCATACAACCAGAAGACCACGTAGTGTCCAGGCGATTGTGCGAAGCCAGTTCGTAGTGACCAGCCGGTGGTGGATTGCCGCGTCGAATCCGCTCTGCAAAGCGTTGTGAGCCGGAACCTGAAGAAACCAGGTCGAAAGCCAGATGACGCCTACCAGGCAAAGACCGACGATTGCCCATGGAGCCCCAATGTACGCTGGTCGGTTTGCAACCAGTGTTGCGGCTGTCCCAAGTTCCACCAGCATTAACGGCGCGACGACGTATGTGGTGAGCCGCTGATGCACAGCTTCATAGTTCTGAAAAGCGTCCTCACCCACCAGCGCGAACATTGGGTAGTGGACGACCTGGATGAACCAGATTAAGCCGACCATCGACAGGGTTGCGAAAGCGTGTGCGGCCAGGATGATCTTTGGCAATGGACTGTCTCCTTGGCTGGGCGGCTTGCCGTTAGCGGAATCCGCGTATAGTCAAAGCTATCTTAGACACCACTTGAGCCTTGTCTTCAAATCCTCACAGAGCCGACCGATGCCAGAAGGACATACAATCCACCGGATTGCTGCAGATCACATCCGGGACTTCGCCGGGCAAACGCTAAAGGCTTCGTCACCGCAGGGACGCTTTACAGCGGACGCGAAGAAGCTAACTGGACGACAACTGGAAACGGTTGAGGCGTGGGGTAAGCATTTGTTCTATCGCTGGTCGGCCGGCAAGGCGCTACACGTTCATCTTGGGTTGTACGGAAAATTTCGTCGTCACAAACTGCCGGTTCCGGAACCACGCGGCGCAGTTCGGTTGCGGGTCATTGGTGAGAAGTATGCGTTCGATCTGAATGGGCCAAACTGCTGCGAGTTGGTGACAGCGGCGCAGATCAGGGCGATCGAAGATCGCCTGGGACCGGATCCTCTGAGAAAGGATGCTGACCCTGAAGTCGTTTGGAACCGCATCAGTCGCAGCCGTGCGGCTATTGGAACGCTGCTTTTGAATCAGGCTGTGATCGCTGGCGTTGGCAACGTTTACCGGGCCGAAGCCCTGCACCTGGTTCATCTCAATCCAGAACGTCCGGGGAAGTCTCTCAGTCGTGGTGAGTTCGACGAGCTTTGGAGCACGATCGTCTCGCTGCTAAAGATTGGCAAACGCTACAACCGCATCATCGTGGCTGACCCTGAGGACGTCGGGAAATCACGCAGCAAGATGAATCGAGACGAACGCTTGCTGATCTACAAAAAGGAATACTGCCGTTGCGGCGCGAAGGTGCGATGGTGGGAATTGGCGAATCGGAATATGTTTGCCTGTCCGGTTTGCCAGAAGTGACCAAGTGCAGTCAGCTGGCTTTCCGAGAGCCGGGTTTTGGTTGGGTCGACTTTGATCCCGGTCTGGGTTCCAATGATGGGACACACGTTTCCGGGAGTCGTCTATGCGATCGTTCGTTTTGGTTGCCATCACCTTGTCACCTGCGGTTGCCCAGGATGCGGCGGTTCAATGGCTTGACGCTCGCAAGCTGACCGTTGAGGGGCAGGGGTGGAAGGAAACGAAAGCTCCGTTTGACCGGCTTCCCGCGAAGGCGGAAGGTTCTGTCCGCCCGGCAGTCTGGTCGTTGAGTCAGCACTCGGCCGGCATTTGTGTTCGTTTTCAAAGCGATGCGACTGAAATTCACGCCAGGTGGAAGTTGCGGTCGGCCAAGCTAGAGATGCCGCACATGCCGTCAACGGGAGTGAGCGGACTGGATCTTTATGCTCGCGACACGAAAGGCAAATGGCGTTGGGTCGCTAACGGTCGGCCATCGAAACAGGACAACCAATCGAAGCTTGTTAGTGGCCTGTCCGCTCAAATGCGTGAGTACATGTTGTACTTTCCTTTGTACAACGGAGTGACAAGTGTGGAGGTGGGTGTTCCTGCTGCGGCAAAGTTAGAACCGGGTAAGCCGCGAGCAGCCGGCGCGAGCAAACCGATAGTGTTTTACGGGACATCGATTACGCAGGGTGGCTGTGCGTCGCGACCGGGCATGGTTCATACGGCGATCCTTGGCCGCTGGCTTGATTGTTCTGTCGTGAACCTCGGCTTCTCCGGCAATGGTCGGATGGAAGCGGAAGTTGGCAAACTGATGGCCGAAATCGACGCGTCGGTTTACGTCATTGATTGCCTGCCAAACATCAGTGCGGCTCAGGTGACCGAGCGGACTTTCGGTTTGGTGAAAGAGTTACGGAAGGCTCGCCCCAGCGTTCCGATTGTCCTTGTCGAGGACCGCAACTACACAGACTCCGTGTTTGTCACGTCCAAGGCTCGACGGAACCAAAGCAGTCAGAAGGCGCTTAAAGCCGAGTTCGAAAAACTTAAGTCGGCTGGCATCGACAACCTGCACTATGTCCGGGGCGAAGATTTACTGGGCGATGACGGTGAGGGAACCGTCGATAGTTCGCATCCAACGGATCTGGGTTTCATGCGGCAAGCAGAAGCGTTTCACAAAGTCCTGAAGCCGTTGGTCGGTTCAAAGGATTGAGTGCGAACCCGCGCGAGTCATCGGTCAGCGAACATCGATCTCTTGGGTTGCCCTGCCTCCGTGGCTAACCGGCCGTTATGCCGATTTTCGCTAGAGAGGCCTGTAATCGGTATAGCCGAGTAGGCACCTGACCCTTTAGCCACTAATGTGTTCAATCGCACACAGGCAGTCTGGGCCCCGAGTGACTGACGGTGTATGTGCCATCCTCGAATCAGGGCTGAAAATGAGAGACAGCGAAGTGCTCCACGACGTAGCCGACCGACTACGCCAACTGGAAGAGATGCGTGCGACCGGGAGCCCGGCGCTCCAGTCGGTGATCACCGAACTGGGAGGCGAACTGGTCGGAGCTTGCGACCGTGTTTGTTCACGTTGGAGGAACGTCCTTCACATGGCCCTGGCGGAGCATGCTCCCATTGAGCCAAAGGAACCGCAGTTCGACCGATGATCGATAGCCGGTCGGTGGTGTCACAACGCAAATTATAGTCTAAATTCGTTCTTCCCTATGGATCGGCGACCCCGTTCCCTGACGCAGTTTTAAGAAGTGTCGCGCCACTGACTGTCAGGGATTTCGCGAGAAAACGCTGTCGTGGTGAGTTGGCGTTTCGGTCACTCCCCCACTTGCCCTACACTTGCCTTGGGCCGAGCGTTCAAAGACAGGCCAATGAAAGGTGAGTAAGTCGTGGGTGACCCTCTGTTTCTGATACTGCTGGTCGGTATTCCGTTGATTAGTCAGGCTGTCGCATCTCAGATGCGTAAGCGTTTTGTCACGTTTTCCAGCGACCCGATTCAGTACAGCGGCGCTGAAGTCGCTGCGATGATGTTGGACCAGAGTGATATTCACGACGTCCAAATCACGGCAACTGGCGGTCAGCTCACGGACCACTACAACCCGACAAACAAAACGGTCAACCTAAGCGAAGTTGTTTGTCACGAACGCAACATTGCGGCTGCCGCCGTAGCCGCTCATGAAGTAGGCCATGCCGTTCAGCACGCCACCGGTTACCCGCTTCTGACAGCCAGGTCGAAACTGGTTCCGCTGCTAAACATCAGCAACAAGATTTTGCCGCTGGTCGCGATGGGTGGAGCCGGTGTAACCGGGATGCTCATGCAGCAATTCGGTCCGCTCAAGTACGCTTTCATTGCCGCACTGGGACTACCCGCACTGTTTGCGGTTGTCACATTGCCTGTTGAGTTCAACGCCAGCAACCGCGCGCTCGCGTGGATGGAACGCACAAACCTGGTTCCCGGCGAACAGCACGCTCGAGCGAAAAAGGCGTTGTTCTGGGCTGCCATGACTTACGTCATCGCCGCGCTGGGATCGATTGCTCAACTGCTGTACTACGCCAGGTTCTTCATGGGCGGAAGTCGCCGACGGTTCTAGGAGCTGGCAGCTGGTTTAGCGAAGCTGGCTGCCGTGCGCTGTTGTTGTCCGCAGCATTGGCGGACTTGGTTCTGGGAAACACGGGGATCGACGGTCGGGGGCTATGCACCATGCTCTCCTGTCTCGGAGAGACAGGCCTACGGCTCTGACACTGGTTGGGAGCCGGCGCGAAGGTGATTTTCTGTGGCGGTATGCTACTTCTGATTGTTGGACTGTTCAAAGTTCGCCAACCGGCGAGGTCCGTTGTCTGATGGTCACAGGTAAACTGGGATGGGCGTTTGAGCCACGGCCCACGTTGTTGAATTCGGGTAAAGCCAGGCGTGGAGCCACGGAACGCGTCTTAACGCGCGCTCCAGAAATTCCATCCGTTGTGGTTCCCAGGTGGGAAGGTTCGGGATGAGAGTCGAAGTAACCGGCGGATCAGCGACCGCTGGTGCAACTGCAGCTATGTTTGGTTCGCTACTGCGAATAAACATTGCCGCCGCAGTCAGGGCGACTGCCACGCTACACATTCCAAATCGACCCATCTCGCACTCCTCCGACTGGATACATTTTCTGTATATCCATACGGAATGCGCCGGTGTGGCGTTGGACGTCTTCAGCCCTACTCGTCTTCGTCTTCGTATTCTTCTTCCTCGTACTCGTCTTCTTCATCGTAGTCACCGTACTCGTCTGACGGCTGTCCGCCGCCTTTGAGTTCGGCCCACTGTTCTGGCGTAAACAGGACTTCGCGAGCGTTGGAACCGTTGTGATCGCCGACGATTCCGTCTTCGGCCATCCAGCCGACCAATCTGGCAGCTCGGCCGTAGCCGATGCTCAACTTGCTTTGGATCATCGAAACACTACCGCGTTGTTCGCGGATGACGATCTCGACCGCCGAGTTGTAGTGCTCGTCGTTGCGTGCGGCCACGGCTTCGGCACCGCCGCCTTGTTTGAGGCTTAGCTGAGCGATTTCCTGGCTGTATTCGGTTTCGTAGTCTGAATAGAAGTCGATGACATCGTTGACTTCTTCGTCGCTGACGAATGTTCCCTGGGCTCGTGATACGTTGCTGGTTCCAGGTGCGAGGAACAGCATGTCTCCACAACCAAGCAACTTCTCAGCTCCGTTTTCGTCCAGAACCACACGGCTGTCGTTCATCGATGCCACCTGGAACGAAATACGTGCCGGGAGGTTCGACTTGATCAAGCCTGTCACAACATCGATGGTCGGCTTCTGAGTCGCCAGAACCAGGTGGATTCCGACCGCTCGTGCCTTACCGGCCAGTCGAGCGATATGGCGTTCGACTTCCTTGCCGCAGGTCATAATCATGTCGGCCATCTCATCAGCGATGATGACGATGTACGGCATCTTGGTCGGAATCTCGTCGCGGCCTTCGGTCAGGCCGTTGACGCCAAGACGTTCGAAGATTTCTTCTCGACCAAGCTTGTTGTAACTGCGCAAGTGACGCACGCCGGCTCGAGCGAGCAGGTCGTAGCGTTCTTCCATCTTGTCCACGGCCCATGCGAGAACCGCTTCCGCTTTCTTCATGTCGGTGATGACCGGGTGCATGAGGTGCGGAACACTTTTGTACGGATTCAGTTCGACCATCTTCGGGTCGATCATCAGCATCTTGACTTCTTCCGGCGTACGCGTCATCAGCATCGACAGGATGAGCGTGTTAAGACACACCGACTTGCCTGTACCGGTTCGGCCAGCAATCAGAAGGTGCGGCATCTTGGCCATGTCTTCGACCATAGGTTGACCGCCAACGTCTTTGCCCAGGTACAGCGGCAAAGCCATTTTCTCAGTCTGCTCGCCAGAGATCTCAATGAGCTCTCGCAGCCGAACCATGATCTGTTTGTCGTTGGGTACTTCGACACCAACTGTGTTCTTGCCCGGGATCGGGGCCACAACACGAACCGAAGGCACGCGCAACGCGATGGCCAGATCATCGGCCAGAGCCGTGATCTTGTTCAGACGCAGACCGGGTTCCAGTTCCAGTTCGAACTGCGTGATGACCGGGCCAGTATCGATGGCCACAACCTTCACGTTTAGCTTGAACTCTTTGAACGCCCGTTCCAGCGTTGCTGCAGACTTCTGAGCCTTCTTTGCGAGCATCTCGTACGGGAAGTCTTCCGATTCGTCGAGGATATCGAGGCTCGGGAGCTCGTAGTCGGAATTCACCGGGGCCGGAGCTGGCTCTTGTCTCAGCTTAGGCAGCGGGAGCAATCGCTTCTTTTTTTTTGTCGCCAGGCCAGCCGGTGGATTTACTTTGAACTTCTTTTTCTTCTTAACGACGGGCTCTGGTTCCGGCTCTTCTTCCTCCTCGTACTCATCCTCTTCGTCTTCCTCGTACGCGTCATCCTCTTCGTACTCGGCGTCCGCGTCTGAGTCTTCTTCGTCGCCTTCTTCATATTCGTCGTCGTCGTCTTCATCCTCTTCGTCAACTTCAGGATCGGCTGTAGCCGGGCTGAGGATGTTTCCGAACGAGCGTTTGGCTGCGACCAGCGTCGCGCCGGCGACCATCAACGGTGAAGTCAGGAATCGTCCGCCGCTTGTCACAAGCTGGGACGTGGGAGAAAGCATGATGCCAGCGACCAGCATTGCAACCAACAACAGAATCACGCCAGGAAGGGCGAGGTGCTGTGTGAGTGTCAGTCCAGCCATGGCACCAACGTAGCCCCCGCTGCCAGCTTCGGGAGCTCCAGGAAGCGCCGGGTTGGCAATCTGAACCACTGTGGAGAAAGCGAGAATCGCCAAAGCAGAACCAAACGCTGCCCAGGCGTGTCGCTGATTCCTATCGCGAGAGAACAGTCGCATGTCGTATGCGATGAGCGTTAACAGAGCGAACCAGGCACCAATGCCGAGCATGCTTCGCATCTTCATAGCGACCACCGCTCCCGCCGTTCCACACAGATTAATGGGTGTTACACGAAGTGGTAAAACCTGAGTGGAAGGCGGATCAGCGGGATCAAAGCTCGCCAGACTTAGTCCAACGAACAACGCGAGTGCAAGAAGCACTAGCGCTATTACGTCATTCTTAAGTCGATGAAAATCGAGCATTGTTGAGAACCACACCAGAAGAACATGATCAGCTGGCGAGGTTCGCGACGTACCTTCATCGCAGAGAACGAACCGATTGTTCGCGACAAACGTCACGATCAACAGCGCGCACCGATAGCGGTTTGGGAACGTCGGGAGAACCGGGCACTAAGCCACAGGAGCTCAGCCCCGCATCCCGCGGGGCTGGTCCATGCTTCTGTGACAGTGCACTCCAGGGGAAAGGAGTCACCTGCTCTAGAATTAACTTAACACCAAAAGGGTGTGATGTCGGAAAAAAGCAACATCCAGTGATGTCTAAAAACATCATCCTTGAGCGATCGTACCGGCTGCACCGGTTGTCAACGTTCGTCATTGGGGTGAGCGTGAAAATGCGATCAAAACGGTTCAAGAACGCAAACGACCGATTGACTTCGACGGAACCCTTTTGGGGACCTCGCTTTTACTCACCGGACAGTAAGCCAAACGCTTCGCTAAACGGAGTCTTCACTCTGGTGCCGACCGATGCTGGAGCAATGACTGTGACCCGGGGCTCGTCGAAGGCATCGTGTTCCAAGCGTCGAGATATCGCAGCGTACATCGTTTGTGTTCTCTTGATCTGATTGCGTAGAGATTGAACTTCCAATGGCAGGTCACTTTGCATTTCTGCATGTTGTGTTGGAAGCTTCGCCTCGGCTTTGGCCAAGTCCGCCCCCAGACGTTTTAAGTCCGATGTTAGGTCGTTCGAGACGCCAGTCACCAACGCCAGGTACTCTTCGCGGATCTCCTGGTGATGCCGCTTGTTATAATCGACGTAGGCACGGGTGAGAGCGGCTACGACCAGTTGTGCATCTTTGGCTCGCGGTGAAACGAATTCGACCTGAATAACGTCTGTGCGATCGATCTGGGATACGCTGAGGCCCTTCAAGACCGCGATTACTGGCGTTTCGCCCAACGATGCAAGCTTGTCGAGTTCACCGTCCTGAATGGCAGAGCGAATCAACTCTTCGGAACGCAGCAAAAGCAACTCGTTTGCATGGCTCCAGGGAATGATGGTGACAGCCGCATTTGGTGGGAATGGGTTTGGGCTCTGCTTGTGCAGCACAAGAATCTGAGACGTAGAGACATACCTCCGCGGGCTCAGATACATCAGCCCTCCAATCACGATGAGAATAGCTGGCAACACCAGAAGCAGCATCGACCAATCTGTCTTCTTCGACCTGAACGGTTCGGTTGTCTGCCCAGGGACGACCGGTTCTGCTTTGGATGCCATTGACTATCTCACACCAAGTATCTGTATGGATATTCATACAGGTTGTACTGTGCGTCAAGACATCCCAGCGGACGTGGTCCGCAGGATTATCGTATTCCTTCAGCGACTACTTCTCGCCCGAGACCGTCTCCACGTCTCCTGGCAGAAAGTTTGCGTCTTCCGGTTTCGATTGCAGTGCGATCACTTTCGCAGGGTGCTCTGATCGTGCTTCGATGACTTCGGACTTGTCGGCCAGTCCCATCTTGAGTGCCGCGTACGGAAGTCCGAAGGCTACTGCGACACTGACGGCGGTTCCGAACGCGACCTTGCCCAGGTCGCGAGAGATAAATCCTCGCAGCTGTTTACCATCACAGTGTCTTGATCGCAGCCAAAGCCCGAGTTCTCTTCCGGCCAACAGTCCGAGGAACACCCACGTTGTGCTCATCGGCATCTTTGGCGGCCACGGAATCGTCCAACCCATTGTGGCGAACAGCTTCGGGATGTAGTCCACCTTGAAGAACAACAGCACCAGCCCGTAGAACAAATCGATGAAGGTTGCCGATCGCAGATCAATCGTATTCGTTTTCTCCGTGACAACCTTCTGAATTCTCCCGCCACCGTTTCGAATCAGATAGCCCTGAGTCAGCACCATCCCAACGAGCGCCAATGCGATGGCTCCTCCACCAAGTCGGCGTGGGAGGTACACGAAGACGTTGGCCAGATCCTGCACCAGCCACATGCTCCACAGAAATCCGGTGGAGAGCCACTGGAACACAAACCAGGCGGGGTTTGGGTTCTCCCGTCCGACTGCGTCGTTCTGGAAACGACGTTCCAACGTGATCACAACGGCGCCGTAGGCTAGCAGTCCAACCGCAGCGGCCAGGATATATCCGACCACAGACTTCTTCAGCATGCTGGAAAACACATCTGCCGATCCACCCGCCGAGAACATTGCAACCGGCTCACCAGCCTGCATCGCGCTGAGTGTCGCGAATGCACTTAAAACCAGCAGGGAGGTGCTGACAGGGATTCCGCGTCGCGTCAGCAAAACCAGAACCAAAGGCGGGATCACATACAACCAGTTAAACGCTGCCGGAAAGTCGATGCCCTTCTTATCCAGGCGGCCAAACGTGGGATCGCCGCCGTTGCTCATCCAGCCCCACACGACGGTGATTACCAGGATGGATGAGATCCACCCCCAGAGCATCCACCACGGGCGCTTTTGGTTCGAACTCAGAAACGTACCCAGTGTTTGAATCGAGTCGTTGGCCACGATCGAGTACGCGGCCAGGGCAAACCCGATCAGCATAAATACGTCACTCATGGCTCGGCAGACTCAGTTCTGAAATGCGCCCTGGGGCCAGCGATAGCGGTTCACAATCACTTCTTCACAATTGCCGCTGACATGTCGGGGTGCGAGTGTGAAGATTTTGTTAAGGCGTGGATTCTGCCGTCAGTCGAGAACATGTGCAACGTGGCCGAGACACTCACATGGCGATTCCTTCAAACTCGTTGGCGGAACCGGTTTTCAGGGCCACATTTGCAGCACTTTTGGACATTCTTGCCGTCGTCTAAGTCACTAGGCACGTGGCGAAATTCCTGCACAGGTTGCGGATCGGTGGACGTTAACATTCGAACACACGCGGTGTTGTGGGGCACTTGATGCCAGTGTTTTGAATGTCGAATGTCGAACAAGGAATGTCGAAGGTTGAAGCTCAGCGGTGGCGGCAGCTTTTAATTCGTCATTCGAAATTCCTTGTTCGACATTCTGCGGTTCTGTCCCTGGACCCGGACAGCGTTCTTGCTTGGAGATTCCTTGTTGGACATTGGATATTCGTCCGCCCTCTCCCGCGGCTGAGACCGCGACCTCTCCCGCAAGCGGGAGAGGTGACCAATGCGATTTGAGTGGGTCACTGTCGGCGCGAATCGAAAGCAGTTGTGGCTTCAGTTGGCTTTAGTCCGGGCCATCGTGGCGTAGGACCTTGCCAGCCAGAATCGGTGCAGATCGCGGCTGGTCACAATTCGAAACTGCAGGCCGTTTGGGATGACGTCCAGTGTCAGATGTGCGGATAGGTCTCGTTCCGGGGTTAGGTACTCCGATAACGAGACCTGCTTGCGGCGGAGCATGGGACGAGAGCCGCCGAAGCGACTCTGCATTTGGATGTACTGGGTGATCGTCATGTTATCGATACGGCTGTTGCCGGTCTGACGGTTCTTGCTGCTCCGAAACCCCCACCAAATCCGGTTGTCAAAGGTGAAGAAATCCCACCAGTCTTCGATCTCCTGGAATGTGGTTCGAGTTTGTTCGATTCGGGAATCGGCCAGTAGTGGGCTGAGGTCAACCTTGATGTCGATGAGCCGATTCTTGCCTGGTGACGCCTGAGGCGGTTCCGTTTGGCTCAGAACTTCTTCGGGCGACGCAGCCATGAAAAGATCTTCGCCACTGTGGTCTTTGTATCCGTCAGCAGGTTCAAAGCTTCTTCCAAAGGCGAACTAGATCGGTCGGTGACCTCGTCCGGCGCGAATCGCACAGGCATGCTTTTGTCGCGATGCGCTTTGCCAGTGAACTTTCAAGTTCCAACCTGATTCCTGGCGTTCTGGCCGAGAGTATGGAGAAACTTTGACGTATTCGAGTGTGTTGTCTCGAACTTCGCGGATGTCGTCGTGATCTATCGGTCGCTTCGACTTCGAACTTATCCCTTTCCTTGATGGGCCAGTCAGTCCACATGACCAACGCCTGCTTGCCAGTGAGCCCGGTAAGCGGTCACGGATTGGTTTTCCGGTGAGCATTGCCTGAATTGTAGAGGAACTCGAAGATGTTCTTGGTTTTGCGATGACATGTGATCATGTTTCGACGAAGCGTCGATTCGTTCATCTCCTGTTTCCTTTCGCGTGACTATCGGTTTGGCCCCGCCCCGTATGCGATCGACCTGATATTGCAATCGCTCCGATCCATCTTTCTACGTTCGCCACCACGTCGCAACTTGAGTGGCGACCGCTCGTTCGGAAAAATCCCAAAACAATCCTGTACAAATTTTGACTTGATACTATAAATAAACATTCGTGACATCTCTTTTCAAAGTCGCAACTTTGAACGAATAACAAAAGTGAAAAGCGGCGGTGTTTTTGATTTCGTATTTTGAAAAGAAAGTAACAGGCTGCGACGATTTAGATTGCGATCGCCCGAGTAGTGATTCGTTGCTGCTTCCGGACGAAATGGCCCTTCTAGAGTCTCAAATGTAGCCACATATTCTTCTCGCAAATCCTATTTCGCAAAACCGACCAAAGCCGTAGCCAAGGAATCATATTAGTTCTGTCGACAATTTATCTTTATAGACCTGATTGATTGGAGTAGTCATGAGAAGAATTGTTTGCTCGGCCCTAGTGGCGATGTTTGCTGCCTCATTTACGCCTTCCGCCGCAGCTCAAATACAGTATTCGTTTGAGCGGCAGCCAAGCGAAATTCCGCTTGGGAATCCTTTTGGGTACCTACGAGTAGGCGGCACAGGTCCACGACGTCAAGTGACCCCCGGCCCAAACCTGACGCCGAATACGAACGCCATAGGCATATTCGCCGGGGCTGACCCGCGGAATTACGGCCCCCTGACGATACTCGTTGACAACTTGCCCGAAACGGTTAGCGGCAGTTGTGGGTCCCATGCGGATTCTGCAACCGCATATGCGGCATCCCAAGCTGTTATCAACCTGGGTTTTCAGCCTATCATGGATAGTTCGGAAGGGCTGATTGCAGATGCCAATATCAACGGTACGTCAGGGGCGGGTTTTGACCCCTTTCCGACCGGCGTTATTGCGAGTGCTAAAGCTACAACCGACATTGACTACGAGGCATGGGTCCGTAACTGTGGACCTGTCGGTGCGGTCGGCGAATTCGAAGGAGTCGACGTGAAGTTCGAATGGGGGTTCGTCGGTACTGGTGGGTGGAGCGTATTCGGGTCTTATGGTATCAGGGCTAACCGCCAAGTCGTGTACATCGTGCAGTTCGATGAAGATGGTGCTTCGTTATTCCTTGACACAACGCCAAGCGAGTGCGACATCAACAATGACCCTTCCGACTGGATTGAGCTTGATGCTAGGTCAGGCTCGAGTGGCGTCTTCACCTTCAACCTCGCAGTAGACCCAGGTGTCGTTGAGGACTGGACCGACCGGGGCGGGTCCGTGGGAGTTTGTGGAGGCACCAAACTAACGACCGATTCACTTCAGGGCTTCGTTACCGATGGCCCATTTCCGACCCTCGCCAATGCTTTGGGAAGTGTGAACATTGAGTTCTCGATGCTCTCCTCCGAATGAACGGTCGAGATTCCACACGTCATTTGTTCGCCGCATGCGATGAAGACACTTGCTAGCTGGCGAGCAAGGCGACGGAAATAGGGGAGGATTTGGAAAGCGCCTCGCGCGGATGGGATGGATTCCGCGCGAGGTCACGAGCAGGCGGCATGTTGGAAACAGGATGCTTCGAGCAAGTACAAGGTAGTCTCTCTCATGCATGCCGGTGGATCCAAGCCCGCCGTCATGCTCATTTACTCTGAGGACAGGTGCACACGCGCCATTTGGGGCTCCGCTCAGAGGAATTGTCAAACGCTGTGTCCTGCTGAGTGAGAGTCAGGCGGTGAATCCTGCTCTAGAACTCTCCGTCTTTGCGACCTCGAAGCTCACGCCCACCCCACATCACGGATCTCGACACCCTCTCCCATTCAGACTGGAGTGCTGCGTGGAGTTAATGTATGCACTCCCCCCTTCGCAGTGACGTGTCGCCATTTGTACCGCCTTGGGCAAAATTCCGAACCGGTGACGGTAAAGTTGGGATCACAAGCTCTCGTCATTTGCCCACTGGATCCGTCACCTTCGAGCTAGCCTATCCACTCTCGTGAAGAAGAGGATCCAACTAGCAGTGAGCGCCACCCAAGTGTCCAAACAACCCATGTCTCCGGTCTCACTGCGGAAATCCGCGCCAACTGTCTTCAGGAGCGCCTCCAGTGAGGCTCGGGCCGCGACTGCAGTTGGGGCATGAGAGCTTGCAAGGTCTTTGGCTTCTTCCAAGTCATTGGGCACGTTGAGAACTCGACCGTCACGATAAGGTTTGTAGCGTGGTAGGGTGCGTCTCCCGCTCGGCGTAAAAAAGGCGTTTCGGTGCTGTGAACCCTCGGTCGGTGGGTTTTGACTGATGTAAACGTTTCTGTGTTCACCCACGCAGGTGGGCGTTCAGACGTACGTAACGTGTGACAATGCACTTGTTCCGGAGCCAACGATGAAATCGCTCTTGCTGCTCACGCTGTTTCCTATGGCGGCTGAGGTCGCTGGTAACCATTACGACGCGGCAGGTCTCGATTTCGTTGAGCAGCAGGTCGAGCGGTTTGAGAAACTTGCTCGCGAAAAGACGGATCAGAACAAACCGACCTTCACGACTGTGTCTGGCGGCTGCCCGATTGGAGCTCGCTCGGAAGAAGCTTAAAAAAAACGAAGGTGGCGACGAAGACACACGAAGCGATCGGTAGGCAGCTTATCCGGGGCCGTTACCAATTGCCGGTGGCCTACCTCGCTCGGTGCGGAGCGCCCAATTCGGCGCGTGCCGGATTGCTGGCTGAGATCGCCCGTGAACTCCCTAAGAACGAAAACGCACTCGCGATGAGTTACCTCCACACAGCCACTCAATTGATGAAAACAGGAGACGACGACTCAGATCAGGACCAGATGCTGGCCGCCGCGAACCTGTCTGCAGCCAGTCACGCGCTCGGCTTGAAAACGGCCTCTCGGTCATGGTCACAAAAGGCTCTCCGAATTCTTGGTACCACAGATCTGGAACTGACAATGCACGTCCAGCAGCGTGAGATGTCCGGAACCTCGCTCAATGGCTATCTGGAGCTCGTAATGTCGATCGACGATCCGGAAGCGGCTGCCAGGCAGCAGAAACAATGGATGGACTACCGCAACAACTGGGTCAACCGCCTAATGAGCGAACAGCCCGTCAAGGCAACCATTGGCTATGAACTACTGAAAGCAGCTGCCGTATCTGCGGCTTTGAATGACATAAAACGCGATTCGCTGCCAGGAAGGCTCATTGAATGGCTCGACGCGCAGAGCCAGAGCGGCACGAAGACCTCATGGAAACTTCCAACCGCAGGGTTGGTACAGCCTCGCCACATCGAAATGGTTTCTCTGACCGGCCGGGCAAAGATGCGAACAGGTCATGTGCACGAAGATCATGCGAAGTACAACCGTCTCAAGTCCACGAAGCAGTGGGCAGCTGCAGCCGAACATTTGCAGAAACTGAGTAAAGGCAATCCCGCGTGGCAGTGGACCTATTTCGAGGTTGCAGCTGGTTCCGTGAGCGAACTGGGGCTCGAACAAACGCTTGAATGGATGTCGAAAATCCAAGACACAACAACTCGCATGCAATTCGAAGTCGACGCCGTTCGCGCGGCTAGCCAGGGAACCGCTTTCCTTACCTCGTCTCGAAGGCAAACCCACAAGCATACTGCCTGGTTTAAGACTTAGCGGACTCTGTGGCTGTTGACGCTGGGACAAGTCATTGTGCGTGGTTGCCAGTTCCCCCCGTTCACCGCGAGGCTACAGGCTTTCGATGCAGCCTGAACCCGATGTCCGACATTGAAGAGTCTTCGCTGCCCAGATCACCCTGGCCGTCAATGAGGTCCGGCCCGACGCTATAGATGGCAATGTGATCTGTGTCACCTTTGGTCTTGATTGGCTGCTCATCGAACGGGTCAGTCATCATTTCTTCGAAGGATCGTCCTTCGGGCAACGCGAAGAACTTAGCCGACAGTTCGTCCATCGATTCGAGTTCTTTACCCTCCTGAAGTTCGAACCGCCGGATTGCCAGCCCAACAACAACACACCGCGTCCGCGCGCTGCTGCGGGCGCCGGCGATTATCACTTGTTCTGTGGCCGGGAGGATCAGTAGCACGCCCGAATACTTCAATTTGCCAAACGGGGAGCTGCTGAGTCCTTTGACCGAATCGCCAAGTTGTTCGCTGGTTTTGATCGCGGAACTCCACGGTTCGTCTATCGACGCGATAAGGGTTTCGTAGAAGTCCAACGCTTCCAGTTCGTTTGTTGACCTGAAGGGAGCGATGGCGAGCTTCTTTAGTTCGCCCACTCCCATTGCGCGTTCACCGATTAGTGCTCGTTTGATGCCGGCTTTCAAATCGGCTGCAGCAAGTTTTGTCTGTAAGTCAGCCAGTTGAGCGTCGGACCAGTCGCTGGTGCTGACAAGCTCTTCGATCGTGTTGATGGCCATAGCCCGGATTGCCATTCGGACAAGCTGTGAAATAAGGGTTGGTTCGAAGTGCAGTGCTTCGGCAGTGGCCAGCATTCCTTGCACATCTTGATACGCCTGGTCGTAGTCCCCATCATGCGCGCTGACGTAGGCTTCCAGCATGAACAGGCGGGCGACGGTTCGCGATTCCTGCGTATCGGGCAGCAGGGTGTTGAAGCCCATCGAGAAATCCATCGGGAACCGAACGTAGCCTGCTGTCGCGGCTGCAGCGTGGGCAGCAGTGAGTTCGGCCGACATCGTCGCGAGGAACTTTCGCGAAGCGTCCAGCTGGTTCCATTCCATTCCCGGTAAGGGCGGGTCGTCTCCTCGGCCAAGAATGGGAAGGTCAGCTACCTTCGCATTGAATTGAGGCCCGGTGAGTGATTGGATGACAGCGACCCACTCAGCCGTCGCGTCGGGGAAATCGGTAGGGACGGCGTAGTAGTCGTTTATCTCTGCACTTGTTGAAGGCAGGCCCTGGGCTTTGATGGCCTGTCGGCGAGCGGCGACTTCGGAGTTTCCCAGGAACCACATTGTGCCGGCGACGATGATGCACAGCAGTACGATCACGGCACCGGTGGCCAGGACTTTGGATTTCGTTCCCATTGAGTCGCTCAGTTGTCGCTTGAATCAGAATTCCGAGTAGGGGCCGAGAATACTGCCGAGGCTGTTCAGTCTGGAAGCTGGCGAACCAAAAAAAACGGGCGACCATTTCTGGCCGCCCGTGGCGTTCAGCGAGATCTCGGGGGCATCCCGCTGAGGTCCAAGGCCCTGCTTCGTTAAGCATCCTTTGGCGGAGCTGGTTTGTCTTTGGCGTTTGCCAGTTTTTGCTCAACCACGGATTTTCTTTGCACAACAGGCTTCTTTTTGGCCTGTTTCTCCTCAGACTTCGCTTCTGCGATCGTTCCATTCTCTTCGCCGCTCGACGGACTTAATTTGGCGATAAATTCAGGAATCTCGATGCCGGCGATGTCTTTCATCGTGTGCATCATCGGAGGCAGGCTGTGTGACAAGCCCTGCAGGAAGTTGGATGTGGCCGACTGGCCGTTTCCGTTCCCGCCGCCACCTTCCCAGACCACGACCTTGTCGAACTTGATGTTCGAGATCGCCTTGGCTGAGCTTTCTGCCAGGTTGTCCAGGTGTTCCAGCATCAGCATCTGGAATGCTTGTTCTGAACCGCCACATGCGTTGACGATTTCTCGCAGTCCTTCACCCTTCTTCGCGAGAATTTCATACTGGCCGCGAGCTTCGGCTTCCAGCTTGGCGTAAATCGCTGCCGCTTCACCTTCGGCTTCCAATCGCATCTGTTCGGCTCTCGCTTCGGCTTCGACGATGGTCCTGGCTTTCTCAGCCTTCGCCGGAGCTTCCAATTCGGCTCGACGTTCGGCTTCGACACGCTCGGCATCGGCGAGAGCCGCTTTGGCCATCGCCAGGTTCTGAGCTTCTTCGACGGCGGCCTTTGCTTCCTTCTCTCTGGTCTCACCAAGCTGGTAAGCCTCAGCCTCTTTGACCTGCAAGGCAGCTTTCGCCTCGGCGACTTTAGCCTGAGCCTGAGCTTCACCGGCAATCGCGAGTGCTTTCGCTTCAGCAACCGCGATTCGTTTTTCGCGATCCGCGTCCGAAACCAAAGCTTCCTTCTCGAACAGTTCTCGTTGTTCGCCGACTTCCTGTTCCTTGTCCAGTTCGGCAACTCGAACCGCCTGTTCGCGAGCCGCTTCTCGCATTCCAATTTCGCGAGCCTTGGTTGCGTTCGCCACTTCGACCATCTTGTCTCGGTTGGCGGCCGCCACACGAACTTCACCCAGTCGGACTTCGTCGGCCACGTCACCGCGAGCACGCTGAACCGCTTCCGATGCAGCCTTCTGACCGATGGCTTCGATATAGCCGCTCTCATCCGTGATGTCGGTGATATTCACGTTGATCAGCGTCAGGCCGATCTTCGACAGTTCTGGTTCCAGTGATGTTTGCACCGCTGTCAGGAACTGTTCACGGTCGCGGTTAATGTCTTCAATCTTCATCGAAGCAATCACCTGCCGCAGCTGACCGAAGATGATGTCTTCCGCCTGCTTCTTGACCTGAGCAGTATTCAGACCCAGCAATCGAATTGCCGCGTTCTGCATGATCTCCGGCTGTGTTCCGATTGCGACCGTGAAGACACTCGGCACGTTGACGCGAATGTTCTCACTGGACAGCGCGTCTCGCAGCGGGACTTCAATCTGAATCGGTTCCAGGCTGAGGTACTCGTAGTCCTGCACGACAGGCCAGACAAATTTACCGCCACCGTGCACACACGTTGCAGAGCGGCCGCCTTTGACCTGACCATAGATGACCAGAACCCGGTTACTCGGACAGCGTTTGTATCGGCTGGCATAACCGAGCACAGTTCCGAGTAACGAAAGGATAACGACTCCTGCAATCGCCACCGGCCAGCTGAGTTCAGGAAGCGCTGCAAGCATTGCAAAGTCCAACATGTTTGGTCCCTTGAGTTTGAGTTTGTTTTGTCTGATTGGACGCCAGTGTTCTGACGCCCGCGCGCAATCTGTGCGCTGGTGTTTTGTTTAGTGTGAAGTGTGCGGGGCTAATCCGCACGCGTTTTCCGGCTACATTGAACCGGTTCCGGCGAAGTCGTATTCGCTCTCGCGAGCATGAGCGACTTCGAGAACCTCGCCCAGAACGCCCACCACCACGATTGGCGTTCCGGTCTTCAGTGGTTCCCCGGCAGTGACCGCCGGGTACTCCATTGTCCGTTCGCCTACACGCACGGTTACCTTGCCGGGCCGTTCTTTGTTGGCTGCCAGCGACAGATAAACGGTTCCCGCCTGGCCGACAGCATCTTCCATGTGAACTGTTCCGTCCGCGGTCAACTTGTGCATGCTTCGGATCACGAATCCGACGGCATACATGGTTGCCCCGGCTGCGATCATCGCAGTCAGCGTGGCTTGCAGCGGAGTGAACTGGTTCTTCAGCGCCGACCCGGTCAGCCCGAACACGGCGATGGCCGCGAGTATGGCACGAGTACTAAGCACTCCGACCAGCCAGGTATCACCGGCTCCACCGTGACCGACTTCGACGTCGGTATCCAGATCGAGATCGATGTCCATGTCGACATCCATATCGACCGCATCCAACCCATCCAGATCGCTGCCGCCGAGACCAACCAGGCCCATGACCGTCTGAATGACGACCAGCGTTCCGCCGATCATTGCACAGTAGCTATAGACCGATTCCATAGCGTCCCTCACTAGTCAGAATTGTTCGTTCAGTAGGCAGAACGTGTGGTTCTTCATACGGATCATACGAATTCAGAAGTTTTTCCGCACGTCACCTGGGATATGTCTAATCAGTACAGATAGCGAGTAAATGCGGCAGAACGGCTGTCTTGAACTCAGGGCAATCGCACGTTCAAGCAGCTAGTTTCGCTTGAAACGCAGTGAGGATTT
>CAZAIB010000011.1:72255-90444 GCA_964485095.1 uncultured Planctomycetaceae bacterium | reverse complement strand
GCATCGCCGTAGTCCCAGTCCGGAATTTTCTCCGGGAAGCTGCGTGGACTCGGCTTATACCGACTGGCCGGCACGTCCAACGCCAAAGACTCGTGAGGACGTTCGTGGTTGTAGCACTTGCGGAATTTCACGAGCAGTCCGTGCGCCGTGACTTCAGAAGTCCCACCAGAGAAAACGGTCAATCGAGACATGACCAGGCGTTTGCCGCCGGAGTGGAATGGGCGGCCCACGAGTGAAGTGAATTTCGCTAATCGGGTGCCAGACGCCGTTCGAACAGTGGCGTTGTCGCTTGGAACTTTAATCACTCGGCATAACACGCAAACTCGTCGCTTTGCGACGAACCGACTGAGGGGCCTCAGTCGGTTACATTTCTGACGTGTTATCGCACGATCAGGTCTGGTTCAGCTTGCGTCGGCGTCGTCTTTTCCGTCCCAGATAACCAGGCTCATCCCGTTGTCTTCAGCGTTATCGACGAACTCAGCGAGATCGGGCTGTTCTTCAACGGCTCGATTTTCGAAGGGAAAGTGCTGAATGACGCCGGCAATCTCCCAGCCTTCTTCGGCCAGGATTCCTTTCGCGATTTCCTGAACCGTATCGGCGCGTTTCGACCAGAATTCCGGGTCGAACACATCGATCTGGTCGGGCTTTGGTTCGTTCTCAATCACGCAGTCGTTGGAAATCCAAATGGTTGCTTCCGCGCTGGTGAGTCCGCGTTCGTCGGGCGTGTCACGTTTGACATCGTACTGCAGGAAGTAAGTCGAACACCGCGGCGCCGTGTGGAACATCAGAACTTCTTTGTCCTTCACTGCCTGTTCGTAGTACTGCCGTGCTTCAGGGTCGTCGACGTAGTTCGCTGCGGTCACGATCTCGGCACCTTCAACTCGTTCAATGATCCACGGTTCGGCTGTGATGAGGTTCGTGGCAGCCTCAACCGCTTCGGCTTCAGTGTCTCGTTCGACCCAGCAGTCAACGTACGCCTGATCGATGGTGGCGTGCTCGGGGTGAGATTCGTCCGTGCGGACGACAATGCAAAGGTAGTACATTTTGCGGCTCTTGCTGTTTGACGCGGCTGCAGTCACTGAACTGCACAGTGTGCATAGTTCTAACCGCTTTTTCCGACACGTCGACCGTTTTCCTTAGGCGAACGCGGCCAGGAACTGAATTGGAACGGCGTTCGCATTCTCTGAAGTGAACTCAAGAAGGGAGAACGCGATGCCACTAACTACAACGATGCTTGCCTGCGGACCAACACTTTCCGGGCCAGTGCTAATCCTGTTGATGGCGATCGAATTCTGGCCAATCACGCTCGGCGCTGTCGCCGCTTCAACCTGGGCTTTGTGCGCGATTCTCAAGCCTTTTTAGTGATGAGTGGTTGGCGGCGCTGTCTGAGCATCGATGTTACTTTTTCTTCTTGCTCCACGAATCTCTTAGTGCCACTGTGCGGTTGAAGACTTGTTTGTCGTCCGTGGAATCCGGATCGACGCAGAAGTAGCCGAGGCGTTCAAACTGACAGCGGTCGCCGGCTTTGAATTCGGTCAGTGATGGTTCCAGGTAGCAGGTTTCGAGAACCTTGAGCGAGTCTTCGTTCAGGTTGTCTTTCCAGTCGGTTCCTTCGGGAACATCGTTTGGGTTCTCAACCTTAAACAGGTGATCGTACAGCCGCACTTCGGCGGTGACTGCGTGTTGTACTGAAACCCAGTGCAGTGTTCCTTTTACTTTGCGACCGTCGGGCGAATCGCCGCCGCGGGTGGCCGGGTCGTAGGTGCAACGTAGCTCAGTGATGTTTCCATCGTCGTCTTTGATGGCTTCGGTGCAGGTAACGAAGTAGGCATACCGCAACCGGACTTCGCGACCGACAGACAGGCGGAAGAATTTCTTCGGAGCGTCCTCCATAAAGTCCGCGCGTTCGATGTAGAACTCGCGTGAGAACGGAACCATCCGTGTTCCGGCTGATTCGTCTTCCGGGTTGTTGATGGCTTCCAGTTCTTCGGTCTCACCTTCCGGGTAGTTGGTGATGACAACCTTCAGCGGATCCAGAACCGCCATTCGGCGTTCGCACCTCTTGTTGAGATCTTCGCGTTGGAAGTTCTCCAGGACGACGCGATCCGTCACGCCGTTGAATCGAGTAATCCCAATGTGATCGCAAAACGCACGCATCGCTTCGGGGGTGAAGCCGCGACGACGGATGCCGCTAATCGTCGGCATGCGCGGATCGTCCCAGCTGCTGACGACGCCGGTTTGCACGAGTTCCAATAGCTTGCGTTTGCTCATGACCGTGTAGGTCAAGTTAAGCCTCGCGAATTCGATTTGCTGCGGGTGGTGGATGCCGAGGTTCTCGCAGAACCAGTCGTACAATGGGCGATGGTTTTCGAATTCCAGCGTGCACACAGAATGAGTGATTCCCTCAATCGAATCCGATTGGCCGTGCGCGAAGTCGTACATGGGGTAGATGCACCACTTGTCACCGGTGCGGTGATGGTGTTCGTGCCGAATTCGGTAGAGCAGTGGATCTCGCAGAATCAGATGCTTCGCGCCCATATCGATTTTCGCACGCAACACATGCGCGCCGTCGGGATGGATTCCGGAACGCATCTCGTGGAACAGATCGAGGTTCTCCTGAACCGATCGGTCACGGTGTGGGCTGTTTGTGCCGGGCGTGGACGACGTGCCGCGGCCCTGACGAATCTGTTCGATGTCCTGACTATCGACGTACGCCTTGCCGTCGTTGATAAGCTGACAAGCGTAGTCGAACAACTGGTCGAAGTAGTCTGAGGCGAAGAACAGCCGATCTTCCCAGTCGAAACCCAGCCACTTGACGTCGGCCTTAATGGATTCGACGTATTCGGTCTCTTCCTTGGCCGGGTTGGTGTCATCGAACCGCAGATTGCATTTGCCTCCGAACTCAGCCGCGATGCCGAAGTTCAGGCAGATGGATTTTGCGTGACCAATGTGCAGATACCCATTGGGTTCGGGAGGGAACCGCGTTTGGACAGCGCCGTTCCACTTGTTGGAATCAAGATCGTCCTGCACGATCTGGCGGACAAAGTCCAAGCGTTCGGTATTTTCGTCTGTCATCGATTAGCCTGTGCTTTTGTCCCGTGATCCAGCCAGCAGGACAAGTGTTTTGAACGTAGGTTCGTTAGCTGAGTCCCGTTTTTTAGTTCAACAGCCCATATCGCGGAATAGTGTCCTTCTGCATCATTGCCAGAAGTGGTGAATCTCCCGATTTCGATGGATACACTTCCTCCATGAACGCATTACACGAAGAGTTCGAACCTCCGGGTCCACCCATAAAACTTATCGTCATCGGTACCATTTCCTTCCTGCTGGTGCTGGCCGGTCTGTTCGCCGTCGCGATTCTTATACCTGTCGAAGAAGATGAGTTCGTGGGGCAGAAAAAGCAGGGACAGGAACAGATTGAGATGAAAGTCGGGGCCAATACCCCCATCGCAGATATTCGAACCGACATACCGCTCGGCGCAGAAGAGCAGTTGGCGATTTGGGGTGTCGAACACGTCGCGTTCGAAATCGAGAAGCGGTTTGGAGACGTCTTCGGCGCTGCGTTGAAGTCGCGCGATGCAGAGAAACTGGCTAAGTTCTTCCTGAACGGCTACTCCGGGCCCGGACTGGCCGTCGCTGAAACAAAGGAACACAAACACGGAGTTGTTCAGGGGACGACGCGGCAGTTCAGAGAAACCGATGGTTCGTCGTCGGCAGACGATGTCGTTGGCCTGCTTCTGGAATCGACGAAGAAGATGGCGACCTTCACTTCCGTGAATCTTCGTGTGCTGTCACTGAAGCAGGAAGAGACTTCCGTTTGGGACTCACGTCTTGAACTGCACGCCATGGGGAAAACGGAAGACGGAAATTCATGCGAGGTCAAGTCGACTCATTCAGTCAGATTTGAAATTGAAGACGAAGGGAAACTCGATACGAAATCTTCCATCGGGAACTGGTCAGTCAATGAAGAGACCGTGCAGTTCGGAAATCTCGCAATGATGGAAGAGCTGGATGGCCTGAACCACAACATGGTCCTGCGGCCCTTCGACAACTGGCGAAACCAGCGACAGGGAAGCGGATCAAACATCAAGCAGGAAGGAGTGCCGCCACACCGCTTTCAAACAGCGGTCGCCGACTTCGATGGAGACGGAGATCCGGACATTGCAGTCGCCGACGGTCGCAAGCGGGTCATCTTCCGAAACGATAACGGTGAGTTCGCGTATGCAACGCGGTTGCTGGGCCTTAGAGACGAAATGAATACTAACATCGCTCCAGTGATTACATGGTTCGATTTCGACAACGACGGCTACCTGGATCTTCTTTGTGATCGAGAACTGCATCGCAATGTCGACGGCAAGAAGTTGGAACTGGTCACCGGGCAGTCCGGTTTGGCTCTATTTGCAACCCCCGGCGCGGTCTGTCCGTGCGACTTTGATTGTGACGGGCTTGTTGACTTGTTCGTCCCGTTTGGGGCAAGTGCTGTATCAGCGTCGTGGCTTACTCCCGCCACCGGGGTTGGGAATCAGTTGTGGCGCAACATTGGTGACGGAGGCTTTGAGAATGTCACGGAGACCGCAAACATTTCCGGTGGCGACGGTGATTCGACGGGCGCGGTTTGGTTGTTTGCCAATGAAGACCACTACCCCGATCTGTTTGTTGTGAACGATCTCAGCGAGAGTCAGCTGTTCATCAATAATGGCGATGGGACATTCAAGGATGTGTCGGAGTCAATCCAGCCCACACGCATCACTGGATTCGCGGGTGGCGCGACGTCTGGCGATATCGACAACGATGGTCGTCCGGATCTGTACCTTTCCGGGATCTATTCGAGAGCCGGTAACAGACTGGTTGAGAACGTTTCGCAGGAGAACTACCCGGAGGCCAGAAGCTATGACCGGATGAAGGATTTGTGCTCAGGCAGCCGCCTCTATCGGCTCGGCGAAAACACGAATCTGATCGACATCACTGGGACGGCTGGTGTCGGCCAGGTCGGCTATTCGTGGGGTGCCGCGATGTTTGATGTCGACAACGACGGCTGGCTGGATCTCTACGGAGCCTCTGGATTCCGCAGTAGCCAGTTGAACGGGCAGGATATGGATACCTGCTATTGGCGACGCATTCTTAGTGCCCCCGACGGTAGAGACGAAATGATTCCGAAGATCGGCAAGGTGGACGACGACGCGGGCGAGTTTTGGGCGATGAACGATGATGTCACCGACATGATGAAACTGAATGTGCACAGCTTCCAACGCAATCGGCTATTCCTCAACAACTCAGGAAGCGGGTTCATTGACGCGTCGTTTACATCAGCTGTCGATCTGGTTTCTGACTCGCGAGGTGCGATTCCGGCTGACTTCAATGGCGATGGAGCCGTGGATTTGTTGGTTGCATCCGTGGGCGGCGGATCGTTGCGACTGTTCCTGAATCAGACACCGCAGGGGCACCGAGTCAAAATTCGGCTGGTCGGAACCACAAGTAACAAGTTCGGGGTCGGCTCACGAGTCATAGCAAAAATCGGGGACCGCCAGGTTGTCAGAGATTTGTTTCCGACTGTTGGCTTCATGTCGAACGGTCCATCAGAGATCTGGATCGGCGCCGGCGAAGCGGACACGATTGATTCGCTGTCTGTCCGTTGGCCAACCGGGGAGACGCAGGAGTTCAAGAACGTTTCGGCTAACCAATCGATTGAAATTACCGAAGGCAATTCGGAGATCACAACAAAAGCGACGTTCAAGTAGCCACCAACGCGGACTAACTTGGAAGCGTTGATTCCCGCGGCCAACATCTGCCGCAACAGGACGTTGCCATGAACACAATTCTGCTGGCCTTGTTCTGTGGGGCTTTGGTCGGCTTTTGCCTTGGTGCGCTGGGCGGAGGAGGAGGCATCCTTGTCTGGCCCGCGCTTGTGTTTGGTATAGGAACTAGTGGCGAAGAAGCGTCGCTGCTTGCCAAGATTATTGTCGGAACCTGCGCGATGTTTGCCGCCGGTATGCACTGGCGCAAGGGGACCATTGACTTTAGGACGGGCCTGACCATGTCCGCTTTGGGGATGGTCGGCGCCGCCATCGGCGCGCGGTTCATTCGGTTCTCGGGCATGGATCCCGCCATCGCCGAACGCGCGATGTACGCTGTGTTGGCGCTGTTGATGCTGGTGGTTGCGGCGTTGATGTTGCGGAAAGGACTGCGCGGACGCAAAGCCGAACACAGTCCGACAATGCCGCCAACCGAAGCGGTAAAACAAGCCGTGGCAGAGGTTCCGCGGTGGATTCTGTTTATCCTGGCCAGCCTTGGCATTGGCTTCATCACCGGCTTCCTTGGCGTGGGCGGCGGATTCATGATTGTGCCGGTACTGGTTCTTGTGTTCCAACTTCCAATGAAAGTCGCGGCCGGCACATCGCTGGTCGTCATCAGCCTGAACTGCGCCGTTGGGATCGCTGCGAGCACCAGCAGCCAGGTTAGATGGGACGTTGCAATTCTGTTTGCCGTCAGTTCCATCGTGGCCAGTGCGATCGCCGTGCGCGTCGCGGATGGGTTGAAGCAATCGACGCTGCAGATAGCGTTCTCAGGACTCATCATCATGCTGGGCGCGATGATGGTTTGGAAGCTGTCTGTCGCTTAGCTCAGCATTGGCCGAGTTCAGTCCTGATCGAAAATTGAATCGTCGTCATCATCATCGTCGTCGGTCTCAATCAAACCGCTTAGCGAAGCGATGTCCGGCTTTGGATCTTCGATGTCCGAAAGATCGATGATGGTCGGTTCTGGCAGGATGAGTCGCTGACGCCGTGGTGGTGCCGGTTTCGGAATAGTTGGAACTGTCAGTTCCGTTCGCTGTTGTGAGACAGTGACCACCGGTGCCGTCGGAAGCTTTGGTGTGTCCGCCAGGTGCGGAATCTTCTGGACTTTGGGAACCTCGGGAGCGGCCACGGGAGCTGGATCGGCCACTGTCTCTGGTTCGTCTTCGCTGGAGAACGATGGAAGCCGCGATTTGATGGCTTGCAATGAGTTAGCCATCGCCTGCCGCAGCGTGGCTCGTGTTCGCTTCTTCTTGACAGGCGGAACTTCCTCCGACGGTTCTTCCAGTTCCTCAAATTCCAACGCGGCGTATTCACCCGGTCGAGCATCAGCGTAGCCGGTCTGCCGCAACTGGACTCCAACAACCGCCATCATGATTGCGATGATCGAAGCGCATAGCTGGTTCCGTCTGGTGTCGAGGAACTTTCGAATGGCAACAATGCACTCCACAACCCAGCGGTAGAACCGCATTGGAGATGTCACCACGTATCGAATTGCATTGCCAATCGCTCGAAACATCGAAGCACCCTCACCACATACCGCGCGCCAATGGAGCGCACCTTGTCTTTCATGAGATCGGAAACAGGCGTGGTAAACCTTGAGGATTAGTCCGATTCTGCGGGAAGCAGTTCGCACGCCGTGATGGTCACTTTGTGCTCTGCCTGGCCGTTCAGTTGTCTCTCCGATGGACTTTGAGAACACGCAAGCTGCAAAAACTGCTGCTTTCAGGTCACTTCAGAACGCGGCGCCATCCGGGATTGTGCCCATTCGGGACTTGTCCCTATAAATCTGCCGCCAGAACGAGGCACGGGTTCACCGTGCGCGCACTGGTAGTGGGACGTACTTGAATTTGAGTTTGCATTCGCCACCGGAGGGAACCGATGTCGTCGCGTTCATGGAAGAAGCTGGACTGGAGCCGTAGAAGCACGCGAGCCACAAGCTTGTTGATTGCGTTCGCGATTGCGTCCATTATCTGGACCGGGTGTCGTACCACGCCTGTGACGAACCGTCGGCAGGTTCTTAACCCGCTGATTCCGGAATCACGAGAAGTCGAAATGGGCGTCGCCGCCTACAACGATTTGCTTAAAGAAGAAACGATGTCGCCCAACCAACGCTACCGGGAAATGGTTGAACGCGTTGGGCGTCGAATCGCGGCCGTTGCTGAAAAACCCGACTACCAGTGGGAATTCAGAGTCATTCAGTCTGCCCAACAAAACGCGTTCGCGCTACCGGGCGGGAAAGTGGCAATCCACGAAGGCATCCTTCCAATCTGCCTGAACGAGGCCGGCTTGGCGGTCGTTATGTCTCACGAGATCGCACACGCGACCGCTCGGCACGGGGGCGAACGGATGGCTCACAATTCGATCTCCAATGGCGTGAAGACCGCCATCGGGATGGTCACGCAGAATCAAAGTGAGAAGACCAGAGAGATTGTGCAGACGGTCTATGGCGTCGGTTCCAAGTACGGAGCCATCCTGCCGTTTAGTCGGAAGCACGAATCGGAAGCCGACCATATTGGACTCATCTACATGGCCAAGGCTGGCTACGACCCCAGTGAGGCTCCGTTGTTCTGGGAACGATTCGGGCAGGCCACTCAGGGTGCCCCCGCCGAGTTCCTTTCCACTCACCCGTCTCACGGTCGTCGAAGTGAAGAACTACGGCAGTTGCTGCCGGAAGCAATGCAGCTATACCAGGCCGCGCCACAGAAGTACGGCAAGGGCGAGATGCTGATTCAGTAAAGCCAGTTGGTTCCGTGAGACTCAGACAGGGTCGACACCAAAGTGTCGGCCCTTTTTCATGCGCGGTCGGTTGATTGACAATCATTATGACCGGAACCCGCGAGTCGTGTTCTGCCGATCGCTTTCAATGGGTTCGGTGCATATTGCCGCAATCAACTGGGCAAACAAGGTGCGCGGCGAAAGTCGAATCTTTGCAGGCTCCGCCGTCTGGACACGGCTTCCTACCATTCGATATCTAGCCGCCAACACGTTCGACCTCTCTCCCCTTCGTCGCAACGTGACTGACATCAACCAAGACCCCTACGAGTAACCAAAGTCAGACACGCGGCAGTGTCGTTAGTTGGACGGAACCAGCTTGTTGAACCTTACGGGTTCTTCCAGTCATGACCATTTCAACTGTCGGCTAAAGTTTAAAGGCTTTAACGGCCGAAGAGTTTCGAACCGGGACCGCACGCTTTGCCGGCGACGATCCGTCAGGGAGGATTGAATGGCGATAACAAAAATCAGTGAAGACATTTTGCAGACCTGGCTTGATTTCAAGCAGGACCAGACTGACCAGTCTCTGCGAAACCGTCTCATCGAACGATACTTTCCGCTTGTGAAGTACAACGCGGAACGCGTTTGGGCGAAGTTGCCCGAAGGTGTCGATCTAAACGACCTCATCTCAGCAGGCGTCTTTGGTCTCATGGATGCCATTGAGGCGTTCGATCTGGAACGTGGCGTCAAGTTTGAAACCTACTGCGTGCCCCGAATCCGCGGAGCCATGCTGGACGAACTCCGAACGATGGACTGGGTCCCGCGTTTGGTTCGCAGCAAGGCCAGCAAGCTGGAAGCGGCTCGCAAGAAGGTCGAAGCCGAAGTCGGACGTCCGCCAAAGGACGACGAGATTGCCGAACGAATGGATCTCAATCCGAAAGAGTTCGACAAACTCAAAGCCGACGCCAACGCTGTTGGCTTGGTGAGTCTGAACAAGAAATGGTACGAGACAGACAGCTACAAGGATGTTCGGGAAATCGACATTCTGCAGGACATCAAGGGTGAAGACCCAACGACATGCATTCAGAAACTCGATCTGATGAAGCTTGTCACCAAGGGTCTGAACCGAAACGAACGCCTCATCATCATCCTCTACTATTACGAAGAGCTGACGATGAAGGAAATCGGTTCCACACTTGGCCTCTCTGAGTCACGTGTCAGCCAGATGCACTCCAGCATCGTCGGCCGCCTAAAGACTCAGTTCCGCCGCCGACGCCCGGAGTTCGACTAGGAAGGAAGCGTTCCGCTTCACCGGTATCCGGTTGGGATGGTGACCCACGTTGGTGGGTGTATCTCCGGTTGGATGCATTAGCGAAAGCCTCGCACTTGCGAGGCTTTTTCTATGCGCGGAGCGCGCCCCCTTCAATCTTCGCCCACCTTCAAGAACGGACTAACCCGTCAGGTCCGAGTCCGTTGTTTGGCTGGATTTGAACACGCTTGCGAAAGACCCGCCAAAGCTGCCGAAGAAGATTATGCAGCAGTGTATAGACTCGGCGAGGTAGCAATGGCGAAACGTTCTATCGATGACATTGGCTTGATGCAGCGAATTGGTGGCGAACTGTTCCGGCCAACTCGACTTTGCCTCATCGCGCTTGCGCTGTTGGCGTTGATTAGCTGGCCGTACGTAAAGGGGAAGATCCCGAAGCTGTCTGATCAGCCTGAGTACGCCGTTACGGTCAACAACATTCACATCAGCGCGCCGCCTGAGTGGGTTCCTTCTGACATTACTCAGCAGGTTTACAACCGAGCCGGGCTTCCGGACCGAATGTCGTTGCTGGACGAAGGTTTGGTCCAACAGGTGTCCGATGCGTTCCGTCTGCACCCATGGGTGAAGTCTGTTGAACGTGTCGAGAAACATCAGCCAACCGGCGTCACGGTCGCACTGACCTACCGCAAGCCGGTTGCGTTCGTCGAAGTCCCCGACGGTCTGTATCCAATCGACGCCGACGGAATCCTGCTGCCGCCACGTGACTTCCGACAGACCGATGTCGGCCGCTACCCGATCATCAGCCGAGTTACTTCGGTTCCATCCGGCAACGGCCAGCCATGGGACGACCCGGTTGTTCTGGGAGCTGCGCGATTGGCGGAGATTCTGATTCAGAAGAACGAAGACGGAACTCAATTCTGGAACGCGCTGAAGGTTCAGAAAATTGAATCACCGAATCGCATCGCGGCCAACGACAGCCTGGACGACTTGATTTACCGACTGCGAACGCCGGGCGGTTCGCGCATTATCTGGGGCCGTGCTCCGGGAACCGGACATCCGGGCGAAGTGACCGCTGGCAAGAAGATACGCCGCTTGGAAGAATACCTGGCCGACTACGGCGGCTACGAAACCGCCCACGGACCATCGGAACTGGACATCCGCCACTGGCATGAAATCTCTCACCGAGCCATCGCTGTCCAACCCGAAACCAACCGCCAGCGCCAGTAACCGACCTGGGTTGCTACTTGTCGGTTTTGGTACTGCCGCTGCTGTCCGACTTTTTTGAGTCGGCCTTTTTGGACTCAGCTTTTTTCTCAGTCGCCTTCTTTTCCGCCTTCGCGCCCTTCTTGTAGGACGCGCTGCGGTAGTCGGTTTCGTAGAAGCCGGAACCCTTAAACAGGATTCCGCCGCCGGTACCGATCAGGCGTTCGGCTTTTAGTTTGCCGCATTCCGGGCACTTGCGAACCGGCTTGGCGCTCATGGGCTGGAACAGTTCCCAGGCGTGCTCGCAGGCTCCACATTCGTAGTCGTACGTTGGCATTTCAATCTCCTTCAGCCGCTTACGACTGGGTTCCTTCTTCTGGCCGCGTACCAGATTCTACCTCGCTGTCTCCGGCCGGGGGTGCTGAATCTGTGGCTGCAGCGGGTTCAGCGGTCGGTTCGGCGGCGGGAGCCGGTTTGGGTGGAGCTGACGACACGACCACTTTGCTTGGCCGGATGACTCGGTCGTGCATCTTGTAGCCGCGTTGGAATTCCTGCAGCACGGTCATTGGTTCGTGATCGGCTGATGGAATTTGCTGAAGTGCTTCGTGCAGGTTCGGATCGAACTGAATGCCTTCGGATTCGATTACCTTTGCGTGATGACTGCTGAAGACCGAATCGAACTGGTTGAGAACCATTTGGATTCCTTTGACCAGTTCTTCCACGTTGCCCGTGGTTTCGGCAGCGGTCAGAGCCAATCGCAGGTTGTCTATCGGCGCAAGAACGTCGCGTAGAACCGGCAACGCCTGGTACTTGCGGAGTTCGTCAATCTCCGCCCGCGCGCGGCGACGGACATTTTCCATTTCGGCTTCGGCGCGGAGCCACTTTTCTTTGCTCTCGTCGCGTTCGGCGGCAAGCGACTTCAGATCCTCGACGGGTTCAGTGAAAACCGCATCGGCGGCGTTCTCAACGGGCGCCGTGGCTTCTTCCAGCTGTTCTGCGGGCTCAGGCGTTTCCACGTTGGGAGCCGCATTGGCAGAGGTGTTTGGATCTGGCGTGGTGTTGTTTTCTTCGGTCATGATTCCGTCCGCTTTTGACTACTCTTCTTCGCCGGCGAAGTAATCCTTCACCTTGTCAAAGAACGACTTCTGCTCAGCAGAAACGTTCGCTTCTTCCAGTTCAGCAAGACTGCGAAGAAGTGTTTCTTCTTCTTCACTTAGTTTCTTGGGCACTGACACTTTGATCTGCACATGCAGGTCACCGGTTGCTCCGCCCTGTGGGTGTGGCATGCCCATGCCGCGCAACCGCATGACCTGGCCCGGCTGAGTTCCCGGCGCGACCTTTAAGGTGTGCCGACCAGCCAGCAGTGGAATTTCGATTTCGGTTCCCAGTGCGGCCTGTGTGTATGCAACTGGAACACTGCAAATCAGGTGGGTGCCTTCGCGTTCAAAAATCGAATGCTTTCGCACATTCACATCGACATACAAATCGCCGCTCGGGGCACCCTGCGCGCCGGCTTCGCCTTCTCCGCGGAGACACAGTTGCATGTCGTTGTCGACACCGGCCGGGACTTTGACTTCCAGCGTAGCCGGCTTTTCGATTCGGCCTTCGCCGCGACAATCGGTGCACTTGTCTGTGATCTGAGTACCTGCACCGCGACAATTGGGGCAGGTTGTTTGCAGGCGGAAGAAGCCCTGTGATTGAATGACCTGTCCGTGGCCGCCGCAGGTACTGCACTGAACCGGACTGGTTCCCGGTTTGGCTCCGGAACCACTGCACGTGTCGCAGGGTTCTCGCCGACCAACCTTCAGCTCGCGACTACAGCCGGTCGCTGCTTCTTCTAGATCGATTGTGACAGCAGTCCGCAGGCTTGCTCCGCGCCGAGCTCCGCCGCGCGATCGGCGCCCGCCGCCTCCGCCACCAAACAAATCTCCAAACGCATCGAAGATGTCGCCGAGGTCACCGAAGCCTCCTCCGCCCCCACCGGCTCCGCCACCCAATCCCGCGTGGCCGTACCGATCGTACCGCGCTTTTTTGTCGGGGTTGCTGAGTACGTCGAATGCTTCGGCCGCTTCTTTGAACCTGGCAACGGCTTCCTCATCGCCCTGATTGCGGTCAGGGTGATTCGCCAGAGCCAGCTTGCGGTAAGCCTTTTTAATTTCCGACGCGCTGGCCTCCTTAGAGACTCCCAGCACTTCGTAGTAGTCTCGTTGAGATGCCATTGGTTCCGTCTTCGCGTTCTTGCGATAAAGTCAGTGCGCCGCGGCAGTGCCGACTGGCTGAAATCTCATCGGACGGGCGGGCATCTCCTGCCAATCCTGGTTCACAAAAAAACGGGCCACCAAAGCGGTGGCCCGTGAATCTTCAATCTTCACTGACCATGACAGGTCACTGCAGACACTAGCGTACGCTGCCTTCAACCTTAGGAGCCTTCTCGCCATCTTCATCAGTTGAAGTGACAAGCACCTGAGTTGTCAGCATGAGGCCGGCGATTGACGCTGCGTTGGACAATGCACTTCGCACAACCTTGGCAGGATCGATGATGCCGGCTTTGTACATTTCAACGTACTCGCCTTTGGAAGCGTCGTAGCCGGTGGTTTCCGGCATGTGCTTCACTTCGTCAGCGATGACGGAACCGTCTTCGCCGCAGTTAGAAGCGATCTGCCGGATTGGACCTTCAAGAGCCTTCTTGATGATCGCAATACCGATCTTCTCGTCGCCCTTGCCCTTAACGGCATCGACTGCAGTGATGCAGCGAAGCAACGCAACGCCACCGCCAGGGAGAATACCTTCTTCCACAGCCGCGCGAGTTGCGTGTAGTGCGTCTTCCATGCGGGCCTTGGTCTGCTTCATCTCAGCTTCGGTTGATGCACCGACAGAGATAACAGCAACACCACCGGTCAGCTTCGCGAGTCGTTCCTGGAACTTTTCGCGATCGTAATCGCTGTCGGTTGCTTCGATGTGATTCTGGATCTGCTGCACACGAGCCTGGATGTCGGCTTTCTTGCCGCCACCTTCAATGATCGTGGCTGAGTCCTTGGTCACTTCGACACGCCTGGCAGAACCAAGCTGGCTGAGTTCGACCGATTCCAGCTTGATACCCAGATCTTCTGAGATCAGCGTTCCGCCAGTCAGAGTTGCCATGTCACCAAGCATCGCTTTGCGACGATCGCCAAAGCCTGGAGCCTTAACAGCACAGACCTTGAGAATGCCACGCAGACGGTTGATGACAAGAGCCGTCAAAGCTTCGCCATCGACGTCTTCAGCAACAATCATCAATGCTTTGCCAGTCTGAGCGACCTTCTCCAGCAGTGGAACCAACTCACGCAGGTTTGAGATTTTTTTCTCAAACAGCAGGATCATGCAGTCTTCGAGTTCGCACTTCATGTCCTCAGCATTGGTCACGAAGTAGGGCGACAGATAGCCCTTGTCGAACTGCATTCCTTCGGTGAGGTCAAGAGTCGTTTCGTTACTCTTACCTTCTTCGATGGTGGTCACACCAAACTGACCAGCGCTCTTGATAGCTTTCGCAATCAGCTCACCAACAGCCTTGTCGTTGTTGGCAGAAATCGCAGCAACCTGAGCCCATTCTTTGGTTCCGGTGACTGGCTTTGCCATTTCGCCGAGGTGCTTCAAGGCGGCTTCGACAGCCTTCTCGATACCACGACGAACGATGGTTGGGTTGGCACCCAAAGTCAGACCACGCAGACCTTCAGTGAAGATCGAACGAGCGAGAACGGTCGCGGTTGTGGTTCCATCACCAGCAATATCGCTGGTCTTGCTGGCGACTTCGTTAACCAGCTTGGCACCCATGTGCTCGTACGGGTCTTCGAGTTCGACTTCCTTACTGACAGTCACGCCGTCTTTTGTGACAAGCGGATTGCCGAAGCTTTTGTCGATGATCACGTTGCGACCAGTTGGCCCCATCGTGACAGCCACAGCCTGCGCGAGCTTTTCGACTCCACGCAATAGTTTCAGTCGGGCTCGATCTTCAAACAGAAGTTGCTTGGCCACGGATTTACTCCTCAGTTGTTTGCCGCAAGAGCAGCGAAGAATTTCTTATATGTCAAATGTGCAGGCGACCGACGTCAGCCAACCACTTCAGGTAAGCAGGTTGCTTCTGCAGTGGTCGCCCGCCAGCAGTTACGCGATCTTTGCGAGAATGTCGCTCTCACGAAGAATCTTGACGTCCTTGCCTTCGACTTCGATTTCCGTTCCGCCGTACTTACCGAACAGAACCTGATCGCCAACGCCAACGCTTAGTGGGCAGCGTTCGCCACTATCCAGCAACTTGCCAGGACCAACAGCGACAACGGTTCCACGCTGTGGCTTTTCCTGAGCAGCATCCGGAAGAACGATACCGCCGGCAGTTGTTTCTTCAGCAGCCGATGGTTCAACCACAACGCGATCATCTAGTGGGTTCAGTTTCATATCTGTGTTCCTTGTAGCCAGTATTTTGTAGTTGTGTTTGTGTGTGTTTACGTAGCCGGTCGTCGACTACATCATGCCAGGCATTCCGCCCATGCCACCCATGCCCGGCATGCCACCCATACCTGGCATTCCGCCGCCCATGCCACCCATTCCACCATCGTGGTGGTGATCGTCATGGTGGTCGTCTTCTTCGACAGGCTCTTCAACAATCATGGCGTCGGTTGTCATCAGCATTGATGCAACGCTCATTGCGTTTTGCAGCGACGATCGAACCACTTTGGCCGGGTCAACAACACCGAAGTCGAACATGTCGCCATAGCTGTCGTTAAGAGCGTCGTAACCGTGTGACGCCTTCTTTTCCTTCTTCACTTTGTTGGCCACGACAGCTCCGTCCTGGCCTGCGTTCTCTGCAATCTTGCGGAGAGGCATTTCCAGAACGTTGCGAACCAGGTCAACGCCGCGAGCTTCGTCGCCGGCCAGCTTCAGACCGTCAAGAGACGACACGCTGCGAAGCAGTGCAACACCACCGCCAGGCACGATGCCTTCTTCAATGGCAGCTCGCGTGGCAGCCAAAGCGTCGTCGATGAGGTCCTTGCGTTCCTTCATCTCAGTCTCAGTTGCGGCTCCAACGTTAATCTGAGCAACACCACCGGCCAGCTTGGCCAATCGTTCCTGCAGCTTCTCACGATCGTAGTCGCTGTCTGTGCTTTCGATCTCACGGCGAATCTGTTCCGCTCGACCTTCAGTCGCTGCCTTCTTGCCAGCACCCTGAACCATCACTGTGGAGTCAGAAGTGATTGTGATTTTCTTGGCAGTACCAAGGTCAGCCAGTTCGACGGCTTCCAACTTGATGCCGAGATCTTTGAAGATCGCTTTGCCACCAGTAAGGATCGCGATGTCTTCCATCATGGCCTTACGGCGATCGCCGTAGCCTGGAGCCTTAACAGCGGCGACATTCAGGATGCCACGCATCTTGTTGACAACCAAAGTTGCCAGTGCTTCGCCTTCAATGTCTTCGGCAATGATGAGCAGTGGAGCGTTCGCCTTGGAGACGGCTTCCAGGATTGGAACCAAGTCTTTGGCGTTGCTGATTTTTTCTTCGTGGATCAGGATCTTGCAGTTTGAAAGTTCGCACTTCTGCGAATCCTGGTCTGTAACGAAGTGCGGAGACAGGTAACCGCGTTCGAACTGCATACCTTCGACGAGTTCGACTTCCGTTGTTGTCTGTCGGCCTTCTTCAACGGTAATCACACCGTCTTTGCCAACCTTGGTCAGTGCGTCGGCCAGGATCTTGCCGATTTCAGTGCTGTTGTTACCAGCGATTGAAGCGACGCGTTCGATAGCCTTCTTATCGTTAGCCTTAACCGGCTTCGACAACTTAGCCAAACCTTCCGTCACAGCCGTGACTGCTTTCTGAGCACCACGTGCCATGGCCATTGGGTCGATGCCAGACGCGATGTAGCGAAGACCTTCACGGTACATCGCTTCGGCAAGAACAGTCGCAGTGGTGGTTCCGTCACCGGCGACGTCGTTGGTCTTGGAAGCAGCTTCCTTCACCAGCTGAACGCCCATGTTCTCGAATGAATCTTCAAGATCGATATCTTCAGCGACAGTCACACCGTCCTTAGTGACCTTTGGAGCCCCCCAGCCTTTGTCCAGCACAGCGTTTCGACCACGTGGGCCAAGTGTGCTGCTTACAGCGCGAGCGAGCTTTGATACGCCAGCCAGCAGGCTTTTCCGGGCCTCTTCGTCAAACGTCAGTAGTTTGGCCACGATGTCATCCTCTTCTAAACGTTATGAAGTCCCGACTTGGAAGCCTGTCGAGACCGTGTGCGCAAATTCGGCGGAAATTCTGTTTGGCTGCGGGAAGAGCAATCACCGTGCCAGGGACGAACACCAATCCCTAAGTCCCAATCAGCAAGTAAGTTAGGCTCGAACCGATCCGGTGGCACTCATCAACTGCTGCCAACGTGGCAGACCTGCCAGCCAACCGGTCCGCTGGTACAGTGCCAGAACCGCGAACTTCAGATCGACCACCATGAACACACACTTCCTGCTTCTCCAGATCCGGGACGCCGACGACGCTATCCGCCACCATGAGATCCAGTGTTTCGCCAAAGCCGCCAATATCGGCCCCGATTCCATTCAGGTTCACGACCTGCTGCAGGAACCGATCACGCCTGACATCCTGACAGGAATCGACTGCATCTTCATCGGGGGCAGCGGTCGATACTCGGCCGCCCACGGTGGCGACTGGCTGGAACCGGCTTTGGAATCACTCCGCCGAGTCCACGGTTCGGGCATCCCGACTTTCGCGTCGTGCTGGGGACATCAGGCGATGGCTCGAGCAATGGGTGGAACGGTAGTTCACGCTCCCGAAACCGCCGAGGTGGGAACCATCCAAATGGAACTCACCGACGCCACCAAATCAGACCCCGTGTTCAGAACCTTCAACGGTTCCTTCCAGGCACAGGTCGGTCACGAAGATACCGTCACCAACCTGCCACCGAACACCACACTGCTGGCATCGTCAGCACGCTGCCCCATCCACGCTTACCGTTTCAACGACGCACCGGTCTATTGCACTCAGTTCCATCCAGAACTTGAACGAAGCGATTTGCTGATGCGACTAGACGCGTACCCGGAATACGTCGAGAGCATCGCCGGTGTCCCGCTGGCTGAATTCAAGCAACAAACCCAAGAGACTTTGGAAGCCAGCGAGCTAATCGCGAAGTTCATCGCACACTTCGTAGAATGACAACACGTCGAATCAAACCTGTTGCT